>UQWD01000015.1 GCA_900544555.1 uncultured Eubacteriales bacterium
ACGGGAAGATGTATATGTTCGGCTGGTCGCGCGGAGGGATGGAAACGTATATCGTTTTGAGCCGAGATGAACGTATAGACGCCGCCGTTGCTGGGGCAGGGCCGTCTGATTTATTTATGTTCTATGATGAATATGTCGATAACCGGTATGAAACAAGATTCCATGGATATGTTGGCGGCCCGCCGGAAACGCATCCGAAGGAATACGAGGCGAGATCCGCGGTATGTTGGCCGGAAAAGATCAATACGCCCCTCTGGATTGTACACGGCACTGCGGACGATAGGGTTCTAGCACATCATTCAGAGGATTTGTACAACGCAATGACCGCGTTGGGGAAGGATGTTAAGCTAACGCTGTATCCCGGCATGAATCATACCGATCCCTTGTGGGCCTTTTTGCCCGATTACTTTTATTGGTTAAAGCAGCATTGAAGAGAACGGAGCGAAGAGCTGTATAGTATTTAAAGCAGCCTGATTGCATCGTTCATATCCTTTAGTATCAGCGCCAACACCAAGCCGCGGCTTGTCAGGTTGATAAATTTAATAAAGTAGACTGAATTGTTATTAGGGGGGTTATTATGAATGAACTGTTTCGTAAATTAAAACACACACCGGAAGCTTTCGCCTACTCTTTATTGGATGCAGAGGCATTTTACAACGCGGTAGTTGAACAGCACGTAAATCCTTGCGTGAAAAAAGTTAGGATGTTCTTTTAACTGCCCGCGGCAGCATAACCGGATACGTCGACATGGCAAGCAACTACCCATCAAGCAGCAGAGCCTGCACAAGATGCTGATAGATTACCTCCGCTTTTTCAGTCCATGCCCGGCAGGCGTGCCGTGCGGTCGCCGAGTCCGGGACGTCGAGCTTAATTGAAAAAAGCGTGCGGTCGCGCTCAAGCGCGCGCAAACAAACCGCGTAAGCTCCGTTCGGCTGTTTTTCGACGAATGAGGTGTATTGCACCTGCGCGCGCAGCTTTTCCCGATTAGCCTCAATATAATCGTTACATTGCTCCCTGAGGGATTTCGGCAGCCGCTCGATAAACAGGCTTAACATCTCATCCCCCTGTTTTGTGAGGCGGTAGCCCTGCCCATAGCTGTAAGGTATCGCCGCGATTAACCCGGCTTCCTCCAACTCGGCTATGCCCGCCTGAGCGTCAAAATAAGTTACCCAGTCGTTTTGCGCGAGGATTGTGGTGAGCTGCACCCTGGTGAGATCCGCGCGCATAACGCTCAGGACATACATAATGCAAAGCTTATGCCGGGTCATACCATCGCTGAAATAAGACGTCATTTTTCTTCCGCTCCTTGACAAAAGGGAATGCAATAACATTATAGCACAGTTGGCGGATGAAAAAAATTCCCCTTGCAAATTCCTGAATAATCTGTATAATAGTATTTGTTCAAAGGGGTTATAGCTCAGCTGGTCAGAGCGCTACGTTGACATCGTAGAGGTCATTGGTTCGATCCCAATTAATCCCACCAGAAATAATCCTGTGATGCCCGTTACGTATGGTTATAAACCCACAGAGTGACGTCGGGAGTACGGGTTGGATTGCTTAAGCCACCGGCTTGCTCCGGTAAGCTGAGGCGTCCATAGTACACCCACCTGCCGAGAGGCGGGTGTTATAACGATGACGGACGGCATCCTGGGATTATGCTTACAAAAGATTAATGCGGAATTGTGTAATGGTAGCACCTACGACTCTGACTCGTATTGTCTAGGTTCGAATCCTAGTTCCGCAGCCAAGACAAAAAGCCCGGGAACAGTAGTTCTTCGGGCTTTTTTCGTTCGTTATTCTCCAGCTTTCAAAATAGTACTTGGCGATTTTTTGGTAACCTTTTGGATTTTGTATGGGCCTTGCCTGTTTCTGTTTATGTTTTTTTGCAAAGATAAATAATAATTGTTAGACTTAATTATTTGCTAAGCAGGGTAGAATTATTTAACATATACAACAAGTAACCAATGCCGGAATGTGTTACTACATCCTAAATTTATGCCAAGGCGACATATCAGCGCTGATTGACGGAAGCGAAGCGGCCGTAGTAAAATATGGTTACGGCAGTTGAATCAAGGGTAGTTATGTTAAAAATTGAAGAGGTTATTTACAAACATGATAATTGGATATGCTTTAATTATTATTGATATTACTGCGTTGTGATAATTTCTATAATTGTATTGAAAGGCGGGGACTATAAAGGAGACTTTATTTATTTGTTATTAGACTCTTGGGAGGTATAAGCTTATTTATTGTGATATTGTTATTGGGAATTGTTCTGATTAGGATTGGCTGAATAGATCTACTAAACAATTACTGCATGCACAAGATTAATTCTTTTAAGGAGGTTCTATGATGATATATAAGTAAAAGGAATGAAAATGAATTGCGTAAAATTGAAACGCTAAGACCAACGTCACATATAATCTATATGAGCAGCAACTGTTGGTTAAATCATCACAGGTTATCGGCTTCAACCAGTATTATAGCCCAAATGAAAGGAGCGAAAAAAGTGTTGTTTGGGATCTTAAGAATAGTTATTTTGGGAATTGTTTTTGCTTTTGTTATTGTACTTTAAAAAAATAAAACATACAAATAAAAAAACCGCTGTTTTTATTACGATAATATCATGCATGGTTTTATGCTCGGTATCTTTCCTCTTTCCGTTAAAAAACTTTTTTTATTGATTTTAAATCCTCAGAAGATGTGTTTAGATATTGCCAAGCAGGAGAAATTATCAACGTCATTTACGGTGCTAACTCTAGTATGGTAGTTTATTCACAGGGAGACAATTCTGGTGGACATCTTGTTGTTCCTAAGGCTGAAGAAGGATATAAAATACCAAGTTTATTTTCCATCAAAAGATTATCGCGAAAGATAGACCGTAATAATGGCTTTGATGTCTAATGTTCTGAGAACAAAGGATTATTTTATTGTGGGAACAATCAATTCAGAAGAAAGAGACATAGATATTGTTGACAGTAATAATGAACTTGTTAAGAACATCATAATCGATATGAAGAATACTGATACAAAAACAATTCTTGTGTTTTGTTTTGCACAAGACTTTACATACGAATATTATTTACTTATTAACGGCCAAATAACGGCCAAATAACATATGTATCAAACACATAATAGTCCCTACAAAGCAGAATTTTATTAGAACACGTCCTAATAGGCGGGCAGTAAACACTGCATAAGAAAAAAGCACTCTGATATAATGAACAACATTACGTTTTGCTACTACAAAAGAGGAGAAAGTGCAAGAGGGCGACTATGGAACTGGATACTCCTGAAGATTCTTTACGTAGGTTCGCCGGTATTGTACTTTATGGCCGATGGGGCTACCCTGATAAAATAAAAAAGTAGTAAGTTATTGAATTAACTACTACTATTGAGTACGTAAGCCTTTAAGTTACACAGCAAATAAGACTTTATTTAAGCGCCTATCCTACTCCAGAAAATCCCTGAGCTTTTTGCTTCTCGATGGATGGCGAAGCTTCCTGAGCGCCTTTGCTTCGATTTGACGTATCCGCTCGCGCGTCACGTTGAACTCGCGACCCACCTCTTCAAGCGTACGCGCTTTGCCGTCGTCAAGCCCGAAACGGAGCCTGAGCACCTTTTCCTCCCGCGGCGTCAGCGTGTCGAGCACCTCCATCAGCTGTTCTTTGAGCAGCGTAAATGCGGCGACCTCAGCGGGCGCGGGAGCATCGTCGTCCGGTATAAAATCGCCCAGATGGCTGTCTTCCTCCTCGCCGATTGGGGTTTCGAGCGAAACGGGTTCCTGCGCAATTTTAATGATTTCCCGCACCTTTTCTTCCGAAATCCCCATTTCCCGGGCAATTTCATCAGGCCTCGGATCGCGGCCCAGCTCCTGAAGCAGCTGGCGGTTGATGCGTATGAGCTTATTTATGGTTTCCACCATATGTACGGGTATGCGGATGGTACGCGCCTGATCCGCGATTGCACGGGTAATAGCCTGGCGTATCCACCATGTTGCATAGGTCGAAAACTTATATCCTTTTCTATAATCAAACTTCTCAACCGCTTTGATAAGGCCCAGGTTGCCCTCCTGAATCAAATCAAGGAACAGCATTCCCCGGCCGACGTAACGCTTAGCTACGGATACCACGAGCCGCAGGTTCGCCTCCGCAAGCTGCTGCTTTGCCAAATCATCCCCGCCCGCCATGCGTTTGGCGATATCGATTTCTTCCTGGGCGTTTAAAAGCGGCACCTTGCCAATCTCTTTGAGATACATGCGGACCGGATCGTCAATACCTACACCATCCGCCGCGGTTATTTCCGTTTCAAGCTCCGCTATTTCCTCCGCAACATCCGCAACGGGCTCTATCTCCTCCACGACATCGATGTTCATGGCCTCAAAACGGTCGTAAATGCTCTCAATCTGCTGCGGATCCAGCTCTAAATCCTCAAGCGCGTCCATAACCTCCTTATAGGTCAAAACGCCCTTGGCTTTACCTCTCTCAACCAGCTCGTCAATTCTTTTCTCACGAGGATCCTTTGTTTCCAAATCCGGCCCCTCCTTGTAATTCCGTTATTTTAATTCGCTTATTTTTTTTTGCAGCTGTTCCATCTGCTTGAGTATCCGTTGTTTTTCCTCCGCATCAAGGCACTTATCAAACCGCCCGCCCAACGCCGAAATCTCATCCTCGAACAGCATCCGCCTGATGTTTTTAATGCAGTCGTCTATGGTTTTACGGGGGTCGGCAATGGTTTGACTCAGCTCCAATACCGGAACAACGCGTTCCGCCTCCTCAGGCGGCATTAATGAAAGTATCAGCGGAACATCTGCCGTTTCGGACTGGACGTATTGCGCCAGCAGCTCGCTGGAAAAGCCGATATACGCCGGTTGGTCAAAGAATTCCGCGCCATCCATCGCGCCCATCAAATACAGTGCGTGCTCACGCCCCTTGAGCATACAGGCTAAAAGCGTTTGCTCGCATTTATCACGGGCGTTATCCGCGCGCTCCTGCATTTTAACTCTATTATACCGAGTTGTTGGAAAGCTATTCCGTTCCTTGCCTGATGATATGCCTCCCTGGGCTTTTACGGCCTGGATCGGAAGGCCCGTTAAGCGCGCTACGACCGCGTAATACCGATCCTGCTCCACAGGCTGGAGCGTACCGATAAAGGCGCAAGCTCTCTTTGCGAACTCCTCGCGGCCATCCTCGGTCTTGAGGTTCGCGTTCGCCGCCATATGCTCGATGCGAAAGCCAGGCAGCGAGAGCGCTTCATCTTTCAGGCTTAAAAACGCTTCCTTACCCCGGCGTTTGATAAACTCATCCGGGTCCAACCCCCCGGGTATCCGAATAACCTTTACTTTTAAGCCTTCCTTCTCTAAAATATCCAGGCCCCGCAGCGTAGCGGCCTGCCCCGCCGAATCGCCGTCGTAGCTGATATAAACGGTATTCGCATAACGCTTCATCAGCCGCGCCTGATCCCTGGTTAACGCGGTTCCCAGAGACGCCACGGCGTTGTCCACGCCGTATTGGAGAAGGCTGATGACATCCATATAGCCTTCGACCATAATTAGGTCGGAAAACGTCCTGCCCTTGAGCAGGTTCAGACCGTAAAGATTCGCCCTTTTATTAAAGATGGGCGTGTCGCCGGTATTGATATATTTGGGCGTTTCGTTATTTAGCGCCCTCGCGCCAAAAGCGATTACCCTGCCGGTCGTGGCGATAATAGGGAAGATTACTCGGCCCCTGAAAGCGTCATAGCATCCCGGGGGCCTCGCGCCCTTAACGGCCAGCCCCGATTTTATAAGCTCGTCAGGCTTATAACCCAAGTTCATCATATGCGCCGTAAGCTGAGTCCATCCATCCGGCGCGTAACCCAAACCAAACTTGCGTATTACGGACCCGCTGACCAAGCGTTTGGTTAGGTAAGCCCTGCCCTCAGCGCCCTGTTCGCCCGCCAGCGTCCGGTGATAGAAGAGCGCCGCATCCTTGCATGCTTGATACAAACGCTCGCGCATAGCGCGATCCTTTTTTACGCTTTCGTCGTCCGCCTCGCCGGGCAGCTCCATATTCGCCCTGCGCGCAAGGAACCTAACCGCTTCTACAAAAGGAAGCTTCTCCATCTCCATCACAAACTGGATTACGGTGCCGCCAGCGTGGCAGCCGAAGCAATAATACAACTGCTTGTCCGGCGAAACTGAAAACGAAGGGGTCTTTTCCTGATGGAAGGGGCAGCAGCCCCAAAGCCGCCGGCCTTTTGCGGATAAAGGGACGTATTCCCCGATTATTGAAGCGATATCGCATTTTGCGAGCAGCTCGCTCATCCACCTGTCCGGAAAAGCAGGCATAAATACCCCCCTTTCGTCCGAGAAAGCTCATATTCGCCGGACAATGAAAAAATCCTGCCTGTAAAACAAAAATTTTCGGCATAATAGTGGATAATCAGACATAAACGGATAATACCGGCGCTGGTATGCCGCTGTTTGCCGATACCCTAGGCCCATTCCCTTGGCACGAAGATGCGTTCAAACTCGGCTATGGCATATCTGTCCGTCATGCAAGCAATATAATCTGCGGCAGAACGTTCAGGCCCGTCCACATCGATATTTTTGGCGAATTCATCGGGCAGCTGCTCGATATGGTCGAGATAATGGCGATAAAGTCGCTCGATTGCGTGCTTGGCCTTGCTTTCCTCACGCTTAGCCTTGGGGTTCAGGTAGACATGATCGAACATGAAATCGCGAAGCGCTTCAAATTGTTTACCGACCTCCGGGCTAAAGCGTACGTAAGGTTTATCAAAACTTTCCGTGAGCACGTCGATTATCAGCGCGTTAATCCTTTCGCCATGCGTGCGCCCCAGCTTACTTACACAGGCGTCAGGCAGTTCGTAAAGGGAAAGCACGCCCGCGCGCACAGCATCGTCTATATCGTGGTTGATATATGCGATTCTATCGGCAAGGCTGACCGCGCGCCCCTCAAGCGTAGAGGGATTTCCGCTTTTTTTATGGTTTAATATACCGTCGCGCACCTCAAAGGTCAGGTTCAGGCCGGAACCGTTTTCAAGCTTTTCCACAACGCGCAGGCTTTGACAATTATGCTCGAACCCGCCGGGAACGAGCGCGTTTAGCATATCTTCACCCGCATGCCCGAAGGGCGTATGACCCAAATCATGGCCCAAAGCTATGGCTTCGGTTAAATCCTCGTTGAGCCTGAGGCCCCTCGCGATGGTACGCGCTATCTGGCTAACTTCAAGCGTATGCGTAAGCCGCGTACGATAATGATCCCCGGCAGGCGATAAGAAAACCTGCGTTTTATGCTTTAGCCTGCGAAACGATTTGCAATGGATAATCCTATCCCGATCCCTGATAAACTCCGTTCGCACCGGGCAGGGTTCAATTGGGTTTAAGCGCCCTTTTGTTTGGGCGGATAAAACCGCGTACCTCGACAGCGTTTGTTCCTCGATCCTTTCGATCCGCTCCCGAAATTTAAAATTTTCCATTGCGCACCCTCCTTTGTTACTGTTTCATTCAACAGCAGGCGTTAAAATCCTTCTTTATAGAGGAAAAACACTACAAAAAGTAACTGATATGAGCTATTCACCCCGCCTGCGCTCTTCGAGCGCGCCCATCATATCTTCGTAAAACTCTCCATTGAGCTTATAGCGCCTGACGTAGATAAGCAACGCGAATGCGGCGAGTACAGATGGCGCGGCGAACATAATCAATCGCATGACCAGCAGCGTGCTTTCGTTTTGTATGCCGTTTGCTATAAACCCGGAAAAAGAGAGCCCGAAACCGGCGCAGAGCGAGGCGACTGCGGACGAGAGCTTAACCATAAACGTTTGCATGGAAAACACCACGCTGTCCGCGCGAATACCGAGCTTGAATTCTCCATAATCCACAGAGTCGGCGAGCATAACCGTTGAAAGAACGGTTATGAACGCATATCCGATAAATGCGATTGCCCCGCCGGTTGCGATAACGGCAATATTTCCGCGCATAAAGATCCCGGCTAAAAAGAGGATGATATTCCCGATGATAGGCAATATGCATCCGCAAATAAAAATGCAGCGCCGGGATAAACGGTATGCCAGGAACGGAAACGCTATCATAGCGACTGCCTGGGCTGCGCCTCCGAGCGCATAAAATATGGAAAAAAGATTCTCCTGATTTAGGTCGTATTTAAAATAATAAACGCCGAACGAGGCGGTTAAGTTAAGCCCAATATTAATAAGCATAACGCTGCTTACGCAAATGAGCAGCTGATCGTTGCGAAAAAGCGCGCGAAGGGAATCACGCAGGCCAATTTTGTCCGCCCTTCCGTAAGAGTACCGCTCGTGAACGTTTTTTACGGTGATAAACGAAGTTAACATAAACACTGCCGCAACGATGAGAGCGAAATAAAAAAATCCCTTTGTTTCATCACCGATAACATTGTTTACAAACAGCAATGTGAGCGCTCCCACGGTAACATTGCCCGCGCCGGCAAAAATCCTGGGTATAACGGAAAGGACGTTGCGCTCGCGCCTGTCCGCCGCCAGCGCTGGGATCATCGACCAGAATGGAACGTCCATCAAAGTATAGGTAACGCCCCAAAGCACATACATAACGCTGTAATAAATTGTTAAGCCTTTTGCTGAAAAATTCGGTTTTGTAAATAGCAGTATCAGTACAATTGCGTTAACCGCCGTGCCAACGGCGATCCAGGGCCGAAACCTGCCCCATTTGCTCTTGGTGTTATCCACCAAAACGCCCATAAAGGGATCGTTAAACGCGTCGAAAATACGCGCAAAACAAAAGAGCATACCGACAAAAGCCGCGTCGAGCATAGCCACGTCGGTAAGATATACCATAAGATAAGTTGAAACCAGCGCATAGCATAGATCTTTGCCGAACGCGCCGACGCCGTAGCTTAGCCTTTCTTTAATTTTTGTCATGCCCATTTTCATAATGTTAGTATGCGTATGTATGGGTAGAAAAAGAGCAGGATTGTTTTAGAATTTATTTTTAAATAAATTGGAATTTAAAAAATAAAACTTTTGTTACAGCGTATGCATTTTCAGGGCGGCGTGAACGACGGAAACAGCTAAGCGCTGGCTGCTTAGGGGATAGCCTGCGTGCGGGCACCCCCTTAATTATTATTTTCCTAATTTATCGCAAGAGAATACGGCAGGGGCTTGGGCTGCGCGCTTGCGCCCAGAGTATCAGAGCCGTACCCTCTTTGGCAATTATTGTCGTCACGTATAAAGAGTTCCGCCCACCTGTTATGACAGTGCGCTTAAAAGCTGCTTCGCCCTGTCAATTCTTTCCCAAGCGAGGGAGAGATCGGAACGGCCCATATGCCCGTAAGCGGAAAGCCGCCTATAAATTGGCCTTCTTAATCCGAGCGTATTGATGATAGCCTCAGGCCTGAGATCAAACGATTTGGATACCAGCTCTGAAAGCGTGCCGTCCTCAAACTTACCGGTACCAAACGTATCCACCAGCACGGATACGGGCTGGGCGACGCCGATGGCATAGGCCAGCTGGATTTCGCACTTGGCAGCAAGCCCTGCGGCAACGATGTTTTTTGCGGCGTATCGCGCCGCATAAGCGGCGCTTCTATCTACTTTTGTTGGATCCTTGCCGGAGAAACAGCCCCCGCCATGCCTCGCGTAACCGCCGTAGGTATCCACTATGATTTTGCGACCTGTAAGCCCTGTATCGCCATGGGGCCCGCCGACCACAAACCTGCCCGTGGGGTTTATCAATATCCGCGTACGCTTGTCCATCAGTTCGGCCGGAATCACCTGCTTGATAACGTTTTCCATAAGCAGCTCAACAAGATCATTTCGGCTGATTTCGGGAACGTGCTGAGCGCTTAACACGATTGCGTCAATGCGGACGGGGCGACCGCCTGCATACTCAACCGTGACCTGCCCTTTACCGTCCGGCCTGAGAGTTCCTTCGCCGTTTTTGCGTACCTGTGAGAGGCGGCGTGTTAAAGCGTGCGCCAGTGAAATGGGCATGGGCATAAGCTCTTTTGTTTCATCGCAGGCATAGCCGAACATCATCCCCTGATCCCCCGCCCCGGTAGTAAAGCAGGAATTGTCCAAACCGGTTTTAGATTCCATGGATCTGTCCACGCCCAGTGCGATATCTGGGGATTGCTTGTTGAGCGCAAGAACCACCTTCATGGAATCCGCGTCAAAACCGCAGCCGGGCGAGTTGTAACCGATATCGCTCACGGTATCGCGCGCTATGCGTTCAATATCCACGCGCGCTGAGGACGTGACTTCACCCATAATGGCCATCATATCCGTGCATGCGCAGCATTCGCACGCCACGCGCGAATAAGGATCCTGCTCAAGCATCGCGTCCAGGATCGCGTCGGATACCGCGTCGCAAACCTTATCGGGGTGCCCTTCGGTTACGGATTCGGAAGTGAATAAATAATTAGTCATATTAATACCCTCCAAATAAATTAAAACCTCATACTAAGATGAGGCGTAAGTATATGCACTCATCTTTCAACGCGTAAACGTTGCCGGAATTAGCACCTTACACTTAAGTAGGTTGCCGGGCTTCACAGGGCCGTTCCCTCAGCCGCTCTTGATAAGCTAGTATGCGATTCTTAAGTTATTTTATCACAATCAACATGGATAATCAAGGAATTTACACGAAATTTATACAATAATATTACAGATGGCGGTTGTATGGATAGCGGCTGCGTTAATTTTCTGAGGGCGTTGTGGACTCTTGCTGCGGCGGAGCGTACGAAACCCATGAGTGAAAGCCTTGATTTAGGCTTTTCGGTTATCCTAAACTCAGCGAAGAGATCCCCGAGAACCGGCTTGGCGAGTTTGTCAATCAAAGGGCATAAGAAGCGAGTAATACAATCGATAAAGTGCGGCCGTGAACTTCAAAAAACGCGACCGGCCTCCCGTGCTTTTTTAATATCCGGGATCTGTACAAGGATGATTGCGCTAAAAACCAAAACGCAGCCGATAAGCTCGCGCGCCGAAAAGCCTTCTTTTAAAATCAGCCAGCCTGCGATTGCCGCAAATACGGATTCCAAACTCAGGATTAACGCGGCGGTTACGGCTTTTGCATCCTTTTGCGCCACAACCTGAAGCGTATAAGCTACTCCGCAGGATAAAACGCCCGCGTAGAGAATCGGCCCGGAAGCGTTCAGTATGGCCGCAGCCTCCGGCGCTTCGAGTATGAGCGCGGGGATTCCCGCCAATACGCCGCAAACTGAAAACTGTATGCAGGACATCTTTACTCCGTCCACATTCGGGGCGAAATGATCGATCACCATGATATGAACGGCAAAAAACAGCGCGCACAATAATATCAAAAGATCGCCCCTGCCGATGGTAAACTGCTCGTTAATGCACAATAGGTACATACCGGCGGTGGCGATTGCCACGCTTATCCATGCAAAAAGCGGAACCTTTTTTTTAAGAAATAGGCCGAATACAGGAACGATAACCATGTATAATGCGGTTATAAATCCAGCCTTGCCGACGGTAGTATACTGTATGCCTATCTGCTGGGTTATACTCCCGGCAAATAACGCAAGGCCGCAGCAAACGCCGCCAAGCCAAAGCCGCCGCGAGCCGGTACGCGTCTTATTTACGCCCGGTATTTCACGCTCGCGTTTCCCCGTCGCGCCCATTACCTTGATTACCGGAAGAAGGACAAGCGAGCCGAGCATGCTGCGCAGGGATATGAAGGTGAATGGGCCGACATGCTCCATGCCGACGCTCTGCGCGACAAAGGCGGACCCCCAAATCAGAGCCGTTAATAAAAGCATGAGATTCGCCCGTAAAGTTTTCGCGCGCATTATCCGCTCCTGCCAATTTGATTCTAACCACAGGATAATTGAGCGCGCGCCTCTTGTCAATAAGCGCTA
This sequence comes from uncultured Eubacteriales bacterium, assembly GCA_900544555.1. GTDB lineage: Bacteria > Bacillota > Clostridia > Christensenellales > CAG-138 > UMGS693. The sequence goes on from UQWD01000015.1 coordinate 11,877, forward strand.
TACGTGCGCGGAGTTTATCCGGGTTTTATGTTTTTTGCGAAATTATCACAATTCTGTTATAATATTATACATCACTTTTCTCAAATAATTTGGTTGGAGGGCGCCCATGATAACGGTTCGTGAGGTAGATAATAAGAGGGATTTGCGTCGTTTTGTTGACTTCCCAAACAAACTCTATAAAGACGTCGAGCAATATATACCCGCAATGTACGGCGAGGAGTTGGAGGACTTTGATAAATGCAAAAACCCGGCGTTTGAGTATTGTGAGGCCAAATGCTTTTTAGCCTACAATAACAGCGGCGAGATAGTGGGGCGCATCGCGGGCATATTAAACGAGAACGCGAATAAAAAATGGGAACGCCGGCGCATGCGGTTTTCGCATCTGGATTTTATTGACGATGAAGAGGTATCCGCCGCTTTGTTCAAGGCGGTGGAAGCCTACGCGCGTGAAAAAAACTGCGAGCAGGTACACGGGCCTCTCGGCTTTTGCGATTTGGACAGGGAAGGCATGCTGGTGGAGGGTTTTGAACAAAGGAGCATGTTCATCACGTATTATAATCATCCCTATTATATGCGGCATATGGAGCGGCTGGGTTATGCAAAGGATACGGATTGGGTTGAATACCTTCTAACCGTCCCGGAGGAGCCGAATGATAAGCTTAGCCGACTTGCGGATATCGTGATGCGAAAGAACAAACTGCATATCGCCGATATCCGCAAAAAAAGGTTGATTAAGCCCTATGTTCGCGGCGTTTTTGAATTGCTGAACAAGGCTTATGAGAATCTTTACGGCGTGGTCCCTCTTTCGCCCAGGCAGGTGGAAAAGTACACAAATAAGTTCCTGCCAATCGTCAATTACCGGTACGTTTGCATTGTACTTGACCAGAACGAGGAGGTTGTTGCCTTCGGCGTCGCCGCTCCGTCGATTGGGCCGGCGCTTAAAAAAAGCGGCGGCAGACTGTTCCCGCTGGGCGCAGTGCGGGTATTGAAGGCGTTGAGGAAAAACGATACGCTTGATCTTTTCCTCGTTGCTGTAAAGCCTGAGCTTCAGGGCGCTGGGCTAAATGCTATCGTGATGGACTATGTTGTGAAAAACGCGATAAAATACGGTATTCGCCGTGCTGAAACCGGCCCCGAGCTGGAAACGAACGATAAAGTGCAGGCGCAGTGGCGTTTTTTTGAAACGCAAAGGCATAAACGACGGCGTTGTTACATTAAAAGCATATAGTTAGCGCATACTAAGCGCGCCGGGATGAAACGGCGCGCTTCGTCTTTCAATCGGCCGGACAGATCGGCGCATAAAAATGAGATTATTGTGCCGCAACGCGCAAGCCGCTAAAAAGAGGATATACGGCCATTGGGATTAACGCGTTTATCGGCAACTATGGCATAGAGGTGGGAAACCCCATCGAATAATTAATTATTACGCGCCAAAACCCGTTTTGATCGGGCGCGCAGATGGGAAGATTGCTGTTTGAAGAAAAAGATCTTTTCAAAAAATACATTGGCGGGCGTACTTACGGGCATTTGCAACGGCCTTTTTGGGGCCGGAGGCGGGATGGTGGCCGTTTTCGTACTCAAACGCATGTGCGGCCTGCCGTCTGAACGCGCCCACGCCACAGCGATAAGCATCATGCTGCCTTTGACAATCGTGAGCGTGATTATTTATCTAATTAACGGAAGCGTTCAATGGGACGGGTTGATATACGTAGCGCCGTCGCTTCTTGCGGGAAGCCTTGTAGGAGCGAAGGTATTAGGTAAAATAAACGCTTTGTGGCTCAATAGGATTTTTTCCATCCTGATGCTGGCCGCGGCTGTGTGGATGATCATATGAGCGTTTTAATTTACATATTGGCTGGCCTTGGCTCCGGCGTTATCGCGGGCATGGGAATGGGAGGGGGTACGCTGCTTATCCCCGCGCTTACGCTGCTACTGTCCGTTGACCAGCATGCCGCGCAGGGCGTTAACATGCTTGCGTTTATCCCGGCGGCCGTCGCCGCGCTGATAATCCATTACAGGGCTGGGAGGCTTAGGCTCAAGGAAAGCCTGCCTATCATGATAGCCGGCCTGGCCGGCGCGGCAGGAGGCGCGCTGCTGGCCGTTTGGATATCAGGACAATGGCTCAGGCGAATGTTTGGGGTGTTTCTCATTGCGCTTTCCATCGTTCAATGGATTGGGGGCGAGAAAAGGGAAAAGGAAGGGCGTAAGGGACAATGTGAGGAGTGAGTTTATATAACCTCGATGCTTCTAAATTAAGGTACATCCGGGTTGGGGCTAGCAACCCGGTACGCGCTAGGGAAGCTGCGGGTTAAACTGATGCACGGATAGAAACTTAATTTGAACAAGGACCGATTTTTATTCTTGCAAAGCTTGTAATAAAATTAATAAACATGCATAATGTATTTATACGCGCGTAGCGGTATGAGAAGCCGTTATAAGCCTTTTCATCCGTTTGGCAAAAGGTTGTTCAGGGGGGAGCATGTATGAGTCTGATTACTTGTATTTTGCTCTTTTTTAACCCTGATAATGCCCGTTGCCGCCTCTGTTTGGGTCGCCGCAAGAAATAAATCCGCTAAAGCGGTACTGTTCGGCGCGGCTTGCTTTATTGTGTTTCAGCTGTTGCTACGGATTCCAGCCTTGCAATATATCCTGCCAATGTCCGCGGATTACGTTTTATTTAAGGCTACTAACCCCGCTACGCACCTCGTTTTGCTTGCTCTTTCAGCGGGCGTTTTTGAAGAGTGCGGAAGGTATATGTGATGCGCTTATTCTTAAAAAACAGCCGGTTTTCAGATAGCGTCGCCTTTGGGATAGGACATGGCGCGTTCGAGGTCGATTGCGCTTGTCGGTATTAATTCGCTTGCGCTGCTGGCGGTGTCGGGCGGTAATTTAGCCGGCTACCCGCCGGCGGATTTTCTGCTTTGCGGTGTTGAACGGTTGTTCGCCAAGGTTGCTCATGTCGGTTTTTCCGTCATGGTTTGGTGCCCGTTCAAACACGCGGGTTTTGGCTGTTATTTATAGCCGTCAATTCACACGGTTTGCTTGATTTTATTAGTGTACATCCCGCACAAATGGGTGTTGGTAGTTTGCTTGTTGAAACGTTTATCGCCGCGTATGCCGTTGCTATTTCGACGGGCGCTTTCCTTCATTATAAGAACAAAGTGAAACAAAAGGAGAGGTTATCATGAAAAAACGGATGCTTTTATTCATCATGCTGTTAGCCGCGGCCGCTTTTGCCTGCGCTTGCTCGTTTAACGCGCTGCCGGAAGGGTTTGAGATGGAGCGTGTTTTTGCCAAAGCTGAGCGCGTCGCTCGACTTTTGTTGGAAGAAGATTATGATGGGGCCGCGGCCGTGTTCAGCGCGGGATTGAGCGCCGAGATTGACGCGCAGGGTTTGGAAAATGCATTGGGCGGCGCAATAGAGAGGCTGGGCGCCTTTAAGCGGATTATTTCAAAGGCGGCTACCGGGAACAGGGATGCTCAGATAGGAGGTTGTGCTGTTCCCGTTCTCGTTTGCGCCTATGAAAACGGTACCGCAACGTATACTGTCGGCATTGATTCGGACGGGTATGTGAGCGGTTTATATATGAAACAAAGTCCTGCGTCTAACGAATGGGATAAAACTTGGCGGACGGCAAGGGCGAACCCCTTCCAATCACGATTTGTGTTCTATTTCAAGGCGATTTTAATTGCGGTTTTTGTGCTTTTTTCTATATATTTGTGAAAAATGTGTGATATAATGAATTGTCAGCGATTATACATGTATTCAGGCTGTCATTAAACCCATATAGGCGTGGCTTCTCAACGTAATTCTAAATCATGTCCGGCGTTCAGACTACAACGGCATGAGCGTTTGCGTTTTTGATAAGCATGCATGCCGTGTTGGTACGACACAACATTTTGATATGCCGGATACGCAATAATTTCAATGGCATATTCGCTTTAGGCAATCATCCGTTTCATATCTTTTGAAAGGTAGGTGTTGGTTTTGCCAACGGGCTCTTTTAAAGGCGGCATACACCCGCTGCGCCGCCGGCATGAGGGGAAACTCCAGACAAGGGATGTACCGATACGCGAATTCATATCGGATGCGGTCGCGATTCCCATGAGCATGCACTTGGGCGCGCCCAGTACTCCCTGCGTTAAAAAAGGGGAAATTGTGCGCGTAGGCCAGGTTATCGGCGAGCCGGCGGGGGCGCTTGGACTTCCGGTCCACGCAAGCGTATCGGGGGAAGTGATAAGCGTAGAGCCAAGGCCCATGCTGGGGGCCGCGCCTTGTGAATGCGTTACCATAAAAAATGATTTTGCGGACGAATGGATTGACGGCGTCCACGGCCTGGGCAATGTGGAAACGGTCGATCCGGACAAGATTATTCCAGCGGTTAAAGCGGCGGGCATATGCGGTATGGGCGGCGCCGCGTTTCCAACCCATATTAAGCTAACCGTGCCGGAGGGTAAATTCTTAGATACGGTTATATTAAACGGAGCCGAGTGCGAAACGTATTTGACGTCCGATTACAGGCTGATGCTCGAATCCCCGCTCAAGGTGGTGGACGGCCTCCGCGCGGTAATGCGCGCCCTTCGTGTAAAAAGAGGCGTAATCGCCATAGAGGATAATAAGCGCGAGGCCGCCGCCGCCGTGAAAAGCGCGGCGGCGGGACGCGAAGGCGTCGAGGTAAGGCTTTTGCGCACCAAATACCCGCAGGGCAGCGAAAAGCAGTTGATTAAGGCGATTACCGGCAGGGAGGTACCGCAAAGGAAGCTTCCGCTGGATGTAAACACCATCGTTATCAATGTCGCCACTGCCGCGGCCATCGCGGAAGCGGTGGTGGACGGCAGGCCGCTTATCAGCCGCATAACCACCGTAACGGGCTGCGTTAAAAAGCCTGCGAATCTGCTGGTGCGCATAGGGACTATGACGGAGGACATTATCGGCGCATGTGAAGGATATGCAGAGGAACCCGGCAAAATCATTATGGGCGGAGGCATGACCGGCCCCTGTGCTCCGGATGATTCCTTACCCGTCACTAAGGGCTGCGGCGGTATTGTCGTTTTAAATGAAAAGGAGGCGCGCTCGGCAGAGGAGGGGCCGTGCATACGCTGCGCGAGGTGCGTGGAGGCGTGCCCGGTAGGGCTTAACCCTTATTTGCTTAAGCACCTGTGCGACGCGGACGATCTTAAAACGGCCCAGGCCGAGAACGTTATGGACTGCATCGTATGCGGATGCTGCTCATATGTTTGCCCCGCGCGCAGGTGGCTTACCGCGTCCTTTAAAAACGCCAAGGATAAAATCGCCCTGGCCGCAAGGAGGTAAGGCACATGAAGCTTTTTATTTCGACCGCCCCCCATATCCGGTGCAAGGACAATACGGCAGCCATCATGCGCGATGTAATTATAGCGCTCTTCCCCACAACCGCCGCGGGGATTTATCTGTTCGGGCTTAACGCCGCCTTAATCGTCGCAATCTCCTCTTTGAGCGCGGTTGCGGCGGAATGGATATGGCAAAAGCTCGCGAAACAGCCGGTTCGTATTAGCGATCTTTCAGCGGCCGTAACAGGCCTTATCCTCGGATTAAACCTTCCGCCCTCCGCCCCTTGGTGGCTGGCGGTTATCGGCAGCTTCGTTGCTATAATTTTGGTCAAGCAGCTGTTCGGCGGCATAGGCGGAAATTTTATGAACCCGGCCATGCTCGCGCGCGCCGTTCTCTTGGCGAGCTGGCCCGTACGCATGACGGCGTATACGCTACCCACATACTGGAGCGGGGCGGACGCCGTATCCTCCGCGACGGTTTTGGGAGGTTATGAGGCCGGGATACAGGAAATGTTCCTGGGAAATATACCAGGCTCTATCGGAGAGGTCTGTAAAGCGGCCATACTCATTGGGTTTGCGTATCTTCTGATAAAAAAGGTGGTTTCCTGGAGAATCCCGGTGATATTCATGGCTGTCGCGGCACTGTGCTGCTGGGCGTTCGGCTCGGCCGGTAAAGGCGCGTTCACCGGAGATCCGCTTTTTGCGCTGCTCTCCGGCGGCGTGATGTTCGGCGCGGTGTTTATGGCAACGGATTATACCACAAGCCCCATGACCGCGCCCGGGCAGGTGGTGTTTGCGGCCGGGTGCGGGCTGATGGTGGCTATTATACGCCGGTTCGGCGCATATCCAGAGGGCGTAACCTATGCGATATTGCTCATGAACATCCTTACGCCGCTTATCGATAAGTATATCAAACCCAAAGTGTACGGGAGGGTTAAGGCCAATGCGTGATACGTTTATTTTAGGCTTTAAATTATTGCTGATAACCCTTGTCGCCGGGCTGGCGCTGGGCTTTACCAACGAGGTAACAAAAGGGCCGATTGCGGAGGAGGCCTTGCGAAAGGCGGAGGAAGCGCGCCGAACCGTTCTGCCGGCGGCTGAGGCGTTCGAGCGGCTTGAGCAGCCGGATGGGGTGGATTCCGCGTACGTTGGATTAAAAGGCGGCGATAAAGCGGGGTATACCGCGACGGTTACCGTTAAGGGCTACGGCGGGCCGATAGAGGTCACGGTGGGCATGGATTTAAACGGCGTTGTAACGGGTGTAAACGTGGGCGGCTCGGGCTTTGCCGAAACGGCCGGGCTGGGCGCGAAAACCAAAGAACCGTGGTTTACTGAACAGTTCTCCGGCGTCGAGCCGCCGGTCGTGCTCGGCGAGAATGTGGATGCGATTACTGCCGCTACCATCAGCTCGCGGGCTGTGGCTTCAGGCGTTAACGCGGCGGCTGAGTATATGCTGTCGCTCATCGGATAGGGGGGAAGCATATGTCACAACGAAACATATCGATGAAAAGCGTGTTTTTGAACGGCGTAATCAGCGAAAACCCCACGTTCCGCCTGGTGCTTGGGACCTGCCCGACGCTTGCGGTAACCACCAGCGCGATGAACGGCGTTGGGATGGGGCTTGCCGCTACGTTTGTGCTTTTGGGTTCCAACGTGGTCATCTCTTTGCTGCGCAATTTTATACCCGGCAAGGTACGGATACCGGCGTTTATTGTAGTAATATGCACGTTTGTTACAATGGTGCAGATGCTGATGCAGGCTTTTGTGCAGGATCTGTATGAAAGCCTTGGCATGTTCATACCGCTCATCGTGGTAAACTGCATCATACTCGCCCGAGCGGAGGCGTACGCGAGCAAAAACTCCGTTGCGGCTTCGGCTGTGGACGGGCTGGGAATGGGTTTGGGCTTTACCATCGCCATTACGCTCATATCCTGCATTAGGGAGTTGATAGGGAACGGGACGTTGTTCGGCATGAACCTTTTGGGCCAGGGCTACGAACCGATGCTGTTTATGATACTACCTTCCGGCGGGTTTGTAACATACGGGCTACTGCTTGCCTTGATAAACGCGCTTACGCAGCGCACAGAGAAAAAACGCCTAAAAAAGGGGGAATAAAGGATGAACGACGTAGGCAATATCCTTTTGTTTATGGTGAGCTGCGTGCTCACCAACAACTTTATATTCTCTAGGTTTTTGGGGGTATGCCCTTTCCTTGGCGTTTCCGGAAAGGTCGAAACCGCTACCGGCATGGGGCTTGCGGTAACGTTTGTGATGGCGCTTGCCTCAATGTTCACTTGGATGATCTATCATTGGGCGCTCAGACCCTTGGGGCTTGAGTACCTCAGCACGATAAGCTTTATCCTGGTCATTGCGAGTCTGGTGCAGCTTGTGGAGATGTTTATCAGAAAGAGCAGCCCTTCGCTGTACCGCGCGCTAGGCATTTACCTGCCGCTTATTACAACGAACTGCGCCGTGCTCGGCGTAACGATATTGAATATTGACAACTACTATAACCTGTTTGGCGCGGTGCTCAACGGCGTGTTTGGGGCTTTGGGCTTCCTGCTTGCCATTGTGCTGATGGCCGGCGTGCGCGAGCGGCTTGAAACATCCCAAATGCCAAAGGCGCTCAAGGGTTTTTCCGGCTCGCTGATTATCGCCGGGCTCATGGCCGTTGCGTTCATGGGCTTCTCCGGCCTGGCTTGATAGGAGGCAGATATGGATTTTACAGCTATAATAGCAGCGTTTACCGCCCTTGGCGCTCTAGGCCTGATTTTTGGCCTGATGCTGGGCGTAGCCGGGAAAAAGTTAAGTGTCGAAACGGATCCGCGCGTTGACAAGGTGCGCGAGTGCCTTGGCGGCGCGAACTGCGGCGCATGCGGGCTGGCGGGCTGCGACGTGTTCGCCGAGGCTGTTGTAAAGGGTGAGATTAAGCCTGAGGCATGTACGCCCGGCGGCGCGCAAACCGCTAAAAGTATTGCCGGTATACTGGGAGTGGAGGTGGAAGAGCGCGAGCCGATGGTGGCGCGCGTAATCTGCCAGGGTACCGACGGTATCGCGCGGGAGAGGTATGAGTATGACGGTTATAAAAGCTGCCGCGCCGCCGCGTCTTTGGCCGGCGGGCCAAAGCTTTGCCGGTTTGCATGCGTGGGGTTGGGCGATTGCATGAACAGTTGCGTGTTTAACGCCATAAATATGGTCAACGGCGTGGCGCATATCGATGAAAAGCTATGCAAGGCGTGCGGGGCATGCGTTGCCGCCTGCCCGCGGGGGGTGATTGAACTGAGGCCGCTTGAGGCGCGGGTGCTGGTGCGCTGCCGGAACAGCGACAGCGGCCGTTTGGCGCGCTCCTCCTGCATGAAGGCCTGCATCGCGTGCAGGCGGTGCGTTAAGGCTTGCGAATACGGAGCCGTCGCGGTGGAAAACGGATTTGCGCGAATCGACGTGGATAAATGTACGCGCTGCGGCGAATGCGCTAAGGTTTGCCCGTGCGGGTGCATAACGGTCGAAGGGATGGAGAATAACGCTAAAGTTTAAATAACGGGCGCATAAGAAAGCTGAATTATCGGCTGACCGAACGTTGAAGGGCTACGTTTGTATGAGATTTAACAGTGTGACGGTTTCAAACGGCCTGATTATTACATACTAGGTTTCAAAGACGATTACGCCTTTAAACGTCCAAACGGGATAACAAAAGCCTTGCGCCGCAAGGCTTTTGCTCCCGACGCGTAAGTCGCCGCCTGACGAATGATAAGACGCCTGTTTCCGCTTTATATCCTGGATCCCAGGGGCCGACAAACTCAAAGCGCGCAGCGGGGTTGGAATGTATTCTAACAACTAAAACTGATCAGGCCGGGAGTTCACATAAGCGAGAAGTTCTTCTTCAGAGGCGTGCTCAAGCCCGGCCTCCGTGATATCCTCCCGTATATGATCCGGCATTACAACGACCTGGCGCATTGACGTATTACCCATGCCTATCGGCACGCCAATCTCGGTGTATAAGAGATTATCCAGCTGATCCGTGGGCAAAAGCTGGTCGCCATATTTGTTCGTCATCATATCACCTCATATCATATTTACTAATTCATCCATCTCATGTTTGGATGTTACGTTGTGCGCGCTGCGGATTAACCGCTCCTTTTCACGCGACGACAAATCACAAAAGCGCTTCATTGCTTCAGGGTTACGTGAGAGCGACATTAAAAATCCCTGGGGCATTTCGTTCATTAATCATCACCTCAATATTAATGTGGCGGATTTAAGCGTTATCATACATAATAAGTTTTTAAAATTGCTTGAACGGACATGGATATATTAGGTAAGCTCGATTGCGCGCTGTTGTTCCGTCTTATTTTCAGCATTTGTAAAAGTAAATATATACAAAGAAAAAAACTTGTTATACAATAATCATAATAAAGCTGAATGCGCTTCTTCATGCATTTCCTAATATTCTACTTCAGGAGGTTAACGTGCAGTCACTATTAAAGTCACTAAAGCGCAGTTATCGGCCGTATACGAAGCGATTCATGTTCATCGTTTTAATACTGCTTATATCGTCTGTCTGTCATGTAGCAATCATTTATTGGACGGGTCGAATCGGCGGTTTGGCTTATGTGTGATTTCTGTGTAAAAAATAGGCGCTAAACCAATCCAAAAATTATTCTTTTATATAACATACACTGGAGGTTTTTGCGGTATTCCAGCCGCCGCCAATTAGCACATATTGTTCTTAGGAGGCATATATGAAATCAGAAGCTTGCAATACGAACACATCCGTCGTCAGGCGATCAATCCGTTACTTTCGCGGCCACCGGTTAAAGCTGTTTTGCGGCGTTTTAATAGCGCTGGCGGGGACCGTCGTGGGCGTTGGCTCCGGCTATACGCTAAAAATACTGGTTGACGATATATTGCTTGCGGGCGACATAAGGTGGATTTGGCCCATACAGCTTCTCTTCCTTCTATTCGTATTCACGTCTTCATTTTTGGGCGTGTACAGCACGAAAATATTCAGCGGTATCTGCGCCCGCATTCTGGATAAAATCCGGGGCGGAATATTCGCCCATGTGCTTAAAGCGGATTACCTTGCCTTTAATCAATTAAGCGCCGGCGCTATCCACACGACCATAAATTACGGCGTAGATAACCTTGAGGGGTTAATCTCTAGGGGGATCCCGGAAGCGGCCTCGTCCATCATCGGGATTGCGATATACCTGTCCGCGATGTTTGTAATCGACTGGAGGCTCGCCCTCCTTTCTCTGCCGGTCTATCCGGTATTAATACTGATTAACGGGTATATGCAAAAAAAACTGCACGCAATACAGGCAGTCAATCAACGCAACAGGGCGAATGTGAACAACGATATTGAGGAAGGTATCAAATGCAGGGATAATATCTGGGCCTTCAACCTGTTTGATTATATGAACCAAAGGTTCGGGGCAAGCGTCGGCGCGCTGCATAAAAACCATGTGCGGTTTAAGGTGATTGTCGATATACTCAACCGTACGAGCTGGATGTTTATCATGGTCCCTTATCAGGCCATCCTGTATGGAATCGGCGGGAGCTGGTTCATATTGAATGGAAACCCCACGATCGGCACCCTGCTGATATTCGCGAACTTTACAAATTCGCTCATCGGCCCGGTGATGTCGCTGGTTAACTTTAACTCAAGCGTATCAAGCGCCAGGGCCGGATATGAGCGGATCGACGAACTTACGGCGCTTCCCCGTCAAAAAAATCGTGTTTACGATGCCTGCGCGGCGCTGGATGGCGCCGTAATCGAGTTTAACGGCCTGAGATACCAATACGGAAGCGGCGGCGAAGCGGTTTTTGATGAGTTCAGCCGGCGGTTCAAGCAAAACTCGGCGACCATATTATGGGGGCCGAGCGGCTGTGGGAAAAGCACCTTGCTCAAGCTCATCTACGGTTTTTTGTATCCGCAGGAAAAAGGTCAAATACGGCTCGCGGATATGGGCGATAGCTGGCTCCGGGACGGGGATTGGGCTTATTTGCCCCAGAACCCTTATTTATTCAACATAACGCTTAGGGAGAACTTTCAGATTGTGAACCCCGAAATTGAGGAGGAGGGGATGTGGCGGCTGCTGGATACGGTTAACCTGAAGAGGAAGTTTGTAAACTTAGAAAACGGGCTTGATTATGAGCTGGTTAACTCGGATAAGAACCTGTCCGGCGGAGAGCATAAAAGGCTTTGCTTGGCCGTATTCCTTGCTTATAACGCGAATATCCTGCTCTTTGACGAGCCGACCGCCAATCTTGATTATGAGAACAGCCGTATAATTTCGGAGGCTTTTAGGCGCGTAAAGGCGCGGGGTGATAAAACGCTGATTATCGCCACGCACGACCAGAATCTTAAAAGCATCAGCGATGAATTGCTCGAATTATAGCGCTTGTGCGATATGTTGATTTTTAAATATGAATGAACCCATGAATCAAGAGCAATGCAATTTATAGCGATCAAAGAGATTCAATTAGTAGGAAATATGCCGCCTTTGAGTGTAAGCTCAAAAGCCCATAAAAGTTTTGTATAATTACGATTGCGTACGATGCTCTTTGACAGTATTACAAGGCCAGCGTTTGCAGGCCTTGTCAGCCTGTCAAAAAAAACCAGGATAGGGTCGGAACCGCAACCCCATAGGCTTTCAACCGAACCTGACGACATGTAGTCAGATTCGGAATGCCTTGCGCAGCAAGGGTTTCTTTGCACGGGGCGCTGACCGCGCCTATGTGCAAGCCTTTCTCTTTTATAACTTGATTACCCGCTCTATCTGAGGGAGATAGTGTGTTGGCATATCGATACAGTTTTCATCTATCTTCTCAAAACAGTATGGGCATTTCAAATTTGATTATCATGCCGCTCTAAATCGCACGCTGGTAATTGCTCCTCCTCATTCGCCTGACTTTGCGCGTTCCTCGCAATCCGGTCATTTGCAAACAAATATTTGTCTACAAGTATAATTATAGACATTACGATGATACTAATCAAGCCGAAAAACAAATAAATATACGGAACGCTTACACGAAGCGAAATAAGGCTTATTAATCCTGCTGCAAGAGGCATGGCCGCACTGGCGAACGCGTTGTATAACGCTCCAACGCGCGACAAATAGTTTTGATCGACTTGCTTCATAAAGCTGACGGTTAGCCGGCTCGATATGAATGTAATATTAAAGCCCAAAAGAAACCCTATCGCGGAAAGTCCATACGGAACAAAAGAGAAGTGAATAAACTCAGTACCCAATATAAACATAATTACATACATCACGCCAAGAGAAACCCCGTTTATCCCAATGATTCGACCATCAGAGGTACTTTTCTTTGAGAGATAAGGAAATAGGAGGGCGCCTGCTATCGTACCCACCGAAAGCAAAATTGAAAAGCTGGACAATACTATGCTGGAAAGCTCTAATACTCCGGATATTAATGGAACAAGCAATGAGTTTATCGGAGCAAGAAGTCCATTAAAAATCACAACAAATATAATCAGACGGCTTACACTTTTCATTTTAATTGAGTATCGCAAACCCTCTACGAAAAGCGTATGATAATTTTTTAACTTTTTTCTGCCAGTATGGTGAATAAGCGATGGAATGTTCCCCTTGCTTTCTTCTTTTACATTAATTGAGAAAATTAATAGTGCCGAAAGAAAAAAGGTAACCATATCAATTATCATGGCGACCCCCACTCCAAAAGAGGCCGTAATCAGCCCTGCGACTCCCAAACCCGCCAGCTCGGAAACTTTTGAGATTGAAGTGTTACGCGATATGGCATGATCCAAATCGTTTTTTTCAACGATCATTGGAACTAAGGAGGTTCCGGCTGGAATTCGAAAAGCTTGTTTATAGTCCCTTGTTGTTTTATCACCCCAACCCGTAAAACGCCAATATGAGAGCAAAGTTCCTCCGCCTCATTTAAATAATGCGTGGTTAACAAAATTGTAATATGATATTCCCTGTTCAGCATGAGAATAAGCTCTCTGAAATCATGGGCAATCTGAACGTCCAAGCCCACGGTTGGTTCATCAAGAAGCAGAAGCTTTGGGTTGGTGAGAAGCGCTTTAGCGATAAGAAGACGCTGCTTCATTCCCCGCGAATATGTCTCAACTAAAGCATCCTTCTTTTCAAGCAACCCTACATATGACAGCTTTTCGCATATACTATGATTCAGCTCACGTGAATTCATATTATAAAGTGAACCGAAAAACTGGAGATTCTCTACCGCGGTTAGTTTCCAATATAAAGATCTATCGCCGCCAAGTACAACGCCAAGGCTTTTCTTAATCTCCTTCTCGTTTTTATCATACGTCTTGCCATCAATCACAACGCTTCCGCTGTCTGGACGCAGGATGCCGGAGATGATGCGGATTAATGTTGTCTTACCGGCGCCGTTTAAGCCCAGCAATCCATAAATATCGCCGTCGCCAACTGTTAAATCCAACCCCTTTAAAACCTCGGTAGTCTCTATTGTTCTTCTTGTCGCCCTGCGCGCATATTTTTTTCTAATTTGATTACATTCCAGCATGATATTTACTCCTATTAACAGCGTTTTTATAGAAAGCACAATATTATAATCAATAATCGATATATGCTAAATGCGATTTCGGTCGCATAATAGTTTTTCCTGTTTCTGCACATAAGCGAAAGCTCAGCAATCAATTTCCCGAGGACAGCAGAGCGCTTTGTTGATAAATCTAAACGTTCGCTGATAACTATCTATATTTTGTCGATTATAGCACCAACTCAGGCATTATTGTCAAATATATAATTACCGCCAACTATTGTTCAAACATCAAAATGCACCCTATTGTTCCAAGCGCCGAGAAATAATATCTTAGGTATCTACGAGATTACCCCTCGCTATTAAAAAAGAATATATAACAAAAAAACCCTAAAAAATAGGGCTTTTCTTTGGAGCTGATGAGCAGATTCGAACTGCCTACCTCTTCATTACCAATGAAGTGCTCTACCGACTGAGCTACATCAGCGCGCTGAGTAAGCGGAACGTTTAATATTATAACCAATACCCGCGGGATACGCAAGTGCTTTTATGAATAAATTCTTACTTATAATTAAGGGCCGCCCGCGGTCATTTTTCCTCGCTATGGCCTTTGCATTGGCTGTGCCAGCGTATCTCGCCGCGCTTCACACGCATATTTATATGTTCGCCCCCATGCTCAAAAACCGGCGCGCCGGCGGGAACAAACCCGAAGGAGGCGTACAGCACCACGTCGTCAACCGGCGAAGATACCACGATTTCCTCTCCCGCGAGCGACTGCGCCTTGAACAAAAGCATGCGCAGGCAGAATTCCTTATACGGCTGATCCCGGAAAACCGGCATAACGGCGATTCGTCCGATATGGGTTTGCCCTCCGTCCGGGTACATCCTCGCGGCGGCTATCAGTTCGCCGGATCGCGTTTTTACAAGGAGATGCGCGCTAATGCCGTCGAACCAATCAAACTCCTCGTCCGGGCTGACGCCGCCTTCCTCAATAAAAACCGCGGTGCGAACGGCTCGCACCTCGTCAAAATTCGTAAGGCCCCATTTCCACGTTGCGGTAAACACGCTGGCTCCTCCTATGTATGCCACAGGCATGAATCGTTTAAACTACATGGTAAACGCTCGGCCGCTTCTTGTAAACACCCTTGCGTGAATAAACCGGATGCGGTAGAATATTCTTGAGTTGGAACAGGCAACCTAAACGGAGCAATGCGCCTTTAGGTAGAAAATTAATTGTTAAGGAGAAAAGCAATGGAAGAAGAACGCGACTCTGTCGTATTTGAAGATGAGGAAGGCAACAAGCTGGAGCTGGACGTGCTGGAGTATTTTGAGCACGAAGGCGAAGAGTACGCCATACTTGTGGATATGGAAGGCGCAGGCGACGAGGAATCCGAACAGGAAGCGTACATAATGAAAATAGTTGTCAATGGTGATGAGGAAGAGTTCCTCCCGCCGGATGAGGAGAAGATGGACGAACTTATTGCTATTGCCGAGCAAATCATATCCGAGGACTGCGATTGCGAGGATGATTGCGGCGAAGAGTGCGGCTGTGGCTGCCATGACAAAGATTAAGGTATTATAAAATTAAAAAGGAGCGGATTCCCAAAGGAAGCGCTCCTTTTTCTTATCGCAGTGGAATTTGAGCGCCGCAACCGCTATTCCTTATACATTTTTACCTCATAAGCTCGCAATGCGCTATTCGTTTGGTGTTGATTATGAATAAAACGTAAATAATACGAAAGGGCGAGTACGGTTCCCGTATGTATAAACCCGTTCCCCGAGCCTACACGCCGGACGCTCGCGGGATATTGGCATTCGGCGGCCGCGCAATGTAAACGCGAGCTTAAGCAGACTGAGATCCGTTTAACCCTTGGACGGTAAAAGTCGCCAAGCTCAAACGGCCGCTTGCAAGAAAGCAACGCGGCCTGCCGCTGCCGTGACATAAACCGGGATTAAACCGGGAGGTTGCCGCGCGATGTTTTCACTGAATAGGTAATTAAGGCATTCATCATTACCTCCGCTGAAAGAAATTGCCTCAGAAATATTCAGACGTGAACATGATAAGCCAGGCGAGAAGCAAAGCGGGTATTGGGGGCAATTAAACAGGCTTGACGATATTTGGAAGTAAACATAAGCTGCGATTATAACGCCCGGACGCCCAGCTTATGCGTTTTAGTCGGAAATATTGACTTTTTCTGGCGATAAGGCTATACTGTCACCCAGTATCGGCATGCATGTTAAACAGCCGTTTTTTATTGCACCGGATTTTGAACAGGAGGCGGCCCGTGTCGACAATCAGCGTTGTTATACCGGTATATCGGACCCAAGCGTATCTTGACAGATGCGTGGCTTCCGTGCTGGCGCAGACTCATGAGGACTTGGACGTTATTCTGGTAGACGACGGCTCGCCGGACAAATGCGGCGAAATATGTGATGGCTATGCCAAGGCCGACAGCCGAGTTCGGGTTTTTCATCAGCGCAACCAGGGACTTTCCGCCGCGCGCAACGCGGGCATAGCGGCGGCGAGGGGCGAATATATCGGCTTTGTAGACAGCGACGATTGGATCCGCTCGGATATGTATCAGCGGCTGTTAAGCAATATTAACAGCTTTAACGCGCAGCTCGCCGTCTGCGATTCACTACGGGTTTTTGACGGGCGCGCTCCAATTAAGCAAAAGAGGGATAGCGCCCCCCCTTTCGCCATGTCCGGCAGAGAAGCTCTGGCCAATATGCTCACGGGCGCGGCAACGGGCGGGCATACCGCTTGGAACAAGCTTTATAGCAAAGACCTTTTTAACGGCGTTCGGTATCCGGCCGGCCGCATTTTTGAGGATGCTTTTACCACCTACCGGCTGTACTATCAATGCGATACGGTAGCGTATGATAAGGAGCAATGCTATTATTATTATCAAAGGCCGGGCAGTATCATGGGGCGGGGCTTTAGCAAAAAAGCCATGGACGCGCTGGAGGCGGCCAGAGAGATTGAGTCGTTTGTAAAGGAAAACTGTCCGGAGCTGGTTAAGCATGCGGACTGCTTCACGGTTATCACGTGCCTGTCGCTCATTTACCGTATTATCGCTTCCGGGCGGGAAAAAAACCGGGAATACTATGATGAGGTGAAGGCGGCCTTATATGAAAAGCGCGCCTCCGTCATGGGCGGGCCTTACCTTAGCGGTAAGCATAAGGCGGCGCTGAGGCTTCTTAGAGCCAGCGAGGGATTGTACAAGCTCGCATGGGATATTTATCTGAGGAGGTCGTGAGTATGGAGGGCGCAAAACAGGGGCTGAGCTTACGGGATATACAAGAACGCGAAGCGGGTATCCTTCGGGCGCTGGCCGGCTTTTGCAGGGAGATAGGCGTGCGCTATTATCTGGCGGGCGGTACGCTGCTTGGCGCCGCGCGGCACGGCGGTTTTATACCGTGGGACGACGACGTGGATATACTGATACCACGCCCGGATTACGAGCGCCTTATCAGAATTGCTAATGGGCGCATTGGCCGTTATGAGGTTAAAACTTACCCGCGGGACAAGCAATACGGATACCCCTTCATGAAGGTCGTCGATCCTGAGTGTATGGCCCGCACACGGGATATGGGCAAGCCCCAGCCGCTGTGGATAGACGTGTTTCCAATGGATGGCCTTCCAGACGGTGACAAGGCAGTGCGCCGGGTTTTTAGGCGGGCTTTAAGATTACAGCGCCTGCTGACCGCCGTATGGATGCCAATTGGCAGCGCATCCGGCTTTGCGCGGAGCTTAGCCCGATTTTTAATCGCACTGCCGGCCAGGATAATAGGCCACGGCTGGTTCATACGCCGGATCGAAAAGGTGTGTACCGCGCATGATTTTGATAAAGCCGAATTCGCTGCCGGCCTTGTCTGGACAAGAGGGCCGGGGGAACGTATGCATAAGGCGGATTTCATATGTTCTACACCGCTGCCTTTCGAGGGCGATACGCATCCCGCTCCAGGGTGCTACGAGCGGTATTTAACAAATATGTACGGGGATTATTGGGTTTTGCCCGCCGAAGAGGATCGAAAGGGACATATCCTTGAGGCGTGGACGATACTGGGCGAGGATGTGATGGTTTGAGGGAGATAATTAGGGAGCATAAGGGGTTTTGGAAGCAGATTTTCATGCTGTCCAAAATAGAACTTTCAAAAGCTTATAAAGGTACGCTTATGGGCTCGGCATGGGCGGTAATCAAGCCGCTTATAACGCTGATGGTGTTCTGGTTTACGTTTGAAATCGGTATACGCGGCGGATCCGAGATTAGGAACGTACCACGTTTTGTGTTCATGCTCACGGGCTTTGTACCTTGGTTCTTTATGAACGACATGATCGTGGGCGGCGCAAAGTGCATTCGCAACAACCAGCAGTTTGTTACAAAAATATCATACCCCGTATCAACGATAATGACTTTTTCAGCCCTGGCTCGGGCGTACGTACACATCGCGCTTACGGCTATCATGTATATTTATCTTGTCGCCGCGGGATACGCGCCAACGCTGTATAACATTCAGATACTGTGGTATTTTCCAATGATGTTCCTGTTCTTTCTCGCGCTTTCATGGATAACCGCGCCGCTTAGCGTATACAGCAAGGACTTCCAGAACACCATAGATTCAACCATACAGGCGATGTTTTGGCTATCCGGCATTTTGTGGGATACGTACGGCATTGAATATGCTTGGTTAAGGCATATTATGCTGATTAACCCTATCAATTATTTCGCGAACGGATACCGCAAGGCGTTTATTTATAACGAGTGGTTCTTTGATTCGCCTAAGGAAACGATTGTTTTTCTGATTGAGCTCGCCTTTATAATCATTATTGGCGCTTGGAATTACAAGCGCCTCAGGAAAACAATGGCGGACGTACTGTAAGGGGAGGTAAGATGAAGGCGGAGCAGAGAGTAATTAAGAAAACGTTTGATTCCGAGGAGACGCTCATAACGTCCCTTGAGCCGGATATGCCGGTATGCGGCAAGCGGGTAAAGCCCCCTGTTTGGCAGGAGTGCTGCTATCGTCTGCTGGCTGCGCTGGATAAGGCTTGCAGTGAGCATAAAATTGAGTATTTTGCCTTTAGCAGCATGCTTGAGCACTGCGTTCACTATCAGGCCATATGCCCTGAATCAGCAGAAAAGTATGAAATTGGTATGCTCAGGGCCGATTATGAACGCTTTGTAGACGTGATGGCGTACAAGTCGGAGGATTACGGTTTTATTCTTGACGCGTTTTTGCTTGACGGGATTACGCCGCGCAGGAAGGCGCGCGTGGGCGTTTGGTTTGAAGCTCAAAGCGAGCTGATGCAGGCCGCCGGCTGGTATTGGATTGAGCTGAGCCCATTCGACGCGGTGCCGGAGCCGTTTGATTTGAGATGCGCGCACCTAAGAAAAATGCGGAGGCTGAACAAAAAATTCGACAGGATAAACAGCTGCAAAATAGGAAAACGATCTTACAGCCTCCCGCGTGAAGTCGCAAAAAAAATCCTATACGGCGGCCGTTCGCTGAGCAAATGCTATACAGAGCTTTTAAAAACTGCCGTTCGGTATAATGAAAAATCGCATAAATACATCATGCGCTCGGTAGTTTCTCCGAGCAAAATGGTAGAGCTTGAGCAGGTGTTTCCGCTGCAAAGAAGGCCCTTCGGACCTGTGATGCTGCCATGCCCATGCGAGTGCACGATATGGACCACGCTGCAGGACGACGTTTTCCGCGCGCGCGTCGAAGCGATACAGCGCGTGGATTTAGAATTGCTCGAGGAGTTTGACAGAGTATGTAAGAAGGTAGGCGTCGGCTACTTTGTCTGCGGCGGCACAATGCTCGGCTATATACGGCACGGGGGCTTCATCCCCTGGGACGATGATATTGACGTCGGCATGCTTAGAAAGGATTACGATACGTTTTTGGAAAAGGCCGGGCCGCTTTTATCCAAGGGTTTCTTTCTGCAAACGCGCGGGAAAGACCGTAAAATACCGTACCTGTTTTCAAAAATCCGCAAGGATAATACGGCGTATATCACCAGCTATAATGAAAACAGGGATTACCATAAGGGGATCTGCCTGGATATATTTCCGTTCGATTATATCCCGAAGGATCAGCGTGCGCAGAACAGGTTCAGGAGCCAGGTGCGCTTTTATGAACGCATACACAACTTTGTGGTGAACAGGCAGGTGAGGGATCCGGATGAAAAGGTAAAGCCCTTCGGAGCCAGGGACAGGTTCGCGCGGGCGATTGGGTATTTAAAACGCCGCTCGTTCGCTCTCATACCGCTTTGGTTAACGCAGGCCCTATATATCCGAAAAGCCACGCAGTATAACAAAAAAGCGCAGAGAATGGGACTTGACACGGTGGCTAGCTTTGTACCAAGCTATACCTACATTAAGCTTGAGGATCTCCTGCCGTATCGGGACATAATGTTTGAGGGCGTTCCCGCCAAGGTACCTAGGGCGCCTGAGGTGTTTCTCACCATGCAGTACGGAGACTTCATGCGCCTGCCTCCCAAGCACAAGCAGGCCGGGCATGATTTGATACGCTGGTCGGTCGATTGCGCCGAGGGAGGAACCGACGTTACGGATATCCACAGCGAGGAGGAATGATATGAACATACTTTTGCTTATGATGGGCGGATCAGGTACGCGCTATGGCGCGGATATCCCCAAACAATTCGTGCTCGTGCAGGGTGTGCCGATATTTGCCTATATACTTGAAAAGTATGGGCGCATGCCCGAAATTGACCATATTATCTGTGTTTCCCATGGCGAATGGGTGGATTACGTACGGGAATGGGGCGAGAAGCTTGGGGTTAAAAAACTAAATTGCGTAGTCGCGGGCGGCTCCACGCGCTCAGGCTCCGTTAAGAACGGGCTGGAAGCGGCTTCGCGCATAGCTAGTGACGGCGACGTGATATTGATTCACGACGCGACCCATCCGTATGTGGATATTGAAGGCACGCTTGAGGTAATTGAAGCGGTGCGCTCTTGCGGGGGCGCGACGCTTGGCGAGCTGCAATACGATACGGTTTACCGCATGGATGAAAACCTGGAGATCTGTGAAGTCGTCCCCCGCCGGGAGATTGTGGCGGGCGCTTCGCCTGAAGCGTTTCTGTTTGAGCTTATTTATCCCGTTTATGCGAACGCGGATGATGAGGAGCTGGAGCGCATGACTTCCGCGGGCGCGATTGCGCTCGCGCACCATATTCCGATGAAGGTGATACCCACGGATCTCATCAACCTGAAAATAACAAGAAAACCAGATATGGCGGCTTTTAAGAAGCTGCTTACGGACTATTATTTTTAACCGCGCTAAGCGCGGGATTGGAGGAAACGCATGAAAGCAGGCGTGGTGTTTGGCAAAGAGGACATACGGTATACGGATACCGAAATGCCGAAGATACAGAATCCGAACGACGTGCTGGTAAAGGTAAAGTATACGGGGATATGCGGATCCGATGTGCCGCGCGTAAATCTTGGCACATCCCATACGTTCCCGAACATATTAGGGCATGAATTCTCCGGCATTGTTGAAGAGGCGGGCTCTCAGGTCACGCGCGTGAAGCCCGGAGACAGGGTGGCGGGCGTTCCGCTCGTGCCTTGTTTTAAGTGTGAGGCTTGCATGAAAGGGAACTATTCCCTTTGCCGGTTTTACAGTTTTATCGGTTCAAGGCGGTTTGGCAGCTTCGCGGAATATGTGGCAGTGCCGGATACGAACGTATTCCCGTTTGATGAAACGGTCGGATTTGAGCAGGGCGCGCTGTTTGAGCCTTGCACAGTGGCGCTCCACGGCCTTAGGCTCCCCGGCTTTGAGGGGGGGGGGAGCGTAGCGGTTATCGGCGCCGGCACGGTTGGCCTTTTCACCCTTCAATGGGCGAAAATAATGGGCGCCAAACGCATAGCCGCCATCGATATTGATGGGGGCAAGCTGCCGTTGGCGCGGCGGCTTGGCGCGACGGATACGCTCTTGAGCACGGATCCGCGGTTCGAGGAGTTATCGGCAGAGGTTACCGAGGGGCGTGGGTTTGACTATGTGTTTGACGCGGCCGGAACGCCGGAAACGATTCTATCCGCGCTCTCGCTTGCCGGTGGGCGTGCTAAAATCTGCTTTATCGGCACGCCGCTGCGTAACGTTTCGTTTACCGTGCGCGAATGGGAAATGCTAAACCGAAAGGAACTGCTGGCGACCGGCTCCTGGATGAGTTATAGCGCGCCGTTCCCGGGGGCGGAGTGGGATTTGACGTCGCATTTCTTCAAAACCGGGGAATTGAAGTACGACAGCGAGATGATTGACCGGATCATTCCGCTGAGCGAAATAGCCGGCGCGTTTGAACTTTTTAAGCGGCGCGGCGCGGTACATGGGAAGATTCTGATTGACAGCGAGGCTTGATTCACGCTGACAAATATCGGCCGGCTAATTAAGAAGCCGCCTGTTTTACTAGATTTCGGTAAGGAGATAAACATGCATCCGATAAGAACCATTGTTCAGCAGAATAAATCGGGCTTAAACGCGGGCGTGTATTCGTGCTGCAGCGCCAACCCGTTCGTTGTCGAGGCCGTAATGACAAAGACGCTGGAGCGCGGCGGCTTCGCGTTGATCGAGGCGACATCTAATCAGGTCAACCAATTCGGCGGATACACGGGCATGACGCCGGCAGCTTTTCGTGATTTTGTATACGGCGCGGCTGAAAGAAACGGCCTGGACAGATCCCGGGTGATATTGGGCGGTGATCACCTTGGCCCCCTGGTATGGAGCAGGGAACCCGAGCGGGAGGCGATGGCGAAGGCCTCTGATATGGTAAGCGCTTACGTATCAGCCGGTTATACCAAAATCCATCTGGATACGAGCATGCGGTTGGGCGACGATCCGCCAGACAGCCCGCTACTGGATGAAACCATCGCCCGGCGCGGCGCCGTGCTGTGCCGGATTGCGGAGGAAGCTTACGCTAAGGTTCTTAAAGACAACCCGGAAGCGGAGCCCCCTGTTTACGTGGTGGGGAGCGAAGTTCCCGTACCCGGCGGGGCGGAGCATGAGGAAGGCGAGGATACCGTTACCAAGGCGAAGGATTTCTTAAGAACTGTTGATACCTATCGCAGAACCTTCACCGATTTTGGGTTGGAGGAGGCGTTCGGGCGCGTGGTTGGCGTTGTAGTACAGCTCGGGGTCGAATTCGGCGCATCCGCGCTGGACGAATACGACAGGGAGGCGGCAAGGGATCTGACGGAGGCGCTTAAGTTGGTGGAAGGCATTGCGTTTGAGGCGCATTCGACTGATTTTCAGACCCCTGAGAATCTTAGGCGGATGGTTGAGGACGGAGCGGCGATACTTAAGGTCGGCCCCGCGTTTACCTTCGCATGCAGGGAGGCGATGCTTGCCCTTGATATGATCGAACGGGAGCTTTATGGGGATGGCGGGCAAAGCGGCTTTAGGCGCGCTTTGGAAGAAGCGATGCTCTCGCGCCCGGAGTATTGGCAAAAATACTATGAAGGCGGGCGGGAGGAAACGCGACTCATGCGCATGTTCAGCTTTTACGACAGGAGCCGTTACTATATGCCGGAACCATCCGTGCAGGACGCGATCAAACGATTGATGGCAAATTTGGAGAACACTCGGGTTCCGCTTGGAGTTTTGAGCCAATACATGCCCGCCCAATATATGAAGGTGCGGGAAGGCCGACTCAACAACAAGCCCAGGGATTTAGTGCTTGATAAAATCGGAGACGCGGCGGAGGCTTATTTGTATGCCATAGGCGCGGATTGAGCTTGCTCAATAACTGTCGGCCGCCCTATCGCTGTATAATCCCGGGCTGAACAGCCTGTAAAAACAATGCTTAACGAGGTAACTTAGGATGGGAGAGAAGGAACCAATAATCGAGTTCCAAAACGTGAGCAAGGAGTACTACCTTTATAAAGATCAAAGGGAGCGCTTTTATTCCTTGTTTCGGGGTAATAAGAGAGTTAAGCGCAATCTGGCGCTACAGAACATTTCGCTCGCTATTTATCCCGGAGAATCCGTGGGCATAATCGGCGTTAATGGAGCTGGGAAGTCCACGCTGTTGAAAATGGTGACGGGCGTGACGTTCCCGACCGCCGGAAGCGTAGACGTTAAGGGTAAGGTGGCCGCCCTTCTGGAGCTTACCGCCGGTTTTCAAAACGATATGACCGGACGTGAGAACATCTATGTTAAGACTGCGTTGCTTGGCCTTACGGTTAAGGAGGCGCATGAAATCGAATCCGCTATCATTGAGTTTGCCGAGCTGGGCGATTATATCGATCAGCCCGTTCGCACCTACTCCAGCGGAATGCGCGTAAGACTGGGCTTTTCAATCAATATCAACATCCGTCCCGATATTCTTGTGGTTGACGAGGCCCTGAGCGTTGGGGATAAGAATTTTAAGAAAAAATGCAAGCTGAAAATACAGGAATTAATTAAACAAAGGATTACCGTGCTTTATGTGAGCCATGCTTTGGACAGCGTAAAGGAAATTTGCAGCAGGGCGATATACTTGAAAAAAGGCCGGTTAATCTTCGACGGCGGCGTGGACGAGGCAATCGAGCGTTACAGCGTATAACGAACAATGCTGTGGCGCGCTTGGTCAGCAAGCCATACTGTTGCGCCGGATAGACGGGCTGATCGATCAAACAATGCTATTTGCCCAAGCGCGATTGAGGCAAAGGCACGTTAATCTTTTAAACGAAATACAAAGCCTGGGATAAATTGTAATAAAGCCGCGTGTTTAGTCAATTACAATTATAATTACCATAATGCAGGAGGACGATGAATGGCTGCTGCTAACAACATATATCCGCGGACGGGTGATACACACACTGTCTATCTTAAGACTGTAATTACCAACCCCAGTATTGAAGTCGGCGATTATACGATGTATAACGATTTTGTGAACGACCCTGCTGGGTTTGAGCGAAATAACGTGCTGTACCACTATCCTATCAATCATGACATACTCATTATAGGAAAATTTTGCTCGATTGCTTGCGGCGTTAAATTCTTATTCAACAGCGCGAATCACTCTATGACGTCTATAAGCGCGTACCCGTTTCCCCTGTTCTTCGAGGAATGGGGGCTTGAGAAAAAGAATGTTACTCAAGCGTGGGACAATAAGGGAGATATTATTATCGGCAACGATGTATGGTTAGGCTATGAAGCGGTGATTCTTGCGGGCGTTAAGATAGGCGATGGAGCAATTATCGGTACTCGCGCCGTTGTTACCAAGGATGTACCTCCCTATACTATTTTCAGGAGGCGTTCCCGCAAAGCCGATAAGGAAACGATTTGCGGATGAAACAATAGCTAAACTTCTTATGATGAAATGGTGGGATTGGCCGGAGGAAGCGATTGCTCACAATATCCAAGCAATTCAATCCGGCCGAATCGAACAATTAAAATATAACGGAGATTAGGATGCGGGCCGAGCCAATTTACAGTATGCGTACAAACGCTCCAAGAGCTAAGCGTTCTCAAAGAATTATGGAGAACCATGTGTAACCATGACGAATTTGTTTAAGAACGCCTTTGAATTCTGTGGACGTTACGTAAATGCGGCGCCCTTTATATAAGGCTTTATTAAATTTTCGCTGTCAGCACGCTTCCACGCTTTCGTTTTCCTTCGTTACATGGTTAACCCACCAGGTCAAGCCGGAAAAGCTAACGCACGCGCAGGCCATCAAACGGTAATACAACGAATATCCGCTGATAAATGAGGCGATTGTCAAGCCGGCCGCCGCCAACAGATAGGCGCGCGCGCGGTTGTTTGAGAATGGTGAACTGAGCATTTTTTTACGATATTGTTTTTTAATCTCAATGCGATCTATTATTAATCCATCTATTGTATCTTCATCCGCGCCAAGTCCCATCTCCTCGGCTTTGTCGATGAGCTTATCCACTGGCTCAATGGTAATATCACAGCCTTTGAGCTTGGCTGCAAATTCAACAGCTTCTTTTGACGCTTTGGCGGTTGTTACGATAGCCAAGCTGTCGCAGCCGCGCCTCTGCGCCGCATGGTAGGCTTTTAAAACAACGTCGGCTGAGATGGGTGACGCCTGCTGAGACGTGTAGACGCAGTCCCCGGCTTTGGACAGGCATTTTACCGCAAGCTCCCTGAAGGGCTTGGGCTGCATCAGGATAAGCTGGGACCGGATGTACTCCCGGCCTAACGCGCGCCTCTCCCGTTTGATGAATTTATCCAGCCGCATGCTTTTATACAGCTTCACGGCCACGCACAGCATGAGCAGCGCGATTAAAGATAGAAACGCTGTCGCCGCGCTGTTTTTTACCATTCGTGAAAACCATAAATAAAATAAAAAGAAACTCAGCACGCGCAGCGTAACAAAATCAACCGCGCGCGCTACCACGCTTCTGCCGCCGTACATTTGATTTTTATAGTATTTGCGCATGCGCCTTGACTGCTGCTCCATATCCATAATCCCCCTGTTTAGCATTTATCCTAAAAAATGTTTGTTGCGCGGTTCCGAACGCCGCTGTAATGTGTATTTTTCCCCATGATGGAAAACATATACTTGACGGTGTATAATGGCCATAGAGTATTAACGAGGAGTATGAAATGCTTATCGGTATATTGGGCGGTACGTTCAACCCGATTCATAACGCGCATTTGGAGCTGGCTCGGCAGGTTAAAAAGGAGTTTTGCCTGGATAAGGTTCTGCTGATGGTCGCGGCCGATCCCCCGCATAAAACGGTTAAGGGCGGCGTTTGTGCGCTTCTTCGGTTAAAGATGACGGAGGCCGCCGCAAGCAACGAAAACGGAATTGAGGCTTCCGGCCTTGAGTTAATGAGGGGCGGAAAGAGCTACACGGCGGACACGCTCATGCAGTTAAAAGGATTTTACCCTGAGGCCGGCTTTTTTCTTATTGTCGGGGGCGATATGCTCAAGGATTTTCCAAGCTGGCGGGAAAGTTCCGGCATAGCGGAAATGGCCCATATTATCGGCGTGCCGAGAAAGGGCATGCCGGAGGATATTTTCGAGCAGGCTAAAATTGCGCGGATGAAAACGGGCGCTCGAATAAGTGTATCAAAGGCGCGATGCCCGGAGATTTCTTCCACGCTGGTACGGGAACGCGTTTTTCACGCAAAGCCGGTCTCGGAGCTAGTCGCGCAAAGCGTGCAAAGCATTATTTATGAAACCGGGGTATATTTTCCAGAAAATATTCGCCTTATTCAGGAAAAGCTTAAAGACGTCTTGAATAAAAAAAGGTATAGGCATACAATGAATACTGTGCTAACGGCCGTTGAGCTGGCGGACAGGTATGGAATCGACCCCGAAAAAGCGCGGCTTGCCGCCCTGCTGCACGATTGCGCCAAAACAGGGGAACCGCCGCTTGAGCTGGCGGAACGGCTCGGCGTTGAACCGGATGATTGGGAACGAGCGGTTCCGGATATACTCCATGCGCGACTGGGCGCCGTAATTGCCAGAGAGGAGTATGGGGTAAACGACGCGGATACGCTTCAGGCCATCGCGGCGCACACGACCGGAGGGACTGGCATGTCGGACTTGGATAAGGTGATTTATCTATCCGATATGATAGAGCCCGGCCGCGATTTTCCTGGGGTTGACGAAATCAGGGACGAATCCTGGCGGGGTTTAAACCGCGCCGTGGTTTTGGGGATGGAGCGCAGCCTGAACTATTGCGGTAAGCTCGGCAAACGCGTCCATCCGGCGACACTGGAGGCAAAAAACGAAATACAATATCAGGAGGAATGGACTTGAGCGGACAGACTAGGGAGAAAGTACTGGAGCTATGTAAAGTGCTTTATGATAAAAAAGCGCAGGATATTCTGGCGATTGACGTTGTGGATAAAACAATCATTGCCGAGTGGTTTATCGTATGCAGCGGGCGCACTACGCCGCAGGTGAAGGCGCTGTGCGAGGAGGTAAACGCCAAAGCGCCTGAGCTGGGGCTTGAGATAAGGCGGCGCGAGGGATACGCGCAGGGCAGGTGGATTGTTATAGATTTTGGCCATATCCTCATGCATATCTTCCATCCGGAAGAGCGCAAATACTATAATATCGAACGGCTGTGGATCGACGATCCGGACGGGTGGATCAATTATTCCGCTCAGTTCGGTGAAGAGTGAGCTCATTTGCGCTTTATTAAACGTTTTTCGGCGCGGCTAGGTCGTTCCCGAGGGCGTTTATGATGTGGATAAATGATTAGCCTCACGGTGTACGCGCCTTAAATAAAGGTTAATATGAATATAGGCGTCTCGGCTCCCGCCGGTATAAACGGATAAGCCGGGGCGTTTTTTGTACAAGCCGCCGCCTGGTATTGGTATGCGATTTAATACGGTTAAAGGGTGTATGCGCAAACTTTGTATACTTAATAACAGCTGCGCTCAAATTCTGTATTGTCATTTGAAATACCTGCTATTATAATTGATTAATCAAATTTCTTGTGGTTAAAGCGAGGTATCGTATTGCAGAAAATATATAAAAATATACCCGTAATCCCGCTGCGCGGCCTGGTCATATTTCCTGGATCGCAGCTTCACTTTGACGTTGGAAGGGAAAAGAGCCTTAAAGCGCTTCAGGCGTCCGTACAGGGCGACTCTTTTGTGTTTTTGGTTGCGCAAAAAGAGTTTAACAAGTTGGACGCTTCTTTGGAAGATGTTTATAGCGTTGGCGTAGTTTCAAAAATACAGCACGCGCTGAGCCTGCCGGATGAAACTTGCCGCGTGCTTGCAAAAGGCGTAGCGAGGGCTAGGCTTAATAAGCCCGTTTCGGACGAACCATATCTGGAGGCGGAGGTTTCGCTCGTTGAAGACGAGCCTATAATGCCCGCAACGGCGGCGGCGATACGCAGGAAAATCATGAAATCCGCGCGCCAATTCGCTCAATACGGAGGCGTAAACAGCGATATGCTGCTGGGAGTTGAAAGAATTGAGGACGACGGCGCGTTTACGGACGCGGCCGCGGATTTTTCCGTAAAGGAAACTGAGGAACGTCAAGAGATTCTGGAGCAGCTTAGCGTGCTTGAGAGGATGAAGCGCGTAATCGGCATTATCGAGCGTGAGACAGAATATTCAAGGATAGACATGGAGATCACGGAACAGGTAAAAAAACAAATTGATTCAAACCAAAGGGAATACTATTTGAGGGAAAAGCTAAGGGCCGTGCGCAAAAAGCTTGGCGAGGGCGAGGATTCCCAGGCCGATGAGTATCGCGAACGGATGGAGAAAAAGTCGCTGCCGCCCAAAGTGCGCGCAAAGCTTGAGCAGGAGATAAACCGCATGAGCATGCTTCCGCCCGGCTCGCATGAGGCGCCGGGGATGATGAACTATGTGGAATGCGTCCTGGACCTTCCGTGGACAGAGGAGAGCGGAGGCGAGGCGGATATCGGCCGCGCGCGCGCAGTGCTGGATGAGGATCATTACGGCCTGAAAAAAGTGAAGGAACGTATCATCGAGTATTTGGCGGTGGGAAAGCTGACAGGCAAAATAAACGGCCAAATACTATGCTTCGTCGGCCCGCCCGGGGTGGGGAAAACCTCGATATGCGCTTCCATCGCGCGCGCTCTTAGCAAAAATTTTGAACGAATGAGTTTAGGCGGGATAAATGACGAATCCGAAATCCGCGGGCACAGGCGCACATATATCGGCGCGATGCCCGGCCGCATAATCGCGGCAATGCGCCGTGCGGGTACTGTAAACCCGGTAATACTGTTTGACGAAATCGATAAACTCTCCAAGGATTACCGCGGCGATCCTGCCTCCGCCATGCTTGAAGCGCTCGACAGCGCGCAGAATTTCGCCTTTCAGGATCATTTTCTTGAAGTGCCCTATGATTTATCCCGGGTGATGTTTTTAACGACCGCAAACGGCAAAGAGACGATACCGCCCCCGCTTTTGGACAGGTTGGAGGTTATTGAGCTGGAAGGCTATATCGAAACGGAGAAAGCGCAAATAGCGAGGCGGCATCTCATACCTAAGCAGCTTGAAAAGCACGGGCTCAGAAAAAGCGCGCTAACCATCCCCGAAACCGTTGTTTATGATATTATACGCGGATATACGTCGGAATCGGGCGTGCGCGAACTGGAAAGAGCCATAGCGGCGGTGTGCCGAAAGGCGGCGTGTGAATTCGCCGGGGGGAAGAAATCTAGAATAACACTTACCGCGCGTAAGCTTGAAAGCTATCTGGGCAGACCCAAACACATTAATAAAGCCGCGTCCGGCGGGCAGGTCGGCGTAGTGAACGGCCTTGCGTGGACGGCGGCCGGAGGTACGGTGCTTCAGATTGAGGCCCAGCCGACGCCCGGCAGCGGCAGGCTCGAAATTACCGGCAAGCTCGGGGAGGTTATGCAGGAGAGCGTGAAAACAGCGTTAACCTTCATCCGCGCGAACGCGGCGCGACTGAATATTCCTGAAAATTTTTTGGAAAAGTATGATCTGCACGTTCATGTTCCGGACGGCGCAACGCCCAAGGACGGGCCGAGCGCGGGAATAACCATAGCGACGGCTATCGCAAGCGCGCTCACGGGGATACCGCCGCGCCCATTAACGGCCATGACGGGCGAAATCACGCTTAGAGGCCGAATTCTCGCCGTTGGCGGGCTTAGGGAAAAGCTGCTCGCCGCCGTCCGCGCCGGCGTTCATACGGTTATTATACCGGAGGATAACCGCGCCGACCTTGACGACGTACCCGAGCAGATACGCGCCGCGTTGAACATCGTAATGCTTAAGGACGGCTGGTCCGTTCTGGAGGCGGTGCTATCACAAAGTCCGGCGCTTAATAACGCGGCGAGCGAGGCGGCGCTGATACCCCCCAAAAACACGGGGCGGGCGGTGCAATAGCTTATTTGGAGGTTTTGAGCAAAAATGGAGAAGGCGTTCGCCATTCGGCAAGCGGAATTTGTTACCAGCGTTGGGCTTGGCGGGGATTACCCGGAAAGACGCGGGATTGAAATAGCCATTGTTGGCAAATCCAACGTCGGTAAATCAAGCATCATTAACTCGCTGTGTAATAATTATAAGCTCGCGCGCGTATCATCCAGCCCCGGGAAAACGAGGCTTATCAATTATTTCAGCATCAACAACAGCTTTTATCTCGTCGATCTTCCGGGATACGGGTTTGCCAAAGCGCCGAAAATAGAGAAGCAGCGCTGGGGAGAGCTGATGGAGGCTTATCTGTCGTCCGGGCGCGTGGGACATATAATCCAGCTTTTGGATATACGTCACGCGCCGACCGAGGAGGATAAACAGATGTTCCGCTGGATACTCTATTATGGCGTGCCGTTCACGCTTGTAGCGACTAAATCGGATAAGCTTGCTAAATCAAAGCGCCTCCAGGCCGCGAATACGGCTGCCAGGCTCCTAGGCGCGCCGCCTGCGGCTATCCCCTATTCTTCGTTCAGCGGTGAAGGCAGGGATGCGCTTATAGCGGGTATTGGGCGCGTAGTAAATGATTCTTCATCGTTTTTCGGTGAAAATTAAATGCGCTATTGACATAGCATAGGCGTGTTCGCATAATAGTGAAGTGTACGAATAGTAAGTGTAAAGCAATCTCAAAACCTCGTAAGATGACGTATGCGGAACCGGCTTGCCGAGATTCCGGTCTTATGGATACGGCGGCGAGTTAATTTATGGAGGAGCGATTGGCCATGGGTTTGAGGAAGTGCCCCAAATGTGAACTCAATTATATTCGTGACGACGAAAAGTTTTGCAACGTCTGCCGTCGTGAAATGAAGGGCGAGGCTGAACCGGAGGAGGTCGTAATATGCATGGAATGCGGCGAGAACCCCGTTGTGAGAGGTTCGGAGCTTTGCGCCGTATGCCTGCGTGAAAAGCGCCGCCAGGAAAAGCTGGAGAAACTTTCGGACGAATTGGAGGCGGCTGACCCCCTTGATTTGGTTGATGTTGAAATGGATGAGATCGAGGTCCCTCTATCCTCCGACATTCCCGAGAACGAGCTGGAGGAGATTGACAAGGAGCTTGGCGATGATGTGACGCTTGAAGAAGGGCATGTTCTCGCGGAATAACGTATGAAGATATTTGCCATTGGCGATTTACACCTGCCCGGTAACGCCGGAAAACCCATGGACGTTTTTGGAACGGGATGGGAGCGGCACAGCGAGAGGATTGCCGAGGCGTGGGCCGATTTAGTCGGAGAGTCGGATCTAATGCTGATACCCGGAGACATCAGCTGGGCGATGCGCATTGACGCCGCCGCCGAGGATTTGTGCTTGGTATCAAAGCTCCCGGGCCGCAAGGTATTAATAAGGGGCAATCATGATTACTGGTGGAATTCTGTTTCAAAAGTAAGGGCCGCGCTGGGCGAAAACGCGTATGCGCTTCAAAACGATTCCATAACGATTGGGGGCGTATCCATAGCCGGTTCGCGCGGCTGGAATTTGCCCGGCTCCAACGGCTTTAACAATGAGGATGAGAAGATATACAAGCGCGAGTTGCTGAGGCTTAATCTGTCCTTATCCAGCATGGATAAGGGAAACGTTCGCATCGCCATGACGCATTTTCCGCCGATGGGCGATAACCTAAAAGACACCGGCTTTACTGATCTTTTGAAGGAACATCACGTTCAATACGCGGTTTACGGACATTTGCACGGAAGGGCGTGCAGAAACGCGTTTGAAGGGGAGATGGACGGAATACGGTATTTTTTGTGTTCCGCCGATCATCTGGGGTTTACGCCCCGGCTTATTGCCGAGGTTTAACGGCGAATTATTCTTATTTAATTATATAGATATATGAGAAATGGTATTTAGACGCGAATTCTATAGAGATGAATGGTATAGGCAACTTCTAAATTTTCTATAAAACTATATTGCGTAAATCAGAGTAAACGTAAATTTTATCACAAGGAAATCTACTGGCAAACTTAATGCTGTTCAGTTTGAATAAGGCTTTAAAGCTACAGCTAAGTTGAATTGTTTGGCTTAGCAGATGGCGTAAAGTTATATGCTTAAAATAATATAGGTTAACGTTTTAAAGATTGATTTTTCGGACATGTTTGAGCAAACGAGGACAGGATTTAACGCCTTAAATCCGTTATGCTTATAACAAGGGAGGGTTAAGCATGGAAACAATGAAACTTTTGCAGCAGGCTATATGCTATATGGAAAAACGTCTTTTAAATAGCATAAGCTATGAGGATGTCGCCAAAAGCGTGTGTATGTCGAGCTATAATTTATACAGTATATTTAGTTTTACGGCAGGAATGACGCCAACGAATACATCATGAACAGGTGCCTTTAGTTGGCGGGTCTGGAGCTTCAGACAACTGATATTTCAGTGATTGACGCCGCGTACAAGTATGGCTATGATGCCGGAATGCTTCTCAAAGGCTTTTTCATGTTTTCATAGAGTGACGCTAAAGCAGGCAAAGCGTAAAGGTACAGAACTTCATCTGTTTAATCCCCTCGTAATCAAATTAACGAAGGAAGGCGGAATGAATACAAAATTGAGAGCAGAGGCGGCCAGAGGTTTATTGCTTTGGCAAGAGCATTTCCAAATGAAATCATCAATGATGACAACAAACATAGCATCCCGGATTTTTAGACTCAGTGTCACGAAAAACTTATACAGCGCATTAGATTACTTCGTCCTGAAGGTAAAAAGGGATTTGTATGGGTTATGCAATCCCGTAACGAAATTCAATTATGATATAGGCGTAATCATCGATGAGGAAACCGACGTTTCACGGATGGACGAGGCTTTAGCGGCGGATTTTCAATTTGGGAAATGAAGCCAATGGATTACGCTGTATACAAATGCATTGGAACCGGTGGGATTGTATCAGTGAAATATGGAGAAATTCTTCAAAGAATTTGTTCCGCAAACAGGATAAACTCAAACGGATGATACCGATTATGAAGTTTATTCTGAAAAAGGCGAAAAGGGCCTGTTCTGTGAGCTTTGAATTCCTGTAAAAAAGTGTGACAGCATAAACGCGTTATGAACCGAGGCAACATGAGGGCGAGAACGAAAGCGTTTGCCTTCATGTTTGGGCTGTGAAACAGTAGAGGTTAAGAGCGTTTTTGTATAGCAGTCTTTTGGCCGCGAAAAAGTTACAATATTAGTTTTGCTATAATATCGATAAAAACGGTGTTTTGCCTAGAGAGAAGTGATATTTATACTTTTGTAATTTATATTTTCTCGTAGTACTTCCTTAACGCGCGGGGAATGGGCATCGATTGGCGCGTTTGGTACACCTTAATTAAAAGTTACTAGCTTATTAAACAAACCAATCATACAATTTAGGCGGAATGCGGGTTTCCCGCCATACATGGTTGTTCAACCCATTTATATAACATTGCTAACGCTTTTAGATTTTACATTGACAAAGCTGTATCCGTTATCTATAATGGTAACGGCTCGAAGCTTTGGAACGGCTGGCGATTTGTTAATATCGTAAAATTGGTTTTTGCCTAAACGGGGTTCATCCGCATAATAATATGCGGCTGTTAGGCCGGAAGGGTGCGCGGGGATTTCCTGTTTTATATGCTGCTATGGAGGATAAACTGGCTCATATAAGGCGGGAATAACAGTAGGGCCAAGGGAAGCGTACGCCGCCTTAAACGCGTACTGTAAGATTAAAACTGAATATGCACCTGTAGCTCAGCAGGATAGAGCGTCCGCCTCCTAAGCGGAAGGCCTTGGGTTCGAATCCCGACAGGTGCGCCACGTCGGGGCAAAGTCCGCTTTGCTCCGTTTTTTTAGTAATAGAAAAACATCCGCCCGCTGCCTTGCCCTTCCTTTAACGCAAAAAGTCGCGCTAGCTGCGGTAAAACATACTAAATCTTTATCGCACTCCATTCGTGTAGCACAAACACGGTATACAAGTACGGCTGGTAATCTCAAAAGCCGCGACATTAACGCGTTCCCCTTTTTTTGCAAAACTTGCCATAGCCCCAGTAGCCAATACTATACCCTCCGGCATTGCAACAGCGTAAGTTTCAGCAAGCCCACCTACAGAAGCATTGTATACAGAAACAGAACGGTATTCGCTGATTCCAGAAGCATTTATATACTTGCGGGAATTTCGGCGCTGCCATGCAGACAATCGGGATGTTTTTTGTTTTGCATACCCATAATCAAGGAGGATAGCTTACAACGCAACATATTACTGCGCAAGTCAATGCATTTTGCATGGAAGCGATATCATTGTTTACAACTGCTTTAAATCCCCTGTACTGCAATTCTAAAACCCAATGATTATTGTTCATAATATTTTCCGGGTCGAACCCAATATCAAATATTGGCCAATAATGGCCATTAAAACGGAGTTCTTCATCTTCACTAATATACACTTCTGATATAACGCATGTCAAATCACCAGCAGTGAAAAAATGCGCCAGACTCCCGATTGCGGGCACCTCGTTTGAGTCGATGAAGGCTTGCTGATTCCCCAAAGGATTATGAAA
Source organism: uncultured Eubacteriales bacterium (assembly GCA_900544555.1). Classification (GTDB taxonomy): domain Bacteria; phylum Bacillota; class Clostridia; order Christensenellales; family CAG-138; genus UMGS693. The sequence goes on from UQWD01000015.1 coordinate 47,099, forward strand.
AGTGCTGATATGAAGAAATAGTTGTAACAAAAATTTACGGAAACTCGTGGATGAGTCGTATTCGTACTATTGCCAAAACATGCGAATATACGCGTATGATTTTATGCACATATAGCACATTGCATAAACCCGTGATAAAAGCGTACGGATTAGCTTTTGACACAGCGATTTTACGGCGTTATGATAGGAATATCAATTATCACATTCAAGGGTTTAAATGAATAACAGGAGGATACGCGATGAAGATTGTAGTTATAACGGGCAGCCCGCACAAAGCAGGAACATCCGCCCTGCTTACGGAGAGGTTCATCCGGGGCGCGGGCGAGGCGGGGCATCAAATCTATCGTTTTGACGCGGCGTTTAGGGATGTGCATCCCTGTATCGCCTGCGAAGCGTGCCGCGATACCGGCCGAGGCTGCGTTTTTGACGATTCCATGGAAGAGCTGAACCCCCACCTTCTGGCGGCGGACGCCGTGATTTTTGTATCCCCGGTTTACTATTACGGCGTAACCGCACAGATTAAAGCGGTAATCGATAGATTTTACGCGAACAACGCTGCGCTTCATACCCCGAAGAAAACCGCGCTCATACTCACGTTCGGCGACGATACGATGGAATCCGCAAACGGGGCCATCGCGACGTATAAGGGCATGACGGGTTATCTGGGATGGGAGAGGGCTGGGATAATCGCGGCGCTTGAATGCTACACCGTGGAGGACATAAAAAAGACCCGTTTCCCGGAAATGGCGTATGAGCTTGGGAGGGGTATTTAGTCCCCTCCAGCTCGCGTGGCCGCGCTTATAATAGAGTACCTCCGCGGGCTAAGCCGGCCCGCGGAGGCGTTTTTATAAAACCTTCTGTTCAATAATGCGCGCGATTTGTTCTTCAAAGATTTTTAAACGTACCCTCGCCCTTAACTCGGACTCAAATATGCGTCCGCAGGGCCGCTGTCTGAAACGCGCGGCATATGAGATGAGCATCGTCACGGCAGGCACACGGAGCCTTGCTCCGCGCTGTTTTGCCAATAGTATGAAGGTAAAGCCAAATGGCTCAAATGCCGCGCGGTATGGAAAACCCCGGAAATAAAACGATTGAAACAAAACGCGGCTCAAAACACGGCTTGTAAGGGACCGCGCATGGATAACGATAAGCAAATTTTACGTTTATAATCTCGTAACCCGCAGCCCTCAATGCGCACGCCGTGTTTAGAAGCATGTATATTCTAATCCCTTTGCCCGTGCTTTCTTTGAACGAACCAGCGATCCTCTTCAAGAAACAGGTACGTTTCCTTACCCTTAATGCTGACGGTATAGCGAAGGCCCGCGCCGCCCGCCTTGAGACTGGCCGCGCGCCGCACATCCAGCACCCGGTCGATTTCATACGTGCGCCCGTCCTCCCACTCTACGCAGAGCGGGCGCAGCCTTCCATCCGGCGAAAATTGCGCTTTTACCGTTACGTACACCTTCAACTGCATAATATCACCCGCCAAAGAACCCGATGGGATGGATAATATGATCCTCCTTCGGGTTCAGTCCGCCCAGACGCGGATCCTCGTATAAGGCGCCGCGCAGCACCGCCTCATGCCCGAACCGGGCGCGCAGAGAGTCAATCGCTCGCTCCAGCTTTTCCTGCCGCAGGCGGGTGTTTACGCTTTCATCAAATAAGGACGTCTGTACCGGCGTATCCTCCGCCGCCAGGCCGCATGCCCTCAGGCCGACGCTTCGCAGGGGGCGCGGCCATTGATAATGCCTGCGCAGCAGGGCGAGCGCCGCGTTCCACAATTCGTTTGACAGGTTTGTGGGCTCGCGGAGCTTCATTTGCCGCTCAATGGTATTAAGCTGATTATCCCTTAGGCTTATCTGCACCGTGCGCCCTTTGAGCCCGTATTCCCGCAGGCGCGCGGCCACGCTGTCCGCCAGCGTCCAAAATACGATGCGCGCGTCCTGTTCGCTGACTAAATCCCGCGGAGCGGTGGTTGAATTGCCTACGCTTTTAATAACGCTCTCCTGCCCGGCGCGGCGTACGGGCGAATAATCCTCGCCGTTGGCGAACCGGTAAAGCACAAGCCCCCATTTGCCAAACCAGCTTTGCAGCAGCCGGGGATCGGCTGAGGCTACGCCGCCGATGGTGGTAACGCCGCGCTGACGCAGCTTGCGCGCGGTTGCGGGGCCTACGTATAGCAGCTCGTTCGCCGGAAGCGGCCAGGCGCGCTTTCTGAAGTTATCCGGCGTAAGCACGGTTACCGCGTCCGGCTTTTTCATATCAGAGCCAAGCTTCGCGAACACCTTATTGAATGAAACGCCCACGGATACCGTTACGCCCAATTCCTCCCGCACCTGCTCCCGGATAGCGTTGGCAAGGCTTATCTCATCCCCAAACGCCGGGCGGCTGCCCGTTACGTCGAGCCAGCATTCATCCAACCCGAACGGCTCGATTTGCTCCGTGTATCGCTCATAAATTTCGCGCGCCAGGCGGCTGAAACGCAGGTACTGCTCGTAATGAGGCTGCACGATAACAAGCCCGGGGCATTTTTGGCGGGCCTGCCAAAGCGCCTCGCCGGTTTTAACGCCGAAGGCTTTAGCAGCGTAGTTCTTTGCCAGTATAATGCCGTGGCGCGCCTGAACGTCCCCGCCGACCGCCATAGGCCGGCCTCGCAGGGAAGGGTCGTGCAGGCATTCAACGCTTGCGTAAAAATTGTTCATGTCCACGTGCAGTATGGCCCGCCCAGCGTTCATGACGTTTCTCCTTTCGGGAAGCCGCCGCGCTTACAAAACAAGCGCGATACGTACATTTGTTCTATTTATATTATAAGGCGGCGGGATGCGGATTAAAACCGGGAATAGCTGGAAGTTCAGAGCGGTATGCTATAATAGGGAAAAGGAGGCATGACCATGTGCGGAAGATATTATATTGATGAGGACGATAAGGCGGTATCGGAGCTGATAGCGAAAATAGCGACCGGGCCGGAAGGGGACAGGCTGTTGGATATGAAGCTGGGAGAGATTTACCCCACAAATACAGCGCCAGTGCTTTGCGCCGGCGGGGCGCGCCTGATGCAATGGGGGTTTTCACGCTACGACGGAAACGGCAAGGTGATAAACGCCCGCAGTGAAACCGCCATGGAAAAGCCAATGTTTCAAGGCTCCATGCGTGAAAGGCGGTGCCTGCTGCCCGCATCTGGATATTATGAATGGCAGCGAATAGGCAAAGAGAAGCGCAAGCACGCCATATTCATGCCCGGGGGCGGGATGCTTTACATGGCGGGCTTATTCCGGCTGGAAAAAAACGCGCCGCTGCCCGCGTTCGTTATTTTAACGCGGGACGCCGCGCCGGAAATAACTAAAATACACGACCGAATGCCGGTAATCCTTCCCCCGGAGGCGCAGGCGCAATGGCTGTCTCCATCCGGAGACGCGCGCGCGGCGCTAGAGGCGGCTGTTGGGGGGCTGCAATACAGGGCTGTGTAGCGAACAGGCCCCAGGCAGCGAACGGCTGTATGTGTTCGATATACGGATTATAAATAATTGAAGATTAAGGAACGGATCAGCATTATGCGGCGAGCAGGCTTAGCGGCTTGGGTTGCTTAGAGATAAAAATATTCTGTCCGACGCCTCTACCCTAGCATCTAATACAAATTATTGCTTCGTGTTTAGTCCGCCTCTTTTGCGCCTGTAGTTTGTTTGTTTTAACCTATGCCCCGCGAGGAAGGCAATTGATTCAAAGTATGTCCTAGAAATGAAAGGATTCAACCCACGCCTCTTACGAGGCGCGGCCAGTGTGTCGAAAAAGTGGCTGCGCCACGTTTTTCGAGTTAACACGGAGCGCTT
>UQWD01000016.1 GCA_900544555.1 uncultured Eubacteriales bacterium
CGCCCCGTGCAAAGAAACCCTTGCTGCGCAAGGCATTGAGAATCTGACGCACATGCCGTCAGGTTCGGTTGAAAGCCTATGGGGGCTGCGGCTCCGACCCTACCCCGGTTTTTTTGACAAGCTGAGGCAACCGCGGGCTGCCGTATAGTTGGTGGAGCTAACTATTCTTTTTTTGCTATACTTGTAATTATAAGGGGGTGCGTAAAATGACTTTAGGGGAAAAAATAAAGACATGCAGGCTGAATTCAAAAATGTCGCAGGAAAAGGTCGCTGAGCTAATCGGCGCAAGCAGGCAAGCCGTCACAAAATGGGAGGCGAATCAATCCGCGCCAAGCACGGAAAACCTTTTCAAATTAGCTGGGATATTTGGAACGACCGTTGATATGCTGGCGGTCACGGCTGATGAAGCGGAGCAATCCCGCGCCGAAAGGGATTTATACCTGTATCGACTAGAGGAAATGAAAAAGGCCGAAGAGCATCGCGCAAAGCTAAGGAGAAACCTTCGTACAGCCTTGCTTATTACCGCCGGATATATCACCATATTACTTTTGGTCCGGCTCATTTGCGGGGGGTTAGGGCGCGGCAATCATCTCATTGACTGGTTAATGAATACCTTCTTGTTTCATATCGCCGCAATGGTTTCCATCGTTTCCGCTTTGTTCGGAAAATCCCGGTTTTCATGGGCGACCCTAGCCGCCTTTACGCTTGGCTTAATACTCGGCGAGTTGTTTGAAAGAATTATTGGCCTGAGCCGCTCCGGGTGGACGGTTTGGGGAGGGATATTCCTTGTTTCAATCGTAATCGGCGTTGTTTGGGAGCATATTGTTAAGAGAAGACTGCCTTTTAAGTCAAAAAAGGTATGGATAGGCTTTATCACCGCCCTTGTTGGCTCAGCAGCCATCATTACTCTGCTTATCAGTATTATCCCCAAATACCCTTCGCCGGAATACCCCGCGGCTTCATATCATGAATTTGTACGGGCACTATCAGGCAACCCTCAATATATCATACCAAATATGAATCTGCTTCCGGATGCGGAGGGCAGCTATACGATATACCTTGACACCCGCTTTTCCTTTAAAAAAGCCGGATATAATATGGGATTCAAGCCGATAATCGGCCAATACCGCGTATTCACCATAACATGCCGGCCGATTCGTTCATTGATCGAAAGCGAACTAAGGATACAACCAAACACACAATATAATGGCGTCGAACTATCCGTGACGCAAACAAATATCAGCTTTATATTTAATCAATGCCGATATGATATCCATTTTACAGGCGCTTCACAAGCCTTCAGCCTGCATGCAATGAGAATCGCCCAGTCGATAATCAATAACAACACATAAAAAAACTGCGGCTAAATGATGTATTCATTGTTGCGATAAGTCATTTAATAGTAGAATATTATGAGTATAGACTGCAATCAATTACCTAGTAAAATTTGATTATTTGTATGTAAGGTCATTTAAATTCGATAGCGATAGAACATTCTATCATAGGTATTGGATGCGCGCCTTATAATCAGACTGCGGCGACTCGAAATGATATGCGTTCACAAATTAGCATAATATAAAGCTCGGTTTTTCTGTGCGGCGGCGTTTGCTGAACAATTGGCATGTTTATACAGCTTCAGACTCAGCCGTTTAATAGCATAACTATTCGGGATAATCGGCGATAAAAAACAGGGAACCGCAAAACGCAATTCCCTGTGTCAAAAAACCGTTCAGAAGATTCCGCATTTCCGTGGGCTGCCCAGACCCTCCGGAAAGTAAAGAGTAGAGCGCATCAAGTCAAGTTAAATAAGGAGGAAGAACAATCAATGAAGACGACTGTAACATTCTTCCGAACGGCGGAACCTAACCCTTACTTGGTTTGATTATAACACAAGATATGGTGTAATACCAGCCAAAAATACCACAAAAACAGGTGATTATATGGAATTCACAGATTATTCATAGTTAATCAAAATCCGGAATATACGCGCTGCCGGACGACCGCACATCCTGTATATATACATTTGTAAAACCAAGGGAGACGCAGCACTCAACTGCGCGCTGGTATTCGCGCGCGAGCAGCCCCCGGTTTATCGGTGGGTAATCCGCGTGATATGAGGGCGTATATTGACCCATCAATGAAAGGCATATATCCCGCGGAAACCTCGAGCGTATATATTTAAGAACACGCCTGGTTTCATCGATTGAGCCGGGCAGAACCAGATGACGGATGATAACGCCCTCCTGCGCTATCCCGTACTGATCCAAGCGCAAAAGGCCGCGCTGCCTGAACATCTCGTCGATTGCGGGCGCGGCGAACTTAAAATAGTCCTTCGCGCGGGAATACCGGTGCGCGATTGTTTCTTGCGTGTATTTTAAATCAGGGAGATAGACGTCTATTAAACCCTCCAACCGTTTAAGCGTCTCAACCGTTTCATAGCCGTTCGTATTATATATGCATGGAATAGTCAGCCCCCTTGCGCGCGCCAAGGGTATGGCCTCCAAAATAAGCTCAATATGGGGGGTTGGCGTAACGAGGTTGATGTTGTGTACTTCAAGCGATTGCAGTTGAAGCATAATATCCGCCATTTCACCGGCGCTCACAGCACGGCCTGTCTGAACCCGGCTTATCCTGTGGTTCTGGCAGAAAACGCAGTTGAGATTGCAGCCTGAGAAAAAGACAGCCCCGGACCCCCTTTCGCCGCTGATGCACGGCTCCTCCCAGTAGTGAGGCGCGAATCGCGCTATTCGCGACAGGCTTAACACTCCACACGCCCCCGCTTCAAAGCGCCTGTCCGCCCCGCACCCGCGCGGGCAAAGCATGCATCCGCTCACACTGAATCAGCCCTATCGGTAAGGCCGTTTATGCTTATGTATACTCGGCTTAAATTTATACGAACAGGTATGTTAACCGCCTCCCCAGTAACGATTGCGTATGAATTAATATAGCACGGCGCGGCTGTTTAAGCAATATATCAGCCGACGGATACTGCGCTGCGACAAAAGAAAATACCGCTTATATTTAAAGCAAAACCATTAATCTATTAATCGAACGCGCCGCTCATAAAATCTCATTTTGGCGTTCCAGAAGCTTATCTCTATACGTTATAGGCGACGTTCAATCAGCAAGCGAGCGAGAAGCACTCCATGTTTATATTATGTAAACGGGCGTTTTTCAAAGATGGAAGCCGCCCGTTTTGGTCGCAAAACACACGCAGCACTTGAAAAAGCATCAACGCCCGGGCGTAAAGCTCCGGGCGTATCCTCAAGTTATCCGCATTCATTATTTAGGCCGTACATTTTTTCTGCGGGCGCCGTCGTCGCGCTTGCGTGACATGGGATTGATAATCTCGTAAGGCGCGTCCTCCCGCTTTTTGATGGACTTAACGGCTTTACGGGCGTTTTGATCTACGGGCGCTTCCTCCGTATCCCCGTCCTCTTCAGGCGCGTGACCGGTGAACTGCTGATAATTGTCACGTGTAACCGGGCCGAGCGCAATGGCGTTTTTCACAAATTTCTTTAAAGTAAAAGTGAAGCGCGTACCCTCGCCCACATTGCTTTTTACATCCAAGCTCTCGCCAAGCTTCTCCACGATGGAGAGCGCGATGGAAAGCCCAAGCCCCGTTCCCCCCTCTTTGCGGGATTTATCGACCTTATAAAAGCGCTCGAATATATGCGGCAAATCCTCGCGAGGAATTCCGCACCCCGTATCCTCAACGCTTACATACAGCCGGTCGCCGTTGCGGACCCGGAGCGTGATGGTTCCTCCGCGCGGCGTATAGCGCATGGCGTTATCCAATAGAATCACCAACACCTGCTCTACGCGATCCGCATCCGTAAGCGCGTCCGGCACGTCGGGCGCGTCCACAATGACCGAAATGCCTTTTTTCTGTGCCGTTTGGATATACCCCTGAGCCATGTCGCGGATAAGCTCATCCGCATCCACCCGGGATAGTTCCATGTACTCAGTTCCCGATTGCAGCCGGCTGAGCGTCATGGTATCCGTTATCAGCCTGGATAGCCGAAGCACCTCATGAAGCATAATTTTATAATACCTTTGCCTGTCCTCCTCGCTCTTGACCATTCCGTCGGCAAGCGGCTCCAGCAGACCGCGTACGGCGGTGAGCGGCGTTCGCAGCTCGTGGCTGACGTTTGCGACGTATTCCCTTCGCATTTTCTCAAGGCGCTCCATTTCCGTCACATCCTTGAACAGGCCGACAACGCCGGTCCGCACGCCATCCTCCGTAACGACGGGGGAAATGGATATCCACAAGGCCCGATCATTGGGCATGTTATATGTTATCGTCTGCATCTCGCCGGAGGAGAACACCGAGTCAAACGCTTCCCATATCGAGTGATCGCAAATCAGCTCTTCCCGGCTCGCGGCCTCCACTACGCCGAACATATCCATAATCGCGGGATTATAATGCGTAAGCACGCCAACGCCGTCAATGGCCACGACGCCGTCGGTCAGACTGGAAAGTATGAGGTTGAGCTGGCTTTTTTCAAACCGCAGCTGATATATCGTTTGCGAAAGCGACTCGCACAACTTGTTGAGCGCCCGCGCGAGAAGGCCTATCTCCCCTATTTCATCCTCGGACGCGCGCGCGTTGAAATTACCCTTTGCGATTTCTATCGCCACCTCGCTCATCTCATGCAAAGGCTCGGTAATGCGGTGGACGCGCCACGAAGAAACCAACATGATAATCGGCACGGCAATCGCGATAATCAGTATGAGTGGGGATATTAGCTTGTTGGCCGCGGCCCGTATATCCTCAAACGGCTTTATAAGGAATATGCTCCCATTAATACGCGTCTGCGCGTCGAACGGGATGCCTACAACAAGCATTCGCCCGTACTGGCCGATGTCCACGGCCTCCTCCAGAACCGTCTGCCCCATCAGGGCAGCCTGAATCCTGGGCCTCAGAAGGGGCTCGAGAGCATCAACCCTTACGCCCAAACCACCGGTATCCTCAAGATAAAGGATGTTTCCCTGCGCGTTTGTGATAAACAGCGCGGCGTCCGCCGCTAGCGACAGTTTCGCGCAAACGCGGCCGAAACCCTCCGGCGTTAGGGCGCCCGTCGTATACTCAACGAGAAGCTGTTGAACGGTTTCCGCCTTGGGCAGCAGCTCTTCGAGCTTCATCTCTGCATAGGTGTTCCGGCTTAGGATGCCGTAGCCCGCAAGCATCGAGATCGACGCGAAAAGCATTGCGATTACAAGCACGACCAGAAGGCGCCTCAGGAATACGCTTTTCATCAGTCTACCTCGAACTTATAACCTACCCCATATATGGTTTTAATGCTCCAGTTCTCGCCAGCGTTGTCCAGCTTCGCCCGGATGCGCTTGATATGCGTGTCAACGGTCCTTGTTTCGCCGGCGAAATCATAGCCCCAAACCTTATTCAAAAGCTGTTCCCGCGTAAACACCTGGCCGGGATTGGAAGCAAGCATATGAAGGATCTCGATTTCCTTGGGCGTACATACGATTGGTTGGCCATGAAGCGTAACCGTGTAGCTTTTAAGATCTATCGTGAGCCCGTCGTGGCTGACGCAGTCGCTATCGCCGCCCTGCTGCTCTTTAGTGCGCCTGAGCACGGCTTTGATGCGGGCAACCACCTCACGCGGGCTGAATGGCTTAACGATATAGTCGTCCGCTCCCAGCTCAAGCCCGATGATGCGGTCTATCTCCTCGCCCTTCGCCGTAAGCATGATAATCGGCACGCGGGAATTCTTACGGATTTCCTTGCACGCCTCAATGCCGGAAATGCCCGGCATCATGATATCCAAAACGCACAGCGCGGTATCCGAGGTGAGCGAGCCAACCGCCGCGTTACCATCGTAAACATCCGTCACCTCAAACCCCTCGGCCTTCAAATAAATGCCCAATGCCTCGTGTACAACCTGATCGTCGTCAGCGAGAAGAATCTTTGCATTGCTCATCATACATACCCCTTTGTTAATTACTCAAACCCATTTAACTATAACATACCCGAACTTTTTAAGTAACGCGAGAAGCGCGGATTTTGCCGTGAGTTCACATTACCTTCCGTTTGCATTCGCCAGCGTTACGGTGAACGTGAATTTCACGTTTCCGTCCTCATTTTCAACCCATATCCGCTCTCCGAGCAGCTGGATTATCTCGCTCGCGATGGAAAGGCCGAGCCCTGTCCCATTGCCGGAATGCGATTTATCGGCTTTGTAAAACCGCTCGAACAGATGCTCAATATCCTCCGGGGCGATAACGCCCGGATTAATTACGCTGATTAGCAGCTTCTCGCCGCTTGCCTCCGTTTGAACGGTTACATCGCCCTCACTGTGCTTGAACGCATTGTCTAAAAGAGCTATAAGCACCTGTTCAACCCGGTCGGCATTGGTGAACCCTAAGAGCGGCCCTTGTAAAAGCTCAAGCGCTACCTTCCTTCCTGAATCCCGGACGGCGCCGCCGTATCGATCCGAAACATCCATGATGATCTCGCTTACGTCAACCTGGCTCTTCGTAAACGCTATGCTGCCGGACTGAAGCCTGGAAAGCTCGAGCAAATCGTCTATCAGCCGGGAAAGCCGTATGCTTTCCCGCAGGATATAACCGTAATAGCGCGCCTTATCGGCTTCATTCTTCACCATTTTATCGTTCAGCGCGTCCGCGAGGCCGCGGATGGACGCAATGGGCGTGCGCAGCTCATGGCTTACGTTGGCGACATATTCGCGCCTTGTCTGCTCCAGCCGGACGCTTTCCGTTATATCCTGAATCAGCGCTACCGCGCCGGCTATCTGCTCGCCGCTGTCCCTTAGCGGCGTCGCGGTTAACATCAGTACCGCGCCTCCGGCGTTAAACTGCTTAGTTTGAACGCTTTCCTGCTCAAGCGCCAGCCTGACGCACGCATATACCGCGCGATAAGCGCTGAGGTCCGTAACGTCCTGCTTCGGCCCGCCCCCTAACAGCCTTACGGACGCGGGGTTGGCATAAAGCTTCATGCCCTGCGCGTTAGCGGTTATGATACCCTCTCCCAGCCCGTCCACAGTCGATCGCAGACGGTTCCTTTCTATCGTCAGATCGTTAATAGTCTGCGATAACGCTGTGGAAAGGGAGTTGAGCGCGTTTCCAAGCTGGCCTATCTCCACCGTGCCGGAAGCCTTTGCCCGTACGGAAAAATCCCCTTCAGACATGGATCGGGCAGCCGCGGTCATCTGCCTGAGAGGTTCGGTCACGTTTTTTGAAGCGATATAAGCCGGAACCAGCATGATTCCGCTTATCGCAAAAATCGTCAGGATTAGCGCCAATATCATGCTGCTGATTACTGCGTTAATCTCATTTATGGGTTTAACGAGAAAAACCGCGCCGATCACATAACCAAGTCGGCTGACAACCGGCTTGCCGATAAGCACGCCGACCTGCGACGCTTCCATCATACTTATGGACTCGCCCTCAAGCACGCGCGAAACCTGTTTTGAAACCGTATTATATACATTTGCCTGGTAAAATGTGGGGTAGGCTATCAGTTTTTCGGAAGCGTCGAATACGAACACCTCCGCGTCCCAAAGCCCGTATTCATACGCCAAGGCTTTCTTGTATGTTTCAACGTTTATGTACGCCTGAAGGTAATCGGCCGTTTGGCTAACGATATAATCCGCGCGCGGGCTTAGTTCCTCCGCCTTCATGTTTGTAAACATGGGATATATGAAGCAGGAAAAAACAAGCGCGGTAAACACCGCGCATAAAAATACGGTGGATATGATAATAACCAATATTTTTTTTAAAAGCGTTCCATTTAACGCCAAAACTTTATTCCGCTTCAAATTTATAACCAACCCCATATACGGTTTTTATTCCCCAGCCCGCGTTATCCTGCGGAAGCTTCTGCCGGATGCGCTTGATCTGCGTATCAACCGCGCGCATGTCGCCAAAGTAATCATACCCCCATACCTCGGATAAAATGCGCTCGCGCTCGTACACCCTGCCGGGGTGCGACGCGAGCAGATGAAGGATCTCAACTTCCTTAGGCGTAAACGAGGCGGATTCGCCGTTGACCTTTACCGTATAGTTGTGAATGTTAATCTCCAGCCCGTCAAACCGGAGCGCCTGAGGCGGCTCCTCAAGCTGCGCGTTCATTCTGCGCAGCACGGCCTTTACCCTTGCAACAACCTCGCGCGCGCTGAAGGGCTTAACGATATAATCATCCGCGCCCAGCTCAATCCCTAATATGCGGTCGATTTCCTCGCCCTTCGCCGTGAGCATAATGATGGGTACCCGGCTTGTCCGGCGCAACTCGCGGCACACTTCAATGCCCGACTTCCCCGGCATCATCAGATCCAATACGATTAAATCGGGCTTTTGGCTTTCGGCCATCTCAAGCGCTTCATCGCCGTTCATCGCGGATAAGCAGGTAAAGCCCTCGCTTTCCAGGTATACGCCAAGCGTCTCGTGGATGATAGGCTGATCGTCGCAAATTAGTATACGCGATTTATTGGACATTTTCGTCACTCCTTAACTTATGCTGTCATTATATTATGGCCGGCCCGGCCGCGCAATACCATACATCAACTTGCCATAATCGTCTTAAATTACGCCACAATCGCCCTCCGCCGCGTTACAATAAGAGGAAGACGTACGGCGCTATTGATACGCCTGGTAAGCCGTGATATAATTTGTTCATGAAAATTTGTAGCGTCATTAAACATGCGGCGGCGGCCGTTTTATTCGCGGCGGCGGCGTTAGCGCTCGCATCCTGCGGTTCGATTCAAATTAACGCGGAAAACCGTGCCGGGCTGGTTATAAACGAGGCGGTTTCATCCAACGGGCGCTGCTTGATAGACGAGGAGGCCGGCACTCCCGACTGGGTTGAGATATACAACGGCGGAAGTACAAGCGTTAACCTTACCGGCTATGGGTTGAGCGATAATATCCGCGAACCCCATAAGTGGACGTTCCCCGACATTTCCCTTGCGCCGGGCGAAACGCTGCTGGTCTACGCGGCGGATCCGGTTCCGGGATCAAGCATGGAGCAGCTTAGTACCGGGTTTGGCCTTTCAAAAAGCGGCGAAACCCTGTTCCTGACCGATAAATATTATAACATGCTGCACCAGCTCAGTCTGCCCCCTCTTTCAGCGGATATCTCATGGGCGAGAAGGAGCGACGGCACGTTTGGATATTGCGCATCCCCCACCCCCGGCGCTGTTAACGATGATAAAGCTATCGCGGGCAGCATGGATGATCTCGTATACACAGCGAACCCCGGCGCGCTCGCCATCACTGAGGTCATGCCCGGGAACACATGCGGGCTTAAAAGCGCCGACGGGCGTTTTTACGCCTGGGCGGAAATACTCAATATATCCGACGAGCCTGTGAACCTCTCCGGTTATTGGCTTTCCGACAACGACGGAAATTTCATGAAATGGCGGCTTACGGAAGGCACTCTCGCGCCGGGCGAATACCTGATCGTTTATTTCTCCGGTTTAACCAAGAACGCTCCGAAAGATGAAACCCACGCTCCCTTTCGAATCGGTTCGGGCGATACGGGCGTATACTTATGCGACAGCCAGGGCGTTTTAAGGTCGCAGCTCACATGGGATGCGGGCATTCCCGCCAACCTGTCCGTGGTTTCGGATTCCGGCGACCGCTATACGGCGTTTGCGACGCCGGGCACGGCAAACAGCGACAAGCGGTTTTCCAGCGCGCAATTAAGCGGCATGAACGACCAGGATCCGATTCGTATAAGCGAATTTCTTCCCAGAAACCAGTTCGGCCTGATGGACGGCGACGGGGACAGGGAGTCTTGGGTCGAGCTTTATAATTCGTCGTCCTCTCCGGTTTCCCTGATGGGATATTTCGTTTCGGACGACGCTTTAGAGCCGCTCAAATGGGCGCTGCCCGACATAACCCTAGCGGCGGATGAATACGCATTGGTATTCCTTTCCGGCAAGAGCCGGGTTGATTCCGAAATGCACGCATCCTTTCGAATCGGAAGGGATGATTCCGTTTTCATGCTGATATGCGCAGACGGTATGCGGGCGGATACGATAGATATCCCATCCGCTATCGGCCAGGATATATCCATCGCGCCGGATGCTGAAGGCGGCCAGATCTACTTCGCTTACCCCACCCCGGGCGCGCCGAACACGTCCGTTTCGTTCCCAAGCGTGGATCTTGTTTCCGCCGTGGATACACAGGGCGTGTACATCTCGGAGGTGTGCGGCGCACAGGCCGCCAAGAGCGGAAAAACGGAATGGATAGAATTGTATAACGGGGGCGACCAGGACGTGAGCCTCGCCGGCTGGTACTTAAGCGACGACGCTCGGGAGCCGCTAAAATGGAAGATCCCCTCTCTTACGGTTAAGGCCAAAGGGCATGCGCTCGTTTACGCCGACGCGGATAATTCCGATTCAGGGCGCTTAACCGCGCCCTTTTCCATATCAAGCTCCGGCGAGCGTTTGATCTTATCCTGCCCGCAGGGTTTTACGCGGGATGTTTTTGAAACCGGCGTGATGCGCGCTTCCGTATCCAGCGGAAGGCTTGAGGGCGACGCCAGCGGGCAACGATTGTTTTTTACATCGCCGACGCCCGGCGCAAAGAATACGTCCGCCGGCCTTAACGGATACGCGGCCAAGCCGCGCCTATCGCATACGGGGTTGTACGCTAGCGATCCGTTTACGCTTTCCATCACATGCGACACGCCAGGCGCGAAGATTTATTATACACTTGACGGGAGCAAGCCAACCTCTTCCTCCCATCTATATACAGGCCCGATTAAAATAACGGGGAATACGCCCGTACGCGCCGTAGCCGTCGCTCAGGGCATGCTTGAAAGCGACGTTTCGACCGCAACATACCTGTTTGAACGGGAACATACCGTTCCGGTGGTTTGTTTAACAGGAAACCCTTCATCCATATCCGAGGTATATGCGGTAACGGACCGCTGGAAAAAACTCGAGCGGGAATCCTTTGTCGAATTCTATGAAGCGGATGGAAGGCTGGGCGTTAGCTTCCCCGCCGGCGTGCGCGTGAACGGAGCCGGAACGCTTGTTGAGCGCCAGAAGGGGCTGGCGCTGCTGCTCCGGGGCGGATACGGCCAAAACCAGGTGACATACCCGTTCTTTAAGGATTTTAATATCAATAGCTTTAAAAGCCTTGTGCTTCGCGCATCGGGGCAGGATATGCGCAAGGCTCGCATACGGGACGCGTTTTTTAGCCGCGCTGTGAACGGCATGAATATCGATAACGCGCAAACCCGTTTGTGCGTGCTTTATATTAACGGCGAATACTGGGGCATATACGACCTTATGGAGAACCAGAATGAGGATTATCTGGCGTCCCACTACGGTGTTTCGGCAAACAGCGCAAATATTATTCGGCGGAACCAAACCGCGCTTGAGGGTACAAACGCGGAGATCAAGCGCGTTCGAGCGTATGCGCTCAACACGGATCTCTCCGACGAAACGAAGTATCTAGAGTTTATGGAATGGGTAGACGAGGAATTTTTCATCGATTACCTTGCGGCTCAATCCTATTTCGCAAACGGTGATATGTTCAACCAGAAGTATTGGCGCACAGACGATTATACAATAAAGTGGAGGCCGATTTTTTACGATCTGGATCTTGGTATGAGCGGCAACAATCCGCGCAGCAGCGTACTCAACAGGTATTTTACCCTTGAAGGCGTCCCCTCAAGGGACGGGAGCCTGACGAACATGGATATTTATATCGGCCTGATGAAGAACAGGGGCTGGCGGGAGCGGTTTTCACAGCGTTACGCGTATTTGATATTCAATCAGTTTGCACCTGAAAGGCTTACCGCGATTTTGGACGAAATGGCCGATGAAATGCAGCCGGAGCTTGACCGCCATATTCAGCGCTGGGGGCATCCCTCTTCCGTAAGCGCGTGGGAGGTGCAGATAGCCGCGTTAAGAAAGTGCCTTGAGAACCGGCAGGAATTCGCGTTATCCCAGATCCAGAACGTGTTCGGGTGGTCACATGAGCAGATGGATGAATTTATTCAAAAAGCGCGTCGGTAGTAATTCTTTATACCCGTTAACTATGTTTTATAATGGGCTATAAATATATACTGCTCAGCCGGCTATGTTATCATGTGTGTTATGCCTTCGTATGGGACGATAAACTGCTGACTTTATTAATGCAAAAATGTTCCAAAGTATAGCCGGCCGGACTGAAGCCGCGCCATAGGCAACACCTTTGATAAACATAGAGCTGTTACAATAAATAGTCAACAGGGATCATTTTCACGTAACAATATTGCCACAGCCCTCATCATTATACAGCAATGCGTTTTAAACAGCGCGATTTGCGATTAAGCAGATCATCATACTTGCTTCAGATAAGATAATGCTTTTGGGTGTACAAGCTATCTTCGCTTTGTTGGCTCGTTCTCATAACTATGCTTTGAATTATGCTGTAACCAACAAACATGATAACCGCATACCGCCCTCGGGAATATATTGATTATATCTATATATTTCAAGGAGCGTTAATATGCTTATCATAATGAAATTCGGCGGATCCTCCCTTGCTACAAACGAAAAAATCGAACATGCAGCCCGCCTTATAGCCCACCAGCGTCAGGCGGGAAATCAAATCGTCGTTGTGGTATCGGCGCAGGGCGATACCACGGATAGATTGGCCGAAAAGGCGGCCTGTATGGCCGGCGAACCATCCTTAAGGGAATGCGACGTTTTGCTAAGCAGCGGCGAACAGGTATCCATGTCGCTTATGGCCATGAAGCTGAGCGATATGGGCTGCGAAGCAGTCTCGCTCTGCGGCTGGCAGGCCGGCATCTATACCGACAATCACCACGGCAACGCCAACATCACATATATCGATACCAATCGAATATTGGATGAGCTAAGCTGTGGAAAAACCGTTATTGTCGCCGGTTTTCAGGGGCTTGGAGAGGATAATGATATTACCACGCTTGGAAGGGGCGGATCGGACACTACCGCAATCGCGCTTGGCGCGGCGCTCAAAGCGGACGCCTGCTTTATTTATACGGACGTACCAGGGGTTTACTCCGCGGATCCAAGAGTTGTAAAAGACGCCGTCATGCATTCGGAAATCTCCTACGATGAAATGCTGGAAATGAGCTCACTCGGCGCGCGCGTGCTCCATAACCGATCTGTGCTCATGGCAAAGCGAAGCAAGTTGAAAATCGAAGTGCTTTCAAGCGATGGGAAAGAACCCGGAACGCTGGTTCATGAGCTCGCGCCGGAGAAATATGTGAGCGGAATCGTATGCGACAGGGACGTCGCCATGATAAGCGTTATCGGGGTCGACAGCGGCGAAACAACGTGCAGGCTTTTTAAGCTGCTTGTAGAAAACGGGGTGCAGGTAGATATAATAATCCGATCCCCTAGTTCCTTCCAGGGGCGCGGCGTAATTAGCTTTTCCGTAATAGGCACAATGGTGCCTAAAGTGCAGTCGCTGTTAAGGTCGAATAAACTTGAGCTAAAATATGAACAAATGGTTGTCGAGGAAAACCTGGCCAAAATATCCGCCGTCGGTTCGGGCCTCGCCGATAGCTGTATTGTCGCCTCTCAAATGCTTTTAGCGCTCAGCCAATTGGGTCTTGAGCCAAATTATATCACCACGGGAGAGATTCGCATATCCGTGCTGATACCCGAAGCGTTCGCCGCTGAAGCGGAAAAAGCGATTCACAGCGCGCTTATTTCTAAAGGCGAGGCCGGGCTTTAATTCACGGCCGGCGCGCTAGCTTCTAGCGCGCCGGCCGTGCGGTTTCGATTATGAAGCTGGCGCGGCTTCAAATGGCTAACCTATTAGCCCCAGCTTCGTCATGCTGCTCCTGAGCCTTTCAAGCTTCTCCTCATCCATCTCGCATAGCGGAAGCCTGTAAACCCCCAGGTCTTTTCCCATCAGCCTGAGAGCTGCCTTTACCGGGATTGGGTTTACGTCGATAAAAAGGTTGTTGGTTATCTCCAGCAGCCTTAAAAACAAACTGAGGGAAAGCTCCTGCCTTCCTTCAAACCAAAGCCCGCACACATCATGAGTTTCCCTGGGCATGATATTAGAAAGCACGGAGATAACGCCCTTGCCTCCGAGTGCGAGTATCGGCACGGTCTGATCGTCGTTGCCCGAATAAATATGGAGAGCTCCGCCGCATTCGTCCGCTATTTGTGCGATAGCGGAAATATCTCCGCTCGCTTCCTTCGTAGCGACGATGTTCACATGCTCTGCCAGCCTTTTATAGGTATCAATTGAGATATTCATTCCCGTTCGCGATGGCACATTATACAATATCACCGGCAGATCCGAACAATCCGCAACCGCGAAAAAGTGCCTTGTCAAACCCTCTTTGGACGCCTTGTTATAGTAAGGCGTCACTGCCAAAACAGCGTCCGCGCCTTCTTTGGCGGCGTATTTGGTCAGCTCAACGGCGTGCTGCGTATTGTTGCTGCCCGTGCCCGCAATTACGGGGATCCTTTTGTCGACCGTTTTAACGCAAAAGCGAATCAGGCTTTTGCGCTCCTCATCCGTAAGCGTAGCGTTTTCCGCCGTGGTTCCGCATACGATAATCGCGTCCGTCCCATTTTCAATTTGAAACGCGATAAGTTCTTCTAGCCTTTTAAAGTCAATGCTTCCGTCATAATTAAAAGGCGTGATAAGCGCCGTACCCGATCCGGTAAAAGGTAGCCTTTTCACAAACTCTCCTCCTATACATGTTATTTTATATAGCCCATTTTACATAACAGCTCGGCAAGCAGGATTGCGCCGCCGGCCGCGCCGCGCAGGGTGTTGTGCGAAAGCCCGATAAAGCTGATGTCGTGCTTAGCGTCTTCTCTTAATCCCCCGGCGCTGATGGCCATGCCGTTTTCAATGCCGGCGTCCAGTTTCGGCTGGGGCCTGCCAGGCTCTTCGAAATAGTGTATAAACCTCGCTGGCGCCGAAGGCAACTCCAACTCCTGAGGCGCGCCCATGAACTGTTCCCAAATGGTTTTGATTTCGTTTAAATCCGGTTTCTCCTCAAAATTCGCAAATACCGCCGCCAAATGCCCGTCGTTAACGGGGACGCGGATACATCTGGCGCTGAAAACCGGCGTTTCCACCGGCACGATGACGCCCCCCTCCAGCCGGCCCCAAATCTTGCGCGGCTCCTGCTCGCTTTTCTCCTCCTCCCCCGGGATATAAGGTATGACGTTATCCCTGAGCCCGGGATACCCTGATAGCGTTTTGCCCGCGCCGGAAGCCGCCTGATACGTGCAAACGACGGCGCGCCTGAGTTTAAAGCGCTTGTCAATAGGGTAGAGCAGCGGCGCATAGCTTTGTATGGAGCAGTTGGATTTTACGGCAATAAAGCCTTTTCGTGTTCCCAGCCGTTTCCTTTGGGCGGTTATGACATGCGCGTGCCCCGCGTTTAGCTCGGGTATTATCATGGGTACGTCGGGCGTGGATCGATGCGCGCTGTTGTTGGAAACGACGGGGCATTCTGCCTTGGCATACGCCTCCTCCAGCTCGCGCAGCGCCTTTTTTTCCATATTGACGGCGCAGAAAACGAAATCGGCCCGGCCGCTTACGCCCATTATATCCGAAGCTTCGAGCACCCTTATATTCTCAAGCTCCGGCGGTATCGGCCCATCCATCGCCCATTTCCTGTTTACCGCTTCCGAATAGGTCCTGCCCGCGGAACGCTCGCTGGCGGCGAGCGCACTGATTTCAAACCAGGGATGCTTTGATAAAAGCGAGACAAAGCGCTGGCCTACCATGCCGGTAGCGCCGATTACGCCAACCCTGAGCTTATCCAAAGTCCATGTCCTCCATTTCATAGCGTTTAGAAACCGGCATGGCACAAAGCGTCTCCTCCGCTTTTTCAAGAGCAGGAGCTAAAAGGAGACGCTTCGTGGCCGCCGGAAGTTTACGCGCATGCAGGCGTTTCCGCTAAAATGTACACAAAACCTATCACAAAAAGCAGATAGCTTGCAACGCTTACGCGGCATGGAAATAAATTAGCGGACCATTCGCTCAAAAGCTATGCCGGTAACACATTTTATGCGCACGGCGCGCGTAAAAATACCGCATGGTTATCCATACGCACCACTGTGTGAGTATAGGCGGAGCGTATTAACCCTTTGGGAAAAAAACACAAGCTTGTGGGTGACTTTCAGCAGGAACAAGTAACTTGGTCAAGTTCGTCGTAACGAAATTATGTTATACTAATGTTCACCTTGTTTATAAACTTTTTAATTCGGCTAACCGGAGACTGTTGGCGAATCTTTAACAAAACTCAGTTTTAATGTAATTTCGCCGTTATCAGACTCTCCAGTTGGTTTAAACCCGAGCTTTTCATATATATGCCGCGCAATTTCGTTATCGGGCGCGCAGCTAATAATCATAAAATCATACTTTCCAGACTCCTTTGCCATCTGGATTATCTGCCTGATAGCTTGAGTGCCGTACCCTTTATTTTGATGCTCAACCGGGAACATAATTCGCCAAATAGCGAGGATTTTCTCCTCCAAGTCTTCATCCAGCATCATAAAGCCAACCGGTATATCGTCGTCATATATCGCAAATGGATATACATCGTTCGCATTTCTGTACAGCCATGCCTGAGCGAGCGAATAAGCGTTAGACGCCACAAAGCGCTCGCTGTCCGGTCGCTTCATTTGAATAATTGCTGTAAAATTATCTTCTGTTATCCCTTTAAAATTTATCATGTTTTTAAACTCTTTCATATACTATTTATTTACACGAAGGTTTACTAAACTCCGCATTAGAAGAGGGACAGGGTTCCTCCTCATTACCCTTAAGCGTAGGCAGATTACTTTTCACAACCGACATAGCGGGCGTCCGGTTACAGCATTCGCTAATCGCATCCAGACCGGGCGCAGCAACCGGTTATTGAGACGTCGCTTTAGCCTCAAGCGCGCGCACGCGCGCTTCCTCGGGCGTTATATACAGCGTATGGTTATTGGTATAGATAACCATGCCCGGTTTTGCTCCTGAAGGTTTTTTTACAAACCTTTTCAGTGCGTAGTCCACGGGAACGTTCTCCCCGTGCTTTGCTTTCGAATAGTATGCGGCAAGCAAGGCCGCTTCGATAATGGTTGACTCCGGGGCGGATTCCCCGTTCCTGATAATCACATGCGACCCGGGGATATCCTTTGTATGCAGCCAAATATCGGAAGGTGACGCGAGCCTAAGCGTGAGATAATCGTTCTGCGTATTGTTTTTGCCCACATAAATATCAAAGCCGCTGGACGATACAAAATGCATGGGTTTGCTGGCCTCGCGCCTTGGCGCGCGGTTTTTTTTACGTTCTGGCCGGATATAACCCTCCCTTATTAGTTCTTCCTTCAATTCAAGCAGCTCGTTTTCGGTTTCACACTTTTCAAGATTATCCAACTGCCCCTCAAGGTAGTTGAGCTCCCCAAGGGCCTGCGCCCTCCGTGTAAGCGCCATCTCACGAGCGGTTTGGGACTTTCGGTACTTTTTAAAATAGCTCTGCGCGTTTTCGTTTGGGGAAAGCCGTGGATCGAGCGGGATCCGCACCATCTCGGGTGGGTCGGTATAATAATTAAGCGCGGTACATTCGCTTAATCCGCGCGTTATTGAAGAAAGATTAGCCGTTATCAGCTCGCCGAAAAGCCGGTAGCGCCCGATCTTTTCCTGAGCGCCGATAGCCTCACTATACCGCGCAAGATTTTTTTCAACCCGCTCCGTATGCGACCGAAGCGCGTGTAGCAGGGAGGCGCTTTTGCGCCGCAAGCTCAGCCGAACGCTGACGCTCTCGTGTATGGAGTCCAACGCCTCTCCAATATCCGTTACAGGCTTTGCCCTTTCGCCCAATCCAACCGGCGAAAACGGCAAAAGCGAGGCGGGGCGTCCCATCTCATCCAAAATCAGGCACGGGTGAAACACACCCTTGCGTGCATCCTGATAAAAGCCGTACAGTCTATCCGCAAGAAGATACTTGTCTGAATCCGTTAATTGCCCTGTATGGCTGGTTCCCGGCAGAAAGCTGTTTACAAGCCTCTCAGCCATGCTTGGGGCAAGGCCGAAAAACCGCGCGCTGAGCGCGCGTGCAACGGGCAAATCGCCCCTGAGCGCATTCTCAAAATCCGCCGGCGTCGCCTCAACAGGGTTCATTTTGGGCTGCGGCGGAGGCGGGGCGTACCTTACGCCCGGCAATATCAGGCGAACCGTCGACATGGACGGGGTTACGCGCCTTAGCGCGTCTATGATAACTCCTTCGCCATCGATTAGAATGATGTTGGAGTGTTTGCCCATCATCTCCACGGCCAAGTTCACTGAAGCCACGTCTCCCATCTCATTGAGCGTCTCAAGCGCGATAACCAATACGCGGTCCATATTGGGCTGGAAAATACCCGTAACGCGGGCGCCTCCAAGCCGTCTACGCGCCAGCATGCAAAATGCGGGGGCTTCAAGCGGGCTTACGCGTTTTTGGAACGTTAACTGCACCCTGTAACCGTCCCCCGACGCGCAGAGCAAAAGCCGGTGGTTCTCTCCGCCGGCGCGTATGGTTAAAATCAGCTCGTCCCGCTCAGGCTGCTGTATTTTATCCACCCTTCCGTTTATCAGCTTATGTAAATCCGCCGCTACCGCGGCAAGGGTAAGCCCGTCAATCGCCATAATCCCTCAACTATGCTCCAACCGTATTTTTAAGAATTCCAACGCCCTCAACGGATACCTCTATCACATCGCCGATTAGCATAGGCCCTACGCCCTCAGGAGTGCCCGTCGCGACGATATCTCCGGGCAGAAGCGTCATACACGCGGTAATATAGGTTATCAACCGGTCAATGGAGTGTATCAGCATATCCGTCTTCGCGCTCTGCCTCAATTCCCCGTTCAGGCGCGATTCCACCTGTACGCACGCGGGATCAAGCTCGGTTTCAATCCAAGGCCCTATGGGGCAGAAGGTATCAAAGCATTTTCCCCTGGTCCACTGCGGATCACCCTTTTGAATGTCGCGAGCCGTAACGTCGTTCAAGCAGGTATACCCGAATATTACCCCCGCGCTCCCGCCCGGCTGCACGTTCATGCAGCGTTTGCCGATCACCACGCCCAGCTCCGCTTCATAATCCAGGCGTTTGGAAAGCCGCGGGTAGACTATCGCATCGTCCGGCCCGATTACGCATGTGCTTGGCTTGAGGAACAGGAGCGGCTCGGCTGGAACCCCTTCTTTCATCTCCAACGCGTGCGCGAGATAGTTTTTGCCCACCGCGACAATTTTTGACGGCTCGGCGGGCGCGAGCAGCTTAACGCGCTGTAAATCATAAACGCGGCCGTCACGAGCATATCCCTCATAGGGCGCGCCGGATAAGCGGGCGACTATATCGCCCTCAATTATGCCGTAAAAAAGCTCGCCCTGCGCCTCAGCCCGACAAAACCTCATAAAAATACCCCCCTGATACCCGGCTGGTCCAGCCGCCGGTTCTATGGGGGTATTTTAACACACAATCGCGGCCTTGGCTATTCCATCACTTCAACAGACGATATGGATACTTCATACGCAGTACGGATAACGGTTTCCCCATCGTTCAGCTTTTTTTGGTAATCGCGGCTTTGCACGCGACCAGTCACCCGCACATGCGAGCCGATCGACAGGCCCTCGACAAAACGAGCGTTCCTCCCCCATGCGATGCACGGCAAATAATCGGATTTATTATATGAACGGTTCACCGCAAGCAGCACGTCCGCTATCTCGCGGGAAAAAGGCGTGGTGCGGTATACGACCGGTTTGCAGATATATCCTTCTAGGGTTATATCGTTCGCCGCGTCCTCTTGCCCGCACCCAGGCGCGATAACGCGGGAAAACACGGTGATAATAAGCCTGTTACAACCGTCAATTTGCTTATTATAAGAGCGCAGCTGGCCGCTAACGGATACCCAGTCGCCCTCAGCGGGCATGTTTTGCCCCACAAGCCTCTCGGAAAACGTAATGGGCAGGATATCCTCCGTTCCGCTAAGGCGCGGTACCGAAACATGCATTTGATAAAAAGCTTCTCCAAACAGGTAATGGCTGTACACGGGGGGCCGGAATACCCGGCCCGAGATGCAGACTCGGTTACTTTCACTCTTATTCATATACACCCCGTAAAGTTTAATACTTTGTTACAGTGTATGTATGAACAAAAAGCGTTATGCCATGCCCGTGAAGAATACCGGCTTCAGCGCTGCTCCGGCTTTTTATAGGCCCTTGTTACAATGTCATCCAATATAACTGTTACAAGCGGCATGCCTCGGCTGAACCGCGGCTCAATGAGAATATCCTCCGTACTAAATTCGCTGACCGCTCCATGCGCCTGCTCAACAATAAACTTAAACGGTTCCTTTACCTGAAACGCTGAGGATATACACGTGCCGTTAGAGCCATTTTTCTTAAAGTCAAACGTTTTAAGACCTTTGCCGTAGCGTCCCTGAAGCTCATAATCAAAGATAAAACTCCTCTTCGCGTAACCGCGATCCGTAATGATTACAAGCTCTCCTTCTTCGTCTGTCTGCCTGGCGTATACGACCCTATCGCCCGCTTCGAGCTTAATGCCGCGAACGCCCGCGCTTACCCTGCCCATGCATGGGATTTCATCAGGGGAAAAGCGTATGCTCATCCCCCTTTGCGTTACCATTAGGATTGAGGCGCCGTCGCGCCCGCGCTCAATCCCGATAACCTCGTCCCCATCCTTGAGGCTCACGGCGCTCAGCCGCTTCACGCGGGTACAGTATTGCGCCGCCTCCGTTCGCTTGGCATATCCGTTCTTAGTAAAAAAGAGCAGCGTTCCCTCGTCAAAGTTGTTTTGTACCGATAATATAAACTCGCCATTTTCAAACGGAAGCAGCGCCATAAGGTTTGACGGGCGCGCGCCGC
Source organism: uncultured Eubacteriales bacterium (assembly GCA_900544555.1). Lineage (GTDB taxonomy): Bacteria > Bacillota > Clostridia > Christensenellales > CAG-138 > UMGS693. Next base: position 20,852 of record UQWD01000016.1, read on the forward strand.
TCCTCGTTTCGGGGATATCCTCAACATTGAGCGTAAGCGCCGCCCCCATGTTGGTGAAGAACCGCAGCCGTTTATCCGTTTCTGTTTCAATAATAAACTGCGGCTTCTCGTCGGCAATTTGCTCTAAATTAAAGCTTCTCCTGGGTATGCGGCGGATTTTCGCGTCCGCCAGCACCGCCACCACGACCTCCTCGACGGCCTTAAGCTCGCTTTCATCCACCTTGATCTGCGTTTCACCGCTGATAAGGCTCGTTCTTCTTGGAACGGCGTATTTATCGCGTACCGCGATAAGCTCGGAACGTATCACCGCATGCAGCTTCGCGGGCGATCCCAGTATTGCCTTAAGCTCGCGGATGAGTTTTTTAATTTCACGGTACTCCCGCTCAATAGCCGCAAGCTCTAGGTTCGTCAGCCTCTGAAGCCTTAAGTCCAGTATGGCCTGAGCCTGTATCTCCGTCAGGCTGAACCGGTCCATCAACGCCTCGCGGGCGGCTTTTGGGGTTTTTGAAGCGCGTATAATCGCGATAACCTCGTCTATATTCAAAATGGCGATGGTTAACCCTTCAAGCACATGCTCACGCTTTTGGGCGTTCTCCAGATCAAACCGTGTGCGCCGGGTGACAACATCCTCCTGATGCCGGATATAGCAGGTCAAGATCTCCTTCAAACCCATCTGGCGCGGCCTTCCTCCGGCTATTGCGACCATATTGAAGCCGAACGTGCATTGCAAATCAGTATATTTATAAAGATATTTAAGCAGCTTATCAGCGTCCGCGTCCTTCTTTACCTCAACGACGGCGCGCATACCCGTCCTGTCGGATTCGTCGCGTATATCGCCAATCCCTGCGAACAGCGCCTTTTTCTCCTGGCTGACCTTTAAAATATCCTCAAGGACCCTGGCTTTGTTTACCTGATACGGCAGCTCGGTAATCACAATCAGTTTTTTGCCGCCGCGCGCCTCCTCTATGGAAGCCTTCGCGCGCATGGCGACCTTCCCCCGACCTGTTTCATACGCGGTCTTAAGTTCGCCCGAATCAAGAAGATATCCGCCCGTCGGAAAATCAGGGCACGGGATAACTTTCATCAGTTCGTCAAGCCCAATATCCGGGTTGTCCATGCACGCTACAACCGCGTTTACGGCTTCTCTGAGGTTATGTGGCGGGATGTTGGTGGCAAGCCCGACCGCGATTCCGCTGGATCCGTTAACCAACAGGTTGGGAAAGCGCCCGGGTAAAAGATCCGGCTCCTTGAGCGTATCGTCAAAATTCAGGCTGAATTTTACCGTATCCTTATCAATATCTCGTAACAGCTCCATGGCCAGCGGGGTCATACGAGCCTCCGTATACCGCATGGCCGCGGCGCAATCCCCGTCTATGCTGCCGAAATTCCCGTGGCCATCCACAAGCGGAGCCTGCATGTTAAACGACTGCGCCATGCGCACCATAGCGTCGTACACGGATGAATCTCCGTGCGGATGGTATTTGCCAAGCGCGTCGCCTACGATACGCGCGCTTTTTCTATGCGGCTTATCCGGCGAGAGGCCCAGCTCCATCATGGTATATAGGATACGGCGCTGCACCGGCTTTAATCCATCCTCAACGCGCGGAAGCGCGCGTTCAAGTATGACATGCTCCGCATACGGCAGCATGGAAGAGTGCATCACCTCATCCATATTCTTCTCTAATATGGTTTCACCGATTTTATCCAAAGGAGGCCCGCCCTGTTTCCTTGCCATTGTTATCCCCTTTCAACGCGCACGCGCTCTTCAAATGAATCCTCTTTATTGAAGTTGGCGTATTCCGATATGTATTCCTTGCGGGGCGTTACCTTATCGCCCATCAGCAGCGTCACCATATGTTCCACATCCGCCGCGTCCTCAAGGTTCACACGTATCAGCGAACGGTTGTCGGGGTTCATGGTGGTTTCCCAAAGCTGTTCCGGGTTCATCTCCCCAAGCCCCTTGTACCTTTGGAGCAGATAGCCCTTGCCCACCGCCTTAATGGCCTGGTTCAGTTCCGCGTCCGAGTACGCGTATCGTACATCCTTGCCCTTTTGGACCTTATACAGCGGCGGAAGGCCTATAAACACATGTCCGTCCATGATAAGCGGCTTCATATACCGGTAAAAAAACGTGAGAAGGATAGCGCGGATATGCGCGCCGTCCTGATCCGCATCGGACAGTATGATTACCTTATTATACTTAAGGTTCTCCAAGGCGAAATCCTCGCCGATACCCGTACCTATCGCCGTGATAATCGAGCGGAACTCCTCGTTGGCCAATACCTGATCAAGGCGTTTTTTTTCAACGTTGAGGGGCTTACCCCTGAGAGGAAGGATAGCCTGGAAACGCCTGTCCCTCCCCTGCTTCGCGCTCCCCCCCGCGGAGTCGCCCTCAACGATTAACAGCTCGTTTACCAGTGGATTGCGGCCCGTACAGCTGCTCAGCTTGCCGACGAGCGGCGCGTTTTCCAGCTTGCTCTTTTCCCGAGCCATGGTCTTTGCCTTGCGTGCGGTTTCCCGTACTTTAGCGGCTTTTACCGCCTTTTCGGCTATCTGGTTCGCTGTTGCCGAATTTTTCAAATCCTCTAAAAACGGCGTAAGCATTTCAAGCGTTACGCTCTCTACCGCCGCCTTTGCCTCCGTATTCCCCAAACGCGTTTTCGTCTGCCCTTCAAACTGAATAGTTTTCATCTTAAGCGAAATTACGGCGGTAATCCCCTCCCTGAAATCCTCGCCTGAAAGGGAAGGATCCTTCTCCTTGACAGCGCCGATGCGCCTGCAATGCTCATTGAGCGCCTTGGTAAGCGCGCTTTTAAACCCCGTTTCATGGGTTCCCCCCTCCGTGGTGGGAATGTTGTTGACGTACGAGAAGATTCCCTCGTTATAGCCGTCGTTGTGCTGCATGGCTATCTCGACCTCAATATCGTCTTTTTTCCCAGAAATATGGATGGGCGGATCGTATATAGGCGTTTTATCCGCGTTTAGATACCGCACAAAATCGGAAAGGCCGCCGTGAAACACGTATTCCTTCTCTTTCGTTTTGCCGCGCTCCCTAAGATCCTCTAATTTGAACGTAACGCCCCTGTTCAGGTACGCAAGCTCCCTTAAGCGGCGAGAAATGGCCTCATAATTCATCTCCAGGGATTCAAAAACTTTCTTGTCCGGCATAAAGGTGACCTTCGAGCCCTGTTTTCTGGTTCTCCCCTCTTCCTTCAGCGGGCCAACCGGATAACCGGATACAAATTTGCCCGTATCATCCTCGCCGCTTCGGAACGTCTGACGGTACACTCGGCCCTTTGTATATACTTCAACCTGTACGTACTCGGACAACGCGTTCACTACCGATGCGCCGACGCCGTGAAGCCCGCCGGAATAACCGTACGAATCGTTACCGAACTTCCCGCCCGCGTGAAGCTGCGTGAATACAACCTCCACGCCCGAGATCCCGAGCTTATCATGAATGCCCACGGGTATGCCCCGGCCGTTATCTTCCACCGTTACGGAATTATCTTTGTGAAGGGTAACCTGAACCGTGTTTGCGTATCCGTTTGCGGCCTCGTCCACCGCGTTGTCCACTATCTCCCACAGCATATGATGAAGGCCCCGCGTACCCGTGCTGCCGATATACATTCCCGGACGCATGCGTACCGCTTCCAGTCCCTCCATTACTTTTATATCGCTAACGCTGTATTCTTTCGCCATCGGTTCCTCCCGCGCGCATATTTTGTGATAACCAATTTATTATATCAGCACCCCCATGCCCTGACAACACTTGCCGCGCCCCACACAAAATAACGTCATAAAGCCGCTTAAAGCGCGCTTCTATAATAAGCCGCGCCTATACGACGCTAAGCATACGGCCGCGCCGGGCGACCGGGCAGTTATATCTTGAGCAATAATATATAAAACCAAACATCTTAATCTTTGGTAACGCTTCAGGCTAAATTAAATTTGTAATAACGCCGCTGCGCGCATTTTTCCGCCGCCAATACGCAAACTAAGAAAAAATGAACGCAAAAGGTATAGGAGGTTAATAGCATATGACCGAAACCGTAGAACTGCTCAACTGCATCCATGCAAACGCCCGCATAGGGCTGGATGCGCTCGGAAGGTTAATCAAACAATGTGAAGACGCAACTTTTCGCAATGTGATGGCCGTTGAATTCGCCGAATATAATGAAATTGTCGAAGAGTCCGAAGAGCTTTTGAAAAAAAGGAACCAGCATCCAAAGGGCTGCGCCGCGTTCTCTAAAACTTCAATGGGCGCGGGCTTAAAACTAAACGTATTGATAGACAAAACCTCTTCACATATGGCTGAGATGATTTTGCTCGGCAGTACCATGGGCATTATCGATATGACGCGGCATTTGAATGAATTCCCCGGCGCGGATGAGGAAGTGCGAGCGCTCGGCGAGAAACTGCTAAAAACGGAGGAAAACAATTTCGCATCGATGCGTGAGCACCTATAACCATAACATCAATTTAACAAAAAACTCGAAGCGCTAACAGACGTTGGCGCTTCAAAATCTTTATCGTTTATACAAGGGTTATATATTCCGACCGCCCCTCCGCGCCCGGTTTAGATCATTCACAGCGCTAAGCTTCACCAGCCGTCGCCCGTTAAATTATGTATTACATTTCAAATCATCAGACTTTATGCTAAATTTTAATTGTTAAATAATCTTATAAAACTATTTTATTCGCGCCTAAACGCAAACAATATAAATAGAATACCATACTGCACGTTGCTTTATTTTAACCTGAATTAGTTGATTAGTAGATATTTGTTACTAAACTGTGAACAATGTTTTATTGTATTGACAATCTTTGTTAACCGTAATATGATAATGCCAACATCTGATTTATCGGAGGATTGTATGAGAAAATATCTAAAGCTTTTAAGCCTGTTTATTGTCGCAATGGTCATTTTTACGGGGTGCGTACAAGATAACCCGACCTCTACCCCAAGCGCAAATCCTCAGTCAACGCCCCAGCCTCCGCAGCAAACGCCTGTTCCTTCACCGTCCAATTATAAAACAGGGGATACCGCGAAGGTTGGCGATTGGGAGATTACGGTTAAATCCTTTGAGGCTAAGGAATATTTTGAAGATCCATCGGATCCGAAAAATGAGAAAAAGTTTGTTCTGCCTACCCTCGATTATTTTTTCCTCGTACATGTCGAAGTAAAAAATAACGGCACGGTAAAGAAAGCTTTCTGTTCGCCGACCGATGAGTTGAGGCTGAACATCTATTATGATGAGTTTAACTCTTTCCTTCCTATTCCTGATTTAGATGAGAGCGTTGAAGGCAACTTATATAATGTGGAAATCGAGCCTGCATCAACTAAAGACGGCTTTATAGCGTTCTCAATGCTAGAAGGAGTTGCAACGTCCGGCAAACTGAAGCTGCAGTTGAATATAGGTACGGCAACGCTCGGTATTTTCGATGCTAGTGAATTTACCTGGACTACTCCCGAACCTGAACCTACGGCTACCCCTGGTAAGTAAAGAAAAGACGGTAATGCTTGTTGCCGGATTCTCAGATTTAACTAATCTATTTGGTTAAACGTGTTGCTTATAAACCATGACGTAAAAGAATATTGCGGGGTCTTACCCCGCAATATTCTTTGTTGATCAATGCTTTGAGTTTAATTGCTTGTATATGCTTTTTCAAAGCTAATACTGTTAAACATAATGACTAATCAACAGGATAGTAATTATGTTTAGCAACAAAAGCGCGGGTATGCCAATGAGAAAGGACACATGCCTTGTTTTATGCCGAAAGGCAAACATGCCGGCCAAGACTCCCAACGCACCGCCGAATGCGGCTATTAAGAAAAATGTCCGTTCACATATACGCCATCGCTTTTTTTGCGCTTTACGCTTATCCGCCAGCACCATGAAAAACCCAATCAGGCACGCGGCAGGCAGATAAAAGGGTAAAAGCTGAATTAAAGTGTTCATTGCCTATCTCCTATCCTGTTACCGCGTAATCAGTGCAGTAAGCGACAATCCGCCTTGGGAACATTCAAAGATTCCAAAAACCAACCAACACGCCGTAGTATAATACGATATTCATAAAGCCGAGCGGTCACTCATAAAAATTGTCTTGTGAAATTACCGCAGCATCAACATTCTATGACAGATAAAAATGCATTGTCAAGTAGACTAAACAATCTATCAACTTTATTTCAACCGAAATATAAATCTTAAATTTTCATCCGAGACGCCGCTTTGCCTCTAAGAATTTTATATTAAATGAGAAAATTAGAATTTGATCACCAAAGGAGAGCCGAGCAAGCTATAATGCTTGAAAAGTCGCGTGCGTACTACCAGACGCAGCAGGGTTGATTCAGGTGCAAGTTTAGAGCAGACCTATACCGGCTTGCGTTTAAGCATAAATACATGAACCTCTGAGCCTTTCCTTTATTAAAGGCTGGTTAAGCTTATGACGCACACAAGGCGGGAGAGCCGATTAAGGCTTTCCCGCCAGTAGTACTATCTTGTCTCTGTAAACATTGAATGTTGGATATACCTGTACCTGTGGCTTAAAATAGTATTGCACCAGTCGGAACAATTGAAACTCCGTCATAACTGCCTCGATCATCATTTCTCACACGGCTATTCCCTATTCCGCTAGATACATCAATCTTATCCCGCGTCAACGTCATCCTCTGCCTCAGAGCCAATCTGCCCAAGCATTTTTTTGAGTACGTTCGGCAAGGGCAGCCCCATCTCCGACGCATTTTCCAATATGCTCAGGCCTTCGTTTGCGATATAATACATACATACCGCCGTTCTAACCGCCTCGTTTGTTGCCGGAATTATTCGGTCTATAAGGGCGCCAACCGCTACAATCATGAAGATAACTACCTTTTTCAGCAAGCCCTTAAAGCCTGCTTCGCTCGTAAGCTCATGCCGAATTCCAGCGCTGATTACACCCGTAACATAATCAATGCTCACCATTGCCACAAGAACAATGATAATGGGATCCCAAGCTCCCCAAATGAAGGCGGCCGCTGCGCCTATTGCCGCGAACGCACCCTTAATCCAGTTTACTACATTCTCCATTTTATTTTCCTCCTAATTCTTTATTCTTTAGCATTCTGTTCGCTCCAACCGATTCCATACGCTTATATCGTTCCGCCGCTTACGTTCAAAACTTGATACACGCCGGTAAGTTTAAGCCTATTTTTATAGGTAGCAACTAACCGGATACAAGCTTTTACATAATGCGTTGTTCATGATACTCTTGCATCCTGCTCACGACTCGCATCATCGACCGCTCATCCTCATCTTTTAACGGTTCCCTTAAACTGTTTACCGTTCGCAACGATAGTTACGGTCATGCTGTCGGGCAATACCTCGCCGACGTTAATTAAGCTTTTATGCGCCTCTAGAAACGCCAGAAAAGCCTTATGCGTATTATCGCCGTATTTACCGTCAACGCCCCTGGGATTATAGCCCGCCTCATCCAGCATATCCTGAAGCTTTTTTACCTTCGTACCCGTCTGCATCGGCCGCACATTCTTAAATACATAGCCCGCCATTTCATTTTCCTCCTCATTATTATTGTTATTGTTGTTGTTCTGTTCACCGGGCTTCCAGTTATCGCCCGCGTCATACGTAAAGTATTTATCCATCATGCCCCACCAGCGCCAAGGCCTGTCTTGGAGCTTTGTTATAACCAGCCCGTAATCCTTGCCGCGGCACTCGATCACGTACCAGTTCAAACGGCCGGAACCATACCTATACAGAAGAAAACCCACATGATTGATCTCGGACGCGGACGGGCCGATGAACACCGCCGCTCCAGGCTTCTGCGGTAAACCGGTCAGGTTTGCATCCGGCGCTGACGAGGATTTTTGGCCGCACCAGTTCGCGTAATTGTTACGGGCCTTGGTATCGATGCTCTCCCCGGTTTCCTGCTTGTAATATGCTTCCGCCAGTGCGTTGCAGTCGAACACCCTGCGGTTTAGCCACTTCTTATAGGCGTTGTAGTATTGCCGCCAGTTATCCCCGTAGCTGCTCTTAGCGCGCTGGAGGATGTATTCGTCCGTCGCGACGCGCCCATCCCCGCCCATCACATACCCGTATTGGCCCGAGGGCGGCGGGTTCATTGTCTTCTGGCTTGTTATTACGCCATGTGGATAGTAGTGATTCAGCATCGCGCTGATTGCTACTTTTTTTGACATTTGAATTCCTCCTTACAATTAAAACGGTTTAGACCCTCGGATCGCTGTGCGCCGACAATGTCTCTGCACATCAAGTTCTGGCGTTCCAAGCCGTTCTATATAAAATTTATGTATTTGCCTACTGCTTTTGTGACATTACACAAAATTCTCTCTATATACATAAACATAAGCTTTACAGTATAAATTGCAGGGACGGTTAGCCAGAAAATCGGGCAGTTAAAGAAGAATTGGCAAGTGTAACTATATGAATAAATGCTTTTCCGAAGCTTACAATATTAAAACAATTTATAGCTCAAAAATGGGTTCAACTACATTTTTACAATGCATTTTAAATCAAGACTTAATATATTTTTTTGCAATCGAAAACAACCGGCATATTTTGTTACATTTATCGTATTTTGGGGATATATGTATATCTATTCACAGGAGTTGATGCCTATGATTGCGAGTATGCGGCCGTACCCGGCATGTGCGCAAACGCGGCGCTTTTAGCCGAATCGCTTTGATTTACCGGTGCGGAGCTGAATGCCGGTTGTAGTAGATGTGCGTAAACTAAGTTACATCATTTACTAATTTGCGTAAGCGGTTGAAAAGGAAAGAGTATATGCGTTCGCTTTCATGAAACAGGCTTGATAAAGTTCATTTTTTACAAGCTGGCGCAATAATATAGCCATTCACGATTGCTACAAATCCATCAGAGAATGAGGATATTGTCGATCGTGGCTGCAGCACAAATTTATTGGCGCCTCAAGGATATATCATTTCTCCCTCTGGCCTCCTGATATGCGGAGGTCAGTTTTTAAATATTTAATAAAAATAGTTAAAAGGCATTTTTTTGCTTGGCGCGATAATCCTTTTCAATAAACCTTTAACAAGAAAAACGTGTTTGGCGTAAACTAAACGCGCCAAAATTAAGATTGAATCCTGTCATATTTTCTCATATTCTTTGAGGTAATTACGAATAATAATAAACAGCTTTGCTGATTAATTGAGTATGACTTGTTTTCATACATTAAATCAAGTACAATGGGTTTAAGTTTTCATCTGTGTCACCGCTATCGGATTTCGCGCAGGTTGAACATAGCGGTAAACGGCGCCGCACGGCGCGCGCAGTGATAACTAAGCAGGAGGATTATTCATGTTTTTTGATTCCAAGGATAAGCAATCCTTGACGGCTAAGGTATATCAACATATACGTGATGCGATATTAGATGGCCGTTATCAGAGCGGCGAATTTTTAATTGAAATCAAACTTGCCGAAGAGCTGGGCGTCAGCCGCACTCCTATACGAGAAGCGATAAAGCAGCTTGAGCTTGAGGATTTAGTGACCGCCATACCAAACAGGGGGGTGATGGTGCAAGGTATAACGTCCCAGGACGTCGACGATATTTATACTATTCGCTATTTGCTAGAAGGGCAGGCGGCGTTTTGGGCGGCCGAACGTATAGACGAGGGGCTTTACAATAAGCTTACGGAAACAATAGAGCTGATGGAGCTTTATACCCGAAAAAACGATGCGGTGAATTTAGCCAGGCTTGACGCGGAGTTTCATGAGATTATATTTACCGCGAGCCATAGCCGAATACTTAAGCATATTCTTTCATCGCTACATCAAAACGCGAAAAGGCAGCGCCAATCCTCCCTCGCAATCCCGCGCCGGCCATATAAGTCAATGGAAGAACATAAGGCTATTTACTCCGCTATTGAAAAACGGGAGCCACAAACGGCAAAGGCAGCGATGGAAACGCATATACTAAACGCCAAGCTGCACAGGACGGATAATTAAATATGACGTTTTTTAGCCGGAAGATTTGTCAGTTGGCGGCGTCTGATTGAATAATCAAGGATGTGATGTCGCGCTCAGTTCACAGCGCTATTTTATACGTGATACTAACTATTGGTAAGATTCTACCTTGAGGTCTGTTGTAATGAAAATAGATAAAGTGCGGCATTTATACCGAGATTCTTATAATATCATACGCTGCCCGATTTGCCATGAGAATGTTCAATTGCATGAACCCGCGAGCTTTGTATGCAATCGCGGGCATTGTTTTGATTTATCCGGCTGGGGGTATGTTAACCTCATGCAAAACTCAAGAAAGACTTTTTATGACAAACCCTTGTTTGAGAGCAGACGAACCATTTTCAGCAATGGATATTTCGTACCGCTCGCCCGCGAAATAACGCGGGTGCTCGGCGGGATAGTAAAAAACGGTGATGCTAACGCAAAATTGGTGGACGTCGGGTGCGGCGAGGGCTATTACCCGGCGTATATTCAGCATGAATACCCTTTTTGGGATATTTACGCTTTAGATACCGCTAAGGAGGCGATTATAATGGGGGCAAAACAGTATTTCGGCATAAAGTGGATAATCGGCAACCTTGCAAACCTTCCTTTTAAAGATAGTTGTATGGATATCGTGATGGAAGTTTTCGCTCCGGCCAATTATACGGAATTTAAAAGAATAATTAAAGACGATGGTTATATTTTAAAGGTTATTCCAGGCGAAGGCTACCTTAAGGAATTAAGAGAAAGCATTTGTTTTAAAAGCGCGGAAAAAAGCTATTCAAACCGCAGGGTTATTGAGTATTTTTCGCAGAATTTACGACTATGTGATATAAAGAAAATATGCTATAACAAGCCTGTAACCGATGATATAAAGAAGCATTTTCTGAAAATGAGCCCGCTGATGTTTGGCAAGGACGAGCAGATGGTTGATATATCCCATATTGACGTATTTACCTTTGACTTTCAGATTCTAATCGGCCAAAAAAAGCTTTAATAAAGTAACGCGCCCGCCTATGTTCGATATGGTATTCATTATTACATTACGAAGTATAAAAAGGATGCGGATAAAATGAGTAAATATCATGCCATATGGGAATACGTACAGAAAAACGGAGGTCAAACACTAAAATTAAATTTTGATGAAATCAAGAACATCTCGGGCATACCGATAGATCATTCCTTCTTAAGGTATAAAAAGGAGTCAACCGAATATGGCTATCAAGTCGGGAAAATATCCATTAAAGAGCAGACAGTTATATTCAACAAGCTAGACTAATTATCCATACTAATTATAAAGAGTAACAAGTTCAACTGTTGGACGATTTTTGTGGTTTTTGAATACCGAGTTAAATGACGGAACAAGCTTTTCCGCATATATCTTGGGCGGAACGTTATAGTTTCAGTATGGTGGGAGCAACTCATCGTCATTTTTTAATGTTAAAATGCGGCGCAAGCAAATGGAAAGTCAAGAAACGATGTTGATTGAAGATATAGGCATAGGTACTGTGTCGCGGTTTTTTTGACATAACGGCTGTTGTAGCTTCAAAGCGCCAAAGCGCGCCAATTCAAAAGTAAACTAGAAGTGCTCTATCTATGAATACAGCGTATGGAAAATTTCCATACGCTATCTGCTTTTCGCCTTATTAACACGCTTCAGCGTTTAAAAATACCGCTTGAGCAGGCCCTCAAAAGCCTTGCCGTGACGCGCTTCATCGCGCGCCATTTCATGAACGGTATCATGAATCGCGTCTAGATTCAACTGCTTCGCTTTTGTCGCCAAATCGACCTTCCCCTGCGTCGCGCCGTACTCGGCCTGGACGCGCAGCTCAAGGTTTTTCTTGGTAGAATCGGTGACGCAATCGCCAAGCAACTCCGCGAATTTCGCCGCGTGCTCAGCCTCTTCAAAAGCAATGCGCTTGTATGCCTCGGCGATCTCAGGGTATCCCTCGCGATCCGCCGCTCGGCTCATGGCCAGATACATGCCTATTTCCGTGCATTCACCGTTAAAGTTCGCGCGTAAATCCTCAATGATGCCCGCGTCAACGCCCTTAGCTACGCCTACCACATGCTCGGCAGCCCAGCTCATGGCGTTTTCAATTATTTCAACAAACTTTGATGCGGGCGCCTTGCATTGAGGGCAGGCCGCGGGCGGCTCGTCTCCGATATGAACATAACCGCATACCGTACAACGAAACTTTTTCATTTTAATCTCCTCCAATCATTCATCATATTTATCGTCAGCTAAAGCAGCGTTCACTCCGCCGTGAACTTACCAAGCCGATAGGATAGCACATATATGCTGTCGTTGAGGTGTACGTTTTCAACCGGCACAGGCGCCGCAACATCAACTGGGGCAAAATTCCATATTCCCCTGATTCCAGCCCCAACCATCATATCCGCTATATGCTGAGCGGCGCTTCTCCTTGCCGCAATAACGCCAATGGTAATGCCGTTCTCCTTTATATAAGCGGGCATCCGCGTGATGTCAAAAACCGGTTTTCCAGAAAACTCGGCTCCAATCTTCACTTCACTGCTGTCAAACAGTGCCCGAACCTGAAAGCCGACGCGTTCAAATCCGTCAAAATTGGCGAGGGCGCGCCCGATATTCCCCGCGCCGGCGATGATAACGCTATGCTTTTGATCCAATGATAGAATATTCGTTATCTCGCCAAGCAGCGACTTGACGTGATAGCCGTACCCCTGCTGGCCAAACCCGCCGAAACAATTAAAATCTTGACGGATCTGGGATGCGTTTAACCCCATTTGCTCGGCAAGGGCGCCGGACGATATCCTCTCAATCCCCTGTTCCTCCAGCATCGTAAGATGCCGGTAGTACCTTGGCAGACGCCGGATTACAGCTTCAGATATCCTGCGCGGTTCCATTAAACACCTCCATCCATCAGCGAATCCATTATTTCCCGATTATTATATAACGCATCTATGCGAAACACAACGCCAAAATTACGCTTTTTTCCCGGTATATGGCGTAAACGCCGATCGATCCGCTCCATGCTCCCATTCGCCCGCAACGCCGGCGTGAGCTGCTCCCAATTCAATATGAAGCATGGCTATTCCGCAATCCAGCCTGCCGTATCCCCAGTTATCGGATTCACGCCGAACCGTTATCCGTTCGCCGCTCACCTCAAACCGCCAGGGCTGGCCGTTGACCGCGGATGGAGCGAGCCGCCCGCATTCAAGCGCGCGCTGCTGCCATTCAGGAAGCGTTATTAATTCGTTCTGATTAAGCCCGGTCAGTTGATCCAACGGTTTTCTGGGCCTTCCGGCATACGCCTCGTTTGAAACGCCGATTGAAATTAGGCAGCGGACTTTTTCCCCTTCGCCGCACGGAAGCAGCTTATTAATTTCGCGTTTTCGGTAACTGATACCCAGCCAACACGTTCCTAGGCCGAGAGCGGTGCATTCAAGCACAAACGCCTCCCCTACGGAACCCGCCGTCCAATCCGCTTTATCCTTCGCTATCAGCGCGGCATAGGTGTTCGTACCCTTTATCTTCCCATATTTGAGCCATTTTGAACGAAAAACCAGGTCACTTTGGCCGATAAAGATGCGCGCGTCCTCAACGCTGAGCATGTCTGCCGCCTTTTTCAGCAGCTCCATATCCTCCTCCGAAGGGTCGCTCCGGTAGCGCCGTACGGAAAACCTTTGCCCGACCGCGTTATACCACCGCTCCATGCAGTGCTTCATGCCGCTTACCTCCCGTTATACATTCAAAAGCCGCTTTAAATACGCCCCTGTATAGCTGGCGGAGTTGTGCGCAACCTCCTCAGGGATTCCCGCGGCGATAACGCTTCCTCCGCCATCCCCGCCCTCGGGGCCAAGATCGATAATATAATCGGCCGTTTTGATTACGTCAAGGTTATGCTCGATAACCAGAACCGTACTCCCGCCTGCGCACAACCGCTGTATAATCTCCAGCAGCCTGCTCACGTCGTCCACATGAAGGCCCGTCGTCGGCTCATCGAGTATGTAAAACGTTCGGCCGGTATCCCGCCTTGACAGCTCGGTAGCCAGTTTTACACGCTGCGCCTCACCGCCGGAAAGCGTGGTGGAGGGCTGTCCAAGCCGCACATATCCAAGGCCCACGTCATATAGCGTTTGCAGCTTGCGCGCCAGCCTCGGAAGCGGTGAAAAGAAGTTCAAAGCTTCCTCCACCGTCATATCCAGCACTTCGGAGATGTTTTTCCCCTTGTACCGCACCTCCAGCGTTTCCCTGTTATAGCGCTTTCCCTTGCACACCTCGCACGGTACGTATACATCCGCCAAAAAATGCATTTCGATCTTTAAAATACCGTCTCCGCGGCATGCCTCGCACCGGCCGCCTTTGACGTTGAAGCTGAAACGACCGTTATTATAACCGCGCAGCTTCGCGTCGGGCGTCATGGCGAAAACCTCTCGTATAAGATCGAACAGGCCGGTATATGTAGCCGGATTGCTTCGCGGCGTCCGGCCGATCGGCGACTGATCGATATCGATTGCTTTATCCAAATACTCTATTCCCTCAATCGAATCGCAGGGGCCGGGCAAGGTTTTTGCATGGTTCAAATCGCGCAGCAGCGTCTTGCGGATAATTTGATTGACCAAACTGGATTTACCCGAGCCGGAAACGCCCGTTACGCAGGTAAATACGCCGAGCGGGATATCCACGTCGATATTTTTCAGGTTGTTTGCCCTCGCCCCGCGGACTCGCAGCCATTTATCGCCGGTTGGCCGCCGTTTTTCCGGCAATTCAATCCGCTTAGCCCCGCTGAGGTATTGCCCCGTTATGGATTTGGCGTTTGCTTTTATCTCATCTACCGTCCCCTGAGCAACCACATGCCCGCCGTGCTCTCCCGCCCCCGGCCCAATATCCACGATATAGTCGGCGGCAAGCATGGTTTCCTCATCATGCTCCACAACAATAAGCGTATTTCCTAAATCGCGCATGCCCTTAAGCGTGGAAAGCAGGCGGCCGTTATCGCGCTGATGTAAGCCAATGCTCGGCTCATCAAGAATATACAATACGCCGACCAATCCAGAACCTATCTGCGTAGCCAGCCGGATTCGCTGAGATTCGCCGCCAGAGAGCGAGCCCGCCGCGCGTGAAAGCGTGAGGTAATCCAGACCAACGTTTGATAAAAATCCAAGCCTCGCTTCAATTTCCTTAAATATTTGATCCGCTATAATGCGCTCGCTCTGGCTCAATTCAATCCCCTTTAGCCATGCGCGCGCGTCGCGCACGGTCATATCGCTAAGCGCGGCTATCGATACCCCGCCTACGGTGACCGCGAGGCTTTCCGCTTTGAGCCTCTTGCCGCCGCAATCCGGACAGACGATTTGGGACATATACGTCTCAAGCTCCTGCTTCATAGCGTCGGACTGCGTTTCCCTATAACGGCGCTCAAGATTACAGATTATCCCCTCAAACGTGGAGTTAAACGAGCCGCTCCCATATTCCTTTTCATAATGGATATGCAGTTTTTCCTTGCCGGTCCCGTACAGTATGGCGTTCACGGCCTTCTTCGGCAGCTCATTCCAGGGCGTATCAAGCGAAAAGCCGTAGCTTTCAGACAGCGCTTTAAAATACATGCCCGCCATGCTGCCATGATTGGCACTCTGCCACCCGCTCACGCAAACCGCGCCCTGATTGAGGGAAAGCGCAGGATTGGGAACCGCCAGCGCGGGATCCAGCTTCAACTGCATGCCCAGGCCGGTGCAGGACGGGCATGCGCCGTACGGGTTGTTGAAGGAGAACATACGCGGGGTAAGCTCTTCCATACTGACGCCGCAATCCGGGCATGCATAGTTCTGTGAGAAAAGCAATTCACGCTCGCCCACCACATCCACCTTCGCAAGCCCCGCGCCAAACGCGAAAGCGGCCTCAAGCGAATCGGACAGCCGCCCCTCAAGTCCCTCCTTAGTTATCAGCCTGTCCACCACAACGTCTATGGTATGTTTAAACTTCTTATCAAGCGGCGGGACGTCGTCGATATCATATATTTCGCCGTCCACGCGCACGCGCACGTAGCCATCCTTTCGTATCTGCTCTAAAAGCTTGACATGCTCGCCTTTTCGCCCTCTGACCGCCGGGGCTATAATCTGTATCCTTTTTCCCATACCGAGCGCTTGAATTTGATCCACCACCTGGTCGATCGACTGGCGTTCGATGCGCCTGCCGCATTTGGGGCAATGCGGAATGCCTACGCGCGCGTAAAGCAGGCGCAGATAGTCATTGATTTCCGTAACGGTGCCCACGGTCGAGCGCGGGTTGTTGGAGGTGCTTTTCTGGTCGATGGATATAGCGGGAGACAAGCCTTCGATATAATCAATATCCGGCTTCTCCATCTGGCCCAGAAATTGCCTCGCGTAAGCGGAAAGGGATTCAACATACCGCCTTTGCCCTTCGGCGTATATGGTATCGAACGCAAGCGACGACTTTCCGGAGCCGGATAAGCCCGTAAAAACAATAAACTGGTTCCTCGGCAGCTTCAGGCTGACGTTTTTCAGGTTATGCTCCCGCGCGCCCTTTATCTCAATATAGTCCTTCATAATTTACAGTCGCGGTTTTCCTTCCTACTTGCGGGTTCTTCCCCGCGTTTTTTTTCTGCTGCCCACCGTACCGGGTGCGGGCTTATCGCCTTTGCCGTTGCCGTGCGGCTTTTCTCCCTGAAGGGATAGGAGCTCGTCCCTAAGCCGTGCTGCCTGCTCAAACTCCAGCTCCATAGCCGCCTGCCGCATCTGATCCTGAAGCACTGCGATACGCGCCGCTTTATCCGCTTCGCTCAGCTCCGACCGGTTTTTGCTCGCCGCGGATGTAATCTCAAGCACGTTACGGACGGCCTTGTGGATGCTCCTGGGCGTAATCGCGTGTTCTTCATTATACTCAAGCTGTCGCTGCCTGCGCCGGTTCGTTTCATCAATCGCACGGCGCATCGAACCAGTTATGGTATCCGCGTACATGATAACCCTGCCGTCGGCGTTTCTTGCCGCGCGGCCGATGGTTTGGATCAACGACGTTTCTGAGCGCAGGAATCCTTCCTTATCCGCGTCCAGAATAGCCACCAGCCCAACCTCAGGAAGATCAAGCCCTTCGCGCAGCAGGTTGATGCCTACGAGCACGTCAAACTCTCCCAGCCTGAGATCCCGTATTATTTCCATGCGTTCAATAGTCTCGATATCCGAGTGCATATAGCGGATCCTGACTCCCATCGCGTCTAAATACTCCGTTAGGTTCTCCGCCATGCGCTTGGTCAGCGTCGTTGCAAGCGTGCGGTAACCGGCCTCCGTCACCTTCCTTATTTCGCCCAGCAGGTCGTCTATCTGCCCGGTTACGGGCCGTACGTCAACCTCGGGGTCTACCAGACCCGTCGGCCTGATAATCTGCTCGACAACGCGCCGCGTTCTGCTAAGCTCATAATCCGAAGGCGTTGCGCTAACGCATATCAGCTGATTTATGCGCCGCTCAAACTCATCAAATTTGAGCGGGCGGTTATCATAAGCGCTGGGAATTCTAAAGCCATAGTCCACAAGCGTTTGCTTGCGCGACAGATCCCCGCGGTACATGCTGCGCACCTGCGGCAGCGTTGCGTGCGATTCGTCTACTATCATCAGGTAATCATCAGGAAAATAGTCGATAAGAGTGAACGGCGGCTGCCCGGGTTCCCTCCCGTCAAAGTATCTAGAGTAATTCTCAATACCCTGGCAATAGCCGATTTCACGCATCATCTCCATATCATACTGCGTCCTCTGCTCAAGCCTCTGAGCCTCAAGTAGCCTGCCTTCCCCGCGCAGCTCTCCTACGCGGGCATAGAGATCCTCCTCAATTTGCCCAAGGGAGGTTTCAAGCTTATCCCTGCTTGTCGCATAGTGGGACGCCGGGAACACGGCGGCGTGCGCGCGCTCGTTGAGAATTTCGCCCGTAACGATATTGATCTCGCTAATACGCTCTATTTCATCTCCGAAGAATTCGGCGCGTATGGCCTTCTCCGACCAGTTCATGGGGAAAATCTCCAAAACGTCTCCCCGCGCGCGGAACGTGCCCCGCACAAAATCATAATCGTTGCGCTGGTATTGGATATCCACAAGCCTGCGCATAATATCATCCCTGTCCGCATGCATGCCCTTGCGCAGGGATATGCTCATGCGCATATAATCCTCTGGATTACCTAATGCGTAAATGCAGGATACGGATGCTACGATTATTACATCCCTTCGCTCGTTGAGCGCGCATGTGGCGCTGTGGCGAAGCTTGTCAATTTCCTCATTAACTGTGGCGACCTTCTCAATATACGTATCCGAAGATGCGATATACGCCTCCGGCTGATAATAATCGTAATAGGATACGAAGTATTCCACAGCACTATCCGGGAAAAATTCCTTGAACTCCGAGCATAGCTGGGCCGCAAGCGTTTTATTGTGCGCGATAACAAGCGTGGGCTTTTGCACACGCTCTATCACGTTCGCCATGGTAAATGTTTTGCCCGAGCCTGTTACTCCAAGGAGCACCTGGGTTTTTTCCCCGTCGATCAGGCCCTGCGCCAGCTTGTCTATGGCTTGTGGCTGATCGCCTGTTGGCATAAATGGCGATACAAGACGGTATGTATTTGAGGTTGTTTCCAACAATATACCTCCTAATTATCATTGCCTGTAGCTGGATACCCGCGCAATGAAATAATGAGAACCGCGTAATTAAAGCTTTTCACCGTTTAAAAGAGTGAATATTTTAATTACTCGGATCAAGTTGATCTAACCAAGCTTATCTGCTTGATCAAACAGCGCATAACGGACAACAGCTCAGTCTTGTATTATAGCATACCGCACTATGTATTAAAAGGTCTTGACAATCGGAATTTTTAACCGCAAGCAGAGTATGGCTGTGAAGAAATCTGTTATATTAAATGCATTTAAAACCTTTGTTTATTGGCCGGATACTTGTCAAAAGCCCATGTAAAATCATGCAAATCGGTTTTTGTAGGCTTTATAAGCGGCGACTCTAAAAAACGGCGCATTCCCTTTCTTAGCAGGCTGCGGCTCATTAAATTTGTAGATGAAGAGAATTACCTTCTTAATTTGGTTAATGTAGATGCATAGAATCTTGACGGCTAAATACAAGCGCATAACCTAGCGTTAAAGCGCACGTTACAAGCTATGCTTCTTACACAGCGGGAAAAAAGCATAAAAATCCTGCGGTGCAACCGTGCGCGCCGCAGGCGTGAAAAACGCATATAACAGGACGGACCTGTAATTACGATAGGCCCCGCTATCGCCTTGCGCCGTTTGGGTTGCTGTTATTGTTCAAAATATTATAGTTCCGGTTGGGACGTTGACCGGGGAAATAGAAGTATACAAATTTAATCGAGAAAATATCGCATACGATAAAATTGTTCACATCATCATCATATAGCGTAACGTAACTGGTACCTACGAAGTACAAAATGCCTTGTTTACGCATGATTATTTCTGTGCCGATTAAAAACTCAATAAGCACATATTCCCCAATATTGGTCGATAGAATCATCTGCATGGAACCGCGCATTTCCTCCGTATCAAAATTGATAGGCGGCGGTGTTGTGAACTCTGGAGGCACGGAGCCGACCGGGCTTCTGCGGTTATTGTTCCTGCTGATCATGCCTCTGCCCCCCTGATAGATGATATCATCTTGATAGAAATTTTGATCCATGAATACAAACCTTACCTTTCCGATATATTGAGCTTATTAGTGAGAAACGGCGTCATGAATTAAGTATCCGCGTAGGCGTCGGTAGGATTATAAAAGCAATGGTCGCCGATGCGGATAACGAACCTTCCGACATTAGAAGGAAAAAATTCACGGCAGTTGGGAGAAAAGGGATTAAAGTACCAAAGGGCGAAACCCAAATTGGTGAGCCGATTTCCGGCGATTGCCCAGTTGGCGATATCATAATGGGTTTGATCCGGCCGCATATTATAAATGTTTTGCATATTATAAGCGCCGCGTATGGTTTCCCGCACACAATCAAACTGTCCCTCCTGATAAATGACAGCCCGGATTGTGTTTTCCAGCCGCCCGTACTCCCCGTACGTTATATTTACACGGTTCATTACAACACACGCGACAGCTTTCATACCGTTTTCTCCTTCCCCGCCCGCCTCGCATTTAATAATTCGCGCCAGCAGTTCCAAGTTGGAAAATGACAATAGTATTCACCCCTTTTCTTATTACAGTAAGTGTAATAAATTATGAACGATAACTTAAAGATATTCGAGTAAGATGAACCCTTCTTAACCGAAGCGCCGCCTAATCTTACCCCATTGTCGCTGAGATTGCGCGCGGGTTATTTATATCGCAGGGTTTCAGGCGGAGCCAAAGAAAAAACCGCGGATTAAGCAGTCAAATATGTTCTTCAATGCCGGGGGGTAGAGAATGTTGAAACACGCTGCGCCCTTTTTGCGGGTTCGGATTGCGCGAATAAGCACTCGCGCTCTAAAACCCTCGGAATGCAAAGGTATCCCGCTCGCGGCGCACATTATTTGTAGCTTAGAGCGTTTGTTTTTACGCGGCAGGTTTTTGCATCACGGGCAGAAGCTTTTTTAATAACTTGAGATCCTCTTTCTATAGTCGGCGATTTAAATTGGTATATGAAGAATCACAGGTGTTTTGCATGCTCTTTAATATATAAAACCGTTCATAATATATCATTCATTGCATCAAAATATGGTTCTGCAACAAGATCACCCCGCCTTTGAAGGCGCCCTTTCAGCGCTAAGGCACGGCGTATTGCTCTTATCTACTTTCACGGACCAGGGCCGCCAGCTATTATTGCGCGCTAGTTAAAGCGCGGAATTTTGGACAGGACCCAGTAGATCGCCGTTCGCCAGCCCTCACGCTAAGGGGCGGCAGCCTTTGCCCGCTGAGCAGATCCATCTCCGTCATTTGGACGGTTTGGAGCTACCCACTTTCAAAAACGAGTTGAAACGGCGATAACGCCTAAAACTCATAATCCACCGCAACAGAGGATACTCGGCGCTCATGGATAAAGCGGCGCACCTTTTGATGCTCTGGATGCGCATCGTACCGCGCCAGCCCTTCCCTGTCATCAAACGTGGCTATCAGTACCAGATCATACGAGCGAGCGGACTCCAGAAAATCCACACCCACCTCCATATCCTTAAGGCCTGGCACAACTCCCACGAGCGCCTTGAGCATCTCGCCTATTTCGGATGCGTCGGACTTATCCTTTATTTTGTGGCAAACCACATGCCGAACCATCGTTATCCCTCCAAGACAAATTATTGCGCTGTTTTTAACCGCTGTTATTCATTGTACCAGATCATCAGTGATATGAAAATCGAACGCACAAAGAAAAACGCCCCGCGCCCATATCCATTAATTCTCTGTTGTCTCGGCACGTCGTATAATGTTATAGTATATATACTTTCAGGAGGTGACGTCGTGACTGCTGCTTTTATTTTCTGCGCGGGCATTATCCCGCTCGTACCCTTATTGGGCGCGCAATCCTATCATCGTAAAAAAAACAAAGTAAAGCGTAATATCTGCTACGGCCTGTTCGTCATGCAGCTTATACTAAGCACCCTTTACGTCATTGCGTGGCTCAACACGCGTTAAGGC
This sequence comes from uncultured Eubacteriales bacterium, assembly GCA_900544555.1. GTDB lineage: Bacteria > Bacillota > Clostridia > Christensenellales > CAG-138 > UMGS693. Next base: position 42,440 of record UQWD01000016.1, read on the forward strand.
GGTAGAGAATAGCAAGGCCCTCAAGCGTAAGCGTCGGAGCCAAAACGTCGATGCAGTCCGTTTCCGATGCTATCATCGAGGACATTCCGCCGGTTGCGATAACGCGCGTTTTACGCCCAATCTCCTGCTCTACCTTTTTAACAATGTACTCTACCTGGCCAACAAAACCGTTTATAATACCGGAACGTATCGCCTCCTCGGTATTTGTGCACACCACGTTGGCCGGCTTAACGTACTCCACCTTGTTCAGCATCGCGGCGCTTTCAACAAGCGCTTCAGTGGATATACGAATACCCGGACATATCAGCCCCCCCAGAAACTCGCCCCCGCCGGAAATAACGCTCAGGTTGGTCGCCGTGCCAAAATCAATGATTATACATGGTCCACCGTACAGCTTGAAGGCGGCTGCGGCGTTGCAGATGCGATCCGCTCCCAGTGTTTCGGGATGATCATAACGGTTTACAAAGCCCGTATTCATACGATGATTTACAAGCATAGGCGTAATACCATGAAAAAACAGCCGGCACATATGCTCAATAGTATAGTTGATTGACGGGCTTACAGAGGAGATAATTATCCCATCTACTACTGATGTTGAAATCCCCAGGTGCCCGAAAAAAGCTTCCATCTGAATTCCATATTCATCAGACGTGAATCTGAAATTGGTGGTCAATCTCCATGAATGTATTAAGCGGCCGCCTTCAAAGAGGCCGGTCTTAATATTCGTATTTCCTATATCCAATACCAACAGCATATTATCTCCTGTCCGCCATTTCTCGGCCAGCAAATGCAACTTAAAATCGCAGCCTTAGAGTGACTTGTCGTATACGACAGCATCCACATACTTTTGCCTCTAGGCTGGAACGCAAGCGCCCGATTATCAAGGCGGCTTTCATCGATGAGGCCGCCGTCCGCTAGATAAGCTTCACTGAAGCTTTATATGCATGGCCTCGGCACATAACCTACAGAAGCTGATCGCAAAAACGCATTTTACCGCGATTATTATATCGTTTTTCCCATCCAATAGCAATCCACATAAAATATATCTTTACGCTTTCATCGTCATATGGTAAAATAGCTTTGGACTTGAATTTAATAGTAATTAAGGAGGTACTGTCTTTTATTCACACATCTTATTTGTTTACGTCAGTCAAAATTGTGAATTGTTTATGAACGTTAGCCAACTTCTTTACAGGCGGATTTCGGGCAATTATAATTAATATGATTGTATGGGTATGATATGGCATATCCTGGATAATGATGAGATTATGGGTTTAAGGAGGGCATGTTTATCGGTATGAAAAAGAACATAAATGAAACGGTGACAGCAAAAAAGTCCAAAATGTCGGGTGTGAAGATCGGTATCATCTGCGCCGCAGCAGTTTTAGTCGCCGCAGGCGCTCTGTTTGCTATATATAACATGAGAGAAAATAGAGAGAATAAACGTCAGGAAATTATAAACTCCGGCGTGTTTCATGACGGTATTACGGTCAACGGCGTTGCGCTGGGCGGCATGAATTTTGAGCAAGCTAAAGCAGCGCTTGCGGAGCAGGAAGCAGCTATCGCCGCCGGCTTAACCTTTCATCTGAAAAGTGAAATTGACCCTGCCTTCAACTTTACGCTTTCGCCGTCAACCGTCGAATTAAAACTGACTTTTAATACGGAAGACGTTTTATATGAAGCCCTTTCACTTGGCCGTGAAGGAACCCTGTCTCAGATGCAGGATGAAATAGCGGATATCAATAATAACGGGCGAGCGCTCGAAATTGGCTTTGAGGTGGAAGACGAGAGCCTCCGCGCCGCGCTGGAGCATGCGGCCTCCGTATTCGACAGGCCCGCGGCCGACGCCACATTCGGCATTTATTCTGATTTTCAGGACAACATCCCGCTTATAAAAGGCGGCACTACGGCTACGTTTAGGCGATACGACCCTCTGGCCAAAAAAATGGTGGATGATGAAGCCATACCTGAGAACGCCGTGCAGGAAGGCCGTTTTTATTACATTCCCGAAGCGGATGGGTTGGTTCTAGATAATGAAGCCATGTTCACCCTGCTCAAGGATAGGATAGCTAACCGACAATATGGAGACGTTGAGGTGTTGACGCAGGTTACGCATCCTCAGGTCAAGCTTGCGGATGTAAAAAGCAAGTTTATCATGCGCTCCTCATTTTCCACAAAATACTCACGGAATACCGACCGCACGTATAATCTGCGCAAGGGCGCCGGCATATTGAACGCAACCGTGCTCATGCCCGGGGAAGAGTTTTCAACGAACGAGAGGCTGGGCGATAGGAATGTCGTATCAGCCGGCTGGAAAGAAGCGCCCGGACTAATCGATGGAGGCGCGCGTACCAACCAGCAGCTTGGAGGCGGCGTATGTCAAATTTCTACAACGATTTATATTACTGTTGTTCAATCGGATTTAGAAATTGTTTATCGTCAACAGCATTCCTCCAAGTCGGATTATGTAGACGGCGCGCTTGATGCGACAATTGACAGCAACCGTATAGATTTTAAATGGAAAAACAATACTAACTCCCCAATTATCATGTTTGTTTGGGTTGATCAGTCCAACCGCACCATGAACACGGAGATTTACGGCGAACCTTTCGGTGAGATATCAGGTAAAAAGTTTGACAGGGTGGAGTTTAAATCCAAGCGGTTAGAGATCCTGTATCCTACAAATAAGGTTCATTACATACACAACAGCGAGGTTCCCAACGGCATGGTCAAGCTTCGCAACAAAGCGAAGAACGGTTCTGTTTGGGAAGCATACCGCATCTATTATCTTGGCGATAAAGAGGTTGCCAGAGAGGTTGAGAACACATCAACCTATAAACCCCATGATGAAACGTGGATTTATGGCAGAGGATGGGTTAAGCCAACGCCAACCCCTCTACCGACTCCTACGCCGCCGCAAACACCTGTACTCCCGCCAATTCCTACGCCGCCGGATGAAACGCCAATCCCGTAAGACTGCGCCGGTTGATGTGAGCGGATATAATCCCGCTCACATGTCATGAGCGCAGCAAGGCGTTTAATGGAATGCTGATAGAATATTTTCTGTCTATCCTATTGTTAAAGCCCGCCAAAACACGGCGGGCTTTTAGGTTAAGGTATGTATTTTACGGATGTATTTGCTCCTGTAAGCAACTTGTCATATACTCATGTAAATTTGTCTTACTTCATTTTCATGTACTCAAGCGGGTCTTGTATTTATGTCAAAGCAATGAAAGGGCTAAAAGGCGGGCCGCATAATCAGGGATTTCGATCCCAAGGCTTTTATCTTATTCCGATGTTTAAATCGATAATGCATTTATATCTAAGCATTCACCTTCAGCCCGCGCAACTTGTATACATCATATCGTTCATAGAAAATACCGCCTAAGTTAAAGGTACAATCCTAAACTCCGGCGTGCGCGACGCCGGCCAAGCTCGCCTAGGCTGCGCGGTTAAACCTATTTCCAGACAATTAAGCACAGTAACACGAGCGTGATATATTCTGCGCCCACACATTCGCATCTATAAATGCATACGCCAAGCTCCCCTGCCCTGAATGCTTCTCTTACAAACCCGGCGGAGCAGTCATTGCATCGCGTTGATTTCTTTTCTCAATACCTTAATAATGCGTTTTTCGAGCCGAGATATATAGCTTTGCGATATGCCGAGCATATCCGCCACCTCCTTTTGCGTCCTTTCCCTGTTCTGGTTTAAACCAAACCTTAACTCCATAATACGCTTTTCCCTATCGTCCAGCTTCTGCATCGCTTGCCTGAGAAGCTCTCGGTCCACCTCGTCCTCAATATTACGCGATACCAGATCGGAATCCGTACCCAGTATATCCGATAAGAGCAGCTCGTTCCCATCCCAGTCGATATTGAGCGGCTCGTCAAGCGAAACCTCCAGTTTGAGCCTGCAGCTTCGGCGCAGACACATGAGAATTTCATTTTCAATGCACCGCGAGGCATAGGTGGCTAGCTTGATCTTTTTCCCAGTATCGAACGTATTAACCGCCTTGATTAAGCCGATTGCGCCAATTGAGATTAAATCCTCAATCCCGATCCCCGTATTTTCAAACTTACGGGCGATATATACCACAAGCCTGAGGTTTCTTTCAATAAGCGTTTGTTTTACGGTTTCATCGCCCACGGCAAGGCGGCCGATAAGCTCCGTCTCCTCGTCTTTTGTAAGAGGAGGCGGCAGCGCTTCGTTGGAGTTGATATAATAGAGCCCCCGCCTTACTCCCAAGCGCCGGTACAGCCAGATGAGAATCTTATTTACCCAATTACGCATATCGTCTCCCCCTTCTTATTTTGCAACCGCGGCCGGCGGCACCAGCGCCTGAGCCGAGTCAAGCGGCTTCTCTGTCAGCGCCACCAGCGCGTCCGCACTTATCCATCTGTCGTTATATATTTCCACTGAATCCGGCCGAAACGCCTTAACAATTCCGTCCCAGCCCACTGTTGAACATGGGATCGGGATGTCCGCGCTGCGATTGAACCCCGGGTCAAAAACGATAATGACCGGCCTGCCGCTAACCGGATCGGACAGCATATTCCCAGAATCAATGCATCCACGGTATTCCCTGCTTGTGTTCCCTTCGCGTATGCGTACCCGCACCGTACCGGAAAGCCTCCGGCCCATCAGCCGCCGGATTAAAGCGGGCGTACCAGCCGCCGCAGCCGCGGCCAGCAGCGCTATGCGCAGCGGGACTGGAGCGACAACATATCCATTTTGAAGGCCTCCTCCCATAGAGAATGAGAGCGCGGCGGCAATCCCCCCAATGGCCGCGGCGGCGATAAGAACCGCAATTACCCCCTGGCAGTAGCTGCGCCAGTTCCACACGGGAAGCGCGAACGCCATCAGTAGACCCGACGCCAGCTTCATGGGCCATGATAAAAGGAATGGGGCGGTCGATACGGCCAGCGCGGCGTAAAATGCGCCTAACGCGGAGGCGAGCAGCATCCTGAGAAAATGGATCCGCATGGAACGCGCCGCTGCGGCAAGGCGCAATATCAGTATGTTCATGAGCAGATTGTCCAACAAAAAAAGCTCAATATACATGTGCACCCCCCCTATGACCCGCACAGTATAACATACTTGGATTTGCGCGTGTGTAGAACGAATGACGAAAATATATGCGTTATTTGTTGCTATAAGGCTATGCCTTATTCTTCTTTACCGCCGTCATGGATAAGGCTACTAAAAGTCGTTATTATCATTCGATTTAAATCATTCGGCCAAGTTTAATTATGAAAAAACGTTGTTTAAATTCCAATCTATTTTCATAAATAAGACGAATACAAAGGACACGACGGCTCAAAACGCGATGCCGCGTGCAACCCAAAGTGCGTACTGTTAAATTATTATTCTGGATTCCCAGTAATAAAATTGAGCATTATATCGGTTCAAAAATTAATTCGCGTTGGAATATACTCATACCGAGCTAAGCAAACAAAATCCAACCCTCCAATAAGCAGTTCTCTCGCATATCTCTAGCGCGGCTATAATTTGGAACCTAAAATTTGTTGGTTTATCAATACTAAAAGTGACATGAGCAAGCTCACGTTTACGCCATTAGCTGTTCGACGGCATTGACTCACGCTTTTTCATCGTTTCAATAGAAATGCCCGTACAATCTACAACGCTGTAACGGGTATCGTCTTTCTAGACATAACCCCGTCGTTCGTATTGGCAAACAGAAAATTATGCTAGGTAACCGATGATAAACGTTCATTCAGCCTGCCTGAGCAACCTGAGTACATCCTCTTCCGTACTTAAATCATAATCGCCGTAGATACCGTTCCGGTGGTATACGATCCCTTTTTCCTGATTGTTTTTTATATGCTGACAAAACCTCTCAATTCCATCTTCCTTTATACAGCGGATAAACGCTCGAACTTTTATTTTCTCCGGTGATAGCATATCAATACCGCACGGCGCCATATCGCACTCCCAGCAGCCTTTAATACCTTTATCAGTGCAGCATTTATACTGGTAGCAGCCGTTTGGGGACAGCCGTTTACCGCAATGGTTTCCGGTTTTGCAGTTGCATCCATTCGGATTGCACACGCCGCATACTAAACCGCAATACGCAACTTCTTCAACGCACACTTGTCCAGCCTCCGTTATATGGTGTTAATAAGTATTTTATCATATTTTACATAGAATAATCAAAAAGCGCATGTTATAAGTAAACCCAAAGTAAATGTGAATTCATATTTAAAGCGACTTTTATCTCTCGTTAATCGCTTAGGCTGCTTTACTTAGTATTAAGTATTAAATTGAAATCCAATAAACAATTCCATGCTGCCGTATGCGCGCACACTATTAGTTTTGCCCAAATTTTGAGTATAAGCGCATTTATAATTAATATCAATTTTCAGGCTGCCCAAAAGGGCGGCCTCAGTGTGTCGAAAAAGTGGCTGCGCCACGTTTTTCGAGTTAACACGGAGCGC
>UQWD01000017.1 GCA_900544555.1 uncultured Eubacteriales bacterium
CAGTGTGTCGAAAAAGTGGCTGCGCCACGTTTTTCGAGTTAACACGGAGCGCTTTTATATTGGCGCGGTCAGCACCCCGTGCAAAGAAACCCTTGCTGCGCAAGGCATTTAGAATCTGACGCACATGTCGTCAGGTTCGGTTGAAAGCCTGCGGGGGTTGCGGCTCCGACCCAACCACAGGTTTTTTCGATAGGCTGATATATACCTTTTGCTCGGGATATTTCCCGGGAAATATCCCGCTGGGTCAAGCATGCGCGCGGCCGGGGACCTAATCTTAGCAAGCTATGGGCGCTGCGCTTTTGGGGGAGCATGCCACGCCGCTAGCCCATCATGCTCGCGTACATCCTCAAATAATCGCGGGCGGAGGCGGACCAGCTAAAATCGCATCGCATGCCGCGCTTCACCAGGCCGCTCCAAATTTCATTATCCTTATAGCACTCTATTGCCCAGCGAAGAATATAGAGCATTTCATGCGCGTTATAGTTGGCGAACGAAAAGCCCGTCCCCTCCCCGGTATACCGGTTATAGGGCCTGACCGTATCGCGTAGGCCGCCCGTTTCGCGCACAAGGGGCACGGTCCCATAGCGGAGCGCGATCATTTGGGAAAGGCCGCAGGGTTCAAAGCGGGACGGCATTAAAAACAGATCCGCTCCGGCGTATATCCTGCGGGCAAGCGCGTCGTCCATCATGAAGCGCGCCGCGACCCGCCCGGAATAACGCTGAGCCTGCCACTCAAAAAAGCGGACGTAATCCTCCTCGCCAAGCCCGAGTACGACAAATTGCGCGTCGCAAGCCATAATATCGTCCCATACGCATTTAACAAGGTCCAGCCCTTTCTGCTCGGTTAAACGCGTTATCATGGCGATCAGCGGCGCTTTGGGGTTAGCCTCTAAGCTAAGCTCCCGCTGCAAATCCGCTTTGCACGACAGCTTGCCGGATGCGTCTTGACAGGAAAAATGCGCTGTCAGAGCCGGATCCGCCGCAGGATCGTAAGCCGCCTCGTCTATGCCGTTGAGTATTCCCCAAAGATCGCCCCCTCGGGCGCGCAGCAGCCCGTCCAACCGCTCGCCGTATTCGGGAGAGCGTATCTCGTCCGCATAAGACGGGCTGACGGTGCTGACGCGCCAAGCGTACCGTATACCGGCTTTCATGAAGCTCACGCAGCCGTAATACTCAAGTTCTTCCGAGTTAAAGTGCACATCCCCTAAAGAAAGCATTTCGTTTATCCACCCCCAGGGGAAAATCCCCTGATAGCGCAGGTTATGTATGGTAAATACGGTGCGTATTTCACGGTAATCCGGCAGCTCGCGATATTGCAGGCTCAAAAGCGCGGGGACCATACCCGTCTGCCAATCGTTGCAGTGCAATATATCAGGAAAAAAGCCCAGTTTTGGCAGGCTTTCCAGTACGGCCCGGCAGAAAAAGGAAAACCGCTCCCCCTCGTCGTTGCCTGAACCATAAATATAATCGCGGGCAAAGTAATATTCATTATCCACAAAGTAATAAATTACGCCCTCATGCTCCAGCTTTTCTATTCCGCAGTACTGGCTGCGCCACCCAAGCGCGATATGGAAGTGGCATACATGCTCCATTTTGTTCTTCCATCCCGCGGGAATTGCGCTGTACTTGGGCAGCATAACCCGCACGTCCGCGCCTTCCTTTTTGAGTATGGGAGCTAAAGTGCCTACAACGTCCGCCAGCCCGCCGGTTTTTATGAACGGTATGCATTCGGACGCGGCAAAGAGAATTTTCATAAGTGTCCTCCTGGTATTTTGTTTCCGGCCTGAAGCAAAGCCGAAATTATCCGCATGCCGGGCGGAATCTCACACGCAAAGAGCCTTAGCATGTAAGTTTTAAAGCCATACCGCCGCCTGATTTAAACAAAGACGGCTTCATCATACGGGGTCCGCTTCTATTCCAGCGCGCCTTAAAACCGCTGAAGAATCAAATAACAAGGCCTTTTCTTAAAACTATCGGGCACGCTTCGTAACCCGCAAGGTGGCGGCCGCGCCCAACAATTACGCCTTTATCCATAATGACGTTATTGAGCATGCACTGCTCCCTGATATCGCAAGCCTGCATGATGATGCTGTCGCGTACGACGCTCTGAGCGCCTACGCGAACGCCCCGGAACAATACGCTGTTCTCGACCTTGCCTTCGATGATGCATCCGTCCGCCACAATAGAGTTGCGCGACATGCCCCCGCCCGCGTAACGCGCGGGTACCTCGTCCTTAACCTTGGTGTAAATGGGGTGGTCGCTGTTGAACAGGTCGCGCCGGACTTCCTGGTTCAGCAGCGCCATATTATGCCTGAAATACGAATTAAGCGATTCAAGCCGCCCGACATAACCCTCGTAGCGCCAGCCGTATATCCTAAGGCTATGGATGCGCTTAATCAGGATATCACGGATAAAATCGACCTGCGCGCGCGTTGCGGCCTCTTCCACAAGATACTCGAGCAGGGTTTTTTCCATCACGTATACGTCGCAGGATCTGAGCTGGTTGCCGGGATGATACGGGTTGAGCTGCATATCCGTTATGCGCCCGCGCTCGTCCACGCACAGTCTGAGATCATCAAACGTATCAAAGTCCTGCGCGCTGTGGGCTTCGTGGTTATACATGATGGTGATATCGGCGCCCGTGTCAATATGCCGGCTGATCATCTCCTCGAACGTGGTATTGAAGAGCGTATGGCTGCCCGTTAGCACCACATAGCGCTGGCTGCTCCGCCGTATATATCCCATGACGGATCTGAGCGCGTCGATGGTCCCCCGGTACAGGCCCGTGTTCTCCCTTGTTAAAAAGGGCGGCAGGATGAACAATCCGTCGCGCTTTCTGTGCAGATCCCATTCCTTGCCCGAGCCGAGGTGATCCATCAGGGAATGGTAGTTCCGCTGTGCTATCAGGCCCACGTTCGTGATTCCGGTATTCACAAGAGAGGAAAGCACAAAATCAATGCAGCGGTAACGGCCGCCGAAAGGAACGGCGGCGAGCGAGCGAGAATACGTCAAATCGCGAAGGAGCAGATTGGATTCCCCCGTATAGATCAGGCCAAACGCATTATGTATCATTCCTGTACACCTCCCGGCCAGGTTTTTGGCGTTCTATTGATAATCATGCCAACAGGCACGCGCATACCCGGTGGTATCTCGGTATCGTTTCCTATCAGCGTAACGCTTCCGGTCAGGCTCGTATCATAGGGCGCGTCTCCCGGCTCAGGCTCCGCGCCTATGACGGCGTTCTCTCCGATTACGGAGTTCTCTCCGATGATGGCCTTATGCACTCTCGCACCGCGCCGGATGACGGCGTTCGGCATTATGACGGAATCGGTTATCAGCGTGTTTTCCTGAGCCGACGCCCCGGAGAAAAAAACGCTCCGCTCCAGCCGCCCGCATACCGTACAGCCCTCCGTAATAACGGATTGAACGACCTGCGCGTTTGGTCCGGCGTAATGCGGGGGCATCACGGCGCTCTTGCCATAAATGCGCCAGTCCTTATCGTATAGATCCAGCTTCGGGGGCTGCTCAAGCAGATCCATGTTCGCTTCCCAAAGGCTTCCGATGGTGCCTACGTCCTTCCAATACCCATAGAACGGATACGCAAAAAGCTTCATGCCCCCTTCAATCATTTTGGGTATCACGTCTTTTCCAAAATCGTTCGTAGACGCGGGGTCGTTATCATCCTCCTCCAGATAACGCTTTAGCACGTTCCATGAGAAAATATAGATTCCCATCGAAGCGTTGTTGCTTTTGGGCTTCGGCGGCTTTTCCTCAAACTCCACAATAGCGCCGTCGGGCGCGGTATTCATAATGCCGAACCTGCAGGCCTCCTCCATCGGCACCTCAAGCACGGCGATGGTAGCGTCCGCCCCTTTTTCCTGATGGAATCGGAGCATCTTCGCGTAATCCATCTTATAGATGTGATCCCCTGACAGTATCAGCACATAATCCGGCTGATACTGTGATATAAACGCGATGTTTTGGAATATAGCGTTGGCCGTGCCGGAGTACCATTGGCCGCGGCTTCCCTTCACGTAAGGGGGCAGCACGTAGACGCCTCCGGTATTACGGTCAAGATCCCACGCCTGGCCGTTGCCAAGGTACGCGTTAAGCTCCTGCGGCTGGTATTGGGTCAACACGCCCACAGTATCAATATCCGAGTTGACGCAGTTGGATAGCGGGAAATCGATTATCCGATACTTGCCCCCAAACGGCACGGCCGGCTTGGCCATCCGGGTCGTGAGCACGCCCAAACGGCTTCCCTGCCCGCCCGCCAGGAGCATCGCCACGGTCTTTTTCTTTCTCAAAATGTATACCCCCTATCTCTTTAATTAGTCTGTATTTTAGGCGCCTGCAAAGGCGCGGTAACGGGTTGAAAATTCAAATGATAGTAAGCCCCGCCATAGCCCGGTATAAAAAGATCAATATAGTCGCCCTCGTGATCCTTCATGCTCATAAGCTCCGCCCGGGGCGGCGGCACATGGCCGCAAAACCTCGGATCCTGATTCGAGAGCGCTGAGCTTAGTATGACCGGCGAACTGAACCGGACGCGGTACGCGTTTTGCGGCACGGGCGTGAAATTAAACACGCATAAAAGCGAGCCGCCCTCGGAATCGCGGCGGATGAAAGCGATAACGCTGTGATCCGCGTCGTCTACGCTCACCCATTCAAATCCCTCCCAACCGCAATCCATCTCGTAAAGCGCCGGTGTGCTGACGTAAAGGGCGTTAAGCTCGCGTACAAAACGCTGAACGGCGCTGTGCTGCGGGTAGTCGAGCAGCATCCAATCCAGCGGCTGCTCATGGTTCCATTCAATGAATTGGCCAAACTCGCAGCCCATAAACATCAGCTTTTTGCCGGGCTGTGCGAATTGGTACATAAACAAAAGCTTTAGCTGCAAAAACTTCTCTTCATAGCTGCCGGGCATCCGCCCAATAAGCGAACGCTTGCCGTGAACCACCTCGTCATGAGAGAACGGGAGGATATAATTCTCTGAAAACGCATAGCACATGGGGAAAGTCAGCTTGCTGTGATGCCATTTTCTGAACAGGCTGTCCATGCTCATGTATGAAAGCGTATCGTTCATCCATCCCATGTTCCATTTCAAATGAAAGCCGAGCCCTCCGTCTTCAGGCGGCGCGGTAACCAGTGGAAACGCCGTGGATTCCTCCGCGATGAGCAAGGCTCCCGGGCATTCGCGCCCCACGGCGCGGGAGAGCTTCCGCAAAAAGGCCACTGCGGATAAATTGGTATTCCCCCCGTGCTCGTTCGGCAGCCATTCCCCGTTCTCCCTGCCGTAGTCAAGGTAAAGCATGCAGCTCACGGCGTCCACCCGCAGGCCGTCGATATGATATTCCTTGAGAAGGTATACGGCGTTGGAAATTAAAAAACTCTGAACCTCCGCTTTTTCATAGTTGAAAAGGAGCGTACCCCATTGCGGCTGGTCGCTGCGCCTCGTATCCGGGTGCTCGTACTCGGCCTCCCCGTCAAAACGGGCAAGCCCGTGCGCGTCCCGCGTAAAATGCGCCGGAACCCAATCCGCTATAACGCCCAGCCCCGCCTCGTGCGCGCAATTAATAAAATACTTGAAATCCTCCGGCTCGCCATAGCGTGATGTTATGGCGTAATAACCCGTAATTTGATACCCCCAGCTCATATCATAAGGGTATTCGCATACCGGCATCAATTCGATATGCGTATAGCCCATGTTCGCCGCGTACCGCACAAGCTCCTGCGCAAGCTGCCTGTAATTAAGCCCGGCTTTCCATGAACCCGCGTGCGCTTCATAGACGCTCATCGCTTTTTTAAACGGCAGACCCCTTGCGGACATATAAGCCCCGTCGCTCCATTTGAAAGGCTCCAATCCCCATACTATGGAAGCCGTCTCTGGCCTCATCTGAGCGTAAAATGCGTAGGGATCGGCTTTATAGTTAACATGTCCGTCCCGACTGGTCACGGCGAATTTATAGACGTCGCCCTTTTTAGCGTTTTCCACAACCGCTTCCCAAACGCCGGACGTACCCGCCATACGCATCGGGTTAGCGTCCCCGTTCCAACCGTTAAACGAGCCGACGACGCTTACGGCTTTAGCGTTTGGCGCCCATACCGCGAACCGGTACGCCCCGTTCTCAACTTTATGCGCGCCCATCACGCGGTAAGCGTAGCAATTCTCTCCCGTATTGAATAAATAAAGCTCCGTTTCATTCAGATGATATTCCATTTAAACTCCTCCAGAAGTTAACCCTCGCGCATCTCCATATATCATTTCGCTCCTTATGCTCAAGGCGCCCTTCTGTCCGCAATCAAGTTGTAGAAACTAAGCTGCCGTACATTTATTTTGGCTCTCACTAGCCGAAATAAATTAATACCCAGGCTTTGTGTCCCGTTCAGGATGATTTATTCCTCCCTGCTTTCGAGAACAAGGAATCTAATATATATTCTACCATCTTTTACTGGATCCCGAATAGACGAAATCCATACTTTTTTACATATTTTACGAAAAAAACACGCCTTTATCCATAAATATCCGTACCGGTATAAGATGAAACGCGTGAACATGCCCTTGGGTCAAATTCATCCGGGTTTTCATATTGTGCCATTGATACGAGCAAACGATCGGCAAATGCCATAGAATTGCGGTTTGCGCTCGCTATATGCATTGTTTTTAAAACTCGTTTGCACAGGTACTGTTAAACAAGTGCAAATGCATCGGACACGTTATCGGGATTACATATCTTCAAAAAAGGTTAAATGCGGCGTTAATATCATTCAAGGAGGTTTGGAGCTAAATCTCAAAACAGCGCCTAAGCCTTTTTCGTTTCGCATGGCGCGCTTGCTTTATTTACGCGGGCAACGGCGAAGTTTTATACCCGGCTCTCGTTTTGCAGCACAAAAGCAGCGGTGAACCCTTCTTCAACTGATAGGCATCGGCCGATAAAAGCGGGCATCGAGTGTGCTGAGGTAAAAAAGCGATTATTTTTTAACGTGCGCTATCTTGGCGTTAATCCCCCATACGGTTCTATTGCCTTTGCGCTAAAGCATGCCGTAACTCTAATATAAGGCAGGCAAACGATTAGTCAACCATTTAAACCCTCGCTCTGTCTTTATCGCGTATATTCGAGAGCGGATACATCATCGTCATAAGCGCTTCAACGGCGCGCGCGGGCAGCAGACGCTTCAAGAATACGAACGCCTTGTATTTAGCCCCAACCACGCGTCGCACCGGCGGGTTCTTTCTCTGTATCAGCTTCATAACGGCTCGCGCTATCGTCTCTGGACCCTTGCCGGATTTTTCGTCGCTCTCCATTTGGGCGATGGAATTTAAAAAAGCTTCCCCGTAAGCCGTTTCGGAGCATCCGCCGGCGTACATGCGGTTTGCGGTAAAGGAGGTTTTTACATCGCCCGGCTCAATCAGCGCGGCGCGTACCCCAAACGGCCTGCATTCTATCCTCAGGCCTTCCGTCAACGCTTCGACGGCAAATTTAGACGAGCTGTAAAGCGTTTGGAACGGAATGGAGAAGATCCCCCCGACCGAACCGATATTGACAATAAGCCCCTTCCCCTGCTTCCGCATTATAGGCAGTACGCACCGTATCATGCGGACGACGCCAACATAGTTGGTGTTCATCTGGCGCATGGCGTCGCTTCCTAAACAGTCCTCCACAGCCCCGCAAATGCCCGTGCCTGCCGCGTTTATCAGAACGTCAATGCGCCCTTCGCGCTCGACTACATGTCGAACGGCCGCCTCAACCGAGCCGTCATCGTCGACGTTAAGGGCAATCATCTGTATGTACCCCTCGCCGTAATCCGTTAACCCGCCGCCGCGCCTTGATCCGCCGTAAACGGCAAATCCGCTCCTTGCCAGCATCTGCGCGGTACATTGCCCGATGCCGGACGATGCGCCCGTTATTAACGCTACACGACCGTATGGATTGCTTACCATGGCTTTATCCTCCCCCATCCCTCGGCATAAACGTGCTGTAGTGCGGCTTAGCGATTCAACAAATCAAGCGCGAATTTATCAGTCCCAATAAATCTTGCATCTTAGAACCTTACCCGGCAACTCATTCGCTATCGGCCAGCCCCGAGCCATATAAGATTCTATTCCTCCGCGCCGATAATCGCCTCATATATTTGCTCAAGGCAATCCTTTGAATGATACTCAATAACGATTTTGCCTTTTTCGCTGTTGCCGCTGATGTTTACCTTCGTTCCAAGCCTCTCCCGAAACCGCTCCGCGGCGTGCGCTAGCTGCGCGTCCTGCTCGGGGCGCGGCTTTTTCGCAGGCGTTTGGGCCTTCTCCCCAAGATCCCGAACGGCCTGTTCCGTCCTTCGGACCGACCACCCCTCTTCAACCGCGCGCCGTGCCGTCAGCTCTTGGGCCCGAGCCTCTTTTACGCCGGCTAGCGCGCGCGCATGCCCCGCTTGAAGCACGCCTTCTCGAAGATAATCCTGTATGACGGGCGGAAGCGACAAAAGGCGCAGCGCGTTGGCTATGGCTGGACGGCTTTTGCCAAGCCTGCTTGAAGCCTCTTCCTGCGTATAGTCATGCTGTTGCATTAAGAAGCGGATGGCCGCCGCTTCCTCGATTGGGTTCAGGTTCTCGCGCTGAATGTTTTCCACCAGCGCGACCTCCAAAACCTCAGATTCATCCATATTGCGCACCACCGCCGGTATCGTATCAAGCCCCGCAAGACGCGCGGCCCGAAAGCGCCGTTCCCCGGCAACGATAACGTACCTTTCGCCGCGCTCGCGCACGATGATGGGCTGAACCATCCCATGCCGGCTAATGGAGGCCGCGAGTTCCGTGAGCTTATCCTCATCAAACGCTTTCCTCGGTTGATTCAGGTTTGTATCAATATCATGAACATGCAGCCTAAGTATGCTTTCGTTTACTGAAACGTCGTAATTTCCGAGCAGCGCGTCAAGCCCGCGCCCGAGCCCCGTTTTATTCTTTACGGCCATTTGAAGCCTCCTTGCGCATCAGTTCGTCCGCCAGCGCGCCGTACGCTTTCGCCCCAGAGGATTTAGCGTCGTACAGCGTAATGGGCAGCCCGTAGCTCGGCGCCTCGCCTAGCCTTATGGAGCGCGGGATAATGGTGCTGTATACTTTGTTTTTAAAAAACTTTTTGACCTCTGCGACCACCTGCGCAGAAAGGTTGGTGCGCGCGTCAAACATGGTAAGCACGACCCCCTCTACCTCCAGCATGGCGTTCAGGTGAAGCCTTACCAGCTTGACCGTGTTCATCAGCTGGGAGAGTCCCTCCAAGGCATAGTACTCACACTGTATGGGCACGAGCAGCGTATCCGCGGCCGTCAGCGCGTTAAGCGTCAGCAGACCCAGCGACGGCGGGCAGTCGATAAGGATATAATCGTAATCCTCCCTCAACTTGTCCAACGCGCGCTTGAGCACCTGCTCGCGAGCCATCATACCCACAAGCTCTACCTCCGCACCCGCCAGCTCGATCTGGGACGGGATGAGCTTGAGGGTCGGTATCCGTGTATCGATTGCGGTATCCGCAGCCGCTACGCGGTTGATCATCACATCATAAACGCTGTATTCCAGTTCATCCTTAGAAACGCCAAGGCCACTCGTCATATTGCCCTGCGGATCAATATCAACGGCCAGAACCCTTCTGTTTTTCTGCGCTAGGCAAGCAGAAAGGTTAACGGCAGTGGTCGTCTTTCCCACGCCGCCCTTCTGGTTCGCAATCGCTATTACTTTCGCCACGGCAATCCCTCCGCTATGTATTGCTTTCATTATATGCTATTTTTGACGCGTACACAAGAAATTGCGCGAATACTCCGCCATTTTCTTGCCAACGCGTTATAATAGGGATATAAACCAAAAATGCAAGGAGGCTTTTTAAATGAATCAGGCTCTTGAAAACATCCTAAACAGGCGCAGTATGCGCGCATATGAAAGCCGTCAGATCGAAGAGCAAATGTTGGAGCTGATACTCCGCGCGGGGCTATGCGCGCCTACCGGGAAAAACCGGCAGGGCGTGATATTCACCGTCTTACAGGGCGAAAAGCTCGAAATCCTTGGAACCGCAGTACGGGCTGCGCTAAAATCAGCGCAGCCCCCCGCGGACGTGCCGGATGATTACTGCTGCTATTATCATGCCCCTACGCTTATCATCGCCACTGTGGATAGAGACAATCCGCTTGGCGCGTGCGACTGCGCATGCGCACTTGAAAACATGATGCTCGCGGCCTCCTCGCTCGGCCTTGCCTCGTGTTGGATCAATCAGGTGCGCCCAACCTGTGACGATGCGCGCGTACGGCAATTATTCACATCATACGGCATACCTGAGAACCACATCGCATTCGGTTCGGTTGCTCTGGGATATGCCGACGGCGAGCCTCGCAACATCGAGATTCAGCCCGGCCGTGTGCTCAGGCCATAGTATGTTTCACGTGAAACAATGCGATATTGAATCTTTCTCCTGACGAGCCACGCGTTTGAGTCAGCCGTCACGCCGTCTACTCTTTGTATAGGCGGCGTTTTTTTCGCACAGACCATCGGATCTGAAGGTGGTTTTCTTTCAATTGACTGTAACAGTAAGCTCTTTCTTGTTTCACGTGAAACACACTCTTTTATATAGGATGCGCCCGTGATACTTAAAAAACGATGCGTAGCCACTTATAAATGCGAAAACCGGCGCCCTGGCGCCGGTTCATTTCTTAAATCAAATTCGCTATAATAACCAAATCTATAAGGATTACTCTCCCTCATCCGCGCAGCCGCAGCCGCATTCGCCGCAGCCGCTGGGAACGACTACCTTATTGCATTGAGGGCAGATCAAATCCTCATCCGATTCCAGCATGGATTCGTCGTAATATATGACTTCGCCGCAATGGGGGCATTCCAGCTCCACAAAATCATCTTCGTCCTCATCCTCAAACAGGCAATCGTCGATAGACTCGATTTCTTCATAAATATCGTCGACGCATTCGTCAAGCTCATTTATAGAGGTTTCATTCTCCTCGATTGCGTCGGCCATAACGTCCAGCGTTTCAACAATCGCGGTAAAAAGCTTCTTCTGCCCTACGTCCTCGATGGCGAGGCCATCCATAAGGCCCCTGATATAAGCGACTTTTTCCTTCATATAACTGCTCATTTTACTCCTCCTTTTTTTAAACGCGCTCCATGTATTCGCCCGTGCGGGTATCCACACGCACCCTGTCCCCCTGGTTGACAAACAGCGGGACGTTCACTTTGTACCCGGTCTCCAAAACGGCGGGTTTCGTCGCCCCCGTCGCGGTATCGCCCTTATAGCCCGGTTCCGTTTCAACAATTTCCAGCTCGACGAAGTTGGGCGCTTCCACGGAAAATGGGTTGCCTTTGTAGAAACGGATGTTCACGTTCTGGTTTTCAACGATAAAGTTTATAGCGTCCTCCACCTGCGCATGGTTCAGCGGTAGCTGCTCATACGTTTCAGTATCCATGAAATAGTATAACTCGCCGTCATTATAAAGATACTGCATCTCCTTATTTTCAATATGCGCCTTGGGATATTTGTCCGATGGGTTGAACGTGCGGTCAAGAACCGCTCCGGTCATCACGTTTTTCAGGCGCGTGCGGACGAACGCAGCCCCTTTGCCGGGTTTAACATGCTGAAAATCCGCAATGGACCACACCTGCCCGTCAATCTCAACGGTAACGCCTTTTCTAAAATCTCCTGCCACAATCATGGGAAAGTACCTCCATATCTGAACTAATCACGGGATGTTATGGTAAAGCGCTTTTTCAGCCCGCAAAATACTCCACGCCAGTTCTTATACTACCATACGATACTCCCGCATCTCAAGCTATTTCTTGCGTTTCCGGTGTTTTTTGCAAATTCCGAATATATTTGCGGTACACAAACACCACCAGCGCGGCGCTTATAATCATGGATAAGCATTCGGCGATGGGATACGCGAACCAAACGGCGTCAAGCCCCGCTGTAACCGCAAGCACGTAAGCCGCCGGCAGAATTACGATGAGCTGGCGCGCAAGAGACACGAGCAAGCTGTATATCCCAATACCCACCGCCTGATAGAGCGATGAGAACATAATGCCCAAGGCGGCGAAGGGGAAACACAGGCTGATGACTCTAAACGCGTGCGTGCCGATATCCAGCATATGGTCCGATGCGTCGAAGAGCAGCAGGAACTTGTCCGGTATGGCCTGAAAAAGGGCCAGGCCCACACACATGATGATAAGCGCGTAAAGCGCGCTGAGCTTAAGCGTTTTCATCACGCGTTCCTTATCCCGCGCCCCGTAATTAAACGCCATAATAGGCATGGCTCCTGAGTTTAGCCCGAACACGGGCATAAATACGAACGATTGCAGCTTAAAGTAAACGCCAAGCACGCTTACGGCGGTTTTTGAGAACATCATCAATATTTTATTCAGCCCAAAAGTCGTAACCGAGCCGATTGCCTGCATGACGATCGAGGGCAGACCCACGCGATAGATGTTCCCCACAGTCTCTTTTCTGAAGCGGAAGCCGCGTATTCTTACGGAAATCAGCTTATTCCGGGCAAACAGGATGTAGAACCCCGTTATCATGCTGACAAGCTGGCCGATAACCGTAGCGAGCGCCGCGCCCGCCACGCCCAGCGCCGGGAACCCGAGGTAGCCGAAGATCATGATGGGATCCAGCACGATATTTGTCAGCGCGCCCACGAGCTGGATGACCATCGCGTGGAACGTATCCCCGGTACCCTGAAGGATCTTCTCGGTCATGATAGCCATCATCGAAAACGCGCACAGCCCGCCGCATATGGTCAAATAGGATACGCTCATATCCAGCACGGCAATATCCCCCTCCGCGAAAAGGGCGAGAGCGGGCCGCGCGAACGCAATATACGCTATGGTAAAGACCAATGCGCTCAAAAGCGCCAGATAAAGCCCGTGCGAAGCGGCGCAGTTCGCATCCGGCTGCCTGCCCTCCCCAAGCCTGCGCGCCACGAGGGAATTTACGCCCACAGCCGTGCCTACGCCCACCGACGTTATCAGCATTTGAAACGGAAACGCGAGCGAAACGGCGGTGAGCGCGTCTTCACTAACGCGCGATACAAAAACGCTGTCCACAACGTTATAAAGCGCCATTACCAGCATAGACAGCATCATAGGGAATGACATTTTGATGAGCAGGGAGCCAACCGGCTCCACGCCCATTTTATTCTCTTTACGTATTTGCTCCATGTTTTATCCTTTCAGCCCGAAAAACGCTATTTAATAAACCGCTTGAACGGGCCGCAACAAAAAACCGGCCCGAGCCGGTTTTTATGATGCATAAAAGCTTAATTACTCGGCGTGGGGCGCGCCAACGGGGCAGGTACCCTCGCAGGCTCCGCAGTCGATGCACTTTTCAGGATCGATTACGTAACGGTCGTCGCCCTGGGTGATGGCTCCAACGGGGCAATCCGGCTCGCACGCGCCGCAGCTGATGCACTTATCGTCAATAATATATGCCATAATTACACCTCCAACAAATTGTCAACCTTATTGTATCATGAAAAAGAAAAATTGCAAGCAAAAACGCATTGCGTCGCGAGCCTGTGCTATACTATTTACATACGCTTTGTATAAGCCATGGCGCCGAGGCGCCTGAAGGCGAATTTAATCGAGAGGTGTAAAGATTATGTTTAACCGCCACCTGCAAATATCGAACGAGGTCCGTCAAGCATTGGAAGCCGGTTCGCCCGTTATAGCGCTGGAAAGCACCATCATATCCCATGGCATGCCGTATCCCGAAAATGTTGAAACGGCTATGAATTGCGAACGTATCGCCCGGGAAAACGGGGCTATCCCCGCTACCTGCGGCATAATCGGCGGCAAGCTGGCCGTTGGGATGAGTAAAGAAGAAATAGACCGGCTTGGCCGCGCAGGGCACGCTGTCGCCAAAGTCAGCCGGAGAGACATACCTGTTTTAGCCGCGCGCGGGCAGGATGGCGCGACAACCGTGGCCGCAACCATGATCCTCGCCGCGATGGCCGGGATTGAGGTTTTCGCAACGGGCGGCATAGGCGGCGTCCACCGGGGCGCGCAAACCACCATGGATATCTCAGCCGACCTGGAGGAGCTTGGTTCAACGCACGTAACCGTAGTGTGCGCGGGCGCAAAAAGCATACTCGATATCGCCCTTACTCTTGAGTACCTTGAAACCAGGGGCGTGCCGGTAATCGGCTACGGCACGGATGAGCTGCCCGCCTTTTACACGCGTGAAAGCGGATTCAAGGTGGATTACCGCATGGATACGCCGGAGGAAATCGCGTCGGTTATCCGCATGCGCAGGGAATTGGGATATAAAGGCGGCATGGTTGTAGCCAATCCCATTCCGCTTAGCGATTCCTTGGATGCAGCATATATCGGCGGCGTTATTAAGGGCGCGCTTGAGGAGGCCGCATTAAAGGGCGTATCCGGCAAAGCAGTAACGCCCTTTCTGCTCGCCCGCGTATCCGAGGCGACGGACGGAAAAAGCCTTGCTGCGAACATAAGGCTGGTATATAACAACGTCGTATTGGCCGCCCGTATCGCCGCAGCCTCCGTATAACCAAGGTTTGAGATAAACTGCATGTAGGGCTGTCGTTTTCCGCGTTTAGAGCGAACCGCTTACAAGCCGGCTTCGGCGCGCGAATCGCAATGCTGATAAATGGGTTTTTATTGGCGTACGCCGGGCTGTGCTGCCGGGGAGTGCGCTACTTATTCATGTCGGCGATAAAATCATTCTTCTTCGCGGTTATCTGCACCCATGCGGGCCTGAATCCGCTTTTAATCGCGTTATTTACCGATTTGATGTTTGACCATGCGCTGCAATAGAACGGGACCCGGTTCCGCTTCAATATTTCGACCGCAAGCGTACTTGTAAGCGCCGATGCTATGCCGAGGCGCCGGTATTGAGGCAGCACGTCGATACCGATTTGCCACATCGTATCGCAGTCTTGAGAGCACCCGGCCAGGCCAATCATTTCGCCGCCTTCAAACGCGCCGACCGCCAGAACATCAAGCTGCTTGCGCTTTTCGCACAGCGCGTTGCCCCATTGGGGCAAATAACAGCCCGCAAAGTCGTCCGGCCGCAAAAGCTTCAGCTCAAAATCGCAGGCAAGGGGCTTAATCGTACGCATATCCGGCAAAAAGTACTCCGCCATAAAGCAGATATTCAGATCAAACGGTTTCAGGTTTTCCATCAGCACAAGCAAATTTGGCGTTTCAAAGCAATGCTCAACAGGATACTTAGTGATGTAGCCTTCTACAATATCGATCAGATTCTCCGAAACGGAGGCTACAATATTATTACCGTACGACGTGAGGTCGCAATAAAACGGCAGTTCCAAGTACTTTCTCGCGCCGGCCTTTTTTTGAGAGATAACAACTTTGTTATCAAATTCGATGAAATCGCCGGCGCGGCAGCCGCTGTCCACCGCCGATTGCCTCATCGCAACTTGCAGAATATCCTGATTTGTCATATACGGATTTCCCTTCAAAGTACTTAAAATCAAGAATAGTATAACATAATTTTTTGGATAATTTCCATTACTGAACCCTTTATGCAAAAGTGCGCTCTATAAATCTCATATACGCTGCCCGCCGCGTCTCTTGTTTTTATGAATATCATAACATTTATAGGTGGAATTGAACGAGCGCAATGCGGATACTTTTTGGGTTTCAATGGGAGTGACATTATATAATGCCCATTTCTGATCCGCCTATGCGCAAATGAAATATTCATTATGGGAGCTTTGCGTTTTCTTGAAAAATATGTTTTTTAAAAAGTGCGTAAGGGATTATACCGCTTTCCTTAATTAATAAAAAATCTATTGCATAGGATATTGAATTGGGCTAATATTACAAATGGGGACGCTATTTAGTAAATACCGTTTCCGCGCTGTTTATATACAGTTGACCGCATTAGCGCAAAAAAGATAAATAGTTTAGGAGATTTGAAACATGTCTGTTAAGGTTGGCATCAATGGTTTTGGCCGCATAGGCCGCTTGGTTTTTCGGGCCTCCATCTCCCGTTCGGATATGGAAGTCGTCGGCATTAACGACCCCTTTATCGACCTGGATTATATGGTCTACATGCTTCGCTACGACACCGTTCACGGCCGCTTTGACGGCGATATACAAACGCGTGACGGAAAGCTCGTTGTAAACGGCAGGGAAATAGCCGTATACGCATGCATGGATCCGGGGCAAATCCCCTGGAATGAATGCGGGGCCGAGTATGTGGTAGAGGCAACCGGTAAATTCACAACGATGGATAAGGCACAGGCCCACTTCAAAGGCGGTGCGAAAAAGGTTGTAATTTCAGCCCCGTCAGCGGACGCGCCCATGTTCGTTATGGGTGTAAATAATGAAGAATACCGGCCGGATATGAATATTGTATCCAACGCCTCCTGTACGACAAACTGCCTTGCCCCGCTTGCCAAGGTCATTAACGACAACTTCGGCATTATAGAAGGTCTTATGACCACCGTACACGCCACAACAGCCACGCAGCTTACGGTTGACGGCCCTTCAAAAAAGGACTGGCGCGGCGGGCGCGGCGCGGCGTTCAATATCATACCCAGCTCCACCGGCGCGGCTAAGGCCGTTGGCAAGGTTATCCCATCGCTCAACGGGAAGCTTACCGGCATGGCGTTCCGCGTGCCTACCGCGGACGTTTCGGTTGTGGATCTCACCTGCCGCCTTGAAAAGCCCGCGTCTTACGACGATATCAAATCGGTCATGAAAGCCGCCTCCGAATCCGAACAATACAAGGGCGTTATAGGCTATACGGAGGATAAGGTCGTTTCTTCTGATTTTATAACGGATGCGCGCACCTCCATCTTCGACGCCGGCGCAGGCATCAGCCTGAACGACAACTTCGTGAAGCTCGTCGCCTGGTACGACAACGAGTGGGGCTATTCCAATAAATGCCTCGACCTTATCAAGCATATGGCCTGCGCGGACGGCTGCTGCTGCTGCGGGAAGTAATACGCTTATTACATCCGCGGGGGGTACGATTACCCCCGCGGATTATTTGATATATGGAGGCAGTGCCTAAGGTTTAATCCCACTCCAATGATAAACGGGTAGTACAAGCATAAAATTTATATGTTTTTACATATTATTTTCTCTTTTTTCATATAGAAGTATCATTAATGCTATTGATTATCAGTTTTAAGTGGTATATAATAAAGGCGTTCCCGGTAATAATATTACTGTGGAAATCAAATATCAGCTATGGTGAAGACCATATTTACCTCTTTATCATATTATAAAGTATGAGAAGAGGAGAGGGTAATTAATGAAGGAATACTTTTTAAATGAAATTGAAGCCTTAGATAGCAGCATTAAGGCCGAAGATTATTTGCGTAATATGCCGCAGGTTCGTTCCTCCAGTATGGCTGAGGACGACAGCCGGTTTGGGAATGATTTTTCAAAGCCGTTGTCACCTGATGGCGCCGTACAAACGTATATTAAACGCTGTCCATAACTAAGCATATTCATACCGCCCAAGCGCTGCTTGGGTTTTTTGTTTCTAAACTGCAGCGGCCATTTCCCTCAAGCGCCTGATGACCCGTTTAACGTGAACGGCTGCGTCATAAACCCAAATCACATGGATTCCGAACTGATCGTAAAGGTAACTTTCGTAGATATTTAACATTGTCGCGGCGGTGATTTGCTTTTCCCTCGTCAGCTTCTCTTGTGAGCATACGGCTCCTTTTCCAAGCTCCTCTGCCCCCATAAAAAAATCGTTCGCCTGCATTAAAGCGAATCGGGGCTTAAAGCTCCCTTTACAGCTTTTTATCGAACATAAACGGCGAAAATTACGATCCTCGCAGGAAAATCCTATTATGAGCGTTGGCTTTTCCCTGAAAAGCTGTACTTGCCTATGGTTTCCCCAGAGGAATGCGTCGGTTTCCATCTCTCGATAGCTCTCGTCGTTAAGCACAATCGGGCCGCACTCTATATCAGGATTCACCACCGGAGTTATACCATGTACATGATATATATATACCGTACTTAATGCCGGGTTGTTAAAGCTTTTAATCACCTTTCCGTTAGTGAGCATTACAATATTAAGCTTACGATTGTATCTTGTGTTTTGAAGCGCGCCTTCAAGCAGGTCGTCATAATTATAAGTAATTATATCACGAATCATTGGCTCGGTTTTATCTTGAGGGCAAATCAACTCAGCCAGCTCAAAAAGCGTTTTATTACCGTTTTTCTCCTTATCCCCTAATATTACGTCGTTATGAGCGCATTGAGCTATTTTTTCGCTATAACGTTCTTTAAATATCGCCTGTACGAGCCGTGCGCATAAAGCCTGCGTGTTATC
Source organism: uncultured Eubacteriales bacterium (assembly GCA_900544555.1). GTDB lineage: Bacteria > Bacillota > Clostridia > Christensenellales > CAG-138 > UMGS693. The sequence goes on from UQWD01000017.1 coordinate 18,321, forward strand.
CTCCTCGCTCTGGTCCGGCGTGGACGGTTTAATATATTGCGCTATTTCGATAAGCTCCTTATTTTTAATAAACGGCAATATATCCGATTTGCTTAAATCAGCTCGGATCAGTTCATCCCTTAATTCTTTAACATCATTCTCAAAGTAGCCGAGGCGGTGAACCAAGTACCGCCTGTACATCTCCTCAACAAGGCCGCGCCAATCGGGTATGCCGGACTGCCTGGATATACCCGAGCCTATCAAAAGCGCCATCATATTATCTTTATATACGTTGGCGATGATTTTTAAATAAAATTCATTCTTGGATATAAATCCAGCCGGCAGCCTTTCCCCATAAACCGCATTTAAATCGTTATCCATACCGCCCCCCCTAGTCCGCCAGATAATAGAGTGAATTCCATAAATAAAAGATATTCTCGTACTCATGGCGCTTGACGCTCTGGTATAAATCCGCTAATACAACATCGGAGCTGAAACGAATACCGCTTAATTGTTCTATGCAAGCCTGTGTGTATTCGCACAAGGGCGGCAATATGGTGTTATCAAAGCCTAGATGCTTCGCCCTTTCGTTCGGCTTATTATAACATATTTCCGTAATCCATCGGTAGCTATCTCGCTCGCCGTTCTTGGCGTATTCATCAAAAAACGATTCTGCCTCTTCCCATCCACTAATGTTGAAATATTGGGAAAGGATGGCGCATATCCGCAGTGACGCGCCCAGGCTGTTACGTATTCTCTTAATTGTATTAACGCCAAAGCTGTCCATATACTTACTCGCGCCCCGGTGCTTATCAGCCGCGCTCGCGCCCGCCTCTGGCGGATGAATTCCCAAAGCCGCCAGCATAAATACATCGGGATATACCTCTTTAAACGCCGTAAATGCGCTTGCCGTCGTATTTTTGAGCGTTTGATTCCCACACATATTCTCAATCGCATTATTCCGGTATATGCTTACAAGCCGAGCGCCATACGATTCATTGAGCCTTTGCTCCAAATCGATAAAGCTGAAACTGAGGTTCTCATCGCCGATGATCTTGCGGAACCTTTTCATAATCTTTTTATACGCTTCCGACTCAAAAAACGCGACCTTATTTAAATCCAACCCGCTTCCGCTCCCGGGAGCCGCGTCTTTATTATTCGCGGACGTACGGCCGTCTATATACCTGTTGAGCCAGCTTGCAGTATCATGTCCGAAGCTCCCGCGATGTTCCCCCCTGATAAGCCCATAATGCATCTGCTCAACCATCGGCGGAAGGTTTGTGGCCATATGGTTAAAATAATAATCATCGCCCTCAAATACCCTTAGAAAACTATTGTTCAATTCACCAGCCGCCAGCTCAATTATTTTATTAACCGCTGTGCACGCTTCGTCTCGGCATACGCGGTCCATATCCCCCATTCCCCGTTTTAGCGGAGCGCTTGACAGCATTTGTGTTACAGTCGAGCGATAGTAAACGTTTACGCCGCTCATCGTTTCATCAACAACCGAAAAACGGAAAGGCAAATCAAGCTTATCAAACAGATCCCCGTCCGGGTCGTGCGTAACCCGGAATAATTTGGGTACCAAAAAAGCGGTGATATAACGCGCCGCGGCTTTAATCATAAGCTCCTTTCTTTTTTCACGCGGCTTCTCCTCGATCATATGCCCAACCTCATGCAGGATTAGCGGAACCAGCATATAAGGCTTATTTAAAAAAACAATTGGCAGAGGTAAAACGTATAAGCTGAATTTACTGTTTATATTTGAGAAAAGCAGCTCATTTTGCATAATATCCCCCTGCGATATTGACGTAAGGACCTCTATTTTTTTATGCGTCATATTTTTTGTTTTTAACTCTTTTAATAGCTGCTTAATACACACATAATAGCCAATTAGATATTTAGAATACCCGTTAAGCTCATTTGATCGAAAGTCCTGCGTTTCCGCAAAATTCGATGTGGAAAGCGCAAGGCAAGATAAAAGCATATACATGTTCTCGATAAACAGCCGAAGCGATTTTATATTGATCAATTCAAAAACAGGCGCGCTTAAATCCATGAGATCCGTCTCCGTGCTTTTTCTTATCAGCAACATCTGCGTATACAGCAGTAGATAAAGGTTCTCAAACACGGGCCTTAGCATCACGCCCACTCCCGGTGCATAATGCGAGGCCTGCAAATGCTCGCAGTAACGGTACATTTCATCGATAATTTTCGCAGTTCTCTCTATTGCGCCGTCGCCATTCTCATTTCCGCTTATCAGTTCGGTTATCTTTGCCGCCAAATCCGAAAACAGGCGGTTTGATGGCAAAGCCCGGTTTTTACCCGAATTCGCTCCATTGCACGTTTTAGAATGTTCCGGGTTATGATTACAACGTTCGCCGCTCCCGCCGGCTTTTGTCAGCAGCATCAACTCCGCTCCCGCAATATGATCCGTAGCACCACAATAATCCAATACCAGTTTTAAAAACTTCCTAAATTCGTTTTTGCTGGCCGGCGCTGAAAGATACACGTAATCGGAATTGCCGAGCGTACAAAAAGGCCCCTGGCCGTCAAGCGGCAGATGATGCATGGTATCCGCCCTGTTAAGAACATATGTCTGATAAAGGAATATATGGCGGTTGTTATCAATATCATAGTCTGAGATGGTTTCAAACAGCATGTCAAAGCCGTGGTCGTCTTTTATGCAATTACCCTTATAATGCGTTAAAACCCCGCAAACGGAGTAGCTTGAAACGTTACAGAACAGTTTTCCGCATCCGCCGACGGGCTCTTGCGTGTTAAAGCATTCCTCCCTGTACCGATTTTCATGCATAAAGTGCTCGATCACATCCGTGATATAGGTTATGCTGTTGGAATTGATGGCGATAACAATATCGATCTGATTCATGCAGCAATAAGGATAAAACCTTATACTGGGGCTAGAATGCATAGCGCTCGGCGGATTATCATAATATAAACTGTCATAGGTTGTTTTTGCGCGCTTTATCGCGTTTTCCACCTCGTCGCAAACCTCCTGTAGAAGGCCGCGCGATTCTCTTTGCTGAACGCGGTTTTTGCAAAAAGGAAGTATCTGCACCATAATAATGGCGCAATATGGCAACCTATCCTCTTTACTGCAGTTAAGGAAACCGCTTAAATCCGGCTTATCCAACATGTGCCGCCCCATCAAGCCATCATAGGTGAAAAGATGCAGAACATCGTTTTCAAAATAGTTCAAAATATCGTCTTCCAACACTCCGAACTTAATTCCGTCAAAATAACCAAACGCCGCAACATCCAATTTTTCAATAACGGCCGAGCTAACGGGCGTATGCTGTTTAAGCAGATGAATATCCGCAATTACAAGATCGTTTGTGTTCAATTCACTATTCTTACAGCCGCCCATATACTCTCCTGCTCCATATATCTCAACAGGTATTATATCATATGGCTGCCAAACCTCCAATATATACCATTAGCCAGTAATCGCATGCGACATTATTGTGTCAATTCCTGTAAATTTCATCTTTTTAGGTAATAAACCTTATAGAGCGCTATACAAAATTTGCTGTTGAGTTAAAGACAATCTAAGCATGGCGGTTTCCATATTTATGCGCTTCGCTTTAAACTGAAGTGGAATTTAAAATGATTAAAATCTATCGTTTTGGCCTCATGCCCTTGGCCACAAACTCAAGCCTGTCCGGCCTGTTATCCTTGGGAATCCTTGCGCAATGGGCGAGCAGCCGCCTTTTAATTTCGCCGATTTCAGGGCTTGCGGGCATATCAAGCCAGCGCATAACGTCCTCGCCCGAGCATTTTAACTCGGCCAGGGAAAACGGCGCGCCCTCCCTTTTCATCGTTTCAAGAAGCTTTAGCCACCGCATAGCGCTTTCGTCCGCCCGCTTCTTAACTCCAGAGCCGGTTACGTCCGCCTGCCGGAAGCGCGCCAGCCAAACGCTCCTCTCATAGCCAAGCTTAGCAAAGTGAGCGCGCAAAGTGGTTTCCTTGGCGGTATTTTTAAGATCGTACATGTGGTTTTGTATGATAAATAGCGCTTCCTCCTGTATCCGGCGCGGATATTTCAGCCGCAGGAATATTTCCCGGGCAATAACGACGCCAATATCGTCATGCCCGTACATTTTTCCGCTCCTCTTGAGCGCAATGGGCTTGCCTACGTCGTGAAACAGCCCGGCAAGGCGCATAAACAGCCGCCCAGGCGCCGCAGCGGCAGTATGGTAGAGATGCTGTAATACATCATAGCGGTGGTAGGGGGTATTCTGTTCAACGCCCCGGCATACTTCAAGCTCGGGAAATAAAACCGTAACAGCGCCAACCTCATCAAGCATATTGAGCCCGGTCAAAACGGGTTCAAAGCTCTCACCCCTATTCGGATAGCGCATGTCGCTCAACAGTATCTTATCAAACTCATCCCTTATCCGCTCCGCGCTGATATCGCGCAAAAGCCCAACATGCTCCCTGGCGGCATTGAAGGTACCTTCCTCCACATCAAACCCGAGCTGGCACGCAAAGCGCGCCATCCTCATTATCCTCAGCCCGTCGTCGCGCAAAATTACGGACGGATCGCTGGAGGTTGCGCGTATCAGGCGCTTCTCAATGTCCTTCATACCCCCGGTTGGGTCGATAACGTCGCCGGATTCAATATCGCGGTAAATGGCGTTCACCGTAAAATCCCGCCTGAAGGCGTCCTGCGCCAGGTCGTCGGTAAAGCGTACGGCCTGCGGCCTGTGCGCCCCGCCGCCGCCGTAAACGTCAGAGCGGAATGTCGTATGCTCCACGCTCAACTTGCGTTCCTCATCCTGTATATGAATCTCTACCGTGCCGAAGTCAATCCCTTTGGGTACGTTTTTAATCCCTTCCCTCTCGCACAAACGAATCACATCCTCCGGCGTCATCGCGCTGGTTACATCAATATCGCTTACGGGAAGCCCTAAAAGCGGGTTGCGCGTCATTCCGCCAACAGCGTACAGGCAAAATCCCGCCTTCTTAAAAAGGCGGGATAATTCAAATAATTCATTCGGAATCGAATAAGAATTCATATCGTTCCCCTAAAAAGTTTTTCCCCGCTAGCTTTCCCCTTCCTGCGCCTCCTCATTCTCAGCGAGGTTGGGTTCCATCAGCGCCACGCTCGTGATGCGCGTACCCTCGTCAACGCGCATAAGCCTTACGCCCTGCGTATTGCGCGAGATGACGTTCACCTGAGAGAGGTTCATGCGCATAACCGTGCCGTCGTCCCTTATCAGCATTATGTCCTCTTGCCCAGTCACCATCTTCTGGCAGCACAGGGCGCCCGTTTTATTGTTAACCTTGTTGGCGATTATGCCTTTTCCTCCCCTTCTCTGCAAACGGTACTCCTCCTCAGCAGTCCGCTTACCCATACCGTTTTCCGTTACGGAAAGCACCGTCGCGCCGGGGATAACCTTTTCAACGTCCACAACATGATCGCCCTCATCCAGCTCGATGCTGCGCACGCCCGTAGCCGTACGCCCCATAGGCCGCACGTCGCTTTCATGGAACCGTATGCACATGCCGTTTCTCGTACCAACAAGAAATTCATCCTCGCCGCTGGAGAGCATTACGCCTATCAGCTCGTCTCCTTCGCGCAGATTTAATGCGATGATTCCCCCGCGCCTGATATTATCAAAATCGGAAACAGGCGTTTTCTTTATAACGCCGTTACGCGTCGCAAGCACAAGGTACTTGCTCTTATCGCCGCTTATAAGCGGAAGCATGGCGGTAACCTTTTCTCCCCCCGCAAGCTGAAGCAGGTTAACAATCGCTGTGCCTTTCGCGGCCCTGCCCGCCTCGGGTATAGCGTAGCATTTGAGCTTAAACGCGCGCCCCATATTGGTAAAGAACATCACGGGCGTATGCGTTGAGGAAGCGAATATCCTTTCAACAAAATCCTCTTCCCTGGTGGACTGCGCCATAACGCCAAGGCCGCCGCGCCTCTGCGCACGGTAAGTATCCGAAGCTACGCGCTTAATATACCCAAAGCGGGTAAGCGTAACTATCATTTCCTCTTCCTGTATAATATCGTCCAGATCGATTTCATCCACTACCTGGGTTATTTGAGTCCTGCGCGGATCCGCATATTTACGCCTTATCTCCAAAACCTCCTCGCGCAGTATGAAAAGCAGCTTGTCTTCATCCGCGAGTATGCCTTGAAGGTACTCGACGGTCCCCTTGAGATCAGCGTGCTCTTTGATTATTTTATCCCGTTCAAGGCCCGTAAGCCGCTGTAGCCGCATATCCAGTATGGCCTGAGCCTGCTTTTCGGACAGGCCGAATCGCTCCATCAGCCTCAGGCGCGCTATCGGGGCGGATTCGGAGTGCTTAATGATTTCCACAACCTCGTCGATATTGTCCAGCGCAATAATCAGGCCCTCTAGGATATGCATCCTTTCAAGCGCTTTATCAAGGTCATATTTCGTCCGGCGCGTAACCACCTGCTTTTGGAACTGCAGATAATAGTAAAGCATCTCCCTCAGATTGAGTACCTTGGGTTCCCCGTCAACGAGGGCGAGCATGATTACCCCAAACGTATCCTGCATGGCGGTATGCTTGTAAAGCTGATTCAGCACGACATTCGCATTAACATCCTTCTTAAGTTCGATCACAATGCGCATACCGTTGCGATCCGTTTCATCCCTAAGGTCCGAGATGCCCTCAATTCGCTTTTCGTGCACCAGTTCGGCTATTTTCTCTACAAGGCGCGCTTTATTCACCTGATAGGGTATTTCCGTTACGATAATACGCGCTTTATTGGGTTGGTGCTGCTCAATATCCGCCTTCGCCCTCACAACAATGCGGCCCCGTCCGGTTCGGTAAGCCTGACGCACGCCGGCAGTACCCATAATAATCCCGCCCGTGGGGAAATCAGGAGCGGGCACGTGGCACATCAGCTCCTCGACCGTGATATCCGGGTTATCGATCATCGCGACATACGCGTCAATCGTTTCGCCCATGTTATGCGGGGGGATATTCGTCGCCATGCCCACGGCTATGCCGCCGGACCCGTTTACCAGCAGATTCGGATACCTTGAGGGAAGGACGGAAGGCTGTATCAGCGTTTCATCAAAGTTCGGAACGAAATCCACCGTGTTCTTATCAATATCCGCCATCATGGCCGTTGAAAGGCGGCTCATCTTCGCCTCCGTATAGCGCATCGCCGCGGCGGAATCTCCGTCGATACTGCCGAAGTTCCCATGCCCTTCAACCAGCGGATAACGGGTATTGAAATCCTGCGCAAGCCGGACTAAAGCATCGTAAACGGATGAATCGCCATGCGGGTGGAACTTGCCCAGCACGTCCCCCACTATGCGAGCGCATTTGCGGAACGGTTTTTCGGGCTGAAGCCCAAGCTCATCCATCGCGTACATAATGCGCCTGTGAACAGGCTTTAATCCATCCCTTACATCCGGCAGCGCGCGGTTGATAATAACCGCCATCGCGTAGGATATAAAAGATTTTTTCATCTCCTTCTCAAGATCAAGGGGCAGTATGCGAGTCTGGTCGTTAATATCGCTCATTTTGCATTCAACCTCATCTGTCTTTCATTATATATCCAGGTTCGCAACCAGCTTGGAATTCTGCTCAATAAATTCTCTTCTGGGCTCAACCTTATCGCCCATCAGAATGGTGAAAATCTCATCGGCACGTATCGCGTCCTCCAGATGCACCTTGAGCATGATGCGTTTTTGCGGGTCCATCGTGGTATCCCAAAGCTGCTCGGGGTTCATTTCACCCAAACCCTTATAGCGCTGAATCGTTGGTTTGGGATCGCGCCCTATCTCGCTGAGTGTTTCCTCAAGCTCCTCGTCGCTGTAAACATACTTTTCAAATTTTCCGCGGCTAATCTTATAGAGCGGCGGCTGCGCGATATAAACGTACCCCTTTTCAATCAGCGGGCGCATATGCCTGTAAAAGAACGTCAGCATCAGAATTCGGATATGGCTTCCGTCAACGTCCGCGTCCGTCATGCAAACGATTTTATGGTACCTTAGCCGGCTCTCGTCAAAATCCCCGTCCATGCCCGCGCCGAAAGCGGTTATCATGGCTTTAATTTCATTGTTGGCCAATATCCTGTCCATACGCGTTTTTTCAACGTTCAGTATTTTACCGCGAAGAGGAAGGATGGCCTGAAACGCGGGATTGCGCCCCTGCTTCGCGCTTCCTCCGGCGGATTCGCCCTCAACAATAAAAATCTCGCATTTTGAAGCGTCCTTTTCCCTGCAGTCCGCAAGCTTGCCCGGCAAGGCGGTGGAATCGAGCGCCGTTTTTCTCCTCGTTAGCTCGCGCGCCCTTCTTGCCGCGTCCCTGGCCCGAGACGCGGTAATGCATTTATCTATCACAAGCCGCGCGACTTGCGGGTTTTCCTCAAGGTATTGCGATAAATTATTAGAAACCGCGCCGTCCACCAACGTCCTGATATAGGCGTTGCCAAGCTTGCTCTTCGTCTGACCTTCAAACTGCGGTTCGGTGAGTTTTACGCTGATAATGCACGTAAGCCCTTCCCTTACGTCTTCGCCTGAAAGGTTCTGCTCGGATTCCTTAAGCAGCTTATACTTGCGCGCGTAATCGTTTACAACCCTGGTTAGCCCGGCCTTAAACCCGGCAAGATGGCTGCCGCCCTCGGTAGTTGATATGTTGTTGGCAAAAGTAAAAATGTTTTCATTATAGCCGTCGTTATATTGCATAGCTATTTCGACGTTCGCCGTTTCCTCGCCATTTTCATCCCTCTGCGCCTCAAAATATATAGGCTCGGGATGCAGCACCTCTTTATTTTTATTGAGGTGTTTAACGAAGGACAATATGCCGCCTTCATAGCAAAACACCTTTTTGACGGGCGATTCTCCGCGTTCGTCGCAAACGCTTATTTTTATGCCGCGGTTCAAAAACGCAAGCTCGCGCAAACGCGCCGCCATCGTATCAAACTCATAATCCACCGCGTCGAATATACCCGTATCCGCTAAAAACGTTTCCTTGGTTCCGGTATCCTCAACGTCGCACTCGCCAACGACTTCCACCGCCGTTATTGGATCGCCGTAGCGATATTCCTGACGGTAGATTTTGCCGCCGCGCCTGACCTCCACATTAAACCATTCGGAAAGCGCGTTCACGGCGCTCATGCCGACGCCGTGAAGTCCGCCGGACACCTTATAACCGCCGCCGCCGAACTTACCGCCGGCATGCAAAACCGTCAAAGCGACCTCAAGCGCGCTCTTCCCCATCTTTTCATGCATGTCCACAGGTATGCCGCGGCCATCGTCCTGAACCGTTACGGAATTATCTGGATGGATGGTTATTTCAATATGCGTGCAGAATCCCGCCAATGCCTCGTCAATCGAATTATCAACAAGCTCTGTAACGAGATGGTGCAGCCCCCTCGTATCGGTCGATCCAATATACATGCCCGGCCTTCTGCGTACGGCTTCAAGCCCCTCAAGCACCTGTATTTGTGACGCGTCGTATTCATGTTGGTTGTTCATTGCGCCGTTTCCTTTCCAAACCTTTTCAATTCATTGATAATATCCCCTCTTGAGCGGAACGCTTGAACAGCGTTGAAGGCGCTGTGGAGGTGGAATAAACCCTTGTTCTGCCGCCGCTTATAGCTACGACATACGCTTTTATCCTTTTAGCGCTTGAGGCGTTGATAACTTCATCCCCGCCCGTCGCATTATGAATAAACCTTCTGTTATCCCTATTGGATAATAAGGTCTCTTTTTTTAGTATCACAATTATTTCTTCATCGGCCAGCCTCACGCCGCCTCCAATATCAAGCATACATCTCCCCTTATTATTGACAGATTATCCCATCTAAGTACTATCTTCCTTTATTTGTCCGTTTGCGCATGTAAACGCTTTTGCTCTCATGAGCTTAACAACCTTAGCATCCAATTCCGATGCTGAAGTTAAAAAGCACTGGCATTTCTCAACGCTGTCAATCAGCTTTCTCTTTCTTTTCTCATCCAGCTCCGACAGCACGTCATCCAGCAGCAGCACGGGGTATTCCCCCTTAACGGCGTAAACAAGCTCAATTTCACTCAGCTTCATCGCTAAAGCCGCGGTTCTCTGCTGACCCTGCGATCCAAAATACCTTATATCGCTTCCATTAATTAAAATTGATATATCATCCCTGTGAGGGCCGGTTCCGGTATATCCGCGCCTTCTGTCCTCATCAAGATTTCGCTTCAGGCTTTCACCAATATATAAAGCCCCTTCGTTTCTTTCATAGCTAATCTCAAGCCGCTCAGCTCCGCCGGATATATCTGTGTATATCCCGTCCGCATATACGGGAAAGATTTTAAAAAAATCCTCCCGCCTCTTTACAACCTCCCCGCCGTATTTGGCGAGCTGCGAATCCCAGGACCGTATAAGATCTAAGGGCGCGGACAAATCCTTTATCAGCGCGTTTCTCTGCTTAAGCGCGGCATTGTACTGCTGAAGCGCATAATAATATGAGGGATGAAGCTGGCTTATCCCCATATCCAAAAAACGCCTTCTCTCTGCCGGCCCGCCTTTAATAAGGCTCATGGATTCCGGCGAAAAAAGCACTGCGTTTAAAACGCCCATCAACTCGCCGGAGCGCTCGCACAACGCCCCGTCGACGCATATCCTCCTGCGCTCGTTTACAAAAAGGCGTATCTCAATCCTGTGCGCCCCGGTTGCGTTTGAAATATCCACACCGATATAAGCGCCGCGCGCTTCCCTGTTAATCAGGTCCTTATCCCTTTTCGTTCGGTGGGATCGACCGACGGCACAAAGAAAAATGGATTCTATCAGGTTTGTTTTTCCCTGCCCATTCTCCCCGCTAATTAGGTTTAAGCTGCCGCCGGGGCTGATTGTAAGGGATTCGTAATTGCGAAAGCCGCAAAGCCTTACACGCTCTATTCTCACCCCATACACCGCCTTGCCGGTTTGATTATCCACACAAAAAAACGCCCCTTGCGCTGATCCCATTGTAGCACAAACCGGGCGTAAAATCAATTTTTATTATATTATAAAGAAGCAAAGGTATCTAACTGAAGCTTTTCCTTCGTTATAACGAAGCTACCGCCCGCCTACATTCCGGAAAAAAGGCGAACGGGCAGGATCAAATAGAAAAACTCATCCCCCTGCATCGGCCTCACAACGCAAGGGCTGATATTGTTATTCATATCCAGGAAAAGTTCATCATCTTCAAGGCATTTGAGCACATCGCTAAAATACTTGGAGTTAAAGGCGATATCCAGCTCGTTTCCTGTATTCGTAATCGGTATCTCCTCCTGTATCCTTCCAAGATCATTGTTCGCCGTGAGCACAACGATCTCATCCTTAAATGAAAATTTAATCAGGTTGTTCTTCCCTTCCCTAGCCATTAAAGAAGCGCGCTCAATCGCGTCGAGCAGCTCCTGCCGGTTAATGCTCGCCCTTGTAGCGTGATCCTCGGGTAAGATCTGTTTGTATCGTATAAACTCGCCGTCCAGCAGCCGTGAAATAACGGTCGTATACCCCATATCCAGAGATACGTGCGTTTTTGAGAAGGTTAACGTAACCATATCCTCATCCCCGTCGTTGAGAATACGGCTGATTTCCGATAAGGATTTACCGGGCACAACCACGCTCCTCTCACCGTATTCGCCGTCCAGCCTTTCTCTGCGCATGGCCAGGCGGTATCCGTCGAGCGCAACCATTGTCAGTTCATTTGCGTTAAGCTCCATCAATACTCCGGTAAGGATGGGTTTGGTATCGTCCTGAGCTGTGGCGAAAATGGATTGCTTTATCATATCCTTAAGCGTACGCTGCTTAATCTTTACGGAAAACTGGGCGCCCACCTCAGGCATATCAGGATAATCCATAGCGGAGCTGGCCTGCAGCGTCGTCTGCGCCCTTCCGCTTTTGATGGTGACGGTATTTTCCTCGTTAGAGATATAAACGCTGTCGCCCGGAAGCTTTTTCGCCATTTCAGAGAAAATTCTGCCAGGCAGTACGATGGCGCCTTCCTCTTCAACCGTAGCGGGAAGTATGGTTTCTATCTGCAAAGACAGATCGGAGCATTTAAGCAATATGCTTCCCTCGTAAGCGGCGATATAAATACCTTCAAGAATCGTCATGGAGTTTGAGCGGCTGGACATCGCCTTAATGACGGTGGATATGCCGGCGTTGAGCTCCGTAGTGTCAATATAAAAACGCATATAAACCTCCTCATTTATATATGTATCAATTTAATTTAAACAGAAGCCGTTGTAGTAGGGCCTATGGATAATGTGGAAAACATCCTCTTACGCCCATTAATGCTGTAAACTTCGTGTTGATAACCATGTATGGATTCCTGTGAAAAAATACGAAGGTTATCAACATACTCGACATCATCCACATTATCACAAACAACCCGCGCCCGCTTTTTGTGGATTGTGGATGGATGTGTGTATACAATAGCAACCCTATTTTTCAATCCGTTTCATGATATCCTCAAGCTTGACGGCCAAATCGGGTTTCATCTGCAATTCCGACGAAATCTTGTCGTACGCGTTTATTACGGTCGTATGATCCCTTCCCCCGAAGCAGCCGCCGATATCGGATAAGGATAAATCCGTCATCGTACGTATGAGGTACATGGAGATATGCCTTGGAAACACGACTTTTTTATCCTTACGCTTCCCGATAAGATCCTTAACGTCGATGGAAAAATAATCGGCCACAATCTGCTGTATAAGCTCCGGCGTTATTTTCATCTTGCCGCCGTCGGGTAAAATATCCTTCAGCGCGGTTTCCGCCAGCTTCAAGGAGATTTCCTGCTTTGTGAGCACGGAGTAAGCGATTACCCTGTTTAAGGAGCCTTCCAGCTCGCGGATATTCGAATTTACCTTCTCCGCGATGAAGGAAAGCACATCTGAATCAACATCCAGAGTCTCCATCTTGGCTTTGTTCCGTAAAATTGCGATACGCGTCTCCAGATCGGGAGGCTGAATGTTTGCTATAAGCCCCCATTCAAAACGCGTGCGGAGCCGTTCCTCAAGCGTTGGGATATCCTTTGGAGGCTTGTCCGAGGTGATGATGATCTGCCGGTCATAATCCCTTAAGGCGTTAAAAGTATGGAAAAACTCCTCCTGTGTGCTTTCCTTACCGGCGATAAACTGAATATCGTCAACCATCAGCACGTCGACATTGCGGTATTTATCCCTGAACTGCGCGTTTCGATTGCTTTGAATGGATTGTATCAGCTCGTTGGTAAACGTTTCGCTGGTAATGTAGGAGATCTTGGCTAAAGGACGCTTTTCAATAATCCTTTGCCCGATAGCGTGCATGAGATGCGTTTTACCCAGGCCTACCCCGCCGTAAATGAAAAGCGGGTTGTACGCCTTTGCGGGGTTATCGGCGACCGCCTTGGCCGCGGCGTACGCAAAATCGTTGGATTTACCGATTACGAATGTCTCGAAAGTATATTTAGAGTTCAGGCTGAACGAGCCGCCGCCCTCAGCCTTTATCCTTTCATTTCCCGCAGCTTCGGCCACAACGCATGGGCTGGTAATTTCGATGGCAAGGCTTGTTCCGTTGCAGGTGTTTACAGCCTGCGCGATGGGCGTTGTATAAAACATTTTTAGCGTATTTGCGATTACTTCGCTCTGCGCCTCCAATATCAACGTGTTATTTTCGATGGATACCGCCCGCGTCTCCCGGATATAATTATCAAAGCTGGCGCTTGTCATCTCGTTTTTTAGATATTCCTTGGTTTTATCCCAAATAAATTGTGGAGAAACCATATAAACCCCCATTTTTTGCGCAGTTGTTCACAGCCTGTGGAAAATTCTGTGGATAAAAATAAACTCCATAACGATTTATGGGTAGAGCGTATGCCCATGCGCAATTTTTTATCTATCTATGTACTATATCACAACCGATTTGGACATAAAATAGGAAATTTTGTCGGCAATATAAAATAGGGCCTATTATCGTCAAAAGACAAGAAAAATAAGGGCATGGCAGTAATATTCCTTGACATGGGCGCAGGGATTCCGATATAATCATAAACTGATGATTTATGCGATTGATCCGTGAAAGCGGATTTCGATTATTGAGGAAAAGAGGTGTGAGGTAATGCTGCAAACTTATCAGCCTAAGAAAAGGCAGAGAAAAAAGGTTCATGGGTTCCGCAAACGCATGAAAACGTCTGATGGAAGAAACGTTTTATCGCGCAGGCGCCTGAAAGGAAGAAAAAGACTTTCCGCATAACGAACGGTTATACCGTTTTACGGCAGGCATTTGCTTGCCGTGCGTTTTTCTGTGGCGAGTATGCTCAGGCCGAGGGCCGTTTTGATGTGAAAAAAGTTGAAACGCTGTTTTTCTTTGAAAAGGAATAAAGATTTTCGTTATGTCTACCGGGTGGGCAAATCCGTCGGTAGCCGCATTATTGTACTTGTTTACGCTAGGAATAAGGCCAATAATGTGCGAATTGGTTTTTCCGTAAGCAAGAAAATCGGCAACAGCGTTATGCGCAACCGCATTAAAAGGCGTTTGCGTGAAGCGTTTTCCCCTTTACTTCCCGAAATTAAGGTTGGGCATAGCTTGATCTTCATTGCGCGGGAGCCGATAAAAGGGGAAGAATTTATACAGATCCAAAATACTTTGCGTTATTTGCTGCGTAAGGCGGATTTGTTATTAAAAGAAGCGGACGGTCAATGAAAAGAGTTCTCTTATACATCATAAGGGGATATCAAGCCTATATTTCCCCCCTGCGCCCGGGCTGCTGCCGCTATCAGCCCACCTGTTCAACTTACGCGTTGACGGCTGTTGAACGTTTTGGGGCGGCGAAGGGGCTTTTGCTGGCGATATGGCGCGTATTAAGATGCAATCCTTTTTCCAAGGGAGGGTACGACCCGGTTCCTGAAATAAAGGGAAAAAAGAGTTACGAAAGAGAGGAAGCGGACGCGTGAGCGGAGATTTCTTTTTAACTACCTGGTTTTTTCTGGGTATGCGCTGGATTTATGAGAATCTAACTGCGCAGAACGTTTTTTTAACCATACTTATCTGTACAATTGTTTTGAGAGCCCTCACTTTTTTCTCCGATCTCAAAACGCGTAAATCCACGGCCAAAATGGCCGCTATTCAACCGGAAATTCAAAAGATACAAAAAAAGTATAAAAACGACCCGCGTATGGCTCAGCAGGCGCAGGCCAAGCTGATGAAGGAGCAGGGCGTAAGCATGTGGGGTAGCTGCCTTCCTATGCTTATTACCATGCCCTTGTTTTTCTGCTTCATCGCCGCTTTCCGCTTTTGGGGCTGCGAGCAGATGATTCAGGCTATTCTGGAAGTACATGATACCGGTTCGACGCAGATGTTTGAATCCTTCCGCTTTTTGTGGATAAGCAATATCTGGCAGGCGGATAACGGCGCGCTGCCTGTTGTGATGGAAGCGAAGCAGTTTTTCGCAAGCGTTTCAAACATGCAGAACCTGATTTACTTTAAGGAGAATCCCGCGGCGCTCGAGGCGTTTAAAAACCTTGGGCTTATTATTGAGAATACATCCAATATTCCCCAAACGGCGATTGATACTTACAATAACCTTACCGCCCCGTTTCTTGAGCTTTACCCCGGAAAGAACAACGGGTGGTTCCTTCTGCCCATACTTGCGGGCGGGTCAAACTTTTTATCCGCATGGCTTATGCAAAAATCACAGCCGAAGATCGAGGGGCAAGCCGCGGGCGGCGGAAAAATGATGATGTATATTTTCCCCATCATGAGCTTTATATTCTGTTTAACGAACAACTCGGCGTTCGCAATTTATTGGACGTTGAGCAGCGTGCTCATGATTGTTACGAATTTGCTCTTGAATAAGAAATTTCCGCGTACCGTTCCGGTAGAGGGGAGTCAAAGGTCATGAGAATAATTGAGTCACAGGGAAAGAGCATAGACGCGGCCATATTCAACGGCCTCAGGCAGCTCGAGATATCGATTGACGAAGTAGAGATAGAGGTAGTCCAGCAAGAGACGAAGGGAATACTGGGCATCGGCGCGAAACCCGCTATTGTAAGGCTGAAGGAGAAGGAAAAGGAAGATATCAACATTTCTGAAATGCTGAAGCCTTCTGCGCGTGAATACGGAAAAAAGGGCAGAGAGCCCCGTAAGCCGCCCGCGCCAAAGCCGTCGTTTGATAAAAACCCGGCTGAGGAAAAAGTGAAGCAGCGCGCCGGGGAAACGGTTTTAATTTCGCATGCGGCTCAAATTAAAACTCAAAGCGATACCGTATCGGATGGGGCCGGCAGCGGGGACGATACGCTTAACGACAAGGAGCCCCGCCCGCAGGAGCGATTAAAGCCGCGCCCGCAGAGGAGTAAGCCGCCCGCAAAGCCGCAGCGCAATTATACAAAGGAAGCGGCCGCTGATTGCCCTGCCGCGCAATTTCTCGATGAATTGATCCGTAAAATGGGGATTGAGGCCGATATATCCGCCTGTATAGAGGATGAGGCGATTTATCTGAAGATTGATAGCCGGGCGATGGGCATGCTCATTGGTCACCGGGGCGAAAATTTGGACGCCATGCAATATCTTACCTCGCTTTATATCAACCGTAACCGCAGGGAAGCGGGTTATTTAAGAGTCACGGTTGATATAGAGGGTTACAGGGATAAACGGGAAGAAACGCTCACGCGGCTTGCACGCAAGGTCGCCGCGCAGGTAAAAGCTTCGGGCAGACCCCGATCCCTGGAGCCGATGAACCCGTACGAGCGAAGGATACTTCATTCAACATTGCAGAACAGCCCGTTTGTGACGACGCATAGCGAAGGTGAAGAACCGAACAGGCGCGTTGTAGTTTCACCCAAAAAAGGAGCTGTTTAATTCGGGGATTCGGCTTAAACGGCAGATTTCTTGCGCGGGGCGACTGTTAGGGACGCTCCGCGCTGTATTTATCACATTCGATTTGTTAGTATTGTTATAATAAGTCATTACTTGATATGATTTGAGGATAGCGTACGAATCGTTATTTGGGGATAGCGCCGCCCGTCTCCTAGAGTAAACCAACTAAGAGAGGTAATTATATGAATTTTAAGAATATCGAAGAGTATCTTATCGACCGTTTTAAATTTACATGCATTGACCTTATCGATAAGGGATGGTCCGGCGACAGGAAATATTGCGCTCATCAAGCGGACGGCGCGAAGGTTTTGCTGCGCGTTTCATCGGCGGATCAGCATGCGGAAAAAAAAGAGGAGTTTAAAATGATGAAGGCCGTCGCCGCGCTTGGGGTTCCCATGTGCCTGCCCCTATACTTTGAAAGCCGGGAGGGTTTCGTATTCTCAATCCAAAGCTGGGTTAACGGTATCGAGGCGGAGGAGGCGCTGCCGAAGATTCAATGCGCGGAGCAGTACGCGCTCGGCTGTCGCGCCGGCGAGCTGCTTACAAAAATGCATTCCATTCCCGCGCCTAGATCGCAGCCCGATTGGGAAGCGCGCTTTAACAGGAAGATAGACAAGAAAATCGCGGGCTATCAGACATGCGCAATTAAGTTCGACGGCGGCGAAAAAATGATTGCCTATATTAACTCAAACCGCCATCTGCTAAAAAACAGGCCCCAGACCTTCCAGCATGGGGATTACCATATAGGCAACATGATGATTGACGGAAGGGGCAAACTAATCGTCATTGACTTTAACCGCTGCGATTTTGGCGACCCTTGGGAGGAGTTCAACCGCATCGTATGGTGCGCGCAAACGAGCCCGCCGTTTGCGAAGGGAATGATAAACGGGTATTTTAACGATAACCCTCCGATTGAGTTTTGGCGCTTGCTCAAGCTGTACATAGCGAGCAACACGCTATCCTCCGTTTATTGGGCAGTGCCGTTCGGCCAAAAAGAGGTCGGCGTGATGCTTTCACAGGCTCGGGATATACTCAGCTGGTACGATGATATGGCCGCGACGATTCCATCCTGGTATGATGAAGCGTGATTCCGGCGAAGCCTTTCAACGTGGCGGGTTATCATAACAAAGCTTCTAAATCAGTGATTATCTGCAAGGAAAAGAAAAAAATGGGCAAGGTACTATTGCCGCGAAATCAATCAGTAAGCGTATTCGCTCATGCTCAAACAAGATTGGCTCCTTAACTTTTAGTGATAATTAAGCAGGACGGTATAGCAATAAGCTATGCCGTCCCACTTTCTAAAAAAGCTGAAGCCATGAGCTCGTGCGCCGTTGGCGCTAAACGACGCCCAATGCATGAAAAGCCTTGCGGAGCACATGTTACAGGAAGTGAATAAGCCGCTGGAAATCGCTTCAATCGAGCTCCCAAGATGCAATACGTCTAACCGCGCTTTAATCGTGATTCCACGCGTCGGCTTCCCTATTTTGCTCCTCGCCTGCTGAATCAGTCGCTTCAGGCTTTTCTTCGCTCTTGCGCTCGATCCGCAGCACCTTTGCCGCGGATTTATACAGCAAAAAGGTTATCGCCGCGTTGCCGAACGCTTTTATAGCGTTAAACGGGATAATAACGGGCAGCATCATGCTGTCAACCACCTCATACGGCGTCCCCCAGAAACGTACGGTAAAAAAGTAGTTTAGCGGTACCATCAGCGCTATTAAAGTCAGAGAGCCCAAGATGAGGGCGACGACCGCGCCCTTTCTTGTTTTGTGCGCCCGGTAAATAAGGCCCGCCACAAGAACCAAGCCCCCTGTCGCGCAAAAGTGCATCACGGCGCCTACCCACCCGCTCTGCGGAGAAATGAGTAGCCACTGCAGCATGCTGACCACAGCCGTCAGGCAAAGGCCCGCTATGGGGCCGAACATGAACGTGCCGATGAGTATCGGTACGTTCGCAATATCGAACTCCAGGTGTTGGGCGGCTGGAAATATGGGAAAATGGATCAGAAACACGAGTATAATCGACAGGGCGGCCAACAGCCCCATCTTGACCATCTGTTCAATACGTTTGCTCAGCATGCGTTTTACCTCCCGCTTACAATACAAAATAAAAGAGCGCCTCCGGCTGCGAGGGGCGCGCAAACAACAAAACCACAGCCTTTTTCATCCGGACTATACCGTCGGCGCTGGATTCAAACCAGGCTCAGTTCGCGTCACGGTCATTTTCGTAACGCAAAGTCGCGGGCTTATCGGCACAGCCGCTTCACCGCCGGTGGGGAATTCCACCCCGCCCCAAAGCATCATACATATTATAATATGTATGGCGTTATATTACAAGCTATGTTTTAAACCGAGTGAACCTCCGACTTCATAGCTCGTTGCGCCGTCGAGCATACCGAGCTTTTCAGCGCTGAATCGTCGGGCGACGATGATGAGCGCCCTGTTATTGAGCTTTATTAGCCAGCGCTTTGTAGTGCTTATTACCCGCCCGGTTTTTTAAGGAATCGGAAGATAAATTAAATAAACGAAATTCTTGACAAATTAGGCGCTTGAACCTAGAGTATACTCATGCAAATAAGGCGGATAGTAGAAATAAACTATTAAAATTGAGAGGGAAATACTTTGGAAATAAAAATCATTGAAAGTAACAAAAAGGATTTTCTTGATCTACTGCTCTTGGCGGACGAACAGGAAAACATGATTGATAGATATTTGAATAGAGGTAAACTTTTTGCATTATATGACGATGGATTAAAAAGCATTTGCGTTGTAACGGACGAGGGGAACGGAGGTTATGAACTGCAAAGCCTGGCAACTTACGAGAAATTCCAGGGCAAGGGGTATGGAAAAAAATTAGTAAGCCATGTTTTCGACTTTTACAAAGGCAAAGGTAAAACTATGCTCGTCGGAACCGGAGATATTCCTTGGATAGTCTCTTTTTACGAGCGTTGCGGATTTGTTTATTCGCACCGTGTTGAAAACTACTTTCTAGAACATTATGAAATACCTATGTTTGAAGCGGGTGTTCAGTTAAAAGATAAAGTATATCTCAAAATGGATTTAGGAACGGTATAGATTTTTTGCGGCTCGCCTTATTGGTATAGGGCGCATAATCTTTTGTTGTTGTCTATAGCGGCATGCGGGGCGCGGCGGTATTTTACACCGCGCTTTTGCCTGGTGCATGCCTCCCCCTGTCAGCGCTTTGCGCGCCCGTTCCCATGCCGCAGCCGACTAACCTGCGGGCTACTTCCTTCTCGTTTAGGGGCGAAACCCGCGAGAAAAAAAGGCGCTTAGCCCGTTAATGCGCCCGCAGGCGTCGACCGTATCCGACGGCATGTGCGCGGTGAACAAAAAAACCCTGAAAAAATTTTCTGCACGGGGCGCTCTTTATGCCACAAAGCAAGCGGCATGTGTTAATCCGATAAACGTGGTGCAGCCGCTATTTCGATACGTTGAGGGCTGCCTCCTATATAGAAAACAGCCCTACTGAAGAATAGATAAATCGTTTTATTTAACCGTCACACTTCCGTTACCCATCCGCGCGTATCCTGGATTCGTCCCCACTGCAATCCGGTGAGCGTATCGTAAAACTCCTGCGTCATCGGGCCTATCCCGCCGCCGCCTATGGTTACGGCTATATCCCGGTAGGTCAGCTCTTTAACTGGGGAAACCACCGCCGCGGTCCCGGTGCCGAACGCTTCTTTAAGATCTCCGGAGCGGCCGGATTCAATGAGCTCCTCGATGGAAATCGGCCTCTCCTCAATGGTTAAGCCTTTTTCCCGGGCAAGCGTCAGGATGCTGTCGCGCGTGATGCCGGGCAGTATGGTATCCTCAAGGGGCGCGGTTACCAGCTTACCGTTGATAACGAACATCATGTTCATTGCGCCGACCTCCTGCACATATCTGCGCTCTCGGCCGTCCAGCCACAAAACCTGCGAGAACCCGAGCTTGGCGGCCTCCGCCCCCGCGCGTATGGAGCAAGCGTAGTTGCCGCCCGTTTTTGCGCCGCCCATACCGCCCGGCGCCGCGCGTATGTATTTATCCTCAACCAAAATGCGTATGGGCGCGATTCCGGTAGGATAATAGGAGCCGGACGGCGAACAAATAATGTAGTAAAGGTAATGCGCCGCCTCGTGTACGCCAAGCGCCTCGTCGTTCGCTATCATGGTCGGGCGAATATACAAAGATTCGCCGGGCTTCTCGGGAATCCATTCCCTCTCGGTCTGGACCAGCCTGCGGATAGCTTCATAATTGAACTCCACATCGATCTCGGGCATATACAGCCTGCTCGCGGAACGGTTCAGGCGGCGGCAGTTGTCCCGCGCCCGGAAAAGGAGCGTGCGGCCGTCCGCGCTGTGATACGCTTTAAGGCCCTCGAATATTTCCTGTGCGTAGTGGAGAACGGAGCTTGCGGGATCGAGCGAGAGCCGATGGTAAGGTTCAATACGCGGGCTATGCCATCCCTTGCCCTCGTCGTACTCCATCATAAACATGTGATCCGTAAAGTGTTTGCCAAAACCAAGCGCAGCGTCTTCCCCGGGCTTAGCCTTGGGCGTGGTGGTAAGCGATACGTCAATCTGCATGGAAGAGGTACCCCCTGTTTAATTATAAAATAAAACGCATTCCCTTTTTAAGGGGTGCTGTTTACAGCTTTTTTCATATAACGCCATTCGCCGCGGCGGATAACGGCGCGCCCGTCCGTTTTATCCGTGACGTCGGCGCACAAACCCTCGGCCGCCCCAGCTTCAACCGTTATGCTTGCTGTTACGCGGTCGGTAAACGAAACGCCGTTCACCTCGCCCGCGCCGCGAAGGAGCGCTTCAACGGCTCCATACCGCGTGTAGTCGATTTCAACAAGTATTTCAATTCCGGGAAGCATCAGCGCTACGCCAGCGGCGTTAAGCGCGTCCGCCGCGGACCGTGAGTATGCGCGCACGAGCCCGCCCGCGCCCAAGAGGACGCCCCCGAAGTATCGCGTTACCACGCACAGCGCGTTCGTAACGCCCCGGCTTTTTAAAACCTCCATAATGGGCATCCCCGCAGTCCCGCCCGGCTCGCCGTCGTCTGAAAAGCGGGCGGTATCGCCCCGAACGCCAAGCACGTACCCGAAACAATGATGGCTGGCGTCCCAGTAACGCTTGCGTATTCTTGCAAGCGCCTCCCTGGCGGCCGCCTCCGTCTCTACGGGGCAGCAACGGCCAATAAACCGGGAGCGGTTGACGACGACCTCGGTTTCGGATTCGGTTAAAACCGTATGGTACGGAATAAGCGGTTCCATTACTTTCTTATACGGACAAAGCCCTTTTTGCCCTTTCTAAAAATCACGCCCTGCGCCAAATCACTTTCATCGATACGTGAATATATATCGGTTACCTTGTCGTCCCCAACAAACACGGCGCCGGATTCTATCATGCGCCTCGCGTCGGACTTGCTTTTGCACAGCCCGCTTAACGCCAAAAGATCCGTTACCCGAAGGCCGGTGGATTCTATATCAGCGTCACAAAGCGTTAAGGTCGGCATGTTCTCTAGGCTTCCGCCGCCGGCGAACAGCGCCTCAGCGGACTCGCGGGCCTTTTCCGCCTCATCCGTTCCGTGGACCTGCTCGGTAAGCGTGTACGCCAAAACGCGCTTGGCCTCGTTGAGCGATGCGCCGCCCTCGCGGCACATTATTTCAATCTCGTCCATGGGGATAAACGTGAGCATCGTCAGGAACGTTTTAACGTCAGCGTCGTCGACGTTACGGAAATACTGGTAGAAATCGAACACGGAGCATTTATTTTTGTCAAGCCATATCGCGCCCTTTTCCGTTTTACCCATCTTTTTCCCGTCCCGCGTGGATAAAAGCGGCGTGGTCAGGGCGAAGGCGGGCTTGCTTTCCTTACGGCGAATGAGATCCGCGCCGCTCAGGATGTTGCTCCACTGGTCGTCGCCGCCCATCTCCAAAATGCAGCCGTACTCGCGGTTGAGCATCAAAAAGTCGTATGACTGCATGAGCATGTAGCTCATTTCGAAAAACGTGAGCCCCCGCTCCATGCGCTGGCGGTAACACTCGGCGCTGAGCATGCGGTTGACGGAAAAGAGCGAGCCGATTTCACGCATGAAGTTTAAAAAATTCAGGGGCCGAAGCCAATTTGCGTTGTTAACGATTACCGCTCCCCCATCCCCGAAGTCGATGAGCCGTTCCATCTGGCTTTTAAAACGCTTAGCGTTATAATCCAAATCCTCCTCGGAGAGCATACGGCGCATATCCGTTTTTCCTGAAGGATCGCCGACAAACGCGGTGCCGCCGCCCAAAAGCGCGATAGGGCGGTGCCCGTGCCTCTGCATGTGCGCCATGGTCATCAAAGCAACATAATGGCCGATATGAAGGCTGTCCGCCGTCGGATCAAAGCCGATATAAAACGTTACCTTTTCCCTGCCGAGCAGCTCGCGAAGCTCCTCGGGGTGAGAGCATTGCTTAATAAAGCCGCGTTGATTGAGAACATCGTATACATTTTGCACTAAAACGCACCTCCATATTACCTAAAGCATAGCAGGAACGCGGCGGGAATGCAACGGTGCGCAAAGGCTGCTTAAACTGCTATGCCCCATCAAAAATACCAGATTTTTGTCAGCGCGCCCGTCCGGCGGCAGTTATTCTCCGCAGGCCTGACTAAAGAGCTTGCCCAGCCTCTCAATACCCGCCCGTATTTGCTCCGGATCCGCGCAGGAGAAGTTGAGGCGGAAAGCGTTTTTATGCGCCTCCTTATCCGTAAAGAAATGCTGCCCCGGTATATACGCTACCTTTTCCTCGCTGGTGGCGCGCTTGAGCAGCGCCGTCGCGTCGCAGCCCTCAGGCAGCTCGCCCCATACGAACAGCCCGCCCTGGGGGCGCGTATACGTACAGCTTTTCGGGAAGTGCATATCCATCGCCGCAAGCATGGCGTTGAGCCTTTCGCTGTATATGGCGTTAATGCGCTTGAGATGCTCCGGCAGCAGGCCGCGGCGAAGGAATTCCGCCGCAATACCCTGGGATAGGTTTGAGGTATGCGTATCCGCGCTCTGCTTGGCGATTGTCATCTTGCGTATTATTTCGGGCTTGCCGAACGCGCACCCTACGCGGATGCCGGGAGATATGATTTTGGAAAAGCTGTTGAGCAGAAGAACGTCTCCGCCTTTATCAAAATATTTAATGGGAGGTATCGGCTCCCCGGCATAGCGAAGATCGCCGTACGGATCATCCTCTACGACAAGTACGCCGTACTCATGCGCCAGCTTGGCGATGCGCTCCCTTCGTTCCTTTGTCGTGGTGATGCCCGAGGGGTTTTGAAAGGTGGGAATGCAATAAAACATTTTTGGCCTGTGCTTTTTCATCAAAGCCTCGAGTTCGTCGGGCAGTACGCCGTTTTCATCCATTGGAACGGGTATTTTATCGGCCTGAAAAATATCCATAGTTTGTAGTGTACCCAGGAATGTGGGCGCTTCAACAAGCACGGCGTCGCCGGGATCCAGCAGGATTTCGCATATCAGGTTGATACCCTGCATGGAGCCGGTAAGGATAAGCACGTCGCTGTCCTCGGTTTTTACGCCCTTTGGGCGAACCATATGCTCAAGGTACATTTCCCTCAGCAGGGGCAGACCCTCCGTACCGCCGTATTGAAGTATGGAATCGGACAGGATATCGTCTGTGATTTTTCGGATTTCGTTCACGGGAAACGATTCCCTGGCGGGGTTCCCGCCCCCAAACGATATCAATTCCTTATCGGA
This sequence comes from uncultured Eubacteriales bacterium, assembly GCA_900544555.1. Classification (GTDB taxonomy): domain Bacteria; phylum Bacillota; class Clostridia; order Christensenellales; family CAG-138; genus UMGS693. The sequence continues at coordinate 42,878 of UQWD01000017.1, forward strand.
GAGTAAATGAAAAAGCTCGCGTATCGCGCTTCCGGTAACCCCATCCATGCGGCGTGCGAATTGTGTCATGAAAAAACCTCCTGTCAATTTATCAGCATACAACATCATATAAAGAATATCTGTTTTGCGTTATATACGCAAAGTCAGCCGCCATGAGGCGGATCCGCTCAATTCTCATTCTAACGCTTCTATATGAACAAGTGAAATATATAATGATAAAGACTTCATCAACACAAACAGCAAACAATTACGAACTGATGGCGTAAAAGGGGCATGGCGGTCAACATTTAATTTCATTTTTCGCGCCTTCAGGCGCCGCGAGAGTAGATTAATTAAGAGGTTACATTACTGATTTAATCTGTCTTTAAAGACACTTTAAAGAAAAGAATTGATTTTTTCATTTCTTTGTGTACAAATATAAGTTAACATGGCCGCCAAAAATTGATGAAAAGCCGGACAGGACGCAGCCTGCCTTCAAAAAATTGTTATGATGCGTCGCCTGCTTATGGTTGGGAAAAACGGCGCGCGTTATTCTGCGCATCAAACAGACGCCGGTTGCAGAGCAATGATTATTCAAAATAACGCGCGAAGTTTGCTTGAAAGCGATTGTTTGAGCCTGTACTTAATGCGTTCACAGGCGAGAACGCTATTAACATGTATGCTTGGATGCTGATACGCGTTTAAGCGGGTTTGAGCGGCCGTTACCGCGTATTGGCGCTTGACGCCAGCGCTCCCGCCCCAAACGGTATACTCTTATTTAACAAATGTCCGCATTTACGCGCGTTTTGTTGCGCAAGACACTTTGATATGTTATATTTTATTAAAATCAATTATTCCCGTTATTTCATGGTGGCGCGGGCTCTATCATTCGATTTTTTGAGGTGAAAAAATGAGTTGGAAAGACGATATCGGCGCTCCGCTTAATACCCGTCATATCGACGTAATTGACGGTATCCGCGCGCTTGGCGTGCTTATCGTAATGTGGTTCCACGTTTGGCAGCAGAGCTGGCTGATGCCGGCTGTTCAACTCCCTTTTCTTTCATTCCTCGGTATCGATCAATATAATCCCGATATCGTCCGGCGTTCGGGATACCTGCTTGTCGATCTGATGATGCTCATTAGCGCGTTCTGCCTTTTCCTGCCCCATGCGCGGAATATGCTTGAAGGAGAGAAACTCCCGTCCTGGAAGCAGTTTTACAAAAAGCGCGCGGTACGAATACTTCCATCGTATTATCTATGCGTGCTCGGCTTGTTCTTTTTATTTGCGCTGCCAACGAATGCGTACAACGGGAACACAAGCTTTATGTGGCGGGATCTTGTTTCGCATTTGACTTTCACTCAGATGTACCAGGTTGATACGTTCGTATCCACAAATTTAAATGTCGTATTGTGGACTGTTGCCATTGAAGTGCAGTTTTATTTGATTTTTCCGTTTATAGCCAAGTGGTTCAGGAAGAATCCTGGCCTTACTTATATCGGGATGGTGGCGGTTTCGCTCGCGTATATCCACCTGTACGCGCTCCGTCAGCCCTATCTGATGATGACGGTTAACCGCATGCCCACATTCCTTTGCGTTTTCGCGAACGGTATGATGGCCGCGTACGCGTATGTAGCTATCGCTAACAAATACAGGCGTGAAAAGGCGGTCGGTTATGTAAGCATGGGCGTGTCCATCCTCTGCATAGCGGTTTTTGCCGCTATCGCCCCAGCGGCGATTGCTGGGGACAAGCAGGCCTGGCAGCTTGAAAACCGATACCTTTTAAGCAGTTTATTTACGGTCTTTATCCTATCGACGGCGTTGTCGGCCAAGGCGTACCGCGTGTTGTACTCCAACCGCCTGATGCGTTTTCTTGCGGCTATTTCATACAACCTTTATATCTGGCACCAATGGATAGCCGCCAATTTCAAGCAGTGGCGGATACCGGGGTGGGAAGGCGACGCATTGCCGAACCAAACGGGTGATTTGGCGTGGCAGTGGAAGTATACCCTTATCGTATATAGCGTATCAATAGCGTCTGCCGCGCTCATTACCTATGGGTTTGAAAAACCAATGGCTAAATTGCTTTTAAAGGATCCGAAGCTGAGGCTGCCCGCCGCACCGCCTTCAGAGGCTGAGGCTGGTATAGGCGAATAAATAACTTTTGTGCACCAACATCCGCCTTACCGGGCGTTTGCATTGGCTGCATTTTGGACGATTTACCTACATGGAGTTATGCTAAACATTCCAGGCGTGCGGTACGTTTAGCTTTTTAAGCAGTAAAAAATCTCATGCGCTTTAAATTATCGGAATGCAGGTTCTTTCGGCTGCGCTTTCTCGCAATACGAAGGTATGGCCGGCGCGACATGCGATAAGGGTAAAATATTGAGTACAAGTAACTATGGGTTGCGGAAGGGTACTCAGGGGCGCGAGCGCCCCTAAGTTATCGGAATTATGAGATCCTTGTAACTCTAAGCGAAAGCGAAGCCGCCTAACCCAAGACGACTTGCAGAGCGGCATCCTGCGAGCCTGAGCTTAGAAGAGAATTTCCTGAAGCTCCACGCGATCCATAAACACGGCGAGCATATACGCCCT
>UQWD01000018.1 GCA_900544555.1 uncultured Eubacteriales bacterium
GGAGCGCTTTTACATTGGCGCGGTCAGCGCCCCGTGCAAAGAAACCCTTGCTGCTAAAGGCATTCCGAACCTGACGCACATGTCTTCAGGTTCGGTTGAAAGCCTATGGGGGCTGCGGCTCCGACCCAACCCCGAGTTTTTTGGACAGGCTGAGGCCGCCCAAAAGGGCGGCCTGAATCCAATTGGGCTATTTAATATCCATTTCGTTATCCACGTTTTTTCCTGTGCTTCGCCAATACAACCGCGCCCAATGCCGTTAACACGCCGCCAGCGGCAACCATGCTCATGCCGCCCGCCTTCGGCGGATTATCCGGGTCAACGGGTTCGTGCGTCGGTTCAACCGGCGTGGGCGCGGGTTCCTCCTCGCCCTCCGCAAGAATGGTTATTTCAATCGCATCCTCGGCTAGCTCGGGAATGCCGCCGGTAACGGTAACTTTGCCGGGTTTAAGCGCTGTAAGCGCAGCCGAATCGTTCCCGGCAGGCTCAAGAGCCGCCAGCGTTTCGTCAGAAACCTCCCAATCGAACAGCATACTGAAGGGAACATCCGATCCGTCGTTAACGATATTAAGCGTTTCGCCTACGCGCATCGTGGCCGTATCCGGCTTGAGATCCACCCAGTTCGGCAAATCGGAACCGTTTATCACAGCGTTAAAGACATTGCCGGCATAGTCCGCCAATCTCTGAATAACGATGCTGTTTTCTCCGAACACGCCGGTGCCGAAGGAGCTCAAGCCCGACGAGCCGGGGATAAAGTCTTGAAATACGGAGGTGAAGATGTAAGCTTCCCATACGCCTGCCTCATCATTATAATCCAGACTTATCGATTCGGTATAATCAATATAAAACGCTTCCTCGACCGTTGTTTCAAACTGGTATACAAGCGACGGCTCATCAGCCCAGCCCATCTCAACGGGGAGATAATCGTACTCCGCGAACAGTTTAAATGCGGAAACCGGGTGCTTTAAATCAATGGCCATGGGAAACTCCACAACATAATTTTCGTTTTCGGTATCGCTCTGGTATTCCGGCATGACCTCTGCGCGGATAACGACGCGGGTATTGTTCTCAAGGAGGCATCTGCTCGTATCATAGTAGCTGCCCCATTCCTCCGTAACCACCGGGTAAATCCATTCGTACGAAAGCGCGTCTTCCAGGTATATCCCTCCGTACACGACCTTGCTGCCGTCGAAATAGGTTTTTGAAATATAGCCCGTGTCCTGCTCGTAAAGCACCTCGCCATTGTCCGCATTGTATACGGTATAATGGATGTTTTGGGCGTTTCTCAAAAGACCAAGCCCCATCCTAAACTCATCCATGCGGAAGTCTCCATTCGGGGATATCGCGTTTCGGTCGGCCCAGTACATGCCGCCTTCGACAGCAGAATCCCAGCCCTCATGGTACGGCGTAAGGCTTTCATTCGGCGCGTCGGTGTCGCCCAGGTATTTACGGTAGCCATTGAATTCCAAGCCCTCGGTATCCTCCAACGGCAGATAAGACCAAATGGAGTTGTGGAACTGGTTCGCCGTCGTATAGGATTTCTCTCCTCCAAGCAGCGTATCATACGTGCCGCTTTCAAGCACCGGCGCCTTGCACCAGTCCCCATAGAAACCGAGGAAAGGTATGGAAAGGCTTACGCCCTCCGCGTTAAGCAGCTGAACGAAGCCCTCAACATAGGACCCGTTGTCAAAGCGTTCGTCAATATACGATTTTTCGGAATCCGCAAGGCGTATCGTAACCTCAACTGAAGCTGTGGCCCCCGCAGGTACGGTCAGCGCGCCGTTCGTCAGGTTGGAATCTACGTCTGCTTCCATCTCGCGCATATAATCGCGGGTAAGGTAAACCACCTTGCCGTTAAGGATCTGGCCGCCGTCGGCCTTTTGGCCCAGCACGGCTGTTTCGAGCGAATAGATCTTATCATCATCCGAGAAATTCACCACGTTGAATTTTAGGGTGTAAACGCCGCTTTTTTGCGGGTCGTCGCCCAGCTCGATTTTAGCCTTGTTCGTATCCTCCACCGTGATATACGCGCCGGAATGGATAGCCGCCGCGGCGTTGGCCAGCCCTGCGCCCTGCTGCCTTACCGAATAGAACACATCCTTTTCCCCGTTTATTATCGGAGTCGCCGTGCTCATCAAAAGGCAGTTGGTGATGTAGGCGAGGTCCTCGTCCGCCACGCCCGCCTCCTTGAGGCTTTGCCTTATAAGCGCGCCGCATGCTGCTACCGCCGGGGAAGCCATGGAGGTTCCGCTGGCTACGGCAAAATCCTCACCGGAATATGCTGAAAATACGTTGCCGCCGATTCCAGTAATCTCGGGCTTAAGCGTCAACCCCTCCGTCGGGCCCCAGCTCGAGAAGCCGGAAATCTCCCCGGCGGTTTCGGGCACGTCCCATATCGCCTGCACATACAGCGTATCCGGCTTGTATTGTTCAAGCTCTAAAAGCTGGACGCAGCTAACGGAAGCAACCGGCGTATCAAAAACGCTAAGCGTAAACTCCGGGTAGCTTGCCTCATCCTTGCTATTGTACAGCAGAACTCCCGCCACGCCGGCCTCGGCGGCCTCAGTTACAACAGCGTCCGCGTTCCCGCCGGCAAAATCAACAAACACGATTTTCCCGACCGCGCTTTCAAACGTATCAACCGCGTATTCGTAGCTTGAGCCGCCGAGCCGCGCGGTAAAGCGGTGTTCATAGGGCAAACCGCCCTCGTCGGGGAATAAACCGCCATGCAAAAGCTCCATGGGGAGCCCCTTTGAATATTGAATATACGGGTAGAAGTTCAGCGAGGCCATATTCTCGGCGCTGGCGACAGTAAGCACGCTGTCAAAGCTGCCCGGCATGCCCACCGTACCGGTGCTTGGGCTGTTCGCTTTGGTCATATTATCGCCCCATAAGCTGTTAAGCCCGGTACTCGCGTCATTTCCCGCGGAAATCACCACGTTAACGCCCGCCGCGTAGGCGTTATCGTATACCTCGGTCACGCCCTCATAATACAATGGGCCGGCCGCTGAGCCAAGGCTCAGGTTCGCGCAGTCAACACCCAGCATCAGCGCGTCTTCAACGGCTGCTATGATATAGTCAAGATAGCAGTTTCCGTCTATATCGAATACCTTCATGACGATCAGCTGCGCTTCAGGCGCTATGCCCAGCTGCGTAATACCGAACTGCTCCTCAAAGCTGGATCCCTCAGGCATGTTGCCCGCCACGATGCCCGCTACATGCGAGCCGTGGCCGAACCATGTGTCATCGTCGCTCCCGCCGTCGGCCTGTCCGTCCGCGTAGTTGTAGCCAAACGGGATTTTGTCGCTTTGATAAAGGTCGCCTGCCGTAACGCCCGGTGTGAGCCGCTCCGCGTGAAGCAGGTCGTTTTCAAGCGCCGCCGCTATATATTTGCGGTCAAAGCCAATCGCCGCCGTATCGGCAGGCTGCTGGGAAAACGCGGGATTTTCATAGCAAAGGCCCGTATCGATTACAGCCACCGTCATCCCTTCTCCCTTGTAGCCGAGATCCCATGTTTCATTCGCGCCCATCGCCGGGCCCGCGTACTGCATGTTCGGCTTGATTGCATCGGTGTTGGCGTTAATGTCGGGCATGTTAAATTTCGGCGTCACATAGGCTTTTTCAACTTCCGGCAGCGCGTTTATGGTTTTGAGATCGCCGTACTTCACCACAGCCGCGAACGAATTGGTGAGCAGCGTATAATTACCCTCAACCTCCACGCTGTAACCAAGCTTTGCCCGCATCGTCTCGGCCACTTTTGTCTGCGCGTTTACCAGCGCTTTCATGGCCGCCTGCTCTTTCGCGCCAAGCCCGCTTCCCACCAGCACGTTCATGCCCTTCTGCTCAGCCACGGGTTCGCCCTTGAGCGTAACCATTACGCGCACCTCGCTTTGTGGCGTATAGGCGTCGCTTATGAACGATATGCTTTGCGCGTCGCCGGAAGAAATTCCGAGAAGAGCGTCCAGTTTGTTTGTAAACTCCGCGGATGCCTTCGCGTCAATCTCGTCAATTTGAAGCACGGTGCCATCCTCACCCGCAACAAACTGCGTGCCATATTCTTGCGCTAATTCGGCTATGGCTTGCGCCTTAGCTCCGGTGAGCCTGGTATCGCATACCCATCTTTCATGTTCGCTCAGGCTCGTATAAGTACGCCCGTCACCCCCTTCATATATATAGGTATAGCCGGCGGGCACATACGTACTCCCGCTCTTGTCCGCGTATACTACGTGGGTTCCATTCGACCCCGTGTTTGCGCCAGCCGAAGCGATACCCGCAAACGCGCCGATAAGCATGACTAAAGCCACGATAAGCGCAGTCCGCCTGAATTGAGATGTGTGCTGCATAGTTTACCTCCTGTTTGATGTTTATTGATGACCCTTTCGGGAAGCATCCTAATACGCTGTTATGCACATGTCGTTAAGCGAGGCGGAAACGCATTATACGTTCGCATTAATAAAAAAAACTAAAAATATTCTCTCTGGTTCTGCGGAAATTGCCGCAGTATATTGCATATATACACAGAGCATATATAGCGAGTCTGCCCTGTATTAAATTTAATTGTCATTATTTTCTATTTTAAAGTTTAAAAACAAACAATAGTTTTGTCAACAATACATTTCTGTTTGTTTATATAAACAGCTTAATAATAAAAAATCGTAATATATTATATCCTCGTTCCAACACCTATTGGATTTTCAAAGTATTGTGTTAATTACATATTGACATTAGAGCACTTTCCCAAATCAATTTTTTTTCGTTATGGCTATATTAATTTTACTCTTGATGCTATATAAAATAATCGCATAAGTAGTTTTCACACCGGCTGAATTTATACTTTCTTTATTACAAGGAATACAATCAGATTATAGTGATAAAACAAAATTAACAGATAGGTTAATTATATATAACTGATAATTAATATCTCCAATTAAATTATACAACTCTGTTTTTATCTCAGAATTCTATTGCAAATTCTTGTTATTAGCCGTAATATAGTCGTATGATAATCTTTATATGATGATTCATAAGAATAGTTTTGTATTGCCGCTAATCTTTTATTATTTTGCATACAATTATTGTTTATGCAGATTATACCGTCTGCTAATATATCGTTACTTTAAGCCGCGGTTAGCATATATAAATAGAATCGTATAGCATGATTCTGAGGTAGATGGGGCGGGCGGCACATTATCAACCTGGTACCTGATAATCTATTAGAGAGGAGAAACAAAGATGAAAAATAACGTGAAACCCTTGTTCGCAATCGCGCTGCTTATAATCCTTCTATTCTCTTTCTCGGGAAGCGCTCTGGCTGTGCGTGAGGATGTTTGTATGCCGGATGCTTGTAGTCATAGTAGTAGCATAACAATAAGTGCAGACGTCATTTATTATCCATCACGCGAATTTTGTGTTAGGTATATACGCACGACTTATAGGTGCCGAATATGTAATAGTTTATGGACAGATGATGACTTTGTTGGAACAAGCACTCACAAAAAAATTGCTGTTGATAGGGGGCACATGGCAGGTAATAAACATCGATATCGTTATGAGTGTGAAAAATGCCATTATGTCTTTAGTGCAGACTTCACACTTACCTGCTACGGCCCGCCCTGTAATCTTCCTACTTTCATAGTTCTTCAAGCTAAATAATTAGCTTTATCGTTAATGCAAATCGCATGGCGGTATACCGATCGCCCCCGCCCCAGAGTTCAAAGGAGGATAACAAAAATATGGCATTCAAAACCTGCATTAAACAGCTTCTGCGCAACCCGATTAAGACCCTGCTTTATTTTCTGCTGCTCGCTTTGTCCTGCTTGCTCCTGTGCGTAAGCGTGGGGATGCTGGTCAGCGCGCTTGCGAGCGCAGCTGAGGTAGACATGGTATTCACAACCATCGCCGTACCGAATGTGTCAAAAGCATCGGACGTATCAGCCGAAAAGGTTATAGAGCTCGCAAAAAAATCTCCTTATGTCCGGCAGGTTGAGCTGAGAAGAAGGCTGCGCGGCGTTAACCCGGATATATCTCCGTACCGCGTACCTTCTGAATATCATGATGAGGTTATTAATTATGCCATGAATTTGTTTGTCTTAGAAGTTACTTGCGAATCTGCATTTGAAACGACAAATCACAGTTCTGTTATAAATGCGCAACGGAAACTCTATTCCGCAGTATTAAGTATAGAAAATGTGCTCTCTGCACATTCAAACGCAGAAAAACCAGAGCAAAGTGTAGAACTTTTTCATGAAATGTTTTATGGTGCCAATTCAAAAGGCAATCAGCCCTTTCAACCAGGAAAGCGATATATTATCTGGGCGGAATTGCAAAACGAGTATATAACGGATCCTGGTATTAGCCGTTTTGGGTTATGGAGGCTGTTTCCTATCGATAAGGTTGCTAATGAATCAAATGAAGATGTTCAAAATGGCATTAAATACACCTGGACAGAAATTATTGAGGGAGCGGGATTTCTGCCTGTCGCAGAGATACAAGGCAGCGCGGAAGAATTCCTTAAATCAGAAGATGGCGCTATATGGCGTGATATCATTGAAGCGAACACGCATTCAATAGAGGTGCTGACAACCAATTCCCTTGAGAGCTTACTTTTCTTTAACGAAGGTAAGGCTAATATCGCGCAGGGCCGCGGGTTCACTAAAGCTGAATATGACAGGGGCGAGAAGGTGTGCGTTATCGGCGCTCAGCTTGCGCAGCAAAACGGCTTAAAGGTTGGGGATAAGCTGAATCTCAAACTGAATTTTACATATGAGAAGCAGCAGAATATGGGAGGCAACGAGTACTTTTGGATTACCGACGCGTTTGATCCGGCCAACGGATACGCGCAAGAGAATGAATACGAGGTGATTGGAATACACGCTTCTCCCGAGGGAAGCGTAGGCCCTTTTTATATCTCGCCCAATATGGTGTTTGTACCGGATAAATCCATTAAATCAAAGCAAGGGTATCCCACTGATTCCATTTTTATCTTGGAAGATGAGATGCATACCTACACGCCGTTAACGTATGCTATCGTGCTGCATAACGGCGGGCTGGAGGGATTTAAGGCGGAACTGGCGGAACAAGGCCTTGAGGACGCCATGCTGTACTTCGATCAAGGCTATTCGCGCATTGGCGGCACAATAAGCGCGTTTAAGGAAAACGCGTGGACGCTCTTCGCGGTCAGCGCCGCGGCCTGGGCGGCGGTCGCCGTGCTATTCGTCTATTTCTACATCATCCGTCAAAAGAAAGAAACCGGCGTGATGCTTTCGCTCGGAACGGGGAAAGCGCAGTCGTTCAGATATATCCTCTCCTGCGTAATCGTTATCTCTCTCGCCGCGTCCATCGCGGGGAGCGTTGTAGGGTATACGCTGTATGAAAAGGCTGTCGATACCTCGTATGAGCTTGCGCTCGAAGGTGCGGATGAAAACCCGCAGTACAGCGGCGGCGGTTCCCAGGGAAGCGCCAATGCCGAAATCACCGTGATTAAGCAGCCTCAAACCGTGTTCATGGCAGCCGGCGTGCAGTTCATCCTGCTGGCCTCCGCTTCTTCCTTTGCTGCTGTGTTTATGGTGAAGCGCAAACCCTTGAGGCTCATTCAGGACAGGTAGGTTAGTTATCTATACAGTATCTGTATAGTATGGCAGATACATTTGATATAAATCTAAAAATTGAGCATGTACACTGGTAAAGAATCAGAGCCTTTTTCCGCGGCTTTGGTTCTTTTCCTATTTATATGGAGAAGACCACGCAACAATTATTATTAGGTAGATTCTTCGCTGCCTTGAATCATTGCAGTAGAAGCAATCCCATTGCTACGATAACATCCAACTAAAGGACGGCTTGTATAAAAATTGTTATATATTATTTTAGGCGGCATTACTTTTTCGTAGTTTTTCGCATATTATTGTAGGAATTAATTGAAATCAAACGGTTATTGTAACATACATTGTTCATCCCCTCGCCCTATAGATCAAAGTAGGAAATTGTTATATATTATTCTAGGCGGCATTACTTTTTCGTAGTTTTTCGCATATTATTGTAGAAATTAATTGAAATCAAACGGTTACTATAACATAACATCGTTCATCGCCCCCCGCCCCTGACTTCCAAAGGAGGAAACAATACATGGCATTCAAAACCTGCGTTAAACAGCTTTTGCGCAACCCAATTAAGACCCTGCTATATTTTCTGCTGCTCGCTTTGTCCTGCTTGCTCCTGTTCGTAAGCGTGGGGATGCTGGTAAGCGCGCTTGCGAGCGCGGCTGAGGTAGACGCGGTATTCACAACCATCGCCGTACCGAATGTGTCAAGAGCCTCGGACGTATTTGCGGAAAAGGTTATTGAGCTTGCAAAAAAGTCCCCTTATGTCCGGCAGGTTGAGCTGAGAAGAAGGTTGCGCGGCGTTAACCCGGATATATCTCCATACCGCGTACCTTCTGAATATCATGATGATGTTATTAATTATGCCATGAATCTATATGTTTTAGAAGTCATTTGTGAAAGCGCATTCGAAACATCATCACATGATCCTGTTATGAATGCTGAAAACAACTATTATTCCGCGGTATTAGAAATAGAACGCGTGTTATCCGCGCATCCTGACGCTGATGAACCCAAACAGCATATAGAGTTGTTTAAAGAAATATTTTATGGGGCTGATTCAAATGGTAAGCAGCCTTTTGAACAAGGTAAGCGGTATATTATCTGGGCCGAAATCAGCAAAAATTCCATTACAAAACCAGAGATTAATCGGTTTAGGTTATGGAGGTTATTTCCACGTGACAAAGACTTTAATAAAAGCAGTGACGCCATAATAGGCGGCGTAAAACATGTATGGATGGAAGTTATTGAGGGAGCGGGATTTCTGCCTGTCGCGGAAATACAAGGCAGCGCGGAAGAATTCCTAAACTCAGAAGATGGCGCTATATGGCGTGATATCATTGAAGCCAATACGCATTCAATAGAGGTGCTGACCACCAATTCCCTTGAGAGCATGCTATTCTTTAACGAAGGTAAGGCAAATATCGCGCAGGGCCGCGGGTTCACTAAAGCTGAATATGACAGGGGCGAGAAGGTGTGCGTTATCGGCGCTCAGCTTGCGCAGCAAAACGGCTTAAAGGTTGGGGATAAGCTGAATCTCAAACTGAATTTTACATATGAGAAGCAGCAGAATATGGGAGGCAACGAGTACTTTTGGATTACCGACGCGTTTGATCCGGCCAACGGATACGCGCAAGAGAATGAATACGAGGTGATTGGAATACACGCTTCTCCCGAGGGAAGCGTAGGCCCTTTTTATATCTCGCCCAATATGGTGTTTGTACCGGATAAATCCATTAAATCAAAGCAAGGGTATCCCACTGATTCCATTTTTATCTTGGAAGATGAGATGCATACCTACACGCCGTTAACGTATGCTATCGTGCTGCATAACGGCGGGCTGGAGGGATTTAAGGCGGAACTGGCGGAACAAGGCCTTGAGGACGCCATGCTGTACTTCGATCAAGGCTATTCGCGCATTGGCGGCACAATAAGCGCGTTTAAGGAAAACGCGTGGACGCTCTTCGCGGTCAGCGCCGCGGCCTGGGCGGCGGTCGCCGTGCTATTCGTCTATTTCTACATCATCCGTCAAAAGAAAGAAACCGGCGTGATGCTTTCGCTCGGAACGGGGAAAGCGCAGTCGTTCAGATATATCCTCTCCTGCGTAATCGTTATCTCTCTCGCCGCGTCCATCGCGGGGAGCGTTGTAGGGTATACGCTGTATGAAAAGGCTGTCGATACCTCGTATGAGCTTGCGCTCGAAGGTGCGGATGAAAACCCGCAGTACAGCGGCGGCGGTTCCCAGGGAAGCGCCAATGCCGAAATCACCGTGATTAAGCAGCCTCAAACCGTGTTCATGGCAGCCGGCGTGCAGTTCATCCTACTGGCCTCCGCTTCTTCCTTTGCTGCTGTGTTTATGGTGAAGCGCAGACCCTTGAGGCTCATTCAGGACAGGTAGGTTACAGAATAAAGCGATGTCGAAATATCCGATAAATTTGATTTAAATAAATATACCTCAACGAAGGCAAAGATTAATGATTTAATCGAAGGGGGGGTCTTTACTTATTAAAGAAGCAAGTTTTTATATCTTATATTATAATTAATCTTGCTTTGAATATTAAGTTAAAAGAGTTATTAATACTGTTCTGAGCCATTCCTCTTTATGATTCTTATTACTTCCCATACGATACCTGAACAAACGAATAAAACTTGCGGCTGACCCCGCCCCTGATGTCCAACTCAAACTGGAATCGTTTTGTGTTTACAATAAACCTGGCTACGGTCAACCACCGCAGCCAGATGATATCAGATATTCAGATACATTACTTTACAGAGCTTTGTACAAAACGGTTGTGCTGGTTGAGTTTATCGCACCAATAATACATACGTGCCCGCAGGTAAGATTCTACCTCCTCATCGCTCATCGTTTCGGAGGTAGCGACACTTTCTAAGAGCTCCATTTCAAGCCCGCCGGTATCATTCCATAATCTCTGCAGAGGCTTGTTTGGACTTGCGTTCAGCGTTAACTCAAACCTTAGGCGCTTAAACGTACCCATAACATGATGCGAATACCCCAGATAAGAAACGCCGGATTTCTTATCATAGATGCGATAAACGCCCATTATAAGATCTTTCGACATTATTAACGCCTTACGCCACGCCAATACGGCGGATACGCTGACGGTATTCCGTTACTGGCGCATCATCTAACCAGCCCTTAAGGATTTCCTCATATTTTTCCTTTTGAGCCTCGGTAAGCATATACTCGTGTATTTCCTCCTCGAGCTCGCTATTAAGTTCTAATGTCTCGGTTTCCACGATCTCAGACAGCATAATGATATGCGTTCCTGACTTTGTTTTCACAGGCTCGCTTATATCGCCGACCTTCTCAAGCTTTAAAGCGGCTTCGCTGAATTCCTCGTGATAATCACCCTTATTCGCTTCGGATATGGGATAACCTTCGCTTTTATATGGCTCGGACTTCATACCGCCGTCCTCGCCATATTCCTCAATAAGCTCATCAAACGTTTTATCTCCAGCTTCAATCGCTTGTTGAACCTTCTTCAGCGTTTCCTCAGCCTTATCCCCATCCTTAATCAATATATGCTTAACGCGCTTATATCCCTCTGGAATATAGAGCGGACGCACGCCGCTACCCTGAGCGTATGTAGTATACGTCTTCGCATACTCTTCAGGCTTATCATCAAATTCTTCCTTCTGAGTCTTTAGCGTTTCATCATACCATTCTTTTACTTCATCATCCGTTACGGAGACTGTATCGTAAATTTGCTGCATGTGCTTTTCAATTTTGGCGCCATCCTGAGCATTGACTAATACTTCAGCATAATAGCTGTCATAGGTATATCCATTGGATTTCATATCAGCTTCTGCCAAACGGCGTGCTTCAGCAAGGATAGCAAGTTCTCCTTTAATGTTGGAGTCTACGCTGGATTTATAATTGTCAACGATGTTATCCATCGTCTTGGCAGCTTCATCCTCGCATTCCTTAAGCTCTTCTTCTGTTAATGTTATGCCCTCCTGTCGCGCCATATATAATTTTACCGCGTCGGACTTAAGCGCATCGAAAACAACATCCTGAAACTTTTCTCTGCCTTCTTTGGTGGATACGTCATAGAGTCCGTAATATACATACATATAGTAGTTGTTGTAATACAACGTATAATCGGACAGCTTCATTGAAACATCGCCCACCTTGACGACAACCGGATCGTTAATGGCGCTGCATCCAGCAAAAACGGAAAGCGCTAAGGCCGCTAGTATGATAATAGCGGCAATACGAATACGCACCTGAATATGTTTGGGCATATCTGATTCTGATCTCCTTTGCAATTTAGTGTACAATCTTCGGATTTTAACCCGTTTTTTATTTTATCGCGCTTGTCCCGTTTATGTCAACTCAATACGGGCAATTTTAGTGTTATAATGCTACGAATTGTCTATATCCCTAATTATTATTTTTATAAACAGGAATTTTCATATACGGCTTCTTCTATTATTTATAAATAAAAATGGATTGAACTTTATAAACCTCTTATTGTTTATAGTTCTGTTTAAGAAATAGCGCCGCAGGCTATACCCACGGCGCTTTAGGACGAAACAGCAATCCCCTAATCATCCAAAATTGAATCGCCTTTAATTTGTTCGCTGCCCAAGGTATTTAAATCCCCTATAACCAGGGTAATATCGATATACCTTCCCCCGCGCCAAACGCGCATGGCAATACTGTCGCCAACTTTTTTTGATTTAATAGCTGAACTAAACTCATCAGACGTAAGTACGGTCTTCCCATCACATTCAACCACTACGTCGTCAATCTGAAGTCCGCTTTTGTGCGCCGGGCCGTCTTTTATCATGCTGTAAATCAATATACCGGGTGTAATCTGGTATATTTGCGCGTTTTGCGCGTCAATTTCAATAGTTGAAGCGCCGATGCCCGGTCTTTGGATGTAGCCCTGCGTAATCAGCTGTTCTATAACGCCCAGCGCCTCGTTTATGGGTATTGCGAAGCCAAGCCCTTCCGCTGAAATCGCGTTTCCGCGCTCATCATAACTTGCGGTAACTGTTTTCGCGGATGTTATACCGATTACCTCACCGTTCATGTTAAGCAGCGGGCCGCCGCTGTTGCCGGGATTTATTGCGGCGTCCGTTTGTATATACACGTTGCTGTGGCCGCTGATATTTACCGTGCGTTTGGTTGCGCTGATGATGCCGAACGTGGTAGTTCCAGCCAGCTCGCGCCCCGTTGGGTCGCCGATAGCAATGGCAAACTCGCCGACCCGCGTTTTATCCGAATCACCTATTTTAAGCGCGTTCATGGCGCCGGTGGAGACATGAAGCACTGCAATATCCATTGTATAATCGGCCCCAATGAGTTGAGCTGGATACTCCTTCCCATCGTTAAACGTGACGGTGAGCGTCTTTGCACCCTCTACCACGTGCGCGTTCGTTACGATGTATCCCTCGCTTGAAATCACAAAACCCGAACCGGTGCCCTGAAGCGTATCGCCGCCGCCCCAGGATGGAAACAGGATGGATTCCGCATAATTGCCAATGCCCACTACGCCGCCGCCAACCGCCTCCGCGATTTCAGGAATTGGGTTCGTTTTATCGGAGATAACCGGAGCCTCGCCGTCAAGGCCTATCATTGGACGTTCTGTGTACGGCGGCGTGTTATCCGGCAAATACGTTTCCACCGGGCCGGGAGTGTACTGCCCGTTAATCTTTGGCGTTGGCGTAGCCGCTCCCCATTGCCCGCCAGAATCCGGCCGGGTCGTATATACCAAAGGCAGAAACATGCTTGCCAACAGCGCGCCAATTATCATGGATATGATAGACGTAGCGGCATATGAGCCAAACCTTCCTCTGCGCTGACGGTTTTGCTTTATATCTTCATCAGTTTTTACCGGGTTTTCATAATATTCTGGGCGCTCCATGAATTAACCTCCTATGGTTATGATTCTATTATATCGTCTCGGATACCACAAAGCAAGTACGCCTGATCTTGGCAAATGACGCATTACTTTGCCTTCTTGACACGCGCGGGCTGTTCCGCCGCGCGTTTGAGCGTAAATCGGAATATAGTCTCCCCGCCCTTTTCGCTCGACACGCTTATCGACTGTTCGTGTTGATCGATAATGCGCTTGACGATAGACAGCCCAAGCCCGGTACCGGATGATCCGGAGGGCGTATGCGCTTTCTCGGCTTTATAAAAACGGTCGAATATATAAGGGACGTCCTCCTCAGCGATTCCGGCGCCCGTATTGGCAACATGGATTAAAACATCCTTTTTCTGCTGGGCGGCGCCAATTCTCAGCTTCCCTCCCGCGGGTGAAAACTTTATGGCGTTATCCACCAGGTTATGCACTACTTGGGCGATTTGATCCGCATCCGCCTCGACATATGCGGGTTCCGGATCAAGCTCTACGTTTACGTCAATTGATTTGGCGCTGATGCGCGCCTCGAACGTAATAAGCGTGCGGCGTATCAGCTCGTTAATGTCGAACGCTTCTTTTTTCAGGCTGTACTGGCCAGATTCTATACGGGCAAGATTAAGAAGATCGTTCACCATCGCAGTCATGCGCCTGTTTTCACCGATTACGACGTCAAGATACTTACCGAATTCCTCCGGCTGTATTGTGCCGTCCTGCATAGCCTCTAAAAAGCCGCGCATTGAGGTAAGCGGCGAACGCAACTCATGCGATACGTTCGCAACAAAGCTCCTGCGCGCCTGCTCCAGCGCGTTGAGTTTATCCGCCATAATATTAAAGCTCCCCGCCAGCTGGCCGACCTCGTCATACGATACGACCGGAACGCGGGATTCAAAGGCGCCGTTAGAGAAGCTTCGTACCGTTTTATTCATTTCAACTATTGGCTTTGTAATGCGCCCTGTTATGTAGGAAACCGCAAGTATGGCCAAAATAACTGCGACGCATCCGCAAAGCAGCACATCCATATATACCTGGCCGACCGCGGCATAGGATGTATTCATGTCGGCATGAAGAAATATCGCGCCAAGCACATTATTATCCTTGTCGGTTACCGGACGCGTTAACGTCATGATAGGCATGTCCGTTACATTCTTAAACATCCCTGTCGCAGCGGTGCTTCCGCCTCCGCCTTCAATTACAAACTGTGCGGCCTCACTGATATCCACCTGTTCGCACGGCGCCCATTTTCCAGCGGATTCCTCGTCACGGACGGAGACAGCGCCGTATTTTGAACTCACAAACCGTATTTGAATCAACGCGTCGTATTTGCGGGCTATGGTCATCAGCTCGCCCAGCGCCACGGGCCGCTTTTCATCATCCATGTACTTATCGGCAACCACAATGTTGATTTGCTCAATCTCACGCCGCATCTCCGTTTCCTTTTCGGTTATATACAGATCCTCAAACATATGAGAAACCATTAAACCCAGCAGCAGCAATAACACCAGCGCTACGGTAAGGTAAGTGGACAGCATGCGCGAAAAGAGGGTCTTGAACATGGATTACCTCTTGTTTTCAAACTTATAGCCAACGCCCCATACGGTTTTGAGCTCCCAGTTATCCGAATCCCCCAGTTTTTCCCTTATCCTTTTTACATGTACGTCAACAGTACGTGAATCCCCAAAAAAATCGAACCCCCATACCTGCTCTAAAAGCTGCTCCCGCGTGAATACCTTACCCTCGCGAGACGCGAGGAAGAATAGCAGTTCAATTTCTTTAGGCGGCATTTCCACCTGTTTATCCCCGAGCATGACCGTATAGTGATCCAAAGAAACGCTCAGTCCCTCAAAACTCACAGTTTTATCGCTTTCCGGCACAATAGAGCGGCGCAGCACCGCTTTGATGCGAGCCAGGAGCTCTTTAGCGTCAAACGGCTTAACGATATAATCGTCCGCGCCGAGATCCAGCCCCTGTATCCTGTCCAGCGTATCCCCTTTGGCGGTCAGCATGATGACAGGTACGTCGCTTGTCTGCCTGAGCCGCGCAAGAACGGCCCATCCATCCATTCCCGGGAGCATAACGTCCAGCACGACGAGCGCCGGCTGCGTCTGTTCAAAAGCCTGCAACGCCGCATCGCCGCTTTCACAGGTTTCCACCTTAAAACCCGCCTTCTTTAAATATAGCTCTATTATAGCCAGTATATTGGCGTCGTCATCAACTATAAGAATCGTGTTGTTATCCATTTCGAGCCTCCTCCCGTTTATCTGATTTCAACCTTGATACCGTTGCGTTTAAAAAGCGCCGCGGTCACGCCGTCCCCGGGACGAAGCGCGCCTGTAAAAGAACCGTCGTAAATTTCTCCTTGGCCGCACGACGGGCTTTTCGCTTTTAAAATTGCCTTATCAATATGATGCCGGCGGCATATCTTTAGCGCCTCGTACGCCCCGCATATGAATTGCGCGGTTACGTCGCACCCGTCGGAGGAAATTACCCGCGCCGCTCCGTCAAGCACATCGGCGCCGTCGCCGCCAACTACCTCAGACGGCGCCCTGGGGACGCCCATACCCCCAAGGCATTCAGGGCAAATTGCCACTGCCATGCTCAGCCTGCATAATTCCTGAATTTCCCTGTCCGGGTTAGCCTTGCCGTCATACCGGCAGGGTATACCGGCTAGGCATTTTGAAACCGCTGTTACCTTCAACTATATCACCTTTTTATGAACGATTTATGAATAGCTCCCTCCGGCATCCCATTTAATACAACGCGCCTGTTTATGGCAGGTAAGCTATCCTGGACGCACTCCGCCGATACATTTGATAGTGCGGAAATAAATATACACACTATCTGCAGCTATCCTAACCGAACGTCACAACGATTATTTGAGTTTCACCACTGTAACGCCCGCGTCCCCTTCACCATATGCGCCTATACGAAAGCTTTTAACGAGCGGATGCTGCCTTAGAAACTCCTGAACGCCCGTCCTGAGCGCTCCGGTTCCCTTGCCGTGGATGATATTGACTTCAGAAAGCCCGGACGCCGCCGCATCGTCCAAGTACCGGTCAATGATGATTGCGGCCTCGTCCACAAGCATACCGCGCACATCAATCTCCATGCCGACCCTTTTGGTCGTCAGATCCAAAACCTTGTTCTTTTTCTCGCCGAAGCCGGCCTCTTCTTTCACTGGCCGGATATCCCGCAGCTTTACATTGAGCTTGATAATACCCGCCTGAACCTGAACCTCCCCGCGCGCATCTGGGCGCGACAGGACGCTCGCCCTCTGGTTAAGCGACAAAATGATTACTGAATCCCCCGGATTAACGGTTTTGGGCGGCTTGGAGTCATCCGGGGCGAGAGCGCGTTCGCACGTATCGGCGAGTTTTTTCTCTTCCTCGCGAATTAAATCCCGAGCGCTCTGTATCTCACGGTCAATAGCGCTTCTGTCTCCCGTCCCCGCGGCCCGAAGCTTGGCGATTATCCGCTCCGCCTCCTGTTTGGCTTCCGTCACCAGGCGGCGCGCCTCCTCCTTCGCCTTTTGCATGCTCCTGCTCTTTTCTTCGGCCAATTTCCTTCGTTCGGCCTCGGCTTCGTTTCTTAGCCTGTCCAGCTCGGCGCGCGCCTGCTGCGCGAGCGCGCGTTCCTGCTCCGCTATACGCCTCTGGGACTCGGCGTTCGATATAACGTCTTCAAAGCGTATGTCGTCGTTCTCCAGGTAACCTCTGGCATTGTCTATTATCCCGTCCGATAATCCGAGCCGCCGTGAAATCTCAAACGCGTTTGATTTACCCGGTATACCGATGAACAGCCGGAAGGTTGGACACAGCCTGTCGATATCGAACTCCATCGAAGCGTTTTCCATACCCTCGTTCGTGAGGGCAAACGCCTTGATCTCGCTGTAATGTGTGGTCGCCACGGTTATCGCCCGCCTATCGTGCAGCTCCTTCAATATACTCATGGCCAATGCCGCGCCCTCAACGGGATCCGTCCCCGCGCCCAATTCATCGAGTAAAACAAGTGATCCGTGACCCGCCTGTTCAAGTATGGACACGATGTTTTTCATATGGGACGAAAAAGTGGAAAGAGATTGCTCAATGGATTGTTCGTCGCCGATATCGGCATAAACCGCTTCAAATAACGAAAGCTCAGTCCCCTCATCCGCAGGTACGAACATGCCCGCTTGCGCCATAATAGAAAAAAGGCCCACGGTTTTGAGCGTAACGGTTTTTCCGCCAGTGTTCGGGCCTGTTATGATTAGTGTGGAGAACCCGCCGCCCAGCCAGATATCAATAGGAACCACCGTTTCCGGGCTGATCAGCGGATGCCTGCCCCTTACGATGCGTATACGCCCCTTTTCGTTCAGCTTTGGGCAAACGCCGCGGTATTCGCGTGAGAGCGCGGCTTTGGCAAAAATCAGGTCCAGTTCGCCAAGCTGCGCTAAATCCTCTAGGATTTCGTCCGCGTACGGCTCAACCAAGGCCGTTAAGCCGGCCAGAATGCGCTCAATTTCCTCCGCTTCCTCAGACAGGAGCTTCTTAAGCTCGTTGCCCGTTTCGACCACGAAAGAGGGTTCGATAAACAATGTAGCCCCGCTGCCGGACTGATCATGAATCAGGCCCGGAACGTTCTGCCTGTACTCCTGTTTAACGGGTATGACATAACGGCCGTTGCGTATCGTCACCAACGGCTCCTGAAGAAATTTCGCGTAAGAAGATGACCGGATCATGCTGTTAAGCCTGTCCCGGATACGCTCGTTCGCCAGGCGAATGGACCGCCTGATTCTTGCTAGTGCGGGCGAAGCGCCGTCAAAGATCTCATCCTCATTGATAATGCACCGGTTGATTTCATCCTCAATGGATCTGCGGCCGGCGAGCCCCTCAGCCATCCTCTTGAGCATCGGGCCCGCCTCGTCGCGCGTAAGCTGATCCCTGACGGAGCGTATCGCCCTTAGGCACCTGCTGATATTCATCAGCTCCAAGGCGGACAAATATAAGGCGGCATGAATCCGCTTAAGGCATTCGCGCATATCCGGGAACGCGTCCACAGGCGATTGGCCGGTGCGGAATAGCGCGCTCTCGGCTTCGCCCGTAAGCGCAAGCGCGTTTTGAACCAGATCTAAACGGTTGTTGGGCTTTAGCTCTGCCGCAAGCTCTTTAGCGATGCAGCATACAGCCTTTTCAGACAGTTTTTTGATTATTTTATCGTATTCAAGCGTGTTTAGTGCTTTAGCGTTCATTTTTACCTCATTTCAAATTCATTCCACCGCCCGGTTCCAGTGCCCGCGCGTTATTTCCCCGGAGCTAGCGACAGATTCCCCTTTTTGGGCCTTAACAGCCGCGCGTACGCGTTCGCCCGCCACGGCAGGCGGCTCGGTATCGAACGCGAGCAGTACGCTCTCTGGATTTAATAGCTCATGATATAAATCAATAATATCCGTCGGCCGGCAGTTTAACAGCCGCACGACGCAGCCGCTTTTTAAGCGCGCGTTCGTAAGGGGAAACGCGCGCCCCTCCCCGTCCCTCAGCAAACCCGCATGACCATGGCAGCCGCGGCATCCAAAACGCTCCTTCACCGGGCAATGCTTTAATTGCATCAGCTGCGCGCGCCCATACACTTGTAGCGAAAGCCCGCATGTTTCAAGCATATCCCGCATTTGCGCCCGCGTCAACTCCTCGGACGCGTAAACGCGCGTAAACCCCATTTCTAATAAGGATTGAACCGCGTACACGTTCATAGCGTTCATACGCGCGCCGGCGATACGGTGCTTTAGGCCCTTCATCCAGGGCAGATGGCCCGGGTTCTGGGCGACAGCGCCGTCAAACAGACCGCTTTGAAGCAAGCCAAGTATTTGTTCCTGATCGGCCGCCGAGGCAGTGATTACAGGAATGGTTAATAACAGATCGATACCTTTATGGCGAAACTGTTGTAACCGTTCCGGCAGCAAATTATCAAACGTTACCGGGTCGAGCGTGATTTCGTCCGCTCCCGCCTCATATACGGATTTAGCTTGTTCCAGCGTTCGAACCTGCGCAGTTATGATGGTTTTAAACGGTTTATTTTCCTTATTCGCAACGCGGGGGGGCCAATCGATCTTGGGCGGAGCGTTTCCAACAGCCAACGCGGATTCGAGCCTGATACACGCTTCCCTACGCATTTGGTTGACCGCGCTTTTAGGCATGTACGCCCACGGATCCGCGTCAACATAAATATCGTTCAAGGCGAACGGCGTATCGCCAAGCTTACCTATCGGCTCGTTAAAGCGTTCAACTCCGCCTTCCTTTCGCGCCCTTTCAGGCGGCGCGCCGGATACCTGCGCCTCTATGTCCCCCGTGCGCAGTCTCAAAACAGCGGGTTCCCCGATCCGCGCGTAAAAATGAGCGTTTATCAGCCTTTTGCGTCCCTCGTCCAAATAGCTTGCCCGCGCACGGGCAAGGAGTTCCTCCGGCGCTTCCCCATTGGCCCTGCATCCGGTAACGCACCCATCCCCATAAAAATAACCGGTACGGAAGCCGCCCCTGCTGAATATGCTCTCAAGATCCCGCCTCAATTCCTGCAGCTCCGCACCCTGCGCGCCGTCCAGCGCGGCTCGGTATGCCCGTGTAGCGACGGCGACATATTCCGCGCGCTTCATCCGGCCTTCAAGCTTTATACACGATACGCCGGCGCGTTCCATATCGCCAAGCCGCTCAAGCATGCACATATCCGACAGGCTCAGGCAATAATCGTTTTTGCGTTCCCTTCCGTCGTGAACGGATGCGCGCTTACGGCACGGCTGCGCGCAAGTCCCCCTGTTACCGCTGCGTTCGCCCGCCATGGAGGAAAGGAGGCACGCGCCCGAAAAGCTCATGCACATCGCCCCGTGAGCAAAGGCTTCAAGCGCCAGATCCGTACGCTCATGAATAAAGGCGATATCCTTTAAGGATAATTCCCTCGCGAGCACCGCGCGTTCAATACCCATCCGTCGGCAGATTAAAGCGCCGGACAGCGTATGAATTCCCATCTGCGTGCTGGCGTGAAGCGGTAAGCCGGGGATATGTTTTTTAATCAGGGAGGCCAGGCCAAGATCCTGTACGATAACGGCGTCCGCTCCGTTTTGGTATACAAACGCGGCATACTTCAAGGCGCCCTCCATCTCCCTGTCCGTGAGGAGAGTGTTGAGCGTTATATAAGCTTTTACGCCCCTTACATGGCAGTAATCTAAAGCACGAATCATCGAGCGTTCGTCAAAATTCCCGGCGGAACGCCGGGCGTTATACGCGCCGCCGCCCATATAAACCGCATCCGCTCCGTTTTGTACCGCGGCGGTCATTCCATCCCAATTCCCGGCCGGGGATAAAAGTTCCATAACTCCCTCCATAAAAAACAAAACAGCCTGGAGCGATTTCGCCCCAAGCCTATTTCAACCATTGAATCACTTTGTCGTCACCGGTTTCTTGTTCTCAAACGGGTGTTTTACCGGGGCGGGCGTTGCGGCCGGACGCGGCATATCCCTTAACTGCGAAATGCGGGAATCCAGCGCGTCGTAATCCTCCTGAAGTTTATAAAGCTCATCACCGAGATTGAGCGCGGCAAGCAGGATACAATTTACCGTACTGAGAGACGGATAAGCGGATTGAACCTCGTCAATCTTCCGATTCACATATTGGGTTACCTTTTGTACATACTCCGGGCTGTCGGGGGAGCTGATCTTGAATTCCTGACCCGCCAGACGCACTACCGTACGATTTTTATCCATACCATACACCACCCCAATATATTGTCTCGTTTTTATTAATTATACAATTTAT
Source organism: uncultured Eubacteriales bacterium (assembly GCA_900544555.1). GTDB lineage: Bacteria > Bacillota > Clostridia > Christensenellales > CAG-138 > UMGS693. The sequence continues at coordinate 21,262 of UQWD01000018.1, forward strand.
AGTGGGTTTACGCAATAGGCGTTTAAAAAGAAACGACAAAAAAATACCTAAAATACGAAATCATGTCATATTCAAGCTAGCGTTTGTATAATAAGCCTAAAAAATGGTTCCCCCTCATGTTCTTTATCGCCGATTAAATATCATATCATATCCGGCCAAGCGCCTTATACCCCCGTGGTTATTTGATTTAAAATCAGTAACTTATCGCCATGATAATACAAAGGTCAGTCCGAGCCGCTTCATCAGCTGCTGCTGATGAGGTAGAGTTCAAAATGGCCGCTGCGTTCAAAAAAGCGGATTGAAAAACGGTATTCCCTGCCCTTTTTTTCCTTGCCGGTTCCGCTCAAAAGCGCTTCATCCAGCAAAAAGCGCCAATCGGCAAGCTCATCCGGGCTTATATGGCCGCCAGAATCGAGCGCGAGCGAAAAAGCCTCAAATATACCGGCTATGGCGCCGCACTGCGCACGATACCTCTTCATCCTGCGCCTGTACAGATCTTTTTCTATCTCTGAAGGTTTTTCTCCGGGCCCGTCGGGTTCCCGCGGTATTTGAGCCTTAAGCATAAACCCTCGGGCTCTGCCGCCGGATATGTAGAGCGTCAGATGCATTTCCCCTTCAGCTCCGTCCGCCCGGACAATATACTTAAGTTCGTCTCCTGAATCAGACTCCGTTTCATAAAGCCGCACATCGCGCGAGTTATGTACCCTTTCAACAAATTCGCCCGAAAGGGGATGCCGGTCTGTTTCCGCCGGAGTATTGCGCTCGGGATACTCGACTGCCGCCGGCTTTAAGCGCAGGGGAAGAAAATACAGGGAGGCGCATACGGCTAACGCCGCCGCCGTATACAGTGCTGCTGAAACAGCCCCCTTTCTAGGTTTTTCCTTCCTCAACCTCAACCGCCTCCTTAACCGCGCTCAAAATCGTTTCCGCCGTACCCTTATATCCGGCGCGGCGTAGAGCGGCCATAAAATAATCCGGTATCGGCGCAAAAAAACACATTGGTTCTCCGGTTCGCGGATGCGCCAGATCCAGCCTTACCGCATGCAAAACCTGCCCGTTGTCCTGACCAAGCCGGGGTTTTGGCGGGCCGTAAACCGTATCCCCAACGACCGGGCGCTTGATGTAGGACATGTGTACGCGTATTTGATGCGTTCGCCCGGTTTCCAGCCGCGCGATAATCAGGGTATACCCGCTCAAGCGCTCAAGCACTTGATAATAGGTAACGGCGCTTCGACCATTTTGTACTACCGCCATGCGTTTTCTATCGGTATGGCTTCGGCCGATGGGCTGGACGACGGAGCCGGAATCCTCCTTTATGCCGCCCTCCACAAGCGCCAGATAAGTTCTTCCCGCCCGGTGAAACTTAATCTGTTCACTAAGCTGTCGGTGCGCAGCGTCGTTTTTGGCAATCGCTATAAGCCCTGACGTAAGTTTATCTATGCGGTGTACGATTCCCGGGCGAAACTCGCCTCCAATACCAGATAAATCTTTAATATGGTGCATTATGGCGTTAACAAGCGTGCCGGAAGGGTTGCCGGGCGCGGGGTGCACGACCAGCCCTTTGGGTTTATCTATTACCGCAAAATCCGAATCCTGGTAGATAATAGATAAGGGTATATCCTGCGCTATCAATTCCGTATTAATGACAGGCGGCACTTGTATCTCTACGCGGTCGCCAACGCTGAGCTTTTGCTTTGACTTAGCCGTTTTTCCGTTTACCTTAACATGCCCGCCGTCAATCAGCCTTTGCATGGCGGAGCGGGTTCCCTCCCCGGCGCGCGCGCAAAAAACATCCAGGCGCTCACCGCCTTTATCGGCCGCCGTTTGGATCAGTCTCGTCGCCTTAATCTCCCTATCTTCCATATCCTCTCTTAAACCTGGTTCTCCGGCGCGTTGCCGCCGCGCGCTTTTTTGTCAGAAGAGAAAAAGCTTTCAAAATAATCTTTTCCCTTGAAAAACAGCACATCCAATATCAGTATCACAAAGCCTATGGTTATCGCGCTGTCGGCAACGTTAAATACGGGAAAATCTATGGGAACAAAATAAAACATATCGCGCACATAACCCAGGAAAACACGATCTATAAGGTTGCCTAACGCCCCCGCGAGAATAAGCGCAAAGCATACGCGCATCAGCGTATGCATCTTCTTTCTGTCCCTGATCAAAAGGAAGACTAGAACCGCGCAGGCTATAAATGTTACGGTTATAAAAAGCCACCGCGCGTTTTGCAGCATACCAAACGCAGCACCCCTGTTTTCAATATAGGTTAAATGGAATACGTCTTTAATGACCACGAAAGTATTTCCATTAAGCGTTATAAGCCATTGGGCGCAAAATATTTTCACAGCCTGATCGGCTAAAATGACAGCGGCGGTAAGGATTATTGGGAGCATGTTTTCCCTCCGTTAATAATGTTTGCGCTATATAAGGCGAATCCCGTCAAAACCCTTTTACGAACACGTATCATATCCACATAGTCTGCATTCCCAAAGGTGGTAGAACGGTATGCCGTATTATACCATCAATTAACAGCCGGGACAAGCGTTGCGTGCTTGCGTTTGTAGCATAATTTACCGTAACGGGCCGGGATACCTTGCCGGACAAGCAAATTATTGCCCGGATTTCATATACCATTTCTCAATACTATAAAACAGCTCCGGTTCGCGAACATTGCCAACCCCCTGTATATCGTCGGAATAAACAATGCTGTTCAGCCTGAAATACAGCATGATAAACGGAAGCTCCTCAATAAATTGAAGCTGAAAAGTGGACGCCGCGTCTCTGAAAGCCGAATCCGTCGCCGCAGTTACCATATTCTGTATCAGGATGTCCATGGCTGCGTTAGAATATCCCCCAAAGTTATTCACCCCGTTTTTTCCCATCAGGGGCGTAAAATCGCAATCCCTTGGCAGGTTCAGGCCGATGAGCGCCATATCGAAATCCCCGCTGTTTAAGCGTTGAATATATCCTGATTCATCGTCTCCAAGCGTAAAGGCGGCCGATTCAATCGCAACCTTCACGCCGATTTCTCCAAGATGCCCCGCTATGATAGCCGCGGCTTCCGATCGCGCGGTATTATCCGCAGTTTCATTTACCAGCAGCTTAAGCGTAAGTTCAGTATATGGGGAATCAACGCTTTCCAGTATGCCGTCCCCATCCGAATCCACCCATCCGGCCTCTTTCATAAACTCCAACGCCGCCGCCGGATCGTAGTCATACACCTTGGACTTGCTTTCATACAGCCAGCTGTCCGGAGCGATGGGAACATCCACGGTCTGCGCCCGGTTCATATACACGTTGGATACCAGTTCCCCCCTGTCTATGGCATAGGCGATAGCCTTTCGGACGTTGACGTTTCCAAGCGCCGCTGTTTCGTAGTTTACTACAAGCAGCTCAGCCTGCTGGGTCATGACGTCGAGCACATTGGATACGCCTTCTTCACGGTATTTGCCCGCGGTGCGAAGATCGGTAGGAACGAAATTGAGCTGCCCGGCCTGATATGACGCCAGCGCCGTTTCGTTGTTTACGCGCCCCTCAAATATAACTTCTTTAATGTACGGTGCAGACCGCCACCACCTCTCGTTAGCCGTAAGCTCTATCCGGTTCGGCACTGACGAAGATACCTGATAGGGGCCGGTACCGCGCATATTTGCGCCGCCGCCTTCAGCGCACAGAATCGGGAACGTCAATGAATACAAAGCCGATATACCCGGTCTTTTCATAATAACCTGCACGGTATCCGCGTCGATAACAACAACATCCTGAATCTTTTGCGCGTGATAGTAATAGTACGATTCCTCACCGGCTTCCTTAAGCCTGTCCCAAGTATATTTTACATCCTGCGCATCCAGAGCTTTACTGGTTTGATGCCATGAAACGTTTTGCCTAAGATTTAGCGTCCAAATCCTGCCGGTTTCGTCAACGCTCCAGTTTTCCGCAAGGCAGGGCGATATGATATGCGCGTAATCCACGCGTACAAGCCCCTCGAAAACGAGTGAGTAAAGCCCCATCGCTTCCTCCGTATTCACGGCGTATGGATCCTCTATAACTGTATTTTCTCCTATGGGCATATAGAGGCGGCCGCCGGGCGCCGGTTCAGCCGTAGCGGATGGCGTTGGGCTTGGCAAAGCCGTTCCATCCGCCCCGCCCTGCGCAGCCCTGCATCCCGGCAGCGCCGCAACAGTTATGGCTAAAACAACCGCAAGCAGCCTAGCCGCCAAGCTCCGAGCCGTAATATTTCTTGTATTTTTCATATGCCCGCTGCACTTTTTCAACATAATCTCGCGTCTCCTCAATAGGTATATAGGTAAGCAGCCCGCCGTCGCTGTATCTATCATCATCCAGCCAACCGTCCAGATTTCCGTGCCCGGCGTTGTAAGCCGCGAGCACGTGGCGCTGGTTGCCCTGATATCTTAGCTGAAGAAAATGGATATACCAGCACCCCATTCGGATGTTTATCTCCGGATCCTCCAAAAGCGCCTCCTGATACTGGGTAATATCAAGCTTACCCGCTATCCATTCGCCCGTCGCCGGCATTATCTGCATCAGCCCTACCGCTCCGCTTTTTGAACGGACTTTCGGGCGGTTTCCGCTTTCGCAATGAATGACCGAAGCGACCAAAACCGGATCTACGCCGAATTCTGCGGCGTAACGGTTTATTTGTTCCGGATACGCCAATTTATATCTGCTTTTTTCAATAGAGCCGCTGACCGTAAGGGATAAACAAACCAGAAGCAACAGCGCCAATAGCGCTATCCCCGCGGCAAACAGCCGTTTCTTCGCCGGTTTTGCGTTTCTTTTATCCATTTAAACCCCCACAGCCTTTTTGTAAGCCATGATAACCCTATCCTCCAGCTCCTCGAGCGATCCGTCGTTAAGGATGATAACATCCGCATATTTCTCTTTCTCAGCCTGAGGCGCTTGGCTTTGCATCCGCCGCAGCGCCTGCTCCTCGGAACATTTATCCCTTTGCAAAATCCTTTTCAGGCGCTGAGCGTCGGGAGCCGTCACCAGCCAAGTTTCATCAACATACGCGTTCCATTTTTCCTCAATCAATAAGGGAACGTCCCATACCGTCAAACCGGCGCCCTTTTCTGAACGCTCTTGCGCAAGCCTTTTCATCCCGCTCAAAACAAGGGGATGCAATATGCGATTGAGCGATTCAAGCGCCTTCTCATCATTGAAAACCAATTCAGCCAGCTTTTTTCGGTCCAACTCGCCGTTATTATGAAAAAATACTTCTCCAAAAACCCGGCGTATGCTTTGAGCGCCGGCCGTTCCCGGTTTAACCGCGTCGCGTGATACTTCGTCCGCATCAATTACATATGCGCCGCAGCGCGCTAATATTTTCGACGCTTCGGATTTTCCCGCCCCAATGGAACCGGTCAGGCCAATCAATTTCATATTCTCACCCTCATTTCGTGTCGTACCAGCTTGAGCCGGTACGCACATCCGCAGACAGGGGAACTTTAAGCTTCATAACGCCCTCCATGGCTTCCTTAAGGATTATCCCCGCCTCCTCCGCCTCCGGGGACGGCGCGTCCACAATAAGCTCGTCGTGAATCTGAAGCACAAGCCGGGCTTTAAGCCCCCTGCGCTTAAGCGCGCTGTGCGTTTTAATCATCGCCATTTTTATAATATCCGCGGCCGTTCCCTGAATGGGCATATTCATAGCTACCCGTTCGCCAAACGATCGGGTGTTGTAGTTTGCCGAGAGTATCTCAGGAAGCTCCCTCCGCCTGCCCATCAGCGTTCTAACGTAACCATCCTTTTTTCCGTCCTCAACCCTTCCTTTCAAATACGCACGCACCAGCGGATACCGGTCGAAATACCGTTCGATATACTCGCCCGCCTGTTTTTTGGGTATATGAAGGTTTTTACCCAACCCAAAATCGGATATGCCGTACACAATGCCGAAATTCACAGCCTTCGCCGCCGAGCGCTGCTCGGCCGTAACCTGCCCGGCGGGCGTGCCGAACACTTCCGACGCGGTCCGCGTATGAATGTCCTCGCCCGACTCAAACGCGGCGATTAAGCCCGGATCGCCGCTCATATGCGCAAGCAGCCTCAACTCTATCTGCGAATAATCAGCCCCGACAAGCACGTTCCCCGGGCTGGCGATAAACGCGCGCCGGATTTCGCGCCCCATCTGCGTACGGACGGGTATATTTTGCAGATTCGGTTCCGTGCTCGATATCCTTCCGGTAACCGTCACGTTTTGGTTAAATGTTGTATGCACGCGGCCGTCGGGATCCTTGGCCGAAAGGTTGAGCAGCCCGTCTACAAACGTGCTCTTGAGCTTTGTGACAAACCGGTACTCCATGATCATCGGCACGACGGGATGCAAATCCTCAAGCTTTTCAAGCACCTCCGAATCGGTGGAATAGCCTGTGCGCGTTTTCTTTTGCGGGGGAAGCCCAAGCTTATCAAACAGGATTATGCCGAGCTGTTTTGTCGATAAAATGTTAAACGTTTCCCCGCAAAGCTCGTGTATACGCGAGCCAAGCTCGCAAATCCTCCGCTTAAAAGCGGCTTCCAGTTCAATCAGGATGCCCCTGTCAATAGCAAAGCCGACGCGTTCCATCTCGAAAAGGACCTCAACAAGGGGCATCTCCATATCCCGGTAAATACCGCCAAGCTCCATCTCCTCAAGCACATTAAGCATAGCAGGGTGAACGCGCCACAGCCCGGCAGCCCCCCGCGCCCCGGCCTCGCGCCCATTTAACAGCGTATCGAGCGAATCCGCAGGCCGCGTGGCGTTAATGAGGTAATCCGCTATCATAGCGTCAAACTTTAGACCCTCAAGCCGGTATCCATAATCGGCAAGGATATGCATCAGCCGCTTTGCGTCGAATACAACTTTGCCAACGCTTGTTGATTCAAATACGGAGCTTAACGCTTCAAACGCCTCCGCCGCCTCCAGCCCCGCGTCAAAAAGCGTTCCGGTTAACGCGATTTCATATTGGCGCTCACCCTCCCATGCTATGGTCAACTCATCACCGACATGCACGGCGATTAACTTAAGGCTTTCCAGCTTACCGGCAAGCGCCTTTAATTGTTCAACATTCTCAACGCGTATAGTCTCAAGGGGCTTTTGCTCCCTCGCCTGTTTGGATTGGGCTTGGACCCTTGCCTTTTCAGGCAGACGGCCAATTATGGATTTGAGTTCAAGCTCCCGCATATACCCTACGCCGCCGCCGAGCCTCTCCGGTTCGAAGCGGCATTCGTCCAACGTCGCGGGGGCGGGCGATTTGGTATCGATCAGCCCGAGCTTGTAGCTCATACGCGCGCTGTCCGCAAAATTCAGCAGTTTTTCACGAAGCGCGCCCTTTTCTTTATCCGCGCTGTCTAGCGCGCCCTCCATCGATCCATATTTGGCCAGAAGCTTAAGAGCCGTTTTTTCGCCTACGCCGGGAATGCCCGGCAGATTATCCGAACTATCCCCCATAAGCCCCTTAAGATCCGGCATGCGGCCAGGAGTCAGGCCATATTCGGCCGCAAGCGCCGCTTCATCATATTCCACCGTCTGCGAAAGCCCTTTTTTGGTCATTAAAACGTGGGTATTCTCGTTAATAAGCTGTAACGCGTCCCTGTCGCCCGTGACCAGAAGTGCTGAGACGCCGCTATCATTCGCCATGCGCGCGTAGGTGCCGATGATATCGTCCGCCTCGTAACGCTCTACCTCAATAACCGCTATGCCGCATTGCCTGAGCAATTCCTTGAGCATGGGGAACTGCTTTCTTAAATCATCAGGCGTTTCGCGCCTTCCCGCCTTATAATCCGCAAACTCGTCATGCCGGAACGTGGGGCCGTGCATATCAAACGCGACCAGCATGTAATCCGGTTCCATCTCAACAAGCTTGATAAGCATGCTAAAAAAACCGTGAATTGCGCCTGTGGGCTCTCCATTTCTCGTACTCATCGGCGGCAGCGCGTAAAACGCCCTGTGCATCAGGCTGTTTCCATCAATTGCAATCAATCTTTGCATTAGGTATTACCCCTTCTTAATCAGTCGCTTTCCCGAGGATCACGCCGCGCGTAGGCCATTTATCCGCGTCAGCGGATAACATCGTAAACCATCGGCGCGCTTTGCGGCTGGGACGGACCTACATTTACGGCGCCGCCGAGTATCTTCTCCGCTTCTCTGAGCCGTTGATCATCGTTTGCGTAAAGCATGGCAAGGCTTTCCCCGGCGCTAACGCTATCGCCGAGGCGTTTGTTCATCACAACGCCGACATTCGGGTCGATTATATCGGTTTTCTTTTCGCGCCCAGCCCCCAGCACCTGGGCGGCCAGGCCGATTTTCTCCGCGTTAACGGATGTAACGTATCCGCCGCTTCGCGCAAGTAACGGCTCTTTGAACCGAACCTGTACCAGCCTTTGCGGGTCTTTTAGATGCATTGGGTCGCCGCCGAGCGCCGTAACCATTTGAATGAGCTTTTCAAGGCCTTCGCCGGATTCAAGCGCTCCCTTAAGCTTTTTGCGCGCCTGCGTTACGTCCTCTGCCGCGCCGGCCAGCACCAGCATATTCTCAGCAAGAAGCATGCTGACCTCATAAAGAGGGTCGCCCTCGGGCACGCCCCCGCTAAGCGCCTCGACCGCTTCCTTTACCTCCAGCCCGTTTCCAACCGCCATACCTAAAGGCTGGTTCATATCCGTGATGACGGCAACGGTCTTTAGCCCAACGCGCTCGCCTATGCGCACCATGGCCCGAGCAAGCTTTCGGGCTTCCTCCAGCGTATGCATAAACGCCCCGCCGCCCATCTTTACATCCAAAACGACGGCGTCCGCACCCGCGGCTATCTTTTTGCTCATGATGCTCGAAGCAATGAGCGGAATGCTTTCGACCGTGCCGGTAACGTCCCTAAGCGCGTACATCAGCTTATCCGCCGGCGCAAGATCCCCCGTCTGCCCTACGACGCAAACGCCGGTCTTCCTCACAATACGTATAAAATCCTCGATACTCCGGTTGATATTTACGCCAGGGATGGATTCAAGTTTATCAAGCGTGCCGCCGGAGTGCGCAAGGCCGCGGCCGGACATTTTTGCGACCGTACCGCCGCACGCGGCCACAAGCGGCGCGACAATCAGCGTAGTGGTATCGCCCACGCCCCCTGTGGAGTGCTTATCCACCTTTATTCCGGGGATGGAGCTTAAGTCCACCATATCACCAGAGCGGGTCATCGCCATGGTTAAGTCCGCGGTTTCCTCCTCAGTCATGCCCTTAAAGAGCACGGCCATCATCCATGCGGACATCTGGTAATCCGGTATAGAACCGGTTACGTATCCATCAATAATATACTTGATCTCCGCTCCGGAAAGCGCGCCGCCGTTTCGCTTAGTGGTTATCAGGTCAACCATTCTCACCCGCGTGCCCTCCAATTAGCATATAGTTGATTATATTGTACCATATACAAGCCGTCCTTATCAAACAGGTCCCATTTCGGCCAATGCTAAGAAATTACCGCCATATGCCTTATGCGTGTCGGTTTTACGGGTAAACGTCAGGCTCGGTATCCAGTATCATGTGCAACTTGTTCATAGATGATTTACAATTATTTTCTTTATAATGGTCAGCCGTACGCGCCTTCCTCAGGACGTCTTTACCTCCAACATCAAGCGAGCCATGTTGCGCCGGTTTCTTCAGTTATGGCTTTAACCCGGCTTGACGATGTTTTAAAACATGGTATTATATTGTTTATTTATATGGATTTATCACTAAGAATGATTGGAGGTTTGCTCATGATAAAGATCAGCGCGGACAGCACCTGCGATTTATCGCCGGAGCTGCTGGAGAAACTTGATATTTCAATCGTACCCCTCACCATTGTTGCGGGCGAAGAAACCTATCTTGATGGAGTTGATATAACCCCCGGAGAGCTGTTCCGTTTTGTGGAGGATGAGAACCGGCAGTGCCGTACGGCTGCCATAAATACGTTCGATTATTTAACAAGGTTTAAAGAATATCTCAAGGATTATAACGCCGTTATCCATATCTGCATCAGCTCGGAGTTCTCATCCTGCTATCAAAACGCGTTGTTGGCGGCGGCGGATTTGAAGAACGTTTACGTAGTGGATTCGAGAAACCTTTCAAGCGGAAGCGGGCATGCGGTTTGCGATGCGGCGTTAAAAGCCGGGGAAGGCTGGGCGCCTGAGAGGATTTGCGCTTATCTTGAGGAGGTTATTCCAAAGATAGAAGCGAGCTTTATCATCGATAAGCTGGATTATTTACGCCGCGGGGGTCGCTGTTCGGCTCTTACCGCGCACGGCGCGCGCGTACTTCAGTTAAAACCCTGTATTGAAGTTACAAACGGCGCGATGACCGTGGGGAAAAAGTACAAGGGCTCCTTTGAAAAATGCCTTGCCCGTTACGTTCGCGACCGGCTTGAAGGCAGGGATGATATAGACTATTCCCGTATCTTCATCACGCATACGGCATGCGCGCCCGAGGTTGTTAAAGCGGTCCGCGAGGCGGTCGACCAATACGCCCCTTTTGATAAGGTTATCGAGACCAGGGCGGGATGTACCGTATCGAACCACTGCGGGCCCAATACGCTGGGGATCCTTTTTAAGCGCAAATAAAGAAGTATTGCTGCGCGCGACGCTTATTAGTCGCTGCGCGCTATTTTGACGCTTGTGTAAATAACCCAAGCTCGTACGAGTATGGGCCGTTGAGTTCCGGCGCGCTGTTGACAAGATAGTTGCGGAATCAGAAATTGTAACCGACCGCCCGCCGGCGGCGTACATCCCTGCTATTGAAAAACGAACGCCGTTAATTAAAGCTATGCACTATTCTTGCATAGCTATTTATTTAAAATTGCATGAAGAGCTTGCTCCATCAGCGCACAGAACGCTCAATGCAAGAAAAGTCTTTCGGAAATGCTATCATGCGCGGCGCGCTTGCCGCCATTTACGATTTAAGTTTGTGGAACGGATGTTCTTAACTCTTGAAGAATATATAGCAACAGCATTCTTGTAATTAAATTAGTTATCATTCTGTTGACTTTTATATTTCTGTATTGTATACTTATGGCATTAAGGCTATTGCTTGTATGATATATCAAGCCTGCTTGGATAATTGAAAAGTTAATAGTTTTTTGTATGCATATATCTTCAAAACGGGATTGCAGCGTAATGCTGTAAATCAGGGCGTAAAAATCAGGGTGAGTGTTCCAAAAAATTATGGAGTAACCGCCGGCGCATGCGCGCTGACATGTTATATATCATGTGCGCCCGTTCTCTTTCGTGCTAATTCCTAGGGCAAGTGCAAATCACTGTTTGTTCATGCTCCTGTTGCGTACTCCCTTCCTGACAATAACGCCCCTTCTCAGGGGCGTTATTGTCAGTGTATCGAAAAAGTGACTGCGCCACGTTTTTCGAGTTAACACGGAGCGCTTTTACATTGGCGCGGTCAGCGCCCCGTGCAAAGAAACCCTTGCTGCGCAAGGCATTCCGAATCTGACGCACATGTCGTCAGATTCGGTTGAAAGCCTATGGGGGCTGCGGCTCCGACCCTACCCCGGGTTTTTTGATAAACTGAGTCCGCCGTGATTCCGGCCGCTTTATCGTTTTCCGGTTGTTCGCCCGTCACATAATCGTCACGTCGTTAATCTTGATGTGATCGCACACACTCCCGTTCAACGTCACCCGGTTCACCGACGCGCCGTTGAACTGGATAACGCTCGCAGCGTCCGCCGACAGCGTAAACGTCGCGCCCGCGCTGCCGCCGGATGTTTCCTTACGCCCGTTCCACACGGCGGGCGAGGTTTGGCTTTGATTGCTCGGGTGCAATATCCTTAGATAGCACACCTGAGAGTACGCCGCCGTGGAACCTGCGGCAACGCTCAGCGTCATGGCGTAGGAATACTCATTTCCCGCCTGCCAGCTTGCGCTCGCGGGCTTTATCGCCTTTGAACCGAGCAGCGTCCCGGCGGAGGTGTAAACATACGCCGTCCTCGGGTAGCTCGTACCCGCCGTGGTGGACGGGCCTATCGTGATGTCAATGGTGAGGTCAAACTTAATCGTGCTCCCCTGCCGCTGCACCTTGTCGAGCGACAGGGTATAGAACGTGGCGACAGACGAGTAGGATGTCTCCTTATTTACCAGTATCATTCCATCACCCCTATATGGTTATATTGAGCGTCCCGGCGGAATAGCTGAACATATCGGACGTGACCACCTTCCTCCAGCTCTGCCAGCCCCCGCCCGTACCCGTCAGGTACGACCGAATCCAAAAGCGCGAGGAAGCGCCGTTCACCGCCGCAATCTGCGTCCCCCGGCCGCCGGACATAAAGCACGCAAGCATATACCCGGATGTGTCCGGCGCGTTCGGCGTACCCCCGGCCATGTAATACAGGCCCGTCGTCGTTATCGCGTTGGGGTTGCTCGTCTGGCCCCGGCTGACCGGCGCGCTGTTCCATGTGGTCTTGTCGGCCGCCGTCACGTGTACGCCCGCGTTGGACATATGGGCGGTGATGGCCGACGTATCGACGCCTATCATCGCCGGCGTGATGGGGTCGCTGCCCTCCTTGGCGTGGCTGTCCGCGTGGGCGTTGGGTATGCCGCCCGCGCTGTCCTGCGCCAGCCCGCAATAGCTGCTGTTAAGCCTTTGGTCGGTGATATCCGCGTCCTGTATAACCAGCGTGCCGGGGCGCACCGTGACCGTCGCCACGTATATCTCGTCATAATTGAGGTCCCGTACGGGAGCGGTAACTTTGGGCAGCGTCGCGGGCGTACCCTTTTTTATCACAAGCTCCGCCCTGTTCTGCGCCTTATTAAGCCGTATGCATACCGCGTCAATCCGGGTCAAAGACCCGTCGCCCACGCTCAGGGTAAGCGTCTGCGGCTCCGGCTCGTGCGCCACCACCGCCCAGTAATCGCCCGCCTTAAGCCATGCGAGCCCCGGGCTGACCGTAACCGACATATCGCCGTTGGTCGTCACGGTAAAATGCCCTTGTGCGGACGCGACCCCGCGCGTTCGCATGCCGCACCACGCGCCCAGCGCGCTCGCGTCGTATTGTGTGTCGTCCAGTGGAAAGCAAATCATCATTATTTATCCTCCTTTATCGTAAACTCATCCAATTCAACCACCGTGCGCTCCCCCGCCCTTTCGCTGACCATGTTAACGCCCGCTATGCGCGCACAGCCGTATATGCCCGCCTCCGCAAGCTTAATCGGCATGCGGTCGCCCAGTCGGTAATCCCGGCCGTACAGGATATTGGCCTGCGTAACGTCGCAGTCAAGCGTATGGTTCATCAGGTATTCCGCCAGCTTTTTGCGCCCCCTGTCGTCCAAAATTGCGTTGTATTCCTCATCCGTATAGTTCCTGTCCTCGTATTCGTATGTCGGGTTGCCATCTTCGTCATGGTTGCCCGTCGGTTTGGCGACCTGGTATTTGGGCTGCAAGTCCCGCGCGTCGACGTATAGCTCCCGGCGCTCCTCGCCGCTTACCCGGCCCAGCGATACGATGCGCACAACACGCTCCGTTCCTTCCCCCGCGCCGGCGACGACCGCCACGTTTTTGTAGTTGGCCGTGCCTCTGGAGACTAAAGCTTTTTGAACGTTGCCTATATCCGTCCCAAAGTACCCCACATACCCCGCGCCCGTGTCGTCCGTACGGTCAACCCCTTTATACACCTTGAGCGTTTCCGCGCCGCTTTGCGGGTTGAACAGCACCTTAAAGCCCAGCCCGGACTGCTCGCATAGATCCTCCGCCGCCTCCAGCACCGTCCCCCAGGTGATTTCGGTCTGCACCGCCTCGCCATACCCCTCCATCGCCGACGTCCCAATCGGCAGCTCACGCCGGTTCCGGCTGTACAGCGCGTAGATTCCTGCCTCTACGTTAACGATGCGCTCCGTCGCCATCACGACGCGGCGGCTCAACAGCTCCGCCGTCAGCTTCCCGCGTACCGTGAGCGTCCTGTCCATCTCCACGCGCTCCATATCCACTTGGCAGATTAAAGCGCACGTGTCGCTGCCCGTGCTGTATATCCGGTTCCCCTCGACCAGCAGATTGATGTTTTCGGGCGTCGCCTGCGCCACGATTTTGACCTCGCCCGGGGACTGGTATTTCTCAAGCCATTGCACCGATACCGCGTGCTGAAGGATGCCTGCGCGCTCGCGCGCCGCGTTGTAGATATAATAATCAAACACCCGACCGCACCCCCTTGGGCGCGTCGATGCGCACGGTCAGCCCCTCGCGGTTTTGCGCCGCGTCAACGCGCAGCAGGTTGGCGCCCGGCAGCAGGGTCATGGATAAATCGCTGTCCATTGAAAGGTACTTAAATCCGTTTGCCGCCTCTCCCGTCACGCTCGTCACGGTAACGCCCTTTTTCCCGTATACGGTGGATACGGCGATGATCTCCCCGGCGGCCATCTCCTTGTTGATTCGGATTTTCTTCCCCGTCCCCACATGGTAGATTTCCGGGCTTTTCACCGCGCCCCGGGCCACAAACAGCACCTCAAACTCTATCGGTACGTTGCCCGTATTGTTGATCTCCGAATAAAAATCATCGCTGAAGCGGGATACCCACCACTTTCCGCCAGAGCGGAACGGGAACCGGAACATCGGCACAATCCCTGTGACCTGCGCCGTATGCGACGCCGTGGTGCGCCAGTAGGGATAACCGGCGAACAACCGCGCCTGAAACTCCTGTACCCCCCGCCCGGGCGTTATCTCCGGCGTGCGCTCAACGACCACCTCCAGATACCAGGCTTCGCCGTTTTGGGTGATGGTTAGGGTGGATTTTACCTGCGGGGCCATGATATCGAGCAGCCGCTTACGGTTGGCCGTGAGCGGCTCGAATATCGCGCCGTCTATCGTAATCGTCCTTGGCTGTACGCTCTGCCCTTCGATGGTCGCCCCTGTCTGCGCCGCGCCCCGCGATTCGCCGATATCCACATCCACGCTGCTCGCGCCGCTCACTTCCGTCACCCAAAACGCGCTGTCATATGCGAACGAGAGCTTACCGATTGTGTTTTCATACGTTATTATTGTATTTTCGTTCATGTTTTCACCTCCTTGTTATGGCAGCAGCCATTGCGACCGCTTCAGCATGTCCAGCCCCTCACGGGTCATTTGAGCGGGCGAGAGCGGCTCGGGGCTGGTGATGTTCTGCGTTAAGCTGGTCGAGTAATACACGCTGCCCGCCCCGCCGGCGTACGCGGCGGCGGGGGCGGAGAAGCCTCTTAGCGGGTTGGCCTCCGCCATCGCGCGCAGGCCGTCGGTCAGGGAGGCAAGCTTTTCCGGCTCAAGCGCGAGACTCAGCGCGGCGGCGCTGACCGGTAAGGAGGCCGGGGTGTATGTCGGCGTATCCGCGCCCTGGTTTGCGCCTCCCGCCGGGACGCGCGGCGCATCCAGCGCGCCGTTGAGCGCCCTTGCGATATTGGCCGCTATATCCCGCGCTTTTTTGTACAGCGCGTTCGCTTTTTGGCTCATGATTAGGAGCATCCCGTCCATCATCTGATTTGCGGCGCTTATTGCGCCCGTAACCATAATCGCGAGGCTGCCGACGGCTCCCAGCGCTAACGCGGCGGTAACTTGCCTGACCATCGGCGTCCGCGCCGTGATGGTTTGAGCGACGTTTGTTACGGCCTCATGCGCGGCCAGCGCCATGGCCGCTCCCATCTTGGCGAATATGCCCTGTACCGCAACGCTCACGCTCTGTGCCGCGGCCTCGACCGCGCCGGATGATATCGCCTGGGCTACGCCGGTGGTGATGCTGGTAAAATCAACGCCTTCTACCGCGTTTTGCAGCGTCGCGGCGTACTGCTTGCCCTGCTGCTCGGCTGCGGCGTTTAAAGCGGTGTTCTCCGTGACTTTTTGTGCCGCCGTGTTAAGAGCCGCCGACGGGGCGTTAATATCCGCGTTGGCGATGGTGCTTTGCAGAATATCGTTATATAGTTTCAGCTGCCTGCCCGTGGCCTGGGGGAGCGCCGTGTTCTCTTCAATGAGTTTCGCTTGCGCATTGAGCGCGGCGGCCGGAGCGCCGATGAACGCCGGGTCGTTATAACGTTCAATGACCGCGCCCGTCGCTTCGTCAATTTTCACGCCGAATACATTACGGTAATCATTGAGCATCTCCGTGCTGCCGAGTATTTCCTGCATGGCGCTGGTTGCCGCCGGGCCGAGCTTGCCAAACTCCTCGGCGGCCGTGGGGCCGAGCTGCCGGGTGATTTCAGCCATGGTGATTTCCCACTCCGCATACCGTTCCTTATTGATAATGAGGGTTTCCAGCATCTCCTCCGCGGATTTGTCAAACTTATCAGGTATCTCCTCAAACGAGTTCACTACCCCGTCGACACGCTCTTTTACTGTCTCCTCATAATTCTCCCATTGCTCGGCCATCATGTCCGCCCAGCCCTGCACGTCCGATTCGTTTATCGCTATCCACTCTCGGATTTGCTGCGTCGATACGCCCCATTTTGCCGCTAGCGCGTCAATGTCCTCCCCGGCTTCGGTGTGGATGGTTTTCATATGCTCGTTGAATTCATCGTAGTTGATGCCCCAGTCCTGACAGCATTTCTCTACCTCTTCCGCGGTCATGCCCCACTTTTTACCCAGCATTTCTACATTCATGCCGGATTCTGTGAGCGATTTTGCCATATGCTCAGCCCATTCATCATGGGTCATGTCCATTTCGGCTAGCTGTGCTAGGATTTCATCTGTCGTCATACCGTACTGATGCGCGTATCGGTTTAATTGGCTCCCGCCGTTCTCCGTTTTGGCCTGGAGCGCTTCCGTAGTGTTAACAATTGCACGCTCTTCTTTTGTGTTCGCATTTTCCGTCGCTTTTGCGGCGCCATCGACCGTACGCTGATGTTCTTTTATCGCTTTGGCGTTGTCTTGGTATTGCTTTGACAATTCTTTGCCAAGATTGATTTTTTCGAGTATGCCGATACTGCCATCAGCCTCTAGTATTTTAATTTGTTCCAGCAATACCGCCTGGTCAGCCTCAAGCTGATTCAAGGCAGTCTGTGTTTTAATCGCCTTCTCCTGCAATGCCGTAGTTTTCGCGATTCTGTTTTTTGCGTCCACATACCTGATTATCTGGCCCTGTAACATGTTTAGCTTATCTGCTTCTTTATCGTATTCAAGGTTTAATGCGGGATACTCCTTGGCAAGTTGAGCCACAATTTGCGCAAGCCCTTCCTTTTGCTCCGCTGTTTTTCTTTCTATGGCAGTTAACCTTGTCATTCGTTCTATAAGCTGCTGGGCGGCCTGTGCCTGCGCTGTTGTCTCCGCTACAACTTTATCGCCTTCGGCGATAGCTTCGTCCATAGCCGCTATATGCTCATCCATTGATGCGGTGAGCGCATCTATCTCCGCTTTTTGTGCTTGATAAGCGGCCGAACCTCTGTGTAGTGCAGCTGCTAACGCTGCGATTGCTAATACTGCAACCGCTATGATTGCGACGACAGTTCCTATTGGGTTCGCTGCCATTGCGGCGTTCCATATATGTTGCGCAGCCGCTGCAAATTTAATTTTCCCCGTCAATAGACCCATAATAATTTCCTTGCCCGTTAGCGTTGCGTTATGTATTGCATCAGTTGCGCCAGCCACCTTTATTTCCGCCGCGTATAAAGCAACCTGCATTGCAGCCGTTTGAAATCCCTGTATAATGGGTGTTAAAATAGCTCCTATTTTCCACGCTAGGACAGCGGCTCCAATAGTTAATAGTATTGGTATGAGGACTTCAGCCGAGGCCGCCAAAAGCTCAAACGCTTTTCCCATAGTCGCTAAGGCCTTATACACTCCATCCTTCATACCGTTAATTACGTTTTCGATACTGCCGAATCGCGTTTTAGATAATCCGTTATCGATGGATTGAACAATCTCCGTAGTCCCGCGTACCATCGCAGTCTGTAAATTTGTCCAGGCCGTACTTATTCCCCCGCTCGATGTCTGAGCAAGCTCCGCAAACCCGCCGACGCCGTTGTTCAATTCAATTAACTTCGCGTTGAATTGGTCGAACGAAATGTTTCCATTTTTAAGAGCGGCAAATAGATCATTCTGCGCCGATTCCCCGGCAAAGCCAAACGCCTCCGCCGTGCGTTGCAATGCAAAGCCCATCGTTTCATGAAGCGTCTTAAACCGCTCCGAATCCACCTGCCCGGACGAAAGCATTTTAATGTACTGATCTAACCCGCGCGCCGCCTCGTCCCCGCTTGCGCCGCTGGCGACAAAGGCGTTGTTCAGGGCGAGCGTCGTATCGACTGAGTTCCCAAGATTGCCCGTGAGAACAGCGATCTGCTGAGCCGTGGATACTATGCTGTCAATCGATGTAGGCAAGCCCTGCACGCCGTCGGATAGCTTTTGTGTGGCGGCGGCAGAAGCGTCTGCCTCAAACCCCATTCGTTCTAGAACCTTGGGGAAGTTATTGAGCGCGTCATATCGGGATATCGCGTCGTCCATTGAGCTTGTAATCGCATTAAACCCTTTTTCAATTAACTTAAATGCGTCAAGACCGTTTCCTAATGCGCCAAGGCCCTTATCTAAGCCGTCAACACGCTCTTTGAAATCGGAAGCGTTTAAAGCCGTATCAAGGGTTAATGTTCCGTCGTATGCCATAATTTCACCTCTCTTTTTGGTATAAAAAAAGCGGCCGGTGGCCGCTTGCGTTTTATTCGATTGACGTTTTTATCTTTTCCCTGCTATCCATTGATAGCCGCATGCTAAACAGGTTATGCGTATCTTCTTAGCTCCGGCGTTACCCAGCGTTAAGCCGATTGGCCCTGCAACCGCCGCGCCTACTACGCCTTTTCCGATACCGTACCCCTTTTTATTAGCACTTATTGATGTAGAACCGCATTTTGGGCATGTAATAGGTTTTGCTGCCGCTTCTCGTTTGGCTTCTTGATAGGCTTCTCGATATGACATTGTAACCCCAGTTTTTTTTCTTTCTGCGATTACAGACTTAATTCTCTCTATTGAGTCCGCAAAGCAAACCATACCAGATGAGTATCCGGCTGCAATAAAGCAATTATGGCAAATATGACCGTTAGATGCCTTGTGCTTTTTAAACATAACAAGAGGTTCACCACATATATCGCATTTTGTTTTTGCCATATCGCACCCCCAACAAATTATACTATATGTATATTATAGCATTTTAATATGGTAATATACAAGCAATTAATTCCTTAGATTACATATTTCAATCCACGCATCCCTCTCGAGATGCGACAACAGTATCGCTAATCTTGTCAGGGATAGGGCGATTTCAATCCACGCACCTCTCGCAAGATGCGACTTAAAAATAACACATTAGTAACAAACAGCCTTATTTCAATCCACGCATCTCTCGCGAGATGCGACACAGCAATAAAGTGAACGCCATACTCCGGGAAAAATTTCAATCCACGCACCTCTCGCAAGATGCGACAGTAATATCTTGTAACTCACCCCCTATCCTCACAAGATATTGTGTTTGCATAGCGTTTACACAGCATCTAAGCCCGTAAATACCTCGAATTCCGGTGCGAACCAGCCGGCGTATTTATGTTCGCTTGCGGTTCGCACCATGCAAATTATACCATATGTTAGACTATAACTCTATATACTTTCTTCTCCGTCGCCCTATCCCTCAAGCGCCCTTTGCGCGGCTTCAAACCGCCGCGCAACCCGCTCCTTTGTCTGCCTATTAATCTCCTCAACGCTGAGCGCCGCGCCGTTTGATTCCTTGAGCGCGAACAGCTTACGCATTTTAAGCACATGCTTGCGCTCCTCCTTGCTCATGCCGGACGTATCGGCGGTACGCCAGTAAATGATGCGCTTGAGCGGCGCGTCCTCGGGAAGCCCGTCGAACAGCGCCATAAACTCCCACCAGTGCAAATAATCCACCGTCGTGAGGCTGATGCCGTATGCGGCGTAGAACGCAGCGTAAATCAAACTTGCGTCCTGCTCAAAATCAAACGCCTTTTTGCTCCCGCCGCCCTCCTTTTTGCCGCCGCCCTCCCGGCCCCGCGCGAAAAACCATTCCAGCCCCTTGATGGCCTTGGGGATATCCTGTGGTATCTGTGGGTACAGCTGGTGCAGCGCTGCCATCACCTTCTCCACCTCGTTTAATTCCGGGTCATGCAGTATCATATCAACCTGTATCATATTGCGGAAATCGGTTGATATGGCTATCCCCTCGTACTCTTCAGGCAGGCCGTTGAGCAGCAGGATATTCATTTTGCCCGCCGAGCCGCGCGGTTGGGCGTGTACTTCTGGATCCGCACGCCGAACGCCTTTCCCTGCTCCTCCATGGCCAGCCCCAGAGCCTCGTTGATTTGCGCCACCTTGCTCAGGCTGGGGTTGCCGCCAAGCAGCCGCGCCGCCACGCCGTCGCCGAATACATCGTCCAGAAAGTTCCCGAACAGCCTCAACTCGGCGTTGAGCATATCGATATACGCGTCCAAAAACGCCGGGTTATCCGGCTCCAGCGCGGGCAGCTGTATCTTTGCTCCCTCAGCTTCCATCTTTTCGCCGGCCTGCTTATATCGCGTCACGTCCGCCGGGGACGTAATATCAAAATCCAATTCAATCCCGTTTACTTTAATCATAATTCCTCCTTGTTATATAGAAGGGCGGCCGTCGGCCGCCCCTGAACGTATTCGCTTAATAAGATTCTTCAGCTACATAACTGTATTCCGCGGGCAAAACGGTTGAGGTCAGCGTCGCCGAGAAGGAAGCGTTAGCCCCCGCCGCGCCGGAAAGGTCGTCCTCCACCGCGATTGCCAGCATGCCCTTCTCGCCTTTGCCGGTCAGCATATTGAAATACACATACGGCTTGATAACCGCCTGTCCCGTACCGAATTTGACCGCGTGGGAGAGTAGCTCGTCCTGGAAATCATCCTTGTTGTAACGGTCGCCGGCCAACGTAAAGCTGCGGGACGTGCCCGTTTTGGTCGTAACGCGCCCGGTGCGCAGGTACTGGCTCTCCTGCGTCTGCGCCTCCAGCTTGCCGGATTGCTCCGTAATGCCGTTCTGCGCTACGGTGTATCCGCCGGGGCTTGCCGCCGAGCCGCTGAAATCCACGGCCAGCACCATATCGTCGGCGGTTGAAATCCCCTCAAAATCCGGGTTGGGCGTCCTGCCCTGCATCAATTCATTTAACAACATATTCTTGTTCTCCTTTTCTGTAATACTCTAATTCACATTGTATTTGGTATTTGCCGGCGTTGACGTCCGGCTGGTATAGGTATCCGGAACCAATCGCCCGGATGCTCCGCGGCGTCAGCCCCGCGGGCAGCTTGGGTAAGCTGCGTAACCGGGTTTGCTTGCGGAGCCAGTCCGCCAAGGCCTCGCTGAACCCGGAATTGCAGATGTTTTGCGCCGCGTCGGGGCCATAATCGCGGATGCTCCCGACCGCGAATACATACCGGCACCGCGCGCCGCCGTTTCTGTACGGATAGATGACCTCGTCCGCCGGTATCGCGGAGATTGCGTATTCAACCCCCGCCTGGCTGGTATCCGCCGGCAGATAGTCGATATTAAGCCGGTTTCCCGCCATCAGGGGGCAATCCGCAAAATACGCGTACAGCGCGTCTATAATCGTGTTCATGTCCTGCCTCCTCCCGCTATTATCCGCGCCCCGCGCAGTATCCGCTCCCGCTCCACGGCCTTGCCGCGCTCAAACCACAAGCCGCCGCGCATAGCGTCATAGCTTCGGGTGGGCGCGGTGCCGTAATACTGCTTTGCCGCGTACGGGGCGATATACCGCACCTCGCCGCTGCCGACGACTGTACCAAGGATGCGGATTTTTGCAGCATGCCGGTATCAAACGGCACGCGCGCGGAGCAAAAGCGCAGCACCTCGTTATCCACAAAGCGCTGCGCCCGTGAAAAATCGCCCGTTTTCCTGCGCCCAAAGTCCGCGCTCCACTCCAACCTAACTTTCACCTCTCCGCCCTTGGTCTTATGTTGATAGAGCGCTCCGCGCGGGGTTGTAATCAACATTTTGTTCAACATCACTTCCCTTCAATCCCATAATGCCGCGTCCGCGGGCTGTCAAAAACCATTTTGTCCATACTGCTCACAATATCGGCCGCCTCCCCCCCCCGCTCTCACAAGCGATCCTCAATCAGTACATCCGGCTCTTCCTTGCTTGTATACCTCGGCAGTCGTTCTACCTGGCCCCACCTCCTCTTCGCGTATAGAAAAAACAGCCCGAAAGCTGTCTTTTGGCGCCCGGCGGGCTTACTGCCCATCCGTTGCCACTATACACAGTATATCACTTGACATGGGCGCACTACTATTACGTTACTTTTTTCATAACTATGTCCAGGGCGTCCGGTCGCATTATCAAAGCCTTGCATTCATCTGAATGTATCAATTAATGTCCTCATTAATGCATATTGATTATATTCATCCGTGTTTGCTTAAAGCTTGCAATTAACATTATGTTTCAGGCTTTTTTAACACCTGCGGCGCTCAAGCTATGTGCATAATTCCTTCATACCCTTAAACCCCTGTTCTCGGCAAAAGACATTCTGGCAAACCGTAACCACCTGTAAACCGTATCTTCGCTTGCAGGTATATTCATCATAGCTTTGTTTACTCTTTCGCTGATCTCCCCCCTTTTTATATCCCTATCCGCCTCCGCCATATACACCATTTTTAACGCGCATACGGCAGGCTCTCCATATTTGCACTTCAGCACATTTACCGCCGCCTCCGCCGCCTCGAGATCCCTGATTTCAGCCTGCACCGCGTCCACAGCCTGCTCCGCGCGCATTACAGCCGCCTCGGTTGGGCTGCCTATACCGCTACCCGCTTCCCCGCGCCGTGCAAGGGCGGTATTATATACTTTTTGCCGGTACAATGCGGCTGAACCCTCGCGGGCAAGTAATCGGAACGCCTCCGTCGCGTAGTCGCGATAGTGCGTTTTTCGCATAAGTTTCCCCCCTTTCCTATGCCGTCTCATACGTCCCAAATTCACCTGTTCGTGTGATAATACCGTCCGCTTGCCGGCGTTGTACACCGAGTGACACAAGCGGTTGCTCATATACTTAAACGCCAAATACTTACTTGATACACAAGCATTTACACACCTAAAAGTGAAGATGCATATCATCAAGTTTTTTTATTCAACGCCCTCATGAGCGTATTATCAAGGCGCCACGTTCCAGAACATTTGTTCCCTTGTGTCATTCTAATTTATAATAAAGTTCTTGTTCAAGGGCGTATTTTGTGCAATCAAAATAAAACGCCTCGTATATTATTATAAATTTCTAAAATCAGCCACCGTTTTTTAGCCGGATTGGATTGAAAAGTAGTTTGGCTCTGTTATTATAGAGAGAGGCGTGAGTAGCCTGTCAAAAAAACCAGGGGTAGGGTCGGAGCCGCAACCCCCATAGGCTTTCAACCGAATCTGACGACATGTGCGTC
>UQWD01000019.1 GCA_900544555.1 uncultured Eubacteriales bacterium
AGGGCGTTCCCTCCGCGTACGTTTTCCCAAGCCCCACTGTTCTGAGTATAATCATGATTTGATCCTCCATAATAAAGTTTTCTTGCCGTGCTTTTTTCACATCATCAATTTCTCCGTAGAGTCAGCCAATATAGTCCAGCTAGATGCTCTAATGGTTGAAGCACCCACCTATCCTTTCCGTTATGAACAGGGATACAGAAAAGTTAAATTATGAGAGTATATTAACATAAAGCTATTGTATTAACTACAGTTAGGATATACTTTTATGTACAGTTAACGGATTGTTAACATTTTGTAGAACAAAGCAGTTTCAAATATCGTATTGTTCTAATTATATATTATTATGTCTTATTCTATAAAAAACAAAGCATTTCACCCAACAATCCTCACACGTTTTGAGTAAATTATACTATTCACTTCGTTCCCTTCTAAATTCAAAAAAACTTGTAAAAAGAATAACGCTTTCCGGGCCAAACATTAGACTGTGCTTTCCTTTCAATTATCGAAGACTTTACCCATAAAATGTACCAAACGATATAAACATCATGAAGGCTTTTTGCTTTGAGTTTAAACGTCGATCAGGTATGTTCGGATCACTTGCATTTAGGGTGAAACAAAAATCTTTCTATATTTAATAGTTGCATTTCCATATTTTCTTATTAATCTTTAGTTCCAAACCTCAACCGATAAAACAAAACATGTATATTGTCCCGTTATTATATGTTTAAAAACACGCTTAATAAAGCAAATGAAGTGCAGATATGGGAATCATATTAATTATTTATAATTAGATGTTTCATTGGTAAAGACCGGCCCGGAGTTACTCCGAGCCGGTTTTATCTCACATGCCGCCGCTATATTTTACGAGCGGATGTTCTCAATAGGCGTGTATTTCGTGGCTGTACGTATTGGTATCCGGTGGATCAGCATCGTGCTTATTAGATACGCCGCGCACAGGCCGACGTGCGCCGCCCACGGATACATCGACAACCGGTATTGTATTATATCCGTCATCCGCTGCGCGAACGTAAGCTCCATACCTCCGGTTTCAACCACGGATGTAAGCACTACGACGCAAAAGACGAACGCGTTTGCTATTGCAAGCGCTGTCAGGCCGTTCGCCAGCCCCGTTTTCCATTTCCAGCGCCTCAGCTCATTTTCCGTTACGCCCATGGATTGCAGCACGCCTATCCTGTTACGATCCTGATTGACAGCCGATTCTTCCGTATTATATAGGATAACGCACGCTATCAGCGTTCCCGCCAGACCCAGTAAGCAGATAATCACCGTGGTGTTAAGCGCCGCCGCATAGATTTCCCTGTTCATATCCTTATAGTTATAAAATGTATAATCATTTTTCTTGCTGAAGGATAAAAGGCCCAGATCCGTTTCTTCCCTGTTCGCCTGCTCGTTGCCATATACGGCGAACAGCGTCTGCCCGTACAGGGTTGGATAATACAGCTCCTGAGCGTAACTCATGCTCTGCATTTCCCACCTGTCGTATCGGCCCCCGGAAGCGAGGGGATACACCGTATTAACCAGCTCATATGACCCTATAAGCGTATACCCTTCCCGGTATTGAGAGAACGGCCATATCGCTTCATCGGGGAAATAATATATGACGCCGCTTATCTCAATGTCGTGTTCATAATAATAGTACTTCAACACCTCATCCACAATATTCTCGCGGCATACCGTGATATGAAGCGATTCACCGGGCTTTATCGCGCTTTCATTTTTATAATAACCGCTTTTCCGTTTATCCGTGGTAATAGAGAGCACATCGTGTTCCTCAAGGAGCGCGCGCATCCGCTCTTCCTTTTTATATTTCTCGGGAACCTCCACGCCCGAAGGCGGGTTCTCAAAATCCCCTCCCTCCATGTAGAGCGGAACGAGCAGTATCGCTTCCTTCCCCGCCTTAAATTGGCGCTCATCCACGCTTCCGGCAGTTAAGGAGTTCAATAGTTTCTCATAAATCACGGAATCCACATCCACGCCGTACAGATCCGCTATATACGTGCCTTCCGTTTCCGGCTCGTCGATAAGCTCTCCCCGGTTTCGTCCCGATCGTTCCACACGCTTTCCGCCAAAATGCTCATACAGGGTCCGCTCGGGCAATATCTCCTTCAACTTGTTGAGGCTCGGGCTTTTATCCATGCCGTCAAAAGAAATATACAGCCGTTCCGCCTTTTTCAGCGCGTTAATCGTACCGACGCCTGTAATTTTCTCCATGTCGGCGATTTTTTGGTCGATCTCCCTGCCGGCAATGCCGTAGTTCAGCCACAAAAGATAGTCGGGTGCATTCTCATACTCCTCCTTGTCCGTATATTCGCCGAATGAGAGGAAGGATAGGGTTAGCGCCGTTAAAAGAATGATGGCGGTAAACGTGGACAGGCCGAGTGAAAGCGCGTTTTTTCCCCGTTGCGCTGCCCGGTTCCGCCGGCAGACCGCCGCGAACGTCTGCCGCTCTTTGGGTTTACTTTTGACTCTCTTTAGTTTGCCCTTGCCCGGTTCCCGTATGCCCTGTATCGGGGATACTCGCATTGCTTTTATAAGCGGCACGGCCATGCCGAGAAATACCGAGGCACAGCTTAATGCCACTCCCAGAAGGATCGCTTCAAAGTCTAAGGCAAAGGTCAGCGAGCCTCCCCCAAAAGCGTTGAACGCCCATACCGCGCCATAAGCGAGGAGGCCGCCCAAAATCAAGCCCACAGGCAGGCTGATAACAAGCACAAACCCGCATTCCCACAGCAGCATGCGCGCCACCTGCGCGTTGGAAGCGCCCACTGCCTTGAGAAGCGCGATACGCTTATTCCTGCGCTTGAGCTGGGTGAACAGTATTTGAAACACGGCGCAGACCGTAATAAGGAATATACCGAACAGGATGCCCTTTATCAGTGCGGCCTCCGTCTGACCCATATCCACGGGATACGCGAGCGGATTCATCCTCAGCCGCATCTCCCCCTTCTGCGAGCCGACGTCCGCCAGATCCGCCCAGTCCGTTTGATCCTCGGGCCAAACAATATTAGCCGTTTTAGCAAACAGCTCCTTTACGCCCAAGGCATCCGTACGCAGGAACGCATTGTATTCGTGCGGCATGCGAAAGTCATATTCCAGCCGTTCAATCATAGAATCATACGCCGCATCCAGCATATTTAAATCCGCCTCGTTTATGTACGCGTTGGGTATTTTATAATCACCAGCGTCCCAGCGGTCGGAATAGCTCTGGATGATTCCGGTGATTTTGTATTTGCGCTTAACCGTTACCGTTCGTTCATCGATATACCCGTCGCGCATAATAGTCTCGGTATCGGCTTCATTAATACCGCTGACGCCAAAAAAATACCAATAGTTCGTATTTACAGTCAGGCTAACATCGTCATATATTATGGGATCTTGCCGCTTGTAATAATATGACGCCTGGCCACTAAGCGAACCATACAAATAGTTAAAACTATTAAGTATAATATATCGCTTCAGCTCTTTAATAATTTCATCACGACCCTGCTGCTCTAGATTATCCAAATATTCGCTGCCATAGCCCTTAAGTATATCCCTGAAATTATCGATATCTTCTTCTGTGATAGGGCCATCCAATGCCTCAACCTGCAGCCATACAAACTCTAGTAAATACTCGTCATAGGTTCTTTCCTCCCCGGTAGGCAGTGTGGCCGTAAAATAAACGTTAATCTCGTCTCCAACCTTGATATCGCCGCCTATCTCGCCCAGCCTGCTCATCTCAATCGCAACTTCATTTTCCGCCTCAGGCATGCGGCCCTCGTACATTTTGAAGCGCCCGGTTTCCATCAGCTTCTCGTTCATTACGCCGATCATGCCGATTTCTTTAGATTCACCGATAATCCTGCTTTCCGCTATCTGAGCATCAAGCTCCCCGCTGCCCGCCCGAAGCGCCTCCATTTCCTCGCCCGTAGCGGAAAGCAGCGCGCCCTTCCACTCCCCGAACACATTGAAATTCTGCTGCCGATCCGTTTCACTGATGCTTGATAACAGCTGCGTCGCCACCGTCATGAACAGCAGGCTCAGCGCGATGACGCCTATCAGGTATGCAGCGTCCTTTCGACGCCCCCGCATTCCTTTAAAAGCTATCTTTCTCATGTCTCTACCTCCATTTCCCGCCTTTAACCTTTACCTGCCGTCAGCCGCTTTCCTTTATCGAATGAATCCGCCCATCCTCCAGCGTTACGATTCTGTCAGCCTTCGCAGCAATTTCCATATCGTGCGTTACCAGTATCACGGTCTGCCCAAATAGCGCCGCGCTCTTTTTAAGCACCTCCAGCACCTCATCCCCCGTTTTCGGGTCCAGGTTGCCCGTCGGCTCGTCCGCCAGAATGATAGCGGGCTTCGCTAAAAGCGCCCTCGCTATCGCCACGCGCTGCTGCTGGCCCCCTGACAGCTCGTTGGGATAAGCGTTCAGCTTTTCTTCAATATCGAGCCCTTTTACAACCCTTTCAAAATGCTCCTTATCCTCGTCCCTTCCGTCCAGGCTTAACGGCATCAGGATATTCTCGCGAACCGTATGCTCCGTCAATAGGTTATACGCCTGGAACACGAAACCTATCCGCCTGCGCCTCAGCCGCGCCAAGTCCTTATCCTTGAGCGCGAACACGTCCTCATCCTCGATATACAGCTTGCCGAACGACGGCCTGTCCAGCGCCCCCAATAGGTGCATCAACGTCGATTTACCTGAGCCGCTCCGGCCGATTACAGCATAAAACAAGCCTTCCTCAATTTCCAGGTCGCACGCCTTGAGCGCTTGTACCTCCAAGGGCGTTCCCTCCGCGTACGTTTTCCCAAGCCCCACTGTTCTGAGTATAATCATCTTTCATTCCACTCCCTTCTTATAACGTATAAATTAAAACTCAATCACACCGGCAGTTAACCCGTGTGAGCCAATAAAACCACAGTATATATTGTAGTAAAATACTATAATAAAAAAGAATATACTTTTTTATACAATATCACACATTTTTTGTGTGAACCAGGTCGAAAGCTTGTGTTCACAATTTGTTAACAAATAAAAAAGCATATTGATTCCATGCTTCTTTTTTTTATCAGAATAAAACCCTTTGTAATGCGCTCAGTCCAATAGTATTTTCATAAATCAAACAGAGAGAGACTTTTCCGATTTTTCTTAGCATCACAAGTTCAGCAAATCCGTATAGAAAAGTTCTTTCCTACCAGCCGATGATAACATTTTAAAATTGCGCCCGATCCGCTCTTAGCTACGAAGCTGGGTGCGTTCAAATCTATGATCACAAAGGGCCGCAGCAGCGGCCCACAATGCGATTTATTGTCGGTAAAAAAACCACAATCAGCTATATCACGTTTACTTTACGAGCGGTACTATATCGCACATATTCCTGCAACGTAGTAAGAGCGGCTAGTACAGTGCGCGGCTCGTTATCTCAACGCGGCCGTATCCGTATTGTTCAGCCATGAAACCGCCGCTTCGGAAACATCCTTGAGCGCCGTGTCGCCAAAGGGTGTTGCCAGGCCGGCCGCCTCAACCAGGCCGTTAAAGGTTTTCGTCCCCGCAAGCCGGATAAGCCGCATATAGCGGCTCCAAGCGTCCTTGGCGTCTTTCTGCATGACCGCCCAAAACTGGAGCGCTACGGTCTGCGCAAGGCAGTAATCGATGTAGTAGAACGGGCGCTGGTAAATGTGCGCCTGGCGCTGCCATCCTTTCCCTTCACCATAAAAGGGGATTTCGGCTCCCAGCTTCATCCAGGGCATATATACCGCCAAAAGTTCCTGCCAAACCTGATGCCTCTCCCCGGGCGTCATATCCGGCTTTTCATAAATCTTGTGCTGGAAATGATCGACCATCGTCCCATAGGGGATAAACGTCAGAGCTCCAGAAAGGTGGCTGTAATAAAACTTGGTCGTATCGCCGCCGAAAAAGCCCTCTTGCCACGGCCACGCGAAAAACTCCATGGACATGGAATGCACTTCACAGCTTTCAAGAGTGGGGTTCTGGTTATCGTTAGGAACGATATCCCGCGCCATATATGCTGCAAAGGCATGGCCGGCCTCATGCGTCATTACCTCGACGTCGTGCGACGTACCGTTGAAATTTGCGAAAATGAACGGCGATTTATAATCTGGGAACGTGGTGCAGAAGCCTCCTCCTGCCTTGCCTTTACGACTCAGCACGTCAAGAAGCTTATTTTCATACATGAAATCAATAAACTCCTTCGTTTCATCCGAAAGTTCGTGGTAGAACCTGCGCCCGTGCGCGAGTATCGCGTCCGGATCCCCCTTGGGTACCGGGTTTCCGGAGCGGAAGGTGAGCGCCGCGTCCGCGAAACTGAGCGGATAATCAGCGCCGATGCGCGCCGCCTGCTCCCTGTAAAGTCTGTCGGCGACCGGGACCAGGTATTTGATAACCGCCGCGCGGAACTTTTCCACATCGGCTGCCTTATAGCTGTTGCGCGTCATGCGGTAGTAACCAAGCTCAATATAATTCTCATAGCCCAGCTTGCGCGCCATATTGTCCCTTATCTGAACCAGCTCATGGTAAATTTCATCGAGCCGCGCCCCATTTTGCCTGTAAAACTCGCCCTCGGCCTTCCATGCCGCCAAGCGTCTCGCGTCGTCGGGATCCTGCTTAAACGGGGAAAGCTGGGAAAGCGTGTACGTTTCACCCTCAAACGGGATTTGCGCGGACGCGATGAGCTTTTCATATTCCGTAGAAAGCTTGTTTTCCTGTTGAAGCTCCGGCACAATCTCAGGTGAAAAGGTTTTAAGCTGCATTTCCGCGTTGACAAAAAGCAAGCTCCCGTACTTCTCTTCAAATCGCGGGCGAAACGGGGAATTTAAAAGCGCCAGCAGGAACGCCTGGTTAGGCTCCTGCATTTCAGGGAGCGCGTTGTTGAGGTATTCGATCTCTTCATCGTAAAACGTATCCGCCGTATCAATGCAATGGCGGACATAGGCAAGGGACTCCTGAGTATAGATGCCTCCCACCATATCTTCAACCTGCGTGAAAACCGCGTCCGCCTCCTCAAATGTTTTCGCCGCGCTTAAGCGCTCGGCAAGCTGGAAGGCCTTGGTTCTCAGTTCCGGTATATCCGGGCGCTTATAGGGCATTTCAGGGAATTTCATAGCTCTTTCTCCATTCCTTCATTAATATAATGTTGCAGTGGCTGCCGATATTATTTTATCATACTTTTTTTTGATTTCCTACTTCTATAATGATTGAATGAAAAGTATATCGAATGTATACAGGTTTGCGCGGCGGTGAGTGTCGAGTTACATTGCCTAATAATATTTGCTCAATTATTTCTTCGCTTAAGTCAGCGCGGCAGAGCTTGCGGCGGCCTTTTAAACGTCCATCATCAATGTTCAAATACGTATTAGTTATAGTAGCTTATTATACTTATTTATGTTATAATTTAGTAAATTATGCTTACAGGAGAGGCATTTATGAAGAGAGCAGTATGTATACTGTTAGCCGCAGTCACGGCGTTACTTGGAATAGTCCCTTTAACGCAAGCGGCGGGCGGACAGGCCGCGCGCGCGGCGAGCGATGCGGATTTAATCGCCTGCTACCTAAAAGCCGTTCATGACAAGGATTATACATCGTACCTGAATCTATTAGGCGATGAATTCAGGGGCGATATTGAGCCGATGCTCCCGGAACTGATTGAGGAAAGGGCGGGCGTTGGAGCGATACAGTCGATCGACTTGGATTCGCTCGTTATCATGGCCGATCTCTCCGATACGGAATATTCCGAAATCGGCGGCGTTGATTCAGCCCGGCGTAAAAGCCCAGGCGTTAACTTGCGCAATTACCTGATAAAATGCGATATGAAGGTTTATCAGGATAACGAGTTCTTCTTCAACGGGATCAATTATTTGAGCATAACCTGCGGCGCCGAGGGCGGCGAAAGAAAAATCATCGACAACCGGCTGCCCCTGCCCGACGCGGTGGCGGAATATGAAACGGATCGGAGCTCGGCGCTTAATTACTTCAACGCGCGGTTTACGGAGGAGCGCGGCGGATTCTATATTTCGGATAAGTTCAGCGGCGAGTTTAAGGAAACGGCCTCTTACAGCGGCGTGATGCCGACGGCGATTAATGTTTACTTTTCTCGAGAGAACAAAATAAAAACGATAAAATTTAAAGAGTATTGCCGTGTCGTGATGGTCTGCGAGGAAGGGTATGAAAACCGGCAGACGGATTATAAAAAAGCGTTCGCTATCGCAATTAAGCACTTTGGGTGGTTCAGGATATTAAAACCAAGACCTGACACAAAATATCATGTTAGAGACGATGATGAGGATCAAGTATATAACCCATCAAGAAAGCCGGCCAATTACCCCACGTGCGACAGCGCCATGCTTTCAACATGGAACACGATTATGGTCAATTCGGGCAGGAACTTATTTAAGCCTCAATTCAGGCAGGGCGACGCAAGCTCTATAACTAAACCAACGCAATCTAAAGGGATTATGTACGAATACGAGGTATGGAAATCCCTGGTTCCGAGCGGCATGAGCTATGTGAGCGTGCTGAAATATTATTATAGCTATGCCAAGGAGATTTCTACCGGCGCGATCCGGGTCTGCTCCAACCACACGGGTACGTATACCGACAAAACGCCCTCCACCCATACCGTAAACAACTGCACGACCTGCAAGGTAAAGCTTACGGAAAACCACACCTTCAAGCCGCAGGGCCATAACATGGTCTGCCAGAAATGCGGGTACTCCGTAATCGCGTCAAGCCTGCCGGGGCCGGCTCCAATGCGGAACGCACTGAATCAGCATCAATAAAGAAAAGGAGAACAGCTATGAAAAAAACGTTCATACTCATCATCAGCCTCTTTATGGTATTTGTGCTCGGCTGCTCGGGCGGCGCGGTTAAACCCGGCGGCGAAGCGACCGCCGCGCCTCCATCCGTTACAACCCCCGTCAACACGGATATAACCCCCTCGCCAGCCCCTTCAGCCGGCCCCGAGCCTGAACCGACGCCCATCCCGGATGTAGATGAGGCATACAAAATTTTAGAAGAATTTTTGCGCGGCTTTGGCTTTGGTGACGCCGAACATTTAGAGATTCCACCCGATAGGCTCAAAAACGGACTTTGGCGCGCCACATTCTATGATAAGCCGATAAAAAGATCCGCAGTCCTATTATGCGAAACGGAGGATTCTGATTTTCCGAAAAATAAAGTCCCCGGGGCTAAGGAGTACCGTCTCAGTTCATACGCGGTAAACGTTGTTTTTGTTGAAACGAATCCGGAATACTATAATCTTGAAACGTATGCGAAAGTACCTCATTATCTTGTCCATAAGGAGGAAACCAGCATGATTTACTCTGACGCAACGGTTATTCTTCTGAATGGGTTTGGCATAACTAATTCCTCTTACACAGTTCTCACCCCTACATTGCCGGGGGAGCTAAACAACTACATTAAATATGATTATGAACGCGTTATCGAAGGGCAAAAGGAAGCGGGTACGCCGCACAGTCTTTATGAAATCTATTACTGTGATAATGAGATTTTTTGGATCGAGCAATTATCCGATTTAGGCGTAAAGGGAAAGGACTGGGAATATAAGGGCTAGCGCTTAAACGCGGCAAACGCGAGCGTATATGCCCTCGCGTTTGCCGGCGAGTCATTTACCAAACAAACCAGGCTTTAAGTCAGAAGTAAAAGTGTTGACGAATATACATTCATATTATTAGGTTCCATCAGTATGTTACGGCGGTTATGATTTATTTCAAAGCCGCCGTTGTATATCGGAAGGCAAACTGCGTCCCTTAACGGAACACGGCGGTTTCGGAAAGAAGGTGCTTTTGTACTATTTATAATCCGTTTTTCCGTCCGCATGGCTATAGGGGCCGCTATGGAAAAGTAGCGGCCCCTATAGCCAGTGAATAACGTTTCCCGTTACTTCGGGCCGGCAACCCGAAGCAGAAGAAGCATTTTCTATTGCTAATTCAGATATGCAACATCCTGATCAAACGGTATAGCGATTTCTTTAAGTTCCGAAGAAGCCAAGTTAACCTCTTTGCTTAAATCTACACAGCATATACGGCAGTTTGTAGAAGTAGCGAAGTAAAATTTTAGACTTTCCGCACACATGACGGAAGTACACAAGGTTTTTTCGTAGTAAGGGCTTTTTGCCTCCGGCGGGGTATAGATTACGCCCTCCGGCACATCAACCGTTTCAAAAATATTGAACATTTTATTCACGGCATCTATTTCATTTTCCGGTGTAGGCATAAAGTTCTTAGAAAACGCAAGCCGGACAAACCTCGATACTGGAGTATAATCCCCAGGCAGTCCTAAAAACCCAGTT
Source organism: uncultured Eubacteriales bacterium (assembly GCA_900544555.1). Lineage (GTDB taxonomy): Bacteria > Bacillota > Clostridia > Christensenellales > CAG-138 > UMGS693. Next base: position 10,332 of record UQWD01000019.1, read on the forward strand.
CCTTCTCCTAACTCACTGATCGTATAATTTACTACGGTCTGCCGCTCCCGGCTTAAGTTAGAAGTCCCCAGATAGTTTCGGAGGTTTATCTTATGCCATTCATAAGTCGGCGCATTCGTTAATACGCCCATTTCATTTCGGTAAATCTTAAAGCCATTTTCAAGAGGCTCCGCTACAACGGCTTCCCCTGTTTTGTCCGAAAACAGATAATGACATGGAAGTTCCATTTTTGTTTCCGGTTCATCAACCGGGTTGATATCACCTAACAGTTCTACGGCTTCTTCGAGATTCTTACATTTTCCCAATACAAAGGGCAGCAACAGCCCTAAATTAACATCATAGGCTGCTGTTGGTTTCGTGTTGAACTGAGTAAAATGTGGGAAGAACAGCAACGTTCCCATAAGCCCATGTTCATTCATTCCCTCTGTTAAGAACGGGGTAGGAAACATGGAAATGTTCATTCCAACGGTCGCATAATCCACAATCTGTTTATTGTTATCTTGAATGCCATTAAACGTTAAACCGATTTCATAATTTCGCGGTATTATGGCAACTTTATTAGCTGAAATATCTCCATATTCGTCATAAGTTCTCCCCAAAAAATGCTTTTGGTCTGCGGAACTACAATTAAAACTACTACAACTTGCTTTCATAAAAGCGCTCCTCTCAATTCAGCAAAACTTATTTGCTGTTTAAACTTTCTTATAGACTATACAAATAAGACGATAAATGTTAAAAAATTATATTATAGCGTACAAAAACAAACTAGTGATAAAGATTAATTTAAAATATAATAGCATATTAAAGATTAAACTTTTTAACAGTATATCGATGTGAATTGTGCCCAACGGCGGCCTTTAAGAATAAATAAACCGACTCTTTTAAATATAAATTTTCATTTTATAATACACAAATCCTAAATTATATATTGTAATATTAAATATACAAATCTCTTTAATTTAAAATGCAATATCAATCCATATCCATTAAATACAGTCCAAATAAAACTTTTGCCCAGCGTTGTTAAGAGCGAGAGCTCAAGCACAAACAGTCTATTTATATTTTGTTGTACATGTATTCATATATTTTTGTTTTTAGTGTAAAAAGCGCGCGTACTCGGCGCGCTTTTCATGCTTATTCTTTATTCACCTAAAAGAAGCTTGTTTAGCCGCATCATAAATTTGCGCACATTTTGCTTATTCATTGTAAAGTAGATTTTCGCCCCTGAAAAGCTTGGTTCCACAAAATGAATCTTTTGAAGCTTGTTCAAATGGTGGTAAACTGTCGTCCGGTTCACGTTGAACCTTTCAGAAAGCTCTTGCCCATAGGAGGGCCGATCCCGGAGCGTACACAATATATCGAACCGCGTCGGATCCGCCAAAAGCTTAATAATATCCGGGAACCGCATATCTACCGAGGCTTCGTTTGCGTTTGCCGTCTTAAACTCCTCTGCAAAAACACCTGCGAAAACCAGTACTTCGCGCTCCCCGCCGGATGTCCCGGGCGTTGTTAAGCATACGCCGTTGTATACCATCAGCATCGGGAACAGCGTTATGTCTCGGTAGGGTTTAAGGTTACAGAGCAATTTATCCCTCAGGCACTCGCGCAAATCCCCCGCTTCGCCGTACTTTTTGCCGAACGCCTCCAGAAGCGGCTTGTACAGCGTCTTTCGTCCCTCAATCTGCCGGGCGGCCTTGCATAATATGCCGGCAAGTTCGCCGATTAGTTCTGTATAAGACATGCCCGCGTCCATTATGCGCCATTTGATTTGCTCAGGCATCGAAAGTGATTTGAGGTACGCTGCCAGCCCCTTAAAATCCAAGCTTACTTTATTAAGCGCCGAATCAGTTTGGTTAAGCCCAAACAAGAAGTTTGAAATTACTTCCGGCTCACTCAGAACCGTCAGGGAACGAAACGCTTCTTCCGGCTCCGCGTCGCCAAACGCCGCGCCCCCCAAAAGAAGCGCCGCGATGTTGCATTGCGTTATTGGGGTGATTGGGTTGTTGCTTCCGTGAAAAAGGTACCGGAAGAAGAACTCAAGCCTGTCTCCTTCCACGTCAATTTGCTCATTCAGAAATGCCTCAAGTTGAATAAGCGGTGATAGCATTTCTTCAAGCTTTACGGTACTATCGCCAAAATCGGCCGCCATTTCGTCAACCCTGTCGCTTATCCTCTGCCCGTTTACCCGGTGGTTGAAATAAACAAGCGCTTCTAAAAGATATCTCGGCTCTAAACTGATACGCACGCCGCATACCTCCATATTCCATACGATTTATTACAACTGTTAAGATGCATTGATATTATACACCATATCTGACGCGCATGCATCAAGTAAACTTAAATTTCCTCCGGAAAAGACGCTGGCGGTTTATTTCATTCTATTTACTTGTGCTTTCTTATCAACGTACGACAACGACACAGAAATTTCTTTAGTCCTCCGGCGGGTCGATAGTACTTCCTCCAATAGCGCTCGGCGCTCTCGTACGGATGAATATTTTTGTATCCCCCTTCGATTTGCGCGCGCGGGGCATAATACGTTAATCCGCCTTAACTGAGTCCTCCGTTCCCACATAAATCCTTTGCGCACGAGGGGTGACAAGGCACGCCAGCTCATAGTTAATAGTGCCTGTTAAACCGGCCGCCTCCTCCATGCTCATGCCCCCGCCGCCGAGCAGCACCGCCGTTTCCCCTCGATGGACGTCCCCGCCGGTAACATCCGCCATGATCATATCCATGCACACCCTGCCGATCTGGGGATACCGCCTGCCGCCGATTACCACATAAGCCTGGTTGCCCAGCCGTCTTGAATACCCGTCCGCGTATCCGGCGCTGATAACCGCCATTTTCATATTGCCTGCGCTGCGGTAGGCGCGCCCGTAACTGACGCTTGTGCCCTCGGGCATGTCGCGAACCTGGCTCACTCGGGATTTAAGCGACATCACGGGCATAAGCTCCCCCTTCAAACGCGGCTGGTTATCCGGGTATAGCCCATAGAGCATAATCCCCTCCCGCACCATATCAAAGCGCGCCTCAGGCAGGTTCATAATGGCAGCGCTGTTTCCTATATGACAGGTTTCCGGCCGGATACCCTTGTCTGCGAGCAGGCCGAGCACTCTGGTAAAGTTGTCCAGCTGCCATGCGGTATACGCGCGCTCCTCCGGAATATCCGCCGATGAAAAGTGCGAATATACGCCGCTTATTTTCAAGCCAGGCAGAGCCCAAATGCGCTCTACGGCCCCCGCCGCCAACTCACATTGGATATGGCCCTGCGCCAGAATCCCGGCGCGGGACATGCCCGTATCCAGCTTAACATGGCACGACACCTGTATTTTTGCTCTAACGGCGGCCGCGCTCATGGCGCGGGCATGCTCCTCGTCGACCAATGTCTGTGTCAGTTTGTAGCGGCTTATCAGCTCCGCGTAGCCGGCCTCCGTATATCCGAGCACAAGGATCGGCAGGCATATCCCGTGCTCGCGCAGCTCAACCGCTTCGCTGACACAAGCCACCGCGAAAGCGTCCGCGCCGTGCTCTTGCAAGTATAAGCCGCACGCAACCGCGCCGTGGCCGTAAGCGTCCGCTTTGATAACGCACATAACCTTTTTGCCTGTTTTGCGGGCAATGTTAAAATTATGCATAAGAGCGCCCAGGTCAATTTCAGCCCAGGCGCGATAATCGGGGGCGATTCCCTCCATTTTTAACACCTCTAAAACCCGTAAATATTCAGGCCGCCGCCATTAACCGGCGAACGGCCCTAAAAAGCCCGAATTGGCTGCGTCGGTCATCGCTGGGCGCGGCGGATTGAACCCAACCCGGTTTTATGCGCGCGCCGCCAAATTACCGCCGTGCAGCCTTAGCGTATCCACCGCTCAGTTTTTTATTGCCTGCCGATGGTGGCGACCATGACCGCCTTGATGGTATGCATGCGGTTTTCAGCCTCGTCAAACACCTTCGAGCGTTTGGAGCGGAACACCTCGTCTGAAACCTCCATTTGGGTTATGCCGAATTTCTCATAGATTTCACGGCCGACATTGGTTTCAAGATCGTGGAACGAGGGCAGGCAATGCAGGAATATGGCCTCCGGGTTGCCTGTCTTTTCCATCATCTCCATCGTTACGCGGTATGGCTCAAGCAAACGTATGCGCTCGGCGAACTGATCCTCCTCGCCCATGGATACCCACACGTCCGTATAGATTGCGTCCGCGCCTCGCACATCGTCAATATTTTCGGAAAAACTGATTCTAGCGCCGGTTTCCTTTGCTACCTCCTGCATTTCCATTACAAGCCCCTCGTCCGGGAACAGGCATTTGGGCGCGATGCCGACGAATTCCATCCCCATTTTCGCGGCCCCTATCATCAAGGAATTGCCCATATTGTTACGCGCGTCCCCGACATACACGAGCTTAACCTTGTTCAGCGGTTTGCCGACGTGCTCGCGTATGGTTAAAAAGTCCGCAAGGATCTGCGTCGGATGGTACAGGTCCGTCAATCCATTCCATACCGGCACGCCCGCGTGCTTTGCCAAAAGCTCAACCGTTTCCTGCTTGAAGCCGCGGTATTCGATGCCGTCATAAAAACGGCCCAGCACCTTGGCGGTATCCTCCAGCGATTCCTTTTTGCCCATTTGGCTGTTGGAAAGGAACGTTACGTTCGCTCCCTCGTCAAACGCGGCGACTTCAAACGCGCAGCGCGTGCGGGTAGAGCTTTTATCGAACAGCAAAACGATGTTCCTGCCCTCAAGGAGCTTGTTGCGTATTCCGGCCCTTTTTTTGGCCTTTAAATCCGCGCTCAGATCGAGAAGGTAATGGATTTCCTCCGGTGTGAAATCCTTTAACGTAAGCAGATGTCGTCCTTTGAGATTTACAGGCATTTTATTTCTCCTTTGTAATATATTTTTTCTACATAACAGCTTGTGGCGGCACGAAGGAGCGCGCCGTAATCCGGTACAAACCGTATGATACTGCCAACTCCGTATTCCGGGCAAGCGGTCAAATCGACAAGCAGATGATCCGAACTCGCGCCAAGCGTTTCAACACGCGGATCCACCGGCCTTAACCCCCCTTGATCCGTATCCTGCCGACCGATGGCTAAAATCCCGCGCGCGCGCGGCCCCCTGTCGGCAAAGGAAACGGGTTCCCCAAACGCGTTCGCGCCTGAAGACCCGATGGGTTTTGACGGCTTAATCTGCCTTTCAACAAGCTCCGCCTCCAGAAGGAACGCGTCGGTATACAGCCCGTCCAGCGGCGCGCACGCGGCAGTGTCGTTCCCCAGCAGGAAGCTTTCGCCCAATCTGAGGTTGTTTATCCCATCGGGCATGGCGCCCGAAAGCAGCATGGTCAGGCTGCTCGAATTGCCGCCGGAAACAAGCGGTATAGACAGGGATAGCCGGCTGCGCAGCATATCGGCTATCTGTACAAGGCCTCCAAGATTATCGCAGTCTGGCAAAACCGCGCCGTAACAGGTAAGGTTTACGCCCACGCCGTAAAGCTCCAGCCAAGGCTCATGGGCCGCCGCTTCCGCCGTTTCCAGAATCTTTTCCTTGTCGCGGAAGAACACGCCTTCCCTGAGGTCCCCCATATCGATCATCAGCACGACCTTATGCCGCCTTCTCAGGCCTGCCGCGGCCGCGCCCAGCGCGCGTATGGTCTTTATTTCCGATTGAAGGCTGATTTCCGAGTTCGCGGCGATTGCCTCCGCCTCGGACGGCATGCCGACGCGTAGGAGCATACGCGGCTTAAGGCAGCCTTCCATCTTTTTGAGGTTTTGCACGCGCGAATCCGCGATATAGTCCGCCCCGCTCTCGCCAATAAGCCGTACCAGCGGTTTATCGGCGCACAGGCATTTGGTAACGATGGCGAGCGAAACGCCGCGCGCGCGGGCCGCCTCAGTTAAATAATCCAGATTGCGCTTGAGCTTAGTCAAATCAATCGTAAGCCTTGGATACATGTTTTTCTCCTTACAGCCTTCGCCTCGCGTGCGCGGCGTACTAACCATACAATTCAAACCGCCCGCGGCCGAAAGCCACGTCAATCATTTGAAAGCCCCAGGCTCCGTTTGAGCAAAGCCAGCGCTGCCTGAGGACGGCCCCGGCTCAGTACGCCCAGCGAAGCCATGATATAATCGCTGTCGTATAATACGCGGCTTTCCCCGGGCATAGGGTACAGCATCATGGAATCCCGGTTGCAGTCCGCTACGGCGCGCATAATACGCTCCCTGTTGGGAAGCCTTGTCAGCGCGCCGCCCGTGGCCACGAGGCTAAAGACGCGCGTTAGGTCCTTTCCCTCGGCTATCGTCCTGCGCCCAGAAGGCGTAAAAAGGTAGCGCATGCGCCCCGCGTGCCTCTTTATAGCCGTTAGCCCCGCCTCCAGGCACAGGCGCTCCGTAAGCTTAAACTGCTCCGGCGTTTCGGGAATGGGTTTATAAGCGTTCATAACGGCGTCCACATCCAGCCCCAGTTCTCCGCCGAGCCTCTCGGTACCAATCATCCCAACCAGATTTCCGGCGTTCACATAAAGCCCAAGATCCCCCTCCACCGTCCGTTTGGCGAACGGCTCTGGCGCGGTGGACATGGCGGCAATCTCGTCGGAGCCAGCCGTGACCGAGTGTACATCCGTGGTCGCGCCGCCGATATCCAGCACAGCCAAATCCCCGATATCGCTGTATAAAAGCTGCGCGGCCTCCATTACCGCGCCGGGCGTGGGCATGATGTTCCCCCGCACCATCTCGCGGATGCGTTCCATGCCGGGCGCTTTGGTTATATGCTCTTCGAAAACCCTGTGGATAATCCTTCGAGCAGGCTCAATATTGAGCTGATCGAGCCTTGGATACACGTTTTCCGTTATATAGCACGGCATATGTGCCTGTTCAAACAGGGCGGCTACGGCCTTTTGGTTTTGGATGTTCCCTCCGTATATGACGGGGCACCCCAGACCGGATGCGGCGATAGCCTCCGCGTTGTATAACGCCGTGTCTCGCTCCCCGTAATCCGTCCCGCCCGCAAGCAGGATGAGGTTCGGCCGCGCCTCGCTCAGCGCAATAATGTCCTCGTTACGGAGCTTTCCGGCGGTCGCCATTTTTACGATAGCACCCGCACCCAGCGCGGCAGCCTCCGCCGCGCGCACGGTCATATCATATACAAGCCCGTGCACGCACATCCTAAGGCCGCCCGCGGCCGACGACGTCGCATACATCTCGTCATAGGTTATCGGCCCGCCGCCGAGCCGGGCGCCTAAGTCCTTCACGGCGTTCTCAAGACCGACGCGCACATCCCCGTCCAAAACCGTGGTATCCGCCTGGCCTTGGCCGATAAACGCGGGCTCCCCGGCTTCAATGCCGTTAAAGCCGTTTACAAGCGTGGTCGTAGAGCCTATCTCGGCCACCAATACGTCGATATGCAATCAAAGGCCCCCAATCCGCCGCGCGTTGGACGCGCGAGTGTTTAATACCGTAATGGGACGCATGCGGCTTGCGACAGACTGCCTGTCCCGCTATCAAAGCCCATCGCGGGCAAATCATAAGCCGTTAACGCCCTTTGTCCATCTCGTTCCTGCGCTTAACAAGGAACGTCGCCACGTGCACGCCCCTGCTGCCCCGGCCAAAGCCTTCATCCGCGCCGTTCATCCGCGCCTGTTCAGGAGATACCTGCGTACCGCCGGCCACGAAAATCAGCTTGTCGCGCACGCCCATCTCCGTGGCGATGCGGTGGATGTTGGCGATGTTTTTATAATGGATGTCGTCATGGCTGATTATGGTGGAGGCCAGCATCGCGTCCGCGTTCACCTCAATAGCAGCGCTAACCAGCTTTTCGGGCGGTACGGACGTGCCGAGGTAATGAACCTCGATACCGTATTTCTCTATGCCGCCGTGCTTAATATCGATGATCTCGCGCAGACCTACCGAGTGCTCGTCCTCACCTACCGTCCCGCATACGACGCGCATGGGCTTGCGCTCGATCTCGGCCCGGATCTGCTCGTCGCTCATGACTTCGGGCTCCTTGGGTATTACAAGCTCGTCAATATTCACCGCAAACGGAACCTTGCCCTTGATCTCAATGCGCGTGCCCTCGGCCCCGTGCATGATCTCGCGGTTGATTACCTCCACCTCCGTTAGGTTCATGCGCCGACCGAACTCCAGCGCCGCCGCCTCGGCGACGCGCCTCTCAGCAGGGAAGAACATGGTAAGCATCACGGTGCCGTCCGCAAGCCACTCCATCTCCGGACGGATAAGCTTGCCGCCGGGCTGGGCGAATTCCCTGACCTGCTCCATGCGCACGGAAGCGTTGTCCGTTTCATCAAGCTCATCAATATATACGATTTTTTCAGGCCGCTCCAGCGTACACCCGCCGATTAAGGAAGCGGGGTCGCTCACGGCGGCTTCGTCGTACTGCGCCGCGTTATTGTACCCGTAATGCGCGGTGACGGGGGCAAAATAATCGGTTTCGCGCTTAAACACCGTCCCCGCGCCGATACCGCCCGAAGCCTTTCGCGCGATGCCGTCGCCGTTTCGCTCGGGATAATAGCCGCTGTCCACGAAAAAGCCCTGCTCAACCGCGTTGAAGTAGCCGCCAAGCTCCAGCATCTCCTCCATAAACAAAACGGCGCGCTCCTTAAGCTCCCTCGACTTATCGCGAAGGTAGCCGTCCTTCTTCAGCTCCACCATATCCATCAGCCCGTCCATGCCGACAAGCGCCTGCTTTGCCGTATCGCACGCCTCGATGTTATATATGTGCCATGGCACGTTGCGCCCCTCGTCCGGCGTGATGGTGGACTGAATATCCGCGCTGGTCAGCTTGGAGATGAGCATGTTGAGCACATGCGTCACGGTCGCTTCCCTCGTGGACGCCTCGATGTATTTCGTATTCATCTGCGCGCGCATGCGGTATTCCTGAAACAGCTCGCGAAGCGCTACGGCATAGGGTAAATCCATAAACACGCACGGCGCGGGCGTAGCTGTTGGCGGCACCGTGGACAGGCAGATATTCTCCTTGGGTACGCCCACCTTGGCCGAGAATATGGCGTTGATGGCATGCTGCACCATCAGCTCCGGCATCACCTTCCAGGCTTCGCGCGCGGTGGCGTTGGCGTTGTGCGCGCCGTCTATCTGCGCCATGCCCGCCCACGCGATAAGCTTTTTCGACTCGCACGCGTCCACAAACGAGCGCACCATATTGATGTTGCGGTAAATCACGTTATACTGCGGATCCTGATGCACGCCGTTAACGCCCTCCTCGGCGAACATCACCGCGATATCCGGGCCTGCCACGCCCGATACGTAGGAGTGGTAGTTGATGGGCCTTCCAACCTCGTCTTCAATCATATCAAGCGCTTTCCTCTGCGCGCGCACCTGTTTGCGCGTGATGGGCACGCCGCCCATCCCCTGGGGCGTGCCCTCTATAAGCCCGTCGAAGTGGGACTGCCCCGCCGTGCGGATAACCATGATATGATCCGCGCCATGGTGCGCCGCCATACGCATACGCCGTATATCGTCCTCAAATCGGCCGGAAGCGATTTCCGTCGTTATCACCGGGCCAGGCTGCGGATCGATGTTTCCAAAGTAATGCGCTGGCGGCAGCGGTACGCTTTTTTCCAGCGGCTCGGAACAGTCGCGGTAGGCGAAGGGCCCCATCTTGAGAGCCGGCGTTTTCTTGCGCCAAGTCCAGCCCCTGCGGCGGGGGCGATAGGACTCAAGATCCTTTAATATCTCGGAAACATCTATATTCTCATTCGGTTTAAGTCTGTACTCGCTCATGCCTTCTTACCTCCCAAAAAAGGTTTCGCGGCCTCGTCCCAAAGCCTGCCCTCCGCAAGCGCCAGACCCGCGCCCCGCACGTCCATGCCGCCGTCCCGGGCGAGGCGGTAAACCACATGGCCCGCGCCATGCCCCATCAGCCCGCGCTCCATGCAGCCATCCACAATCGCCTTCGCCTCCAAAGAGGAAAAGCCCATGCGAAGCAGCACGGAACGCTCGATGGCGGGCGTGGTGTTTTCATACCCCATTTTGAGCATGGGTTCCGTAAGCTGTTCGGCCAGCGACCAGAAGCGCTGCTCAAGCTCCTTATCGGAAAGCTGCCTTAGCGGCCCCCGGCGCTGTTCGTAATCATCGTTGCGTTTCATGATGCCTCCTTATAATTTTAGCTTTTTAGAAACAGCGGGTCAGGCCGTGATTTCGTGGACGCATTCAAGTGCAAACGCCCTGCTCGCTTTGGTTTCCCCGGCTAGAAAATCGATGTCCGCGTCCGTCGGGCGCTTGCCCTCCGGCAGGGAGTTTACCGCGTTGCGTATAAACGAACGCCTCAGCCTTTCCATATCGACGGGCCGCGCGCTGATAAGCGAGGGATGCGCGGGAAGTATAATATCCTTGCCAGGCGTTTCCTCCGAAGGGTCGCCGAAGCGAATTTCTATCCCGTTCTTTCGCGCAAACGACAACTGGGCGTTTACATGCTTGCCCGCGCCCGTATACTCCGTTTCCTGTACGATGATGATTTCATCCTCGCCCATACGCTGCGCCAGGCTGAACGCCGCGGCCAGAGACGTGTTGCCCGCCGGGCCCTTTTCAAGCCCCTCCAGCGATGCGAGCGCTTCGGTCATATAGAACACCTCCCCCTGATTGACGGTATAATATTCATCCATATATCTAAGCGGGCGCGCCGCGCTGCGCGGCACGTCGGATCGATCCGGCCATGTCGAAAAGGGTATACCAAAGCCCGTATGCCCTGTGGTGAAGGATTTAAGGTTAAACTGCGCGTCCGAGGCCATATGCAGCCCCTTTAGGTTTACGCTCGCGCCGATTACCTTCGCGCCGCAGCCCGCCTTAAGCAGCCCTCTCGCCGTGCCGGTCAGGTTTCCGCCGCCCGCGTTGGTGCATACCACCGCATCCGGCTCCCTTCCCGTCTGCTCCCGGCACTGGCGCGCTATCTCAAACCCCAGCGTTTCCACGCCCGCGACGCCGAACGGCGTATACAGAGAGGCGTTGAAGTAACCCGTTTCCTCCAGCATCTTTAGGCATACATAGAACAGCTCCGGCCCGACCGTGAGCTGCACGACCTCCGCGCCCAGCGCCTCGCACTTTCGTGCCTTCTCAATGATCTCGGGCTGACCGACGCCCCTTGAATCGTAGCACTCCTGCACGACGATGCATTTTAGCCCCGCCATCGCAGCCGTTGAAGCGACCGCCGCGCCGTAATTGCCGCTGGTCGCGGAGATAACGCCTTTATAGCCCATCCGCTTCGCGTGGTGGATGGACGTGGCCGCCCGGCGCACCTTAAAGCTGCCCGACGGATTTGAGGCCTCATCCTTGATAAAGATGCGGGCGCCCTTCCCCGGCCCGGCCAGCTTGCGCGCGAGCGCCGTTATGTTCTTAAGCTCCATTAGCGGCGTGTTTCCAATACAAAACGCGCGCTGTATGTCGATGATATCCTCAATCCCATAGCCCGTGCCGGCCATCATGCCTTCGTAGTCAAAAGCGATGGAGCCGCTCTCATACAGCCCGTAATCCATGCCGACGGCGGACTTCATAATTTCATTCCTGCGCGCCATCACCGCGCCGTAGCTCATATCACGTTCCATCACGCTTCGCCTCCGAACAGTATTTCCCGGAGCGTATCGCCGATTTCGAGCAATTCCGGTACGAAATCGCCAAAATCATGATGATAGGCCGGGTTAACCTCAACCAGCGCGCCGCGCTCGCGGCGGCCGGTGCGGGTAATCACCTCGGCTTGTTCGCCCATATGGGCGTCAGAAGTAAGATAGCCCTTCACCCACATCTCCAGCGGTACGCTATGCGTATCCTCAGGAACCTGATTAGCGCGCGCCTCCGGCTCCAGAACCGTTCTGTGTATGCGGGCGTATTCGCCTCGTTTCGCCATGACTACGCCTTCCTTCCAGCCTTAATATAGTCCCTGAAGTCGCCCATTATCGCCCTCGGTACGGGCAGATCCAGCATTGTGACCAGCCCCGGATCCGCGTTGATGACGTGGGGTATCATATTAACCACCATGGCGATGGTCCCAATCCCCCCGTCCACCTCGGGTTGAATTGCCATATTCACATCCGGGCTGCCTTTTAATACGATATAATCACCCGTGTGCGTACCTTCCATCTCCGGCTCTATCTGCTGCGGATGCACCATCTCGATCTTCATCTCGCCGCCGACATATCCCTGCCCGGTCATATTTACGCCGGCCACGTCGCCCGCCGCGGCAAAACCGTAGGGGGATCTGCGGTCAACGCTGGTAATGATGGGCTTAATCTGCTGTTCAAATTTATCCACCTTCCAGCCAAGAGCCTCGCCTATCATGCCGATGGACTCCGCAAAGCCCACATGCCCGGCCAGCGTGCCGTCTTCAACGCCCTTGTTGAACGCTTCGGCGGTCAGCCCGACGCCCTGCTCCTCCATCACAGCCGGCCCGAACGGGGAGAGGCTGTTGACGCGCCTGCAGAGCACATGCTCCACATCCGTCATGCATCCGGAAAGGCATACCGCTAAAAGATCCATCATCAGGCCCGGGTTGATGCCCGTACCCAGCACGGTAACGCCGTGCTCGCGGGCAATCCTGTCCATCTCCTCAGCCAGCTCCGGCTCCTGCGCTTTGGGGTAGCTCATCTCCTCGGCGGTGCACACCACATTCACACCCTGCTTTAGAACATACGCAATTTTGGGAAACGCCTTTTTTGTAAACGAGTCGGTTGCGATAACGCATATATCGCAGCTGCCGCCCTTCACCACATCCTCAATATCAGGCTTGATGGTCACATCCGGCCTGTGCTCCATGCCCAGCACCTCGAACATGCCGCGCCCCACGCGCTCCGGATGGATGTCGCACACGCCCGTTATCTGTACGCCTTTTTTGCGCAGCAGCACCCTGGCGACGCCGGAGCCCATCGCCCCAAACCCCCAAATCGCAACCCTGACGTTATCCATCTTATACCTCCTGAATCAAATAATGCAAAATGCCCTATGTTATCTTATTTTTCTAATTTTATTATATCATTCAATATGCATAAAAGAAAGTATATTAACAACCCGTATGCATTTTATACCCAAGTAATAATTTGGTTATGCTGCATAATGGAGCCCGCAAATTCCCCCCCTGTTGGCAAAACCGTTTTTATGTCATGATAGCCACCCTGTCTTGCAAAACCCGCCTGCGCAAGAAAACCGCTTATCGCTTATGACGCGCGCGATTTATTCCCGTTCCCAAAACCTGCTCAGCTCGTTCGGAAGCGTTTCCGGCGTAACTGAAGCGCAATGACTCCAATGGGGCGGGAAAAGGCGGCGGTACACGGGTGAGTTGAACCTGTCGTCAATAAGAAGCACCGCCCCCTTGTCCCCCTCCCCGCGTATGACGCGCCCGGCAGCCTGCATCACCTTGTTAAAGCCGGGATACCTGTACGCGTACGCAAACCCGTCCATACCTTTGGATTGATAATAATCCCTCAGCATATCCGCGTCCGGCCCCACGCGCGGCAGGCCCACGCCGACGATAACGGCCCCTATAAGCCTATTGCCGGGCAGATCCACGCCCTCGGCGAACACGCCGCCCAGCACGCAGAACCCCGTAACCGGATTTTTCATATCGTTAAAGCGCGCCAAAAACTCGCAGCGCTCCGGCTCCGGCGCGCCCGCCCGCTGAATTATCGCCGCCACGCCCGGATGTTCCGCGGCAAACCGCTCATATACCCGGCCCATGTATTCATAATTCGGGAAATAAACCATATAGTTGCCGGGGCGCGCGCTGACGAACGCGTAAATCATATCCGAGACGCCGCCGATGTTCGCCTCGCGGTGCGCATACCTGGTGCTGAAGCTCCCGGACGCGAAAAGACCGAAACGACCCGGATCATAGGGGCTTGGCAGCATCAAAGCGCCGGCGTCCTCCCCCAAGCCAAGTACGGTCTTATAATAATCAAGCGGGGAAAGCGTGGCGGAAAAAAGCGCCGCCGCCCGTCCCTTGCTTAGGCATTCGTCAATCTTGGGTGCGGGGTCCATACAGCACAGCTTAACGGATACGTCCCGGCCGCGGATAAGGAGCATCGTAGAATAGGTATCGTCAAACATGTCGTAGACGCGCTGGAAAAAACGCGCGTCGAAATACAGCGAAAGCAGCTCCTTTTCATGCGCGCCCCCCTTATCGCTCTCAAGGTACGCCTCTGCCGCCTCCAAAAACAGGCTCAGCGCCGCCATCAGCCCCTCCGGCCTTTCATGAATTACCAAAGCATCCGTTTCCGCCTCCTCGAGGGCGTGCCGCACGGATATGAACGCGCTGTTCACCCTCGTGAGCGCGGAGCGCAGGCGCTTGGTTTTGTTATCCTTCAGCAGGCCGTTTTTAAAGGAGAGAAACGCGCCCTTTAAAAGCCGCGCGGAATACATTTCCCTCGCACGGTCGGCAAGGTTATGCGCCTCATCCACCAAAAACAGGTAATCGCCGGTCTTTCCCTCAAAAAACCGCTGGAGCCGGGCATTAGGGTCAAACAGATAGTTATAGTCGCCGATTATCGCGTCGGACCAAACGGCGATATCCAGCGAGAGTTCGTGCGGGCAAAGCATATATTTCTCCGCCAGCTCAGCCGCGCGCTCACGGGTTATCGCTCGCTCTTGATTGAGGATTTGAAAAAGCGCGCCGTTCACCCGGTCAAAATAATCCCGGGCGTAGGCGCACCTTTCAGGTATGCACGCGCGCTCCTCAAGCGGACACGCTTTATCCTTGGATGTAAGCGTGATGGAGCGCAGGTTCGCGTTAAGCATGCCGACCGCGTCCTGAGCGGCGCTTGCGGCCACGTTTTTTGCCGTAAGGTAAAAAAGCTTATCCCCGAACCCCTCGCCCATAGCCTTGAAGCAGGGGAATACGCAGGAGAGCGTTTTGCCCACGCCCGTGGGCGCGGAGGCAATCAGCCGCGCGCCGACGCGCGCGGCGCGGTAAACGTTGGCCGCCAGCTTGCGCTGGCCTTCGCGGTACGCAGGGAACGGGAACTCGAGCGCCCTTAAGGACACAGCGCGCTCCTCCTTCCACGTTAGCGTCAGCCTTGCCCATGGCCCGTACCGTGTTAACAGATCCAGGAACTCTTCCTTGAGCCGCTTTGCCTCGTAACGGCGCTCAAACCTCCTCTCCTCAAGCGTGTCGATATTGCAGTACGTGAGCCTTACATACGCCTCATTCAGCCCCTGATCCTTGCACAGCATATACGCGTAGCAAAGCCCCTGCGCCCAGTGCGCGGGATATTCGTCCCCGCGCAAGGGTTCTAGGGGCCTGTCCGTGGTTTTAATCTCCTCAATAGCCGGAATGCCGCCGACGTCTGTTACGCCGTCCGCACGCCCGTAAACCTTATAGTCAACGCCGTCAACCGTTTCCGCAGCGCTGAGGGAGAGCTCAGCACGGTAGCCCTCCCCCCTTGATTTTTGAAGCATGCGGTGAATGCGCCCGCCTTTTACGGCGCGGTCAAACCCCGAAAAACGCGCGTCAATGCTGCCGCTTCGGAGAAGGAATTCCACAAGCTGCCTGACTGGAAGCTTCAGCTCCATTTTTATGTTAGATCCCCCAATACGGCTTCATAGATCTCATCGGCAAGGCCGGTTATCCTTTGAAGCATTTGAGCGCCGCGCGCGCGCAGATCTTCCGCGAACGCCTTATCGGAAATGCCGCCCAGATTGATGAGCACATTGAGCCACGCGCCCATTGCCGCCGACTTAATGTTTAAAGCGCCAACGCCCAGATCGCTCGCGCAGTTGGGGTTGACCGAGCCAATACAGGGGTGCAGCAGCTCCACGGCCGCAAGGCACCGTTCCATCAGCGAGAACGGGACCAGCGTCGCCTCCTTCGTTGCCGCCTGAAGCGCAGCCTTTCGCGCCTTTTTCTCCTCATCCGTGGATTTAGGCAGCTTGAGCGCGCCCATGACTTTATTAAACGCCTCGGTATCCTCGTCGATGCTCTGTACCATTTGAGAGCGGATAACGCCGCCGCGCTCGATTACGCCCTGCATAAGCTCCTCATACGCCGCAAACTTCGGCCTGCCCGCCGTAAGCGAGGCGGCCATCGTGCCAAGCCCCGTCCCGATAGCGCCGCACAGCGCCGAAGCGGAGCCTCCGCCCGGAGCGGGGGCAGAGCCTGCCAGCAGATCCAAAAATCGGGTTATTACCATCCCCGATAAGGGAGCTTCCTTTATACGCACCCCGTTTTCCACCGCCGCGCGCCCTCTTTTGAAAACCGTGAGCGCCTGGTTCGTGCCGTAGCGGTAGAAAATCCTTTCAAGGTTCGGAGCGTCCCAAATCACGATATCCGCCTGCTTGCCCGGCTCAATCGTGCCGAGCTTATCCGCCCTGCCGACAGCGGCGGCGGCGTTGAGCGTTACGGCCGTAAGCGCCTCCTCCGGCGTCATAGAGCAGCGTATGCACGCGAGGCACATGGCGAACTGAAGGGACATGCTCGGCGTGGAGCCGGGGTTGAAATCGCTCGCTATCGCCACGGGTACGCCGGCCTCTATCAGCCTGCGCGCCGGAGCGTATGGCTTATTGAGGTAGAACGAGGTTGACGGGAGCAGCGCCGCGATAACCCCTCCGGCGCTTAGCGCGGCCACGCCCGCGTCCTCAACGGCTATCAGATGCTCCGCCGAAACCGCGCTGAGGCGGCCGGCGACCTCAGCGCCGCCGATAGCGTTGATTTCATCCGCGTGAATTTTCGCGCCCATGCCGAGCGCTTTGGCCGCTTGCAGGATACGTTCGGACTCCTCCGCCGTGAAAGCCGCCGTTTCGCAGAAAACGTCGCAAAATTCCGCAAGTTCCGCATCGTGAACGGCAGGAAGCATTTTATCAATTACAAGGCGGATATACGCCTCCCTATCGTTTTTATATTCCTCCGGCATGGCGTGCGCGCCCATAAAAGTGGATACCACCTCCACATCCTCCGTTTGGTTGAGCTTCGCGGCGACCCTGAGCTGCTTAAGCTCATCCTCAACCGTCAGTCCGTAGCCGCTCTTGGCCTCGCATGCCGTAACGCCTTGAAGCAGCATCCCTTCAAGAGCGGCCCTTCCCTTTTCAAAAAGCTCCTCCTCCGTCGATTCACGGGTGCTTTTTACCGTTGAAAGTATTCCTCCGCCGTCCTTTAGTATATCGAGGTACGGCACGCCTTTTAGTTTTAAGGCGAACTCGTGCTCGCGCCAGCCGCCGAATACGAGGTGCGTATGCGCGTCCACAAGCCCGGGGGTGACGAGCCTGCCGCAAGCGTCAATTAGCTCTGTTTTCGCGTCCTGATACTCCGCGGGCGGCTCCCCCTCTCCCACCGCCAAAATGGTTTCGCCCTTTATAGCGACGTACGCGTTATTCAATATCGTTATGTCGCCCTGCCCCGCGCCCGCCCGGGCCGTATCGCCGGAGGCGGTGGCAAGCGCGCCGATCGAATGGATGATTTTATCCGCTGCCATATTCTCTCCTTACATCAGGTGGTTTTCAAGCACCTGGGATTTTTTGTCAAACCCCTCGAGCTTTAGGTAATATTCCGCCGTATCGATAAGCGCATCCATAGGCGTAAGGCCGATGATTTCACTGCCGATAATACGCGCGCCGTACCGTTCGGCCTCGATGCGCACAAGCTCGAACACGCGATAAAGGGGCGTTGCGGCAAAATTGCACATGTTGATGGACACCTGCGCGATGTTTCTGTCCTCAAGCATAACGCCGATGGATTTTACGTGTTTGAGGCCGCCTCCCGATTCGCGTATGGTGCGCGCTATCTTATCGGCGACGCGTATATCCGGCGTATCGAGGTTGATATTATAGGCCACGAGCGGCATGCGCGCGCCCACCGCCACGGCCCCGGCCGTAGGATGAACGTCCGTGCCGAAATCCGGCCGCCATTTTTCCTCCTTCATCTTTTGCCCCATACCCTCAAACTGGCCCTTGCGGACTGCCGCCAGGTTCTTGCGGTGCGGCGCTGACGCCGATTCTTCATATAGGAATACGGGGATGTTCAGTTCGTCAAATATGCGGCTGCCGACCGCCCGTGAAAGCTCGATGCACTCGGCCATCGTAACCTCTTTAATAGGCACGAACGGAATCACGTCGATAGCGCCCATGCGCGGATGCTCGCCCTGATGGGCCGTCAAGTCGATGTTCTCCGCCGCCGCCTTAGCCAGCCCAAACGCGGCGTCCGCCACGCCCTCAGGGCTCCCTACCATGGTGATAACGCTGCGGTTGTGGCTTTCATCGGAGGAATAGTTGAGCAGCGCGACGCCCGGCGTGCCGCGCACAACGTCCACCAGCCTCTCAATCAAATCCTTTCTCCTGCCCTCGCTTACGTTGGGTATGCACTGTATCAGCTTCGCCATAAAAATGTCCCTCCCGCATTATTTGTTCGCCAGTGTCTTTTCAACAATGTTCTTTACCATATCCTCATCCGCCAAGTATGGCAGCGTAATATGATCCGTTCCCGCGTTATCTGTGTTATACTGCTCGCAAACGCCTATGGCGTTTGTGTTTCTCGCCCACGCGCGGCGGGCCACGCCGCCCATGGTATCCCACGGCATCGCCATGGATAAGATGGTATCGACGCTATAGCTCCCGTCGAGCACCATGCCGAACCCGCCGTTTATCGCCTTGCCAATACCCACGCCGCCTCCGTTATGCAGCGCGATAAGGCTCATGCCCCGCGCGGCGTTGCCCGCAAAGCAGTGCGTCGCCATGTCCGCCATAATGTTGGAGCCGTCCCGGATGTTTGCCGTTTCTCGAAACGGCGAATCCGTGCCGCCCGTATCGTGGTGATCCCGCCCAAGCATGACCGGGCCTATTTCCCCGTTTCGGACCATCTCGTTGAATTTGAGGGCGATTTTCGTCCTGCCCATAGCGTCCTGATAGAGGATGCGCGCCTGCGTCCCTACCACCATCTTATTTTTCTTCGCGTCCCGAACCCAAACGTAATTATCCCTGTCCTGATATCTGCGGTCAGGGTCTATCAAGCTCATGGCCGCCGCATCTGTCTTATCCAGATCCTCCGGCTTTCCCGATAAGCAAACCCAGCGGAACGGGCCGTAGCCGTAATCGAACAGCTGCGGGCCAAGTATATCCTCCACATAGGACGGGAATACAAAGCCGTCCTTTTCGTCCGTCCCGTTCCTGCAAACGCCCGGTACGCCCGCGTCGTATACCGCCTTAAGGAAGCTGTTTCCATAATCGAAGAAATACGTACCCTTCTCATGGAGCGCGCATATCAGCTCGTAATGGCGGCGCAGGGATGCGTCCACCAACCTGGCGAACCCCACCTTATCCTCGTCCAGCATGCGCGTGCGCTCTTGAAAATCCAATCCCTGCGGGCAATATCCTCCGTCATACGGCACGTGGCACGAGGTTTGATCGGAAAGCAGATCCACATGTATTTCGTTTTCAAGCAGGTACTCAAGCAGATCCACAACGTTCCCATGATACGCTATGGCGCACGGGCGCTCAGCTTTGACTTCCTCAAGCGCCCAATTTACGCAAAGCGTTAAATCATCTGAATAACGGCTTATCCAGCCCTGTTCATAGCGCGTCATCACGCGGGAAAAATCGACCTCCGCGATGATGGATACCGCCCCGGCGATTTCGGCGGCCTTCCCCTGCGCTCCGCTCATGCCGCCAAGCCCCGCGGATACGAACAGCTTGCCCGCAAGATCCTGATCTTTATCTACGCCAAGCTTCAGCCTGCCCGCGTTGAGCAGCGTATTAAAGGTGCCGTGCACAATTCCCTGCGGCCCGATATACATCCAGCCCCCGGCCGTCATCTGCCCGTAATTCGCCACGCCGAGCGCGGCGGCGCGGTTAAAATCCTTCTGATTGTCGAACATGCCCACCATCAGCCCGTTTGTGAGAATTACGCGGGGCGCGAGCTTATGGGAGCGGAAAAGCCCCAGGGGATGGCCCGATTCGATAACAAGCGTCTGTTCATCCGTAAGCGCCTCAAGATACTTTTTGATAAGCCGGTACTGCATCCAGTTCTGGCATACCTGCCCCGTTTCGCCGTATGTTACCAATTCGTAAGGATACAGCGCCACGTCAAAATCCAGGTTGTTGTCGATCATCACCTGAAACGCCTTTCCCTCAATACACGCCCCCCTGTATTCGTCGATGGGCTTTGCGCTAAGCGGGCCCTCCGGCCTGAAACGGTACCCGTAAATCCGCCCATGCTCCATAAGCTCCGCCATAAACTCGCCCGAAAGCGCCTTATGATGCTGCTTTGGTATATATCTGAGCGCGTTTTTTAGCGCCGTCTCCATGTCTTTTTTTGAAAGCTGCGCCTCCCTGCGCGGCGCGCGGCGGACGCCGGGCGCGAACGCCGGATAAGGAGGCAGGGCTTCGTCAAGCTTAATCGTCGTGGCGTCGTCTATGTTCATCGTTTCTCTCCTCCTGATTCCTTTATTCAAATTCCGGCAGCATGGCCTGTACTATGCGCTCTATCCGGCCGCTTCGCACAAGCTCGTTCATCGCGGCAATATCCAGGCGCAGTTCCCTGTCCTTATCATAAAACCCTACCCGTTCGCGAACAAGCTTAAATACCGCCTGATGGACGGGTGAAACCCCGCCCTTTCTCAGCTCAATGCCCTGCGCGGCGGCCATCAGCTCGAAAGCCAGCACGGAAAACACGTTCTCCACAATTGTGCGGCATTTTCTTGCCGCCGTCGTACCCATGCTCACGTGATCCTCCTGATTGGCGGAACTTGGAATAGAGTCAACGCTCGCCGGATGCGCGTGCACCTTGTTTTCCGAGACAAGCGACGCGGCGCTGTACTGGCAGATCATATAGCCGGAGTTGAGCCCGCCGTCCGGCGTTAAAAACGCGGGCAGCCCGCAGCTGAGCGCAGGGTTCACAAGCCTTTCCAGCCTGCGTTCCGAAATTGAGGCGAGCTCCGCGGCGGCGATGCCCAGGTAATCCATCACAAGCGCGACCGGCTCGCCGTGGAAGTTGCCGCCGGAAATCACGGCTTCATCCTCTGTAAAGAGTATGGGGTTATCGGTCACGGAATTAATCTCCGTTTGCAGTATTGAGCGCACATGCTCCAGCGCGTTTCGCACCGCGCCGTGCACCTGCGGTATACAGCGAATGGCGTACGCGTCCTGCACGCGGAGGCCTTTTGAGGCTTCTGCCGTCGGGCTGCCAGCCATGAGCATGCGTATGTTGGCGGCCGCGCGCGCCTGGCCGGCATGCGGGCGGACCTCCTGTATCCGCGGATCGAACGCGTCCATCAACGCTAAGAGCGCCTCCATCGTCATGGAAGCCGTGATATCCGCAAGCTGCGCCGCGCGCATAGCGTCGTACCAGCATAAAACGCCGATTGCGCTCATGCACTGCGTGCCGTTAATCAACGCCAGCCCCTCCTTAGCCTCAAGGCTGAACGTTTCAATCCCTGCCCTCTCCATAGCCTCTTTGCCCGGCATGCGCTCGCCTTTATAAACCGCCTCCCCCCTTCCGAGGAGCACTAGCGCCATGTGCGACAGGGGCGCAAGATCCCCGCTCGCCCCCAGCGAGCCCTGTTGGGGGATAACCGGATGCACGCCGCGGTTGAGCATTTCAGCCAGCACCTCTACGATGGCGGGCCGTATCCCTGAATACCCCTTGCAAAGCGCGTTTGCTCTTAACAGCATCATCGCGCGCGCCGCGTCCTCCCGCAGGGGCTCCCCTACTGCGACGCAGTGGCTGAGTATAAGATTTTCCTGAAGCAGGCCGCTCTTATCCCTGCCGATGGATACCTTGCTGAATTCTCCGAAGCCCGTGCTGATACCGTAAGCCGCGCGCCCTTCATCCAATATTTTTTCAACCATTGCGCGGGAAGCGCGCATCGCTTCCATAGCCGTAGCCGAAACCTTCACCTTTGCCCCGTAACGCGCAACGGCAACGGCCTGCTCAATCGTCAGTCCGCCGCCGTCAATCGTGACGCAATCAATAGCGTGATGGCTGCAATCCAAATCAATCACTCTCCTTTATTGATGCTAAGCCGCGTTAAACGGCCCAAAACGCCGCTGCTGCCGGCCGATTTTTAATGCGTCAAGCGAGCCCGGGCTTATTCTCATATCTAGGCAAACGCAATCCAAGCCGGCCTTATAATTAACGTGCGCCGCGTTCGCGGCAAACCGCCGCCGGCGCTTTTTTTGATCCAGAATAATAGTAGCATCGGCTAAATGGCGTGTCAATCGGGCTTCATGCGCATTATCATCATATATCTATTACATCCCCTCAGGCTTATCGCCGCATAATCAGGCGACGGACCGTTTATATACAATTATGTGAATATTTTAGTTAAAATCATTAAGAAATGAATAAGACCCTTGCTTTGAAAGCGATAAGAAACTATAGTTTATAAAAGGAGGCGATGTTCATGCGGGAGCAAACGCCCATATATATCGCTATAATCGGCGATATGATTGATTCAAGAAAAATTGACGCGCGAAGGGAAAGCCAGCGCCGGCTTAAAGACGCCCTGCATGCTGTAAATGTGAATTATGAGGCTGAAATCGCGTCCAAATTCATGGTGACGCTTGGCGATGAGTTCCAGGGCCTTCTCACGTGCGGAGGGCATATATCGGAAATCATCTCGAGCATTGAGTCCAGCATGTACCCCGTTCGATTCCGGTTTGGAATAGGAGCGGGCGGGATAACCACCGATATCAACCCGGATATTCCGCTCGGAGCCGACGGCCCGGCCTATTACAACGCCAGAATGATGGTGGATAAGCTCAAGGCGAACGAAAAGAAAAACCGCGCGCCGGACATGGACGTTCTGTTTAAAACGGAGGTTGACGAGCGCGATACGCTCCTTAACGCCCTGTTCTCTCTTTGCGCGGCGTTGAAGAAGAGGTGGACGCGCCGCCAGTCGGAGGTTGTATACTACTGTTTAACTCATGGCGATCATCAGTTGCACGCGGCAAATTCACTGGGCGTAAGCCAGTCGAGTATACAGAAAAGCCTTGCCGGGGCGGATTATTATACCTATAAAAACGCTATGGACGCCGCATCCATAACATTGGCGCAAATAGGAGCACAGGATAATGTTTAAGTATTTCGCGCTATTTTTAGTTGGCCATATGCTCGGCGATTATTATCTGCAAAGCGATAAGCTCGCGAAGCGAAAAAACAGTTCGTTGATTGGGCTAATGCAGCATTCGGTTATCTACGCGATAGCCATGATGGCGGTTATAATCCCCGTTTTGTCCCCGGGCGCGTTAGCGTCGGCCGCCGCGCTGTCCGTAGCTCATTTTGCGCTTGATTTTATAAAAACGGCCTATATCCGGCGAAAGAGCAAGCAAGCGCCCTGGCGGCTTCAGGATGAGGGCTGGCTTTTGTACCTTATGGATCAGGGCGCGCATATCGCTTGCATGCTGGCCGCAGCCTTTATCCTATCGGCAAACGGCGCCGCGCCAAAAGCGCTCGCATTCGCCGCGGATTTTTTCAGAATCGTCGGGATATCCGCGTTCACCTGTCTAAAATGGTTCGCGGTCCTTCTCTTTATCTGGAAACCCGCAAACGTCACGATAAAGCGGGTTTTATCTCGCTATAAGCCGGAAGAAGCGCTAGAGCCCGGCACAGGCGTAAGGCAGGCCGGCGCGCTTATCGGACTATTGGAACGGCTGATTATGGTGATATTCCTCTCAATCAACCAATACGCCGCAATAGGCTTGGTGCTTACGGCTAAATCCATAGCGCGTTACGACAGGATATGTAAAGAAAAAGATTTTGCGGAATACTATCTGCTCGGCACGCTTTTAAGCGCGCTGCTGTCGATTCTTGCATATATATTGATTTTTTAGGATAAGCGATTCCCTTTAAAGTGCAATCGCCCGTGTATATGAAGCGTGCGGCGGGAATGATGTGGATATGGGAATGTAGAAAGGAAATGGGTTTTATGAACGGATTGATTTACTTTTTTCTGCCAGGATGCCCGTTCTGCCGCCAGGCGCAGGAATACTGGGCGGAGCTTGAACGCGAGGAGCCAAAATACGCCGGCATCCAAGCGGTTAAAATTAATGAACGGGCGCAGGCCGATTTAGCGGATCGTTTCGATTATTGGCTTGTGCCGTGCTTTTTTCTCAACGGGCGCAAGCTGCATGAAGGGGCGGCGGATAAGGCGCAGATTCGGGCGGTTCTAGATCAGGCGCTCTCCGAGCTATTGTAAAGGGATTCTCATAACTCAGGCTTCCGCCGGGTTAAGATGCATAGCGCGATAATACCGGCGGGCGTTTCCCTTGTTTTATTACGTTGAGCCATAAATAGAGCAACAGAGTTGAATATTATGAATAATGCGTATAAACAGATTCTTAGTTTTTTGAAGGAAAAGCCGGAGCTGTACCAGAGAAGCACCGCGCCTCTTTGGGACGACGCGCATATTTCCGGCGAAATGCTCAAGGCGCATTTGGCTTTTGACGTTGACGCCGCTTCGCGCAAACTCTCATTCATTGTAAGTTCCGTAAATTGGATTGCGCGCAATTATTTAAAGGAGGGCGAATCAAAGCTCCTTGATTTGGGTTGCGGCCCCGGCCTTTACGACGAGCTGTTTCATATGGCGGGGTTCTCGGTTACGGGAATTGATTTGTCAAAGCGCTCCATCGAATACGCTAAAAAGAGCGCGAAAGCTAAAAACCTTCGCATTGAGTATCATTATCAAAACTATCTTGAAATCAACTATGAAAACATCTTTGACGTTGCCGTACTGATATACTGCGATTTTGGGGTCCTTACGCCTGTTGATAGAAAAAACCTGCTTTTAAAGGTCAAAAAGGCGCTCAGGCCGGCCGGGAAGCTGATATTGGACGGCTTTACAAAAAACGAATTAAAAAGCTTTGTTCCGGGCCGTACCATTGAATACTGCGAGGGGGGCTTTTGGTCGATATCCCCTTATGCTTGTATTCAAAGCAATTATCTCTACCCGGAAACGGAAAACTATGTAGAACAATACCTTGTGATAACCGAGGACGGCTGCCAATGCTATAACAACTGGAACCAGGTTTACAGCGCCGCCTCACTTGGGAAAGAGCTGGCGAACGCCGGGTTTGAGCGAATTGAGTTGTACGGCGACGCGGCGGGCAAGCCCTTGTCCGAAGAAAGCCGCACAATCTGCGCGGTCGCTTGGTAAACCGTCTATATCTAAATAATACATATAATCAGCATAATAGGCGCGTACATTGCCCTTCATGAATTATATAAATGGGGTTGAGGCGCCGTTTCACATATCATTTTCACGTTCGCAGCGGTTAGCGGCCCCGCTTTAAATGCTGCTCCCCGGTTTATTGCATACTCAACGCCGTAACCCAAAAGCAGATTGCCGCGGCAAGTGATATAGGCGTCATCACGTACCTTTCCTTCGCGCTCGAGGATATTGCGTTTAGAACCGTATTGAGGGACAGGTAGACGGCAAAGACGATACAAATCACCTTAGTAGCGCCTAAAGAAAACCACATACGCATATAGCCCCCCGCCTGCAAAATGACGACAATGGCAAAAAGCTGTATAAGCAGCGATATCGCCGCCATAAACCTGAACCGCATAGGCAAAACCCTATGCCGTCCTCCCATGGTAAACTCGCCTACAGGCAGCCCGCACACCGCCAGAACGCTCATAATCGCGATTATAGAAAACAAACCCGCGCCTATGACGGAAAACATAAATTACCTCCGTATATAACATCATTGTTATTTTTTCTTTTATTTTAGCATAATCCTATCTAAGCGAACAAGAGTTCTCAGTGAAATCCCAGTGTACAATGGAGAATATGCTAAATACCGTTATCAAGCGCCTCAAGCAAACCATACTTGTTAACGAATTTCATCATTTTGCACGTCCGGTACTTGATTTGAACTAATTAATCGCTAGATTCAGGCCGCTCGCTTAATCAATTTTAGCGCGTTATATGGAATTAAATATTCTTCACCTTAATTATGATACTCTGTTCAGCTTATAGCGCCATCAGGGCAAAGCGAATTTGAACGAACGCGCGTTTTTGGTAATAGAGCGGTGTTCAAATCTGATATTGTAAAACCGCATACGAAGCTTAGGACATTAACACAGCAAAATTTTCTATTGCCTGCTGACACGGGGAATCGGTTCAGGTACAATATGAGAGAACCGCCTGTTAAGCGATGGGGTTTTTAGAGCGGACTGTAATAACGTGCTCTTCCCGGGTTCCCGGGGGAAGGAGGATCTATGTATAACAAAACCATTCAAGAACGCCTTGGCCGTTTACGCGAGCTGATGGCGCGGGAGGGCCTGAGCGCCTATATCATACCCACAACCGACTTTCACTCCTCCGAATACATCGGAGATTATTTTAAAACCCGCCGTTATATGTGCGGTTTTACCGGCTCCGCCGGCACACTCGTCATATTGCCTGATGAAGCGGGCCTGTGGACGGACGGGCGCTATTTTATCCAGGCGGCGGTCGAACTTGAAGGGACAGGCGTAACGCTGTACCGATCCGGCGAAGAAGGCGTGCCGGATATGAATACGTTCTTGAGGAGTAAGCTTTCAAGCGGGGCGGCGCTGGGCTTCGACGGGCGTACCATGAAGTTTGAGCAAGCGCGCGATATGCTCGAAAAGCTTGCGGGCTTAAACCTGACCGTGGTATACGATAAGGATCTGGTTGGCGAGATTTGGGAGGGCCGCCCCGCTCTGTCGCGGGAACGGGCGTATTTGCTGGATATGGCGTACGCCGGAGAAAACGCTAGCGACAAGCTCGGCCGGGTGCGCGGCGCGATGCGTGAAAAAGGCGCTGACGCGCACATCATCTGCCGGCTCGACGATATCGCTTGGCTTTTTAACATACGCGGCGCGGATGTGGCCTATAACCCCGTTGCGCTTGCGTACGCGGTTATCGAAACGGATCGCTCGTTACTGTTTACGGATAAATCAAAATTCACCAATGAGATGATTAGCGCCCTTGAGCAGGCCGGCGCAACTATCATGCCATATGATGAGATATACCATTATGTTTCGCGATACGGCCCTGAGGATACGGTTCTCATAGAAGCGCAGGGTATAAATTACGCCTTATATAAATCCTTGCGCGCGGGTAAGGTGATTTTTGGAACGAACCCTTCCACGCTGTTTAAAGCCGTTAAAAACCGTACGGAAATTGAGAACCTTCGCCGCTGCCATATCCAAGACGGCCTGGCCGTAACCCGGTTCATGCGCTGGCTGAAAGCCCGCGCCGGCAAAGAAAGCATAACGGAAAAGAGCGCGGAAAGGAAATTGGATGAATTTCGGCTTCAGGGCGAAGGCTGTGTTGGCCTGAGCTTCAACACGATCTCCGCTTACGGCGCCAACGCTGCGCAATGCCATTACAGCGCGCCCGATGATGGCGGCTCGGACGTGGAGCCTCGAGGGTTTCTGCTGGTCGATTCCGGCGGTCAGTATCTACTTGGCACAACCGACATTACGCGTACCATCGCGGTTGGGCCGCTGACGAGTGAGGAGAAATCGCACTTCACGCTTGTCGCCCGCTGTATGCTCAATTTGATGAACGCCAAGTTCCTTCACGGCTGCAACGGCTACAATCTGGACGTACTTGCCCGCTTGCCCCTCTGGGAAGCCGGCCTCGATTACAAGCATGGCACAGGGCACGGCGTAGGATACTTCCTGAACGTACACGAGGGGCCAAACAGCTTTCGGTGGCAGAACGCTCCGGGGACTGAAGGCTGCGCGCTTGAAGAGGGCATGGTCACAACGGATGAGCCCGGTATCTATATTGAGGGCAGTCATGGGATCCGTACGGAAAACGAGCTGTTATGCTTAAAGGGCGAAAAAAATGAATATGGGCAGTTTATGTACTTTGAGAACCTGACGTTTGCGCCCATCGACCTGGATGCGATAGACGTTAACGCCTTAAGCGGGCAGGATCGCGCTCACCTCAACGATTACCATCGCACAGTTTATGAAACCCTGTCGCCTTTTATGGAACAGGACGAGCGGGAATGGCTCAGAACTTATACGCGAAGCGTATAAGTTGGAACAGTGCTTACGAGGGGCGGATTCCGCCCCTTTTATTTGCCAAAAGCCCCCGGGCCTCCGTGAGCCGCAGCCCCGCAGGCTTTCAGCCGAATCTGACGACATGTACGATGGATACGGAATATCTTGCGCTAGCAAGGATTACACTTCCCGGAGCGCTGAACGCGCAAAAGGTGCAAGCGCGTCGTATTAGTTAACTTGGAAACTTGGCGTAGTTAAAATACGCTAAAGGGGCGGTTTCCGCCCCTTTCATTGATTCCTGATATCCGTAATCCCTTGCGCGTCGGCTTCATTGCTCAGGCAGCTATTAAATATTGTAACCGGCCCCAACGTCATTATTTGCATGCCAATCGATCCGCTAAAAGATTCGTGTTTACACGAATATCACTTATCTCTCAACTTCGCGGCTTTCTATAACAATGCAAAATGAGCGCTCTCAAATATAGATTTCATTTGACATAAGCAAAAGGGGTGTCCGGCGGGGTCAATCATAACCCTCCAATCATCTGAAAATTGTTCGTTTGCGGGTGTCGCCCCGCATTGGACAGCGTATTTAACCGCTTCCTCCAAATTGTTTACGGCGAAGTCCAAATGCGCCATTTGTTGTTGAGCTCCAGGTTTTTCCGGCCACACGGGCGGTTCATAATCGGGATTGAGCTGAAACGTTATTCCTGGATAAGTCCCCTGAGCCGTTCCAGGGGCGCCAACGCACGCCCAATTCTCGTTATGAAAAGGTATCTCCCATTTGAGCAATCCCGCATAGAATTTCGCTAATTCATAAGGATCTTTGCAATCTAAAGTAAGCGCGTACATTTTAATTTTAAATTCACTATCCATCGCTGATACCTCCCAATATTAATAGCCGGGCCATTCTTTCCGCTTGCTACCCATGCATAACAATACGTTAAGCCTATCATATACCGCTAAAGACTTCAATATTAGCAACCATTCGATAACGGTAATAAAAATATTTGATATAAGATATTGTTACTGTTTACATCGTTATTTTCGCGTGTTTAGTATATACTGTTTTATAAGCTTTACTGTTAGCGATTTTCCATTAAGAATAGGTTCCGGGATGATTCAGTAATCAGCTTAAATGAAGCCGCTTTTTCCTTGCTTGTTTTTCTAATTTAACCCCACTATCTGAACGACAAGGTGAATGCACACGTAAATTGCCGCTGCGCCGGCTGCTTGGCTAAAAGAAATCTTTTAAAAGCCTAATATAAAATTGGTTATAGCGTTTGGTT
Organism: uncultured Eubacteriales bacterium; assembly: GCA_900544555.1. Classification (GTDB taxonomy): domain Bacteria; phylum Bacillota; class Clostridia; order Christensenellales; family CAG-138; genus UMGS693. Next base: position 39,528 of record UQWD01000019.1, read on the forward strand.
TTAAACGCTAACCAAGAAAATATAAGTAAGAATTTGAAATCCATAATAAAGCATTTGTATGTGACGCAGCGTCACATACTATAATAAGCTCAGGAGGGTATTAAGATGGAAACAGAATGGATAACGGTAGGCGAGCTGGCGCGGTTGATGGGGGTTAGCGTGCGTACGCTTCAGTATTACGATAGAGAAGGGCTGCTAAAGCCATCTTCCATGAGCGAAGGCGGTCGCAGGCTTTACAGCGCGAAAGATATTGTAAAGCTTCATCAAATCCTTTCGTTTAAATATTTAGGGTTCTCTCTTGAGGAGATTAAAAGCAGGCTGTTTACGCTTGACTCCCCCAAAGACGTGGCGCTTGCGCTTGAGCGCCAGAATAAGGCTATCGAAGAGCAAATCGAGGAGCTTGAGGAGGTTCGCAAGGCGATTAACTCCCTGCATGCCGAGGTTTTGGCAGTACAAAAGGTTGATTTTACAAAATATGCGCAGATTATCGAGCTTCTTAAAAACGGCAACGAGTGTTATTGGGTATGGAAATACTTTGACGATAGTCTGGCTAACCATATTGTCAAGCGCTTCGGCGATAACGCCCAAGCCGGGCTGAAAATTTATGAAACGTATATGGAATTGCTGGACGAGGCGCTGAATCTCAAACGGCGCGGTGTAGCTCCTGAAAGTAAAAACGCCCAGCGCATGGCAAGAAAATGGTGGAATATGATCATGGAGTTCACAGGCGGGGATATGAGCCTGATCCCGCAGTTAGTGGCGTTCAACGACAATAAATCCTCCTGGAACAATCCGCTTGCTCAAAAGCAGCAGGAGGTAGACGATTATATGGATAAGGCGTTGAGCCATTATATCGCCGGCTCAGAAAAGGAGTGAAAATTATGTCTTATGCGGTAAAGGTTGAAAACCTGCATAAAAGCTACGGATCGAATGAAATATTGAAGGGCATTTCCTTTTCCGTCTCCCATGGCGAGATATTCGCGGTTTTGGGCATTAACGGCGCGGGCAAAACCACAACACTTGAGTGTATAGAAGGGCTGAGGAAATTTGAAAGCGGTACTATAAAAGTCAATGGAAGCTACGGCGTTCAACTGCAATCATCCTCCATACCCAAGGATATGCAAGCGATTGAAGCGCTAACGCTCTTTGCGAAATGGCGGCGCGCGCCGATTGATTCGGAATATGTTTCAAAGCTTGGGGTCGAGCCCTTTTTAAAAAAGAGGTATTCCCATCTTTCAACAGGCCAGAAAAGGCGGCTACATCTGGCATTAGCCCTAATTGGCGACCCGGATATTATTTTCCTTGACGAGCCCACCGCCGGCCTTGACGTGGAAGGGCGGGTGAGCATACACACTCAGATCATGAACCTTAAAGCCCGCGGAAAAACCATTTTATTAGCCAGCCACGACATGGCCGAGGTAGAAGAGCTTTGCGATAAAATCATCATTATTAAAAATGGGGAAATCGCATTTTCAGGCTCCGCGGCTGAGTTGACTGAAACGGCGCAAAGCATCTTTGAGCTTAAAGTCCGGTTCTCGAAAGCCCCGGATTTTAGCGGGGCGCCTTCTTTAAGTGAGTTCCAGTCCGTTAAGGGGTATTATCAGTTTACAACCGATAGCTTGGAGAGAACGATTTCACAAATCATCGGCTGCTGCAAAGCGCAAAATATTGTATTGATCGATATAAAGGTGGAACGCGCCGGCATTGAGCGGCGGTTCCTCGAAATAGCACGGGAGGAAATATAATGTCGGCATTTATATACGGGGTATTGCTCCATTTTAAGCTTAACCTGCGAAGCAAGGAAATTCTAGTGCATTACTATATTGTGCCGCTAATCTTTTACGTCTTTATCGGCGGTATTTTTACATCCATCAATCCCGAATCGTATAAGAACATCATAGCGGTTATGACGGTATTCGGCGTTACCATGGGCGGCATACTTGGCTCCCCCTACCCGCTCGTGGAGTTTTATGGGAGCGAGAATAGAAAAGCTTATCAGGTTGGGCATATTCCGCTGTGGACGATGGCGGCGGGGAACTTCATCTCCAGCCTGGTTCACCTTTTTATCATGAGCATGGTGATTTATCTAACCGCGCCCTTCCTTTTTAACGCCGAGTTGCCCGCCAGCCTGCCGGCTTATTTTACTGCGCTGCTTATGCTTATCGTTGCGAGCCTGAGCGTGGGTATGGTGTTTGGTTTGTTCTTTAGGAGCGCATCCAAAATGGGCATGGCCGGCCAGCTCGTATTCCTTCCGTCAATCATGCTCTCGGGCATCATGTTTCCAACGTCGATGCTCCCAAATATACTTGAACAAGCCGGTAAGGCGTTTCCCGCGACGTGGGCTTTTACCGCAATGTGCGAGGCGAGCCTTAACGCGGTTTATTTGATTCCGCTTCTTGCCATCACCATAATCGCGTTAGGCGTATCCATCTGTAAGTTGAACAAAATACATGTTGAATAGATGAAACGCAACTCGCTCCCGGAGAGAAGTCTTAACGCGAAGTCATTAAAGTCGCTTTGTATGAGCATATAAAGCGAAGCACCTCAAAGTAATTGGCTGATATTTGCTCTATCTATGCGAATTCTTAATCATGGTCTTCAACACGGTCAACGAAGCTAGTTAGAGCATTTATATACATGAAAAACCAAGCGAGGAAACCGTTGTACTTAAAATTGAGCAACTGCGATGAAATTCACGGGGATTTAAACAGTATGTTCAATACGTCCGAGAAACGCTTTCCTGATTCATAGCTGCTTTATTTTGGCGCTTAGGAGACGACGTTTTAACGCAATTCCACGACATATGCCCGTGATACAGCCGTGGAAAAGTCCGTTCTCAATGCAGGCAATCCGATTCCGGTTATTGAACATGCGGCATTAAGGAAGGTCAGGGATTACTCAAGGCTGAGCGTATAGGGCTTTTGATACCACATATTTTACTCGCCTTAATGTGAAAAACTTAGATGGCTGCGAGCGGCAATATTTAAGGTAAACCTCAATCTAGTTAAGCTGCGTTAATATATCTGATTTGACGGTAGGCGGCAGCCTCGCCATTTACGGCCATATTCTAATGAGAAGCTTTTAATACCCACATTCACTTAAGCTATCTGCCCCATTTCGTTTTTGAATAAAAACCCCCGGCATAGCCGGGGGATACAGCCTGTCAAGAAACCCGGGGGGTTGGTTGGAGCCGCAACCCCCATAGGCTTTCAGCCGAACCTGACGACATATGCGTCAGATTCGAATGCCTTGGCAGCAAGGGTTTCTTTGCACGGGGCGCTGACCGCGCCAATGTAAAAGCGCTCCG
>UQWD01000020.1 GCA_900544555.1 uncultured Eubacteriales bacterium
TTGCGCGCCCGCCTGTGTGATGGCGTTAAATAATGTGCTTTTACCTACGTTGGGCAGCCCGACAACACCTAATTTCATATATTTACACTTCTCCTTCGTTATCAATTTGCGGTCGTTTCGTAAAGGTTTTGCACCGCCATTAACGCGATTCTTCAGCCTTCAAATAGCTGAATACGCTTTGATACAGGCTCATGAACAGCCCTATCATTCTTTTTCTTTATTTTTGCGCGACAAATAATTTCCTCAGCGGCTTAGGCCGGTTCCACTGCTATTGCGGCATATGTATGGCAAAGGCGCTTGCATTCGGAAACGTTTGAACCACTCCTGCCGAACCGAACAGACTGCGTATTCCTTCACCATCTTCTTTGAAACCAAATTGCAGCTAAAGGGTTCATCAACAGCATAATAAAAAATATAAAACCGCTTACGGTAACTGCTCCGTGTGTTGGCGGCATATCCCCGAATAACTCCTTAAACCACAAATCAAACCATATTATACGGCCATGTTTGATGGAAAAAAGCTTCGGGATCTCATATCATGACCCTGCAACCGGATACGAGTTTATTCATACGCAGTAAATCACTTTTTTAGCGCATACCGCGGTTATTTATATTGACCATCCTTTCTTTGACAAGCGCCCCTTCAAAAAGAGCCTTGCGACACATAGAATTCTACCACAATGGCTTGTGTATCTCAAGAGCAGTCATATGCAAAAAGCATGCAAAAACCCTTCTGTTTGATGGTGTTTTGTGCCGGCAAGAGAACAAAAGGGCAATTTGGCCCGCGGCATACTTTACAATGTTGAATACTATTTTGCTAAACTCTGCGGTTTCAATTCATTTTAATGTCATATTTAAATGGATTGCAGGCGTAACGGCAAGGGCTCGCAAAACCTGCGAGCCCTTGCCGCTGTATCTAGTTAAAAATCATTATTTAGGGCTGAGTAACGGAATAATAGCCGCAAGTAATGTAACTTCTTGCGAACGAGCCTATGGATTGGGATGTATAAGAGGATACCGTTTGATACGCGCTGTTGGTAGGGGATGTGTGCGCTGCGATTTTTACGTCTGCTTTTGTCCTTGATCCAGCGGTTCCGCTTACCTGCGTAACGAACATCGCGTGATCCAAGGTGGTTGCGGATGGCGCGCCGCCCCAATCGACAGACAATACGTTTCCTACTTCCGCATTTTGAATTCCGTTGCTGTAAATTGCATTACCGTACGGACCCTCCGCAGAAGTAGAACTTGCTTGCATTAGCTTAGCAAATCCGCGAACATTATCCCATGCCCAGTTGTAATAGAACTCGGAATAGTAAGTAGTTGATTGATTGCGGCACCAAACGTTAAAAGCGCCGGTCCCAACCCTGCTGGTAGGAACGGCTGGACGAGCAGTCGTACTTGAGCCGCTGCCGCCTAAACCGGCCCAAACGCATTGGGAGGAGAAATTTTGGCAGTTGTTTCCGGTTGTAAAGCCAAACGTCGAGTTTGAAGTGTCTTTATAATGACTTGCGGCATAGCTGACCGCGGCGCTTGTATCATATGTCCATTTGTTCAGTGAAGCTTTAGGCTCGGCCTCAGAAGCCTTCTCGTCCTCGATAATTGGCGCTTCTGTTCTTTTTTGCATTTGCTCCAGCTGAGCCGAAATCGCCGCTTCAACATCAAGCGCTTCATATACAAAGCCCTCGTCCAACTCCCACGGATCGTTCGTCCTTACCCCGACGATTGACCATTCCTTAGCTCCTTTTGCCAAATCAAAAGTGTATTCTCTGCGCCGGAAGCTTTCATCGCCAAATCCGTCCGTGACATAGTAGGTATAAGATTCTACTACGGTGGCCGTAGCGGAGGATTCGTCAACATCGGCTGTAAATGAGTCAAACACCAGATTATCACTTGTTATTTCCCAGCCGAGCGTTTTATACAAAGCGGCTAAATAATCATACTCTGAGTTTCGGTATGCAATTTCCGCTGAGCTTTTATTAGCCGCCGCGACAAACGCATCGTTGGAATAGGAAGCAGGCATTCTTACATAAGCCCGGGAAGCTGCCAGATAGGCCTTGCAGATAGTCTCAATTTGTAATTCGTCCGAACTTGACCGGCGAGCGGATTGTGTTACGCCTTGGTATTGAGCTTGTGAAAAATCAAGCGTATCAAAACCAACGGAAGATGCCAGTGCGGTATCGATATTAAATGCGGGTTCCGTCGCCAAACTCGCGGCGCCCATAACAAGCCCGCAGCTTAATATCATCATCAGTGACAGACAACTGGCAAGTAGTTTTTTACGAAAAGTTTTCATGGTAAACTCCTTTCTTTGTATAGAAGATATTTGATTTTTAACTCAACTGGTTTGGAGCGGTATTATCCGAAATAGTCCAGTTATTGCTTTTTGGATCGTGAACCAAGTAGAAATACTGTTCTACGTAGCCATCGTCCAAAAAGGTTTTTGTATGGTCGTATCGAACATGATAGCGTGCAATAATCACGATAAAATGATTAAGCAGTATATCATCCGTCCATCCGCGAGCATCAGCCAACTGGCTCCCCAAATAAAGGTTACGAACTCGTTCCGTTTCACTATCATCAACGAAAACTGTTTCAAGGCGCACTTCCAACGTGTAATCTTTATCAACTTGATTTTGGATAGCGCTTTGCACTGTACTAACAGGATCGCTCGCCGGTATTTGAATTCACGGATCAAATAATCCCAGCGCATAGGCCGTAAAGCCGCACAGCATTAAAAAGCCAATGATTGCTGCGACCAGGGGCCAGAGTTTCCAACGTGGTGAAACAGTTAGCGTCGCTGTTTCTTTTGCGTGAACAACATAATGATCATCTATCCCCCCCAGTGCATTTAAGATTTGCATAGCGGTCACAATATCTACCCTCCTTTCCTAAGCGTTCCAACAGCTTCTGTCGGGTTCTGTAAAGCATAGACTTTACTTTACTTTGGCTAAAACCAAATTGACAGCATATTTGTTGCATGGAGTCGAGATACCAATATCTGCATATAAAGACGTCCCGTTCAATTTGGGGAATTTGGGCAAGAAAACTATTCAAAATTTTTGTTAATTCCAAAGCAAGTATTTCGTCCTCTACGTTACTCTTGGCGGGAATGCAATCTTTTAATTCTTCAAGTGCGATGTTAACCCGGTTGCCCCCGCGCTTATCCCTGTTTTTGTCCCTCCACTTGTTTAGCGACAGCCTGCGGGTGATTTTTCCGAGAAAAGTAGATAGAATCGAGGGCCTATGAGGCGGCATGCTGTTCCATGCGCTTAAATAGGTATCATTGACGGCCTCTTCGGTGTCCTCACTGTTTGCTAAAATGTTATGCGCTATTGTGCGGCAATAATTTCCATACTTTTTCGCGGTTTCAGCAATAGCCGTTTCAGAACGGAGCCAATACAGATCAACAATTCTGCTGTCTTCCAATGATACCCCTCCTTTTGAATAGTTTCTTACTTATCTACTCACCAAATTGTTGCATTGGTTGCATAAAAAAGGCAGAAATTTGTCTCAATGCTATTAGTTTTTTACCATACGGTTGCCGCTCACGAAATCAATAACTATTCTATACCCAATAATTGTTGAAACGGCAGCCTTCATTCGGAAAAGCTTGACAGCGCCTATATCTTTGCTTTGTAACCGCGCACAGGCGGCGGGGAATTGATTATTATTTATCGCGACGGGGCTGCTATAATCATCCCACCTTCCTGCTAGTCTTTGGCTGCAATGCTTTATGCACAAAAAATTATTAAATTTCAAACCGACATTAAATATACAAAGTATAATTTTCATCATCATAATCTCCGTTTATACATTTGCTATGTATAGACTAATAAATATCACCTTTAGCGCTGCTGGCGCATTTATATTATAACATAGACTTTATTATCCGAAAATTATAGATTTTCCATTATTTTATACAATTCATTCTAAGCTTAAATAAAGAAGGTTGTCTTTTAAAATTCACGAGCGCCCTAATGAAACCCTTAACCCGATTCGATATAATCGTTCCATTTTTATAGCGGCGCCGCTTTTACCCAGCGTATAAACGTGTTTTTACATGTTATCAAAAAGGCTGATTTGGTCGCAGCGGTAGGGAAGCGCGATTAAGTCCGCGATTTCCCGCTGCCTGTAAGCCAAACGTTTTTTTTCGCATTCAGACATAAAGGCTTCCCAGAGGCCGGGCTCGGGCGAGTAACACCAGTATGAAAGCCCGTAACGGTTGATATATTTTTCTTTCAGTCCACCAAACCCTTCATCCAAGCGCGCATAGAAGTATTCACGCTGGCCTTCACGAATGGAAACCGGGAGGCCGGGTTCCGCGTATACCCAGCGCGCGCCGGAGTCGGCGGCCTTTTGGACGATAGCGCGCACGTTCTCAACGGTATCGTTTATAAAAGGCAATAACGGCATGAGCAAGACCCCGCACATCACGCCCATACGCGATAATGATTGGATAGCCTTAAAGCGATCACCGGTTGCGCATACGTTGGGCTCCACCCTTTTGCACAGCGCGTCGTCCGCCGTCGTGATGGTTAAGCCGGCGACCGCGGGCGCGTATCTTCCGATATTTTGGATTAGCTCGGCGTCCCTGAGTATCAGGTTGGATTTTGTTAAAATCACTACGCCAAACCGCTCGCCGCATATCAGTTTGAGCGCCCCGCGTGTCAGGTTGAGGCCGCTTTCAAGCGGGTTATAAGGGTCGCTCATCGATCCGGTAAGTATCGTACCCCTGCGACGCTTCGACTTAAGCTCGCGCGCCAATATCGCCAGCGCGTTTTCCTTGGCGCGCGGGGTATCAAACCTTTCTATGCCGTAGCACGCTGAACGGCTGTCGCAGTAAATGCAGCCGTGCGGGCAGCCCCGGTATAAATTCATATTGTAATTGCAGCCGAACCATCCTTTTTTCATATATGCCGATAAGATGGTTTTAGCCGGAATAGTCTCCATAAAGCCTCCGTTTATCGGGATTTCTATGCGCATTATCCGCTTTTTTATCATAGCATTGGCGGGGGTTAAAGAAAAGTCATACGAAACTTCCGATTACGGTTCTTTGGTTTTACCGCGCTTTGTGCGGATTATTAAGCGTTCCTTAACTTTTTTGGCGCGCGCTTGATAAGGGCTTACGCGCGTTGTAAGATGTAAACTAAGACAAAACGGAGACTGCGCCGCTTGTTTAACGTGCGTGTCCGGACAAGGAGATTTTTGTGAGGATTCTTTTAGCGGAGGATGACCGCGCTATAGCGTCCGGTATAGAATATTCGCTCATTTGTGAGGGTTTTGAGGTTGTGCTGTGCTTTAATGCTAAGAGCGCGGTTTGCCGCGCTCGGGAGGGAGGAATTGACCTTTACCTGCTCGATATCAATTTGCCGGACGGGAGCGGTTATGATATCTGCCGCGCGGTAAGGGAATATGGGGAAGCGCCCGTTATTTTCCTCACTGCCAGCGACGATGAGGTAAATGTGGTAATGGGCCTCGATATGGGAGCGGACGATTACATAACAAAACCATTTAGGGTGAGGGAGCTTATCAGCCGCATACACACGGTTCTTCGGCGGTATAAAAAAACAGCCCAGTCAAACGAAAACTTCATTGCCGTGGAGAATATCAGGATTGACGCGCGCCGGGCGAAAGTATTTAAGGGCGGTGCGGAAGTGGATTTAACGGCCCTTGAATACCGGCTGCTGCTCCAGCTAGCATGTAATTTGGGGCTGGCGCTTACGCGCGCTCAGCTACTTGAGGGCATATGGGACGCCGCGGGGAGCTTTGTTAACGACAACACGCTGACCGTTTACATCAAGCGCCTTAGGGATAAGCTTGAGGAGGATCCTCAAAACCCAAGGGTGATTCAAACTGTGCGCGGTATCGGCTACCGGATGGGCGGGGATTGATGCTCAGAAACAGAGAATTAAACTTTGCGGCGGCGGCATGGGTAATCATTTCCCTGGCCGGCGCGTTTATATGCTGGGCGTTTGATTACCGCGCCGGCATTGCCGCTCTAGGGATGGCATTGTGCCTTGGGATCTGCTACTTCATATTAACGCTGCGCCGTTACCGCGCGCTCAAACGGATGGCGCAATATCTGGCCCGCGTGTACGGGGGCGCTCCGCCGCTTGATATACGCGACAACCGCGAGGGCGAGCTGAGCATTTTAAAAAACGATCTATACAAGGTAACCGTTACGCTTTACGAACAGGCAGAGCAGCTTAGCAGGGATAAAAAATTCCTGGCGGATACCCTATCCGACATATCCCATCAGCTAAAAACGCCGCTTACCTCAATTTCCGTCATTGCGGAGCTTATCAGGAATGAGAGCATGCCTCACGCAAAACGAATGGAGTTCCTTACCAGCATGGATATACAGCTCAGGCGTGTAGAGTGGCTTGTTGAATCGCTATTAAAGCTAGCCCGTATTGACGCTGACGCTATCAGCTTTGAAATCAAGCCCATTAAAATCCGGCGGTTGATTGAAACGGCGTGCGCCCCTCTTATCATCGCGATAGAGCTTAAGGAGCAGGAGCTGATAATCGATTGCGCGCACGAGCTTATCTGGGCGGGCGACTTAAAGTGGACGGCGGAGGCGCTAACAAATGTAATAAAAAATTGCACGGAACACACGCCGAACGGCGGAAGGATCTTAATACGGTGCGAAGAAAACGCGCTGCATACGCTGATAACGGTTTCTGATACGGGAGGAGGCGCGCCCCCGGAGGATATCCCGCATATTTTTGAGCGCTTCTACCGGGGTAAAAACGCCGCGGAGGGCAGCGTGGGCGTGGGCCTTGCGATGAGCAGGGCGATTTTACATAGCCAAAACGCGGATATATCGTTCAGAAACGGCGCTCATGGCGCGGTCTTTACCATTAAGCTGTACAAAAAAGCGTCTATGTGACGGAACAGTCATTTAAATTGTCACGGGTTCGTCATTGTGGGGGCCTATACTCTAAACAGAACACAATTAAATGGAGGTCTGTATGGAGCTTTTAAGAGTTGAGAACGTTTCAAAGGTATACGGCGCGGGCGAAAACGCCGTACGCGCTCTCGATAAGGTATCGTTCAGCGTGGAAAAGGGGGAATTTGTGGCGATAATCGGTCCTTCAGGCTCCGGTAAATCCACGCTGCTGCATATCCTCGGCGGCGTGGACCGCCCTACGTCTGGAAAGGTGTATATGCAAAATACCGATATGTACGCGATGAACGAGAGCGCGCTCGCCGTTTTCCGCCGCAGGCAGATAGGGCTGGTGTACCAGTTTTACAATCTGATCCCGGTTTTAAACGTTGAAGAGAACCTGACCCTGCCCTTGCTGCTCGACGGGCGCAGGGTGGATGGGCAGCAGCTTTCCGGCCTTGTGGAGACGCTTGGCCTTAAGGACAGGCTGGGGCACCTTCCTAACGAGCTTTCCGGCGGACAGCAGCAGCGCGTATCGATCGGCAGGGCGCTGGTGTGCCACCCGGCGGTCATGCTGGCGGATGAACCCACCGGTAATCTGGACAGTAAAAACAGCGCGGAGATCATTGAGCTAATCAAGCATTTCAACCAGACGGACGGGCAGACGCTCATTGTTATCACGCATGACGAGCGCATCGCGCTTCAGGCAAAGCGGATTATCGCCATTGAAGACGGGCGCATTTCCAGCGACGAGGTGATCCGCAGATGAACGTTATACACGCGGTTACACGGCGCCAGATGCGGCGCAACAAACGCCGTACACTCGTAACCATATTAGGCGTGATTATATCCGTGGCTATGGTTACGGCGCTACAATCAATCGGCGGCTCGTTTCTTGACATGATGAAACAGGCCGCAATCGAGAGCTCGGGCGAATGGGAAATAGAGTATACGGGCGTTCCTTATGAAACGGCGCTGGCGCTGGCGGGCGACGAGAACACCAAATGCCGCGTCATAAAAAGGGATATGGGGTATGCGAAGATAACCAATAGTACGAACCCGTTCAGGCCGTATTGGAAGCTGACGGAGTACGACGCGAAAAGCTTTACAGAGCTCCCTGTAAAGCTGCTCGAAGGGCGTATGCCCGAAAAGCCCGGCGAGGCTTTGATTCCAAAGCAGGCGCTGGATACCTCGGGCGCGAGCCCTAAGATCGGCGATGTGCTGAAGCTGGATTATGGCTATCGCCATCTGCCCGATATGCCGGAGGCGGGTGAGCTTGACGATGGGTATACCTATACTCAGGAGGAGGAGTTCGTACAAACGGGCAGCCGCGACGCGCTCATTGTAGGCGTGGTGGACGCGCAGAATATGGATGCGGGGCATAACGCGGGGTATCCGCTGTTCATTTACTTGGATTCGGATTCCGTTGCCGCGCGCGAGCCGGTAACCATCGCCATAGGCTATCATCGGGTGCCAGAGGATATTTTTAACGAACAGGCGCATAAAACCGCCACGGGCGCGTCTGAAATCCGCTATAACTCCCGCCTTCTTCAGGCGCTGGGGCTTATTAACGACGAGCAGTTCACGAATACCATTAATACCTGCGTGGCCATTATCAGCGTAATTATCCTGATTGGTTCAGTTTCGCTTATCTATAACGCGTTCGCTATTTCGCTATCCGAGCGCAGCCGGTATCTGGGCATGCTGGCGAGCGTGGGCGCGACGAAGCAACAAAAGCGCGGCTCCGTTTTTTACGAGGCGGCACTGATCGGCGTGATAGCCATTCCCCTTGGGATAGCCTTTGGATGCCTGGGCATCGGCATAACATACCGGCTGCTCAGCCCGATTATGGAGGATCTCATAGGCGAAGGAGCTAAGCTCAGGCTCGTAATGCTGCCCGGCGCTCTTATCGGAACGGTGGCGTTTTCCGCGTTTATACTCTTTGTTTCCGCGTGGATCCCCGCGCTTCGGGCTTCGCGCATCATGCCCATTGACGCGATACGCCAAACGCGGCGAACAAAACTCAAGGCTAAAGCCGTAAAAACCTCGCGCTTAACGAGGCGGGTATTCGGCTTTGAGGCGGAGCTTGGGCTAAAGAACATCAAGCGCAATAAAAGCAGGTACCGGGCCACGTTGATTTCGCTATGCATAAGCGTGCTTCTGTTTGTGGCGGGATCAGGGTTTACCGACCTGCTGAATAAGTCTTACGATATGACTCAGGCGGATATTCAGTTTGATATTACGGCGTATATCAACAAGCCGATGGGAAGCCCCGCGGCGGACGCGCTGAAAAATGTGAGCAGCGCTAAAAGCAGCGTGGCCGTTACCCAGATCGAGGGCGGCCGAGTTAAGCTGCCCGGCGATATGCTTACAAATAAAGCCAAGCAAGGGCGGGAGCCGGACGGAGACGGCCTTTATTACCAATATATCAGTTTCTTCGTTATGGAGGATGAAGCGTTAAAGGCCTACGCGCAAAAAGCGGGCGTTGATTTTGAGCTGCTTAAAGGGGAGGACGCCGGGGTTATCGCGCTCAATCAATTCGTGCTTCGTGAAAAATACGAGTTTTCAGACGTATCGCTGCTCAATGTTCGGCCGGGCGAAAGCCTTGAGATGGAGCTGGAGAGATATATGGGCGAGGGCGAGAAGCGCATGTATGTGCCGCACAGCCTGAAAATCGCCGGCCTGACAGGTGAAACGCCGATATTCCTGCCCGCATACCACGATAACACTGAAACCCTCTATACAATACTCTCACGGGACGCGGCCGAGCGTATCGTGCAAAGCCTTTTATCAGCGGGTTTTGAGGAGGAATTGAACAGTACAAGGATCTATTATACGGCCGACGATTCGCTCAAGCTTGAAAAAGAGCTGATTGAGGCGAAAAACAGCTTTGAGCGGCAAGGGCTTGAGGTGAGCGCGGGCATTACAAATATGGCGGAGCAGAACAAAGTACAGAAGCAGGTGGGTACGATGATTTCCGTTTTCATATACGGGTTTATCGCGCTGATTTCACTGGTCTGCGCGGCGAATATCGTCAATACCATCTCCACCAGCGTTGCGCTGCGAAAGCGCGAGTTCGCCATGCTTAAATCCGTCGGCATTACGCCGGAGGGCTTTAGGAAGATGATACGTTATGAAAGCCTGTTTTACGGCATCAAGTCGCTGATATATGGCGTTCCGCTGAGCTTACTGGCGATGTTTCTGCTTTTCACCGCGCTGCAGAGCAATTTTGATTTCGGTTTTATCATCCCGTGGCAAAGCGTAATTATAGCCGCTGTGAGCGTATTGTCGCTTGTGGGCTTAACCATGCTTTATTCAAGCAGGAAGATAAAAAACGATAATATTGTAGACGCGCTTAAGGACGAGAACCTGTAAATATCCACAGCGATAAAGTCCGGCTGTTTTAACGGCCGGACTTTATAATTATTCGCTCTATTTTCTGTTCTATGCTTATATTACCCCGGTAAAAACTATTTGATAAAATCATAATAGCCCAGCTTATGAAACCGATACCAGCCGTTAATTTTATCCTCCGGCGCGGCTTTTAAGGCAAGTAACACTTCCCTTGCGAATTCTAAAGCCGCCGTGCCGTTTGCGGTAATGATGTTCTTATCGCTTACAGCCTGTAGCTTAACATACCTGGCGCCCCCAGTATATTGCGCTCCGGCCCATTGCTTTAAATCCGCCAAATCATTGCTTGTATGATAGGCGCTGTTTAAAACCCCAATGCTTCCCAGAAAAGCGGATGCGGCGCATATGCCTCCCAATATCCTCCCCATTAAATAACAGCTTTCCGCTAACGGTTTAATCTTTAAAGCGCTTTCATCCCTCCATGCCGAACCTCCGATTAAAACGACGGCTTCATATTCTGAGGGAACCGATTGAATATCGTAATCCGGCATTATCTGAAAACCGCCTATCGATTGCACTTTATCCTTTGTAAGCGATACGGTTTTAACTTCGTATTTGCCCTGCCCCAACAGATATAATCCGGATGACAGATAAGCGGCTTCCCAATCCGCGAATTGTTCCAACAGCACAAATAGAACAATCTTTTTCATATCGACTTCTCCTTCGCCTTGCTGTAATTATCAGTTTTGGCTGCCTGTTAAACCCATTGTATCATAGGGGCGCTGGTTTTTCACCGAAGCTCGCGGATTGGTGCTAAACGGCGGTTTTGTTGTGGATGGTTTAAAGGCGCTATGCCACAAACCGATTCGGGATTTTGCATAACGCCTATATAGCAAAAGGGAGAAAACAAACGATTACTAACCGTATTTACCGCGCTAAATTAGCTTAAATTTGGCGTGCGGCGCTATACGCCCGCGAATATTTACATCAGCGCCCGAATATGATATGTTTTTGAAATATTATAAAAGGAGCATTGAAGCATGCAGTATGAGATATTCGGCGCGAACCTGCCAGCGGTTACATTGCGTTTGGACGCGGGCGAGAGCATATATACCCAAGCCGGGGGAATGACATGGATGACGGACGGTTTTACGATGGAAACCAACATGCGCGGCGGGCTGCTGAAGGGATTGGGGCGCATGCTTTCGGGCGATTCCATGTTTATGGCGACCTATTCCGCTATGAGGCAGGGGGAGGAAATTACGCTCGCATCCACGTTCCCGGGCACGATAATCGCGCTGCCGGTAGGGCAGGCCTCCTATGTGGCGCAGAAAAGCGCCTTTCTTTGCGCCACGCCGGGCGTTCAGCTTTCCATAGCGTTCCAGCGGGCGAAATCCGGCTTGTTTTCAGGCGAGGGCTTTATACTTCAGAGAATCAGCGGGGACGGGCTTGTATTCCTGGAGCTGGACGGTACCGTGGTGGAAAAAACGCTTGCGCGAGGAGAACGAATTAAGGTAGATTCGGGGAACGTCGCCGCGTATGAGGATACGGTCAATATGACCGCACAAACCGTTAAAGGGTTCAAAAACATCCTTTTCGGGGGCGAGGGCCTGTTTTTGACCGTGCTTGAGGGGCCGGGCAGGGTATGGCTGCAAACCGTCAACATGCAGGGGTTCGCGGGGCGTATTGCCGGCTACCTGCCGCGCAGGGACGATTAAAACCTACGGCGTAATTTTGAGCATTTAATACATTCGATTTTGCGGCGCGCTTTAACGGCGCGCCGTTAAAACTTAAATAATGCGCCTGGACAGCCTCGTTAGTTTTTACAGGTTTTTAGGTAACAAGTGAATTGCTTGCCTTATTGTTCATTTAGCTTCCTAGGGTTCCAAAATCCCGTATTTCTTTTTGATCCTGAGAAGCTTTTCCAGCATGGGATTAGCGAGAATGAAAAGAAAAAACATCGTGGCCGCGGCATGTATTACATTAAAGGGTATACCCGATATATAAGACGCCAAAAGGCCCTTCCAGCTGACCGTTGACGAAAACATGAAGAGCGACGCCGTATCCATAATGGCGCCGTAAATAAAAAATGTAGAAATTCCTCCGAACACGCACAGCGCCGCCCGGTTCCTTTTCAAAAGCCCTTTTTTGAACAGTACGCCCGCTAAAAAGCCGATAATGCCGAAGCTGAACATCTGCCACGGCGTCCAAGGCCCCTGGCCGATAAACATGTTGGATATAAACCCTGCAAGCGCGCCCGTAATAAAGCCGGATTCGCCGCCGAACGAAACTCCGGTAATGATGACGATGGCCACAACGGGCTTGAATTGCGGTATCATGTACATCGCAGCTCGGCCCGCAACGGCGATGGCCGTCAGCACGGCGATAACGACCATCTCGCGCGCCTGAGGGCGGCGCCGTTCAAAAATAAGCGCGAAGGGGACCATTGAAAGGGCGATGATAATAAGGCTTATCAGGTAATACCGCCTGTCCTCAAGCGCGGTGATACCCCAGGCAATGACGGCCGGTATTGCGATAAGGATTATGGCGGCGGCCGACAGTGTGCGCTTAGTAAGGCGCGTATCGCCGCTCAACCCTCTTGGCTTATGTTCGCGCAAGCTGTATCACCTCCTCTACGGTAACCGCGTTTTCTATCACGTGCCGCGCCGCGCGGTTTGCCGCCGTGGTATAAAAGCTGTTGCCGGAGAAAAACGCGCGCGGCGTATTGTCCGCAACTATGGCCCCGTCGAACAGCAGGCCGCACCTGTCCGCGACCTTCGCGCAAAACTCGATATCGTGGGATACCAAGACGATTGCCGCGCCCTTTTGCTTTTGATCCTTAAGAAGGCCCGCAAACTCCAGCTTAAACCAGCCGTCCATGCCCTTGGTGGGCTCATCCAAAAGCAGAAGGCGCGGCTTTTGCAGCAACACCTTGGCTATCGCTGCGCGCTGCTGTTCGCCCCCGCTCAGATCATAGGGGTGCGCAAAAAGCCTGCGGGCAATACCCATAGCCTCCGCCGCCTTCCGCGCCCGCGCCCCGCTTTTTGGCGAGAGTGGAACGGCCTCCATCAGGTCTTCGAATACCGTTTTTTTAACAAAAAGGGACTGCGGGTTCTGTGGCAGAGCGCCTACGCCGTTTAAATACAGCTTAGCGCCCTGGTTTGTGATATCCCTGCCATCCATTACCGCCTTGCCGCGATAAGGCCGGCGCAGCCCGCTAATCAGGGATAAGACCGTGCTTTTCCCCGTGCCGTTGCCTCCTAAGAGGCAGTAGATTTCCCCAGGGTAAACCTTAAAATCCAAACCCTTGAGCACGTCGGGGCCGTTTCTGTCATAGCGGAACCAAACGCGCTTAAGCTCAAATATCGGGCATAAGGCGGGCGAGGTATACGGCGCTTCTACGATACGCTTTTGCGCCCCTTCTCCCGCGACGGCAGTAATAAAGCGCCTGGCGTCGCGCACGGTAAGCGGGCAGGGAAGGCTGGTTTTTAACCCCGCGTAAATCCGCATGGGCGCGGGCATGGACAAAAAAATCTGAGGGTTCTCGCGCTTTAACCTTTCCGCCGCCTCGACGGGCGCGCCGTCGGCGACGATTCTGCCGCCCTCCATGGCGACGATTTTTTCCGCCATGGGTATGACTTCCTCAAGGCGGTGTTCGCTGATGATAACGGTAGTACCAAGCTCGCGGTTTATGCGCCTGACGGCAGCAAGGAATTCGCCCGCCGCTATTGGGTCTAGCTGGGAGGTCGGCTCGTCCAGAATCAGGGCCGAAGGATGCATGGCCATAATAGAGGCGAGGTTCAGCAGCTGCTTTTGGCCGCCGGACAATTCCGAAACCGGCTTGCGGAACCAGGCCTCAATACCAAAAAAGCTCGCCATCTCCGCCACGCGCAGCCGTATTGTGGGCGTATCCATACCCAGGCTTTCCAATCCGAACGCCAGCTCGTGCCAAACCTTATCGGTGACTATCTGACCGTCCGGATCCTGAAGCACAAAGCCGATTTGGGCGGCCTGCTCCCTCGGCGCAAGATCGGCGAGCGGCGCGCCCTTGTAAAGGATTTCACCCTCTCGCTCGCCGTACGGGGTCAGCGCCGGCTTGAGGTGGCGAAGGAGCGTCGTTTTACCGCAGCCGGACGGGCCGATGAGCGCGACGAACGCGCCCTCCTCCACTGTAAGGCTGATTTTATTCAGGGCAGGCTCTCCGCCCGGATATTGAAACGTTAAATTTTTGATAGCATAGAGCGCCATATGATATCCTCTCTTATTCGCAGGATAACCGGGAGAAAGCAGAAAAGCGCGAAGGCCGCGCAGCCCAGCCACGCCATGGGAGTATCGGGATTGATTTTTATCGAGGGGAAGAAGCGTATGCGGATATTTCCCGTAAACGCGGCCGCCAGAAAAACGGCGAGCGCCGCGCCCATACAGGCTGAGACTGCGGCGTCCCGCCCGTCGAACCGATACATGGAAAAAGCCGTCCGCCCCCTCAGCCCGTACCCGCGCGATCGCATGGAATCCGCGGTGGTAACAGCGGATTCCAGCGCCCATGTCGTGACGATGGACAATATTCGAAGGCCATGCCGCGCCCGCTTAAAAACATTGCCCTGACCCGCGCCGCGGCCGATGCACTTTTGCGCTTCCGCCGTTTCGCTTATCCGTTCCTTAAAGCGCGGGACGAACCGGAGCGCCATGGATATAATCAGCGACAACGCGGGTATGACGCGCCCGAATAGATAAATAAACTTATCCGAGGTCATCACCCGGTTATAACAAGAAAACCACATGACGACAGAGGCGAACGCAGTCGCCGCCGCCGCCCCGAACAGGATGGATTCGAGCGTTATGGGGTTAACGCC
Source organism: uncultured Eubacteriales bacterium (assembly GCA_900544555.1). GTDB lineage: Bacteria > Bacillota > Clostridia > Christensenellales > CAG-138 > UMGS693. The sequence continues at coordinate 15,094 of UQWD01000020.1, forward strand.
CATATAGCCCAGTATCGTTACGCCGGCGTGATTGAACATCGGGTTTAATACGGCGGCCAGAAGCGCCATAGGCAATACGCCCAGCAGGTTGAAGCGCGCAGCGCGGCGGCCGTTGAGCAATATTGAATAGGCCGCGCCGGCCGCGAACGAAGCGAAAAGCAAAAACGGGTGCATAACCAGCATGGTTACGGCCATCACCACGATAAAGTAGCACAGCGTGACGAACGGATGATAGGTACAAAACGTATCGCGCATAATCACACCTATCCCTCGAGATTCCAGTCGCACCCGACGTCTCTGCCTAGATCGCAGGTATAGCGCCATTTTATCACGTCGCCATCCTTAAGCGCATATCGGCTGCAGCCGTAGTTGGGGTACCAGCCGTTTACGCTGTACATCCAACCGCTCAGGTTTCCGCAGTCGAACTCGTAGATATTGTTGATCCCCTCGACGTAAGCGCTGTTGTAACCTGGCGTGAACACGGATTCCATGTGGATTTTACGCTCCCTCGTCACGCGGGCCAGCACGTCGAATACGGACTCGCCCTCATAAAACGTCACAGTGACGGGTGCTAGGATGACGCCGTCTGACGGCAGGACCTCAAGCTTATCCTTGTTGAAATCCCCCATGTTTTCAAGAATAGTCAGGCAATCGACGCTGATAACGCATTTGAGCGCGCTGCCGCCCGGGGTTTTCGTTCCCGGTTCCACGGGATGCGGTTTGCCTTCGGGTATGGGGTCTGTAAGATAAGCGTCCTTTTCGCCGGTTTGGCCGGGCTTTGAAAGATACGCATCCAAAAGCGGGGTCGAATCGGGCGATGGGGAGGGGGATAAGGCTACCGCTGAAGAGCCGGCTTCCTCCATGCCCGCGATAATATACTCTCCGCTGGCAGCCGGAACGGTAAAGCTTATGGCGAAGCCCGCGCCCCTGTCGATTGTGGCGCCGCATAACGGCCGGGGATCGCCGCCGCTATCCGCGCGGTAAACGTCGACGCTTTGGCAGCCCCAGTCCTCCTCCATAATCAGCGTGAGGACGGGGGAAAAACCCGCCTTTGCTTCATTGCTGAACTTCACCCCGAGCGTCCGGGCGGCGCCGGATATATCGTAACCGGACGAATCGAAAAAGGTAATCGTCAAGTTTGCATCCTTAGCCTCTCGGATATCCCCGGGAAACACCGTAAGCTGATACTTTACGCCGTCGTTATAGCCGTTGAAAACGGCAGTCGCGCCGCTGTTCTTGATCTCATTCCACACGGAGGCGCGCACAACGCCGTCCGAGGGGAGTTCATAATAGCGCAGCCCGCCGCCTGCCTGCCCGCCGCCCGCGCATCCAGCAGCGGCGCTTAGAATAATTAAAAGAATGAGCGACAGGCTTAGTAATTTTTTGTACATATCATTCACCCCCGTAAGATTCAAGGCGTTACCCTGATAATTCCATTGCGCGCGTTAAGCGTGCCTGACCCGGTGGCCAGGCTGCTGCCGTCCTTTTGATTGGTAACGGTTGCCAATACCGCGTCGGATACGGTTAAGGAAAGGATATCGCCCGACGCGGCGCTTGCGCGAAGGCGAAACCTCAGGCGCATAAGCACATCGCGCGTTTGGGGCTCGTATCCATCCGCGCAAAACGCGCGTCTGCCGCCCGTTATGTCCAGATACATTACGCTGACAACTCCGTCCCTGTTTGCCTTAATCGCGTTTACGCCCCATTCCGGAAGCTTTAATTGTGCTGAGCTATCCCCGCCGTCTGCGGTGACGAGCATATTGCCTTCATCAACGCCCAAAAACTCCAGCTTGCCCGCATCAAACGTTACGGATAGGCTGGCCGCGGGGTACCGGTTATCGGGCAGTACGCTGAGCGTAACGGGGACGGTAAATTCCCCGCCCGCGCTAACGCTTAGTTCACCCGGCGCTTCCAGCGAGAGGGCGGGCAAAGCGCCCGCCCCGCGCCCAAGGATAATCAACAGGATCGCGGCCGACGCGGCCACCGCGGCAAAAATGGCGGCGCATATCCAAAGTTTCTTATTATGCAGCAGGTTTAATTTCATATACGCACCCTGTTTTCATGCTTAGCGTCCGCCGCGCGTAACGGAGGCTTTGCCGATAATAGGGAAAGCCGCGCCGTTAACGTAATGCTCCATAATCCCCAGCGCGTCAAACGTGTTGAGCCGCGTATCCGCGTTCACGTTCATAGCGAGCACGGCATTGCCCTGCGGCGCGTCGAGCCGCCTTAACCATACGGAGATGGAATCCAGCGCGTCCTGCGCGTTTACACGCCCGTCCCCGTTCACATCGCCGAAGCGGATATCCGTTCGCTCGCCTTCGCCAAAGGTGTAATCAGAGGCGTTTGCGAGAGTTGAAAGCTCTGTGGAAGCGTCTACGAGCGCGGCGTAAGTGGGCTGGCCGCAGTATTCGCTCATCTCCTGGGAATAATAAAAGCTGACGCCGCTACGGTGCTTAATGGAAGGCGCGCCTTCGATATTCGCGATGGAAATCGCCACGCCCATCCTGTTATCCGGTATTAAATCCACGCCGTCGCCCGTGAACAGCGCATACGCGGAGATACGCGCTTCATGAACGGGCGTCACGTCGCCGAACGCGTCCGCGATATCGAACACGTACATCGCATCCTCGCTGTATGAATCGGAATGGGCCTTGAGCGATACGCCGCCTACGCTTACGCGAAGCGGAGCTTCGCCGAGATCCTCGCGTACGGTCAGCTCAATTTTCATCAGTTCGGCGGGGTAGGAGTTGGCCTGGTATTCGACGGGGTTGTTGAGCGTATTGAAATACACGAAGCGGAGCTTGCTTTGAGCGCTGTCGAGATAGTATTCTACCTCTCCGCCGCTGATGCCATCAGACATGGTAACGTTTGTAACGTCAAACTGTTCCGGTATGTTGATCACGCCGTCAAGCAGCTTGAATTCACCTTCCGGCCAGCCATCCACGCCCAGCGTGGCGGTAAAGGATGCGCCCGCGCCCGCGCCGACCTTCTCCGGAAGGGAGAGCGTAATCGCCGGCGTCTCCGAACCGTCCGGGTCGCCGATAACGACGTCGGACATATCGTACAGCGCGTTGAGACCGTTCGCGAAACGGCTGTAAGCGATAAGCGCGCCAGCCGCCTGCTCAGTCGCCATCTGGTTTACCTCGCCGTCCAGAACATGGCGGAAGCCGCCGCCCTCAACGTAAAAATCAAGCAGCGCGTCCAATACGGATCGATCCTTTATAAAGCGCGGATCGTTCGCGGGGTCGATATTGAGCGAGGAAAGCGCTATAATTACCTGCGCGCAGCTTTCCGCGTTAATCGATCCCCATGAGGCGTATCCGCCGTTATCGCGCTGAAGCTCGGAAAGCTTGTTCAGCCCGCGCTCAACCGCCGCAGCAGCCTCCGCATTATCCATGTACCGGCTTAAAGCCTGCATCGTCATGGCCGTCATATCCACATCCGCCGCGCCGCCGGTTACGGACCAGCCGCCGCCGTCAATTTCTAAATCCAGTATGCGCTGAAGGTACATTTCGCGCGTCGCCTGCGTCGCAACGTCGCTCGCCGGGGGTATTTCATATCTCATTGTATCGAGCGCTATCAGGGCGTAAACAGGCCCGTTAACGCCCTGCCAAATCACCTTATCGTAATCTGCCAGGCGTTCAACAAGGTTATAGCCTCCAACATTGGAAGAATCGCGGCCGATGGATGATAGCGCCATGATGACGCGCGAATATTCCGTAAACTTTACGCTGTGAAGTACGCCGCCGGAAGCTTCTAGCGTATCCACAACCCGGTCATAATATTGGGCGTAATAAGGGTTGTCGGCTCCAAGATACCCGCCCCTGGCGAGCGCGAGAACCGCCCATTCTCCGCCAACGCTGCCGACGACGGGTTCCGGAACGGCCGAATACAGATAGGAGAGCGTATTATTCAGCTCAATCGAAATATCCGCCGACCCGGTTTGGGATCCGTTGAGCGCGGAATTGAGCGCCGCAAGCGCCTGATCGACAGCGGCCTGGTCGCTGTACAGGTCGCCGAGCGTTTCAATGGCGCCGCGGTAAGCCGCGCCGATTACCGGGTCCGCGATAAGCTCCTCACGGTTGTCCGCACTATTGACCACGGCGGCTGTTTTCGTCAGCGCGTCCCGGTTAACGCCGTTCGCGGGTACGTCAAACGGCGGGAACATTCCGCCGCCCCAGCCATTGTCCATCCCCAAATCCATGCCGTAGCCGTACAGCGTGTACTGCCAGCGGAAAACGTCGCCGTCGGCGGCGATAATCTCGCTTGCGCCCACGGGGGTCAGGGCGTTGTTCTCTGCTACCATCCAGCCCGAGAACGCGGTATAATCAAATTCGCCGAGGAACCCGTCTCCGTCCTCATCGTCAAGCCCTCCGTACGCGTTTATCTGATCGAGGATATACGCGGGTACGTTAGGCTCGCGCCCGGCCTGGATATCGGCGGATTCAATCGCCTGAAGATAAAAGCCGGTCTCAATCGTACCGGTGTTTTTGTAATCCAGCCCGTTATCGCGAAGGTATCTGCTGAGAGCCATTGCGGCGGTATCGCCCTCCGCGATTGGAACAAGCTTGGGTTCAGCCGCAAAGCCCCAGCCCATGGTGAACTGCTCGACGCTTACGGTCACGAACCCCACGGCTTCACCCTGCGCGTTCGTGCCGGAAAAGCCCGCCAGCGTAACCGCTGCCGGCAGCGCCAGCATTACGGCAAGAAGGATACATAATAATTTTGCGTTCAGTCGTTTCATCCCACAACCTCCTTGAATATTATCAAACACCCGGCCGCCGTAATGTTGGATACGGCTGTCGGGGCGTTCGCCGGAAAACCGCGCCGCCGGTAAACTCCAGCGCGCGCGTTAGGGCGCGGGCGATAATGAAAAAGCCGCGCGCCTCGGCGAGGCGGCGCGGCACAATATGTCCGGGGTATGGGGAATGACCAAGACCTCCGGCGTATGCATGCCATGCCTCTTCCTCACCGAAAGGCATTGTTCAGTCCGCGCGGCAGGTCTCCTGGCTTTGGGCTTCAAACCTACTCCATCCGCCTTCCCGTTGACACAGTGGCGTAATGATGTTTCGTAGCCCTTACAGTAGAGTGAGCTGCTCCGGCTTTTACCGGATTCCCTTTTCAGCTTTATAAAAGCGCCGCGGGATAAGGGTATTTTTTTAGTTACGGTGCGCCTGGTCGGAAACCTCGAAAGGAAGCCGAATCCGCGCTAAAATCCCGGTTTTATATAAAAAAGGGGGAACCCGTCCCGGTTCCCCCGCAATATGCGTAAAGCTGCGGCATGCTTAGAGCCGCATATTTACATTGCGCCTTCCTCCGAGGCGAAAGTAAAACCGCGATGCATGGCAGGTCTCCTGGCTTATAGCTCAGCCTACTTCCCCAGCCTTCCCGGGCGTAGAACAGCCCAGTGGCGTTTAAGGGGTTTCGTCGCTAATCACAGTAGCGGGACTGCCGCGGATTTTAACCGCGTTCCCTATTAATGCGCAACGCGCAACCATACACCGATAAATTTTCAATTACCGCGGGCTCTTCCGCCCGCCTTGAACAAATTAACTATATCACCGCGCAACCCCGCTGTCAACGCCTTGCTGCGGTATTATCCGCTAAGCTAAAGCGTGGGAGGGAGATACCCTATCCTGCTGTAAACCGCGTCCATCGTCTTTTTCGCTGCGTTCCGCGCTTTTAACGCGCCGTCGAGCATAATCGCGTTAAGGTGCGCCTTATCCGCAGCGAAACGCCTGTATTTTTCCTGAACGGGCGTAAGCTCGGCGACAACCGCATCCGCCACTGCCGTTTTGAGGTGACCATAGCCCATACCGCTGAAGGTTTGCACGGCTTCTTCCGTTGTTTTGCCCGTAAAAGTGCTGTAAATGGACAGCAGGTTGGATACGCCGGGCTTTTCGGGCTCGTACGCGATACGGTTCTCACTGTCCGTCACGGCGCGCTTGATCTTTTTTACGATAACGGACGGGTCATCCATCATAGAGACGTACGCGTTGGGGTTGGCGTCGGACTTGCTCATTTTTTTAAGAGGATCCTGAAGGCTCATTACGCGCCCGCCCACGCTTGATATAAACGGCTCCGGTACCGTAAATGTCTCCCCATACGCGTTGTTGAACCTTATCGCTATGTTTCGCGCCAGCTCGAGATGCTGCTTTTGATCCTTTCCGACCGGGACCAGGTTGGTTTGGTAAAGCAGCACGTCCGCAGCCATAAGCACGGGATAGGTAAAGAGCCCCGCGTTGATATTGTCGGCGTGCTTGGTGGATTTTTCTTTAAACTGCGTCATCCGGTTCAGCTCGCCGATGTAGGTGTTGCATGAAAGCGCCCAGGCCAGCTCCGCGTGCTCCTTTACGTGGGATTGGATAAAGAGCGCGGAGCGCTCCGGATCCACGCCGCACGCGAGGAGAAGCGCCAGCACCTCGACGGAACGCCGCATCAGCTCCTCCGGATCCTGGCGCACCGTGGTAGCGTGCATGTTCGCTACAAAATAATAGCAATATGTTTCCTCGGTTTGAAGCTTTGCGCAATTGCGCAGCATGCCCACGTAATTCCCCAGCGTCGGCGTGCCGGACGGCTGTATGCCGCTCAAAACGATCTTTTTACTTTTTTCCATCTTGTCGGGCACCTCAATTACATCATTACTTTCATTTTATTCGATTACCGCCCGTTTATCAACAAAAAACATGCCGGCGGCTCAGCCCGCCCGGAATCATTTGCGAAAACGAATTTTACGGTTATTATCGACTGCGCGTCTTTTATTCCGGGTAGAATTATAGTATATTGGTATTGAGCAATTCGGTTAAAGAGTGAAATCAAAATCAGGTAAATTTGGAGGAATTCGGATATGGAAAAACAACCGTTAAAGGGCGCATGCATAATCGGGCAGTCCGGCGGGCCGACGTCTGTAATCAACGCCAGCGCGTACGGCGTTATCCGCACGGCGCTGGATAACCCGTCGATAACGCAAGTGTACGGGGCGGCGCACGGTATCAGGGGAATATTAGATGATGTTCTGTACGACATGGGCAAGGAGGAGCCGGAGGAACTGGAGCTTATGCTGCATACGCCGGCCTCCGCCCTCGGTTCATGCCGGTATAAGCTTAAGGACAGCGATAAGGACGATACGGATTATGAACGAATATTGGAGATCTTTAAAAAATACAACGTCCGCTATTTTTTTTATAACGGCGGGAACGATTCCATGGACACGTGCAGCAAAATATCAAAGTATATGCGGCGCGCGGGGTATGAATGCCGCGTAATCGGCGTGCCCAAAACCATCGACAACGATCTTTGGGGGACGGACCACTGCCCCGGCTTCCCGTCCGCGGCCAAATATGTCGCGCTCAGCTGCATGGAAATCTATCACGACGCGCGCGTTTACGATACGCCCATGCTCTGCGTAATCGAGATCATGGGCCGCCACGCGGGCTGGCTGACCGCCGCAAGCTCCATCGCGAAACGGGCGGGGCAGGGTCCGGATCTGATTTACCTTCCCGAGGTGGATTTTGATATAGATCGGTTCATCGAGGACGTTCGCGCAGTTTATAACCAAACCGGCAAATGCATTGTGGCCGTATCGGAGGGCATTCATGATAAGAATGGAAAGCTGATAGCCGAACATGGCGCTCAAAACGCCGCGGTTGACGCGTTTGGGCACAAGCAACTCGGCGGGCTTGCGTTTACCCTCAATACTATACTTAAGGCGCAAATCCCCGGCGTAAAATCCAGGGGCGTCGAGTTCTCTCTTATGCAGCGGTGCGCCGCGCACTGCGCCTCCGAAACGGACGTGCAGGAGTCGTTTTTCGCGGGGAAAAGCGCGGTTGAGATTGCCGTATCGGGCGTGACGGATAAAATGATAGGCTTTGAGCGCGTCGCGGATGCCAAAGGCCGCTATGCTTGCAACATCAAACTGCTTGCGCTTAGCGACGTTGCCAACGCCGAGAAGAAGATGCCGCGCGAGTGGATAAACGCGGCGGGCAACGGCGTTGAGGATGCATACCTGGATTATGTGCTGCCCTTGATACAGGGGGAGCCTCGGCTTCGCTATGAAAACGGGCTTCCGCGGTTTGCACACCTCAAAAAGGTCCGCGTTTAAACCACGGCGCGCCGAGGGAGGCAAGCTAAACGGCGTTATACGCTAAAATCCACAATATACCGGCGAAAAGCGCTTTCTCGCGCGTCCCGCCAGATTGACAGCGCGTTAACAATATGGTACACTTCATTTATTGTGGATGTATATGCACAATTTCCGGCGCGCTCAGGCGGAGCCGGCAATATCGATTAAGGAGAGATGGCATGGTAACACTCAAAATCGACGGACGAACCGTATCGGCTCAGGAGAACATGACGGTCCTTGAAGCCGCGCAAAAGGAAGGGATTCGCATCCCAACCCTGTGCAATCTTAAAGACGTTAACAACATCGGCGCTTGCCGCATGTGCCTGGTTGAGGATAAGAAAACCGGCAGGCTGCAGGCTTCCTGCGTGCTGCCCGTGAGCGAGGGGCTTGAGATACTTACGGCCACTCCCAAGGTGCTTCAGGCCAGGAGGAGCGTGCTGGAGCTCATCCTCTCCGATCACGATCGATCCTGCCTGACGTGTAAGCGCAACCAGAGCTGCGAGCTGCAGGCCTTGTCCAATGAGCTTGGCATCACGGATATCGAGTTTCAGGGCGAGAGGACGCACTACGATATTGACGAGGCGTCTCCCTGCGTCGTGCGCGATAATAATAAATGTATCCTTTGCCGCCGCTGCGTCGCCGCCTGCGCAAACACGCAGGGCGTTTGCGCCATCGGCCTTCAGGAGAGGGGCTTTAAAACACATATCGGCTCGGAATTTGGCAAAAGCCTTGGTTCCGTTGCGTGCATCAACTGCGGCCAGTGCATAGCCGCGTGCCCGACCGGGGCGCTTACAGAAAAAGACGCGACCCGCGAGGTTTGGGACGCGCTTAGCGACCCGGAGAAGTTCGTTGTGTTCCAGCCCGCCCCCGCCGTGCGCGTCGCGCTTGGCGAGGAGTTCGGCATGCCTATCGGAACGCGCAGCACGGGCAAGATGGTCGCCGCCATGCGCAGGCTCGGCGCGGACAGGGTGTTCGATGTGGACTTTGCCGCCGATCTTACGATAATGGAGGAAGGTACGGAACTGCTCGGGCGCATTAAGAACGGGGGCGTGCTGCCGATGATCACATCCTGCAGCCCCGGCTGGGTGAAGTATTGCGAGCATTTTTACCCGGAGTTCATCCCGAACCTGTCCACCTGCAAGAGCCCGAATCAGATGCAGGGCGCGATAACCAAAACCTATTTTGCTCAGAAAAACGGGCTTGATCCCAAGAATATATTCGTAGTCTCGGTCATGCCCTGCACCGCGAAAAAGTTTGAGATCAACCGCCCCGAGATGGGGAGGGACGGTTACCGGGATGTGGACGCGAACCTGACGACCCGCGAGCTTGCGCGAATGATCCGCCAGGCCTCGCTGGATTACGCGAGCCTGCCCGAAGAGGAGTTTGACGATATGCTGGGGGATTCTTCCGGCGCGGGCGTAATTTTCGGCGTAACGGGCGGCGTTATGGAGGCGGCGCTCAGGACGGTCGCCGATATCCTTACCGGACAGGACATCGAGGGGATAGAGTATACCGCGGTCCGCGGCGTTGAGGGCATTAAGGAAGCTACGGTTAACGTCGCGGGGATGGATATCAACCTCGCCATCGTTCACGGAACCGCCAACGCGGGTAAGTTGCTCGACGCTATAAAAAATGGAGAAAAAACCTATCACTTTATTGAGATTATGGGATGCCCAGGCGGCTGCGTGACCGGCGGCGGGCAGCCCATTGTGGATGCGCGTACCCGCTATGAGGTGGATCCCCGCGTCGCGCGCGCAAAGGCTACCTACGATGAGGACGAGTCGAAGGTAATCCGCAAGTCCCACAAGAACCCGTCGATTAAACGGCTTTACGAGGAGTTCCTTGGGGAGCCCTGCGGCCATAAATCGCACGAGCTGCTTCATACCCACTACGTGGAGAGAGGCGTTCGCTAATCGAGCGACAATTCGAGATGGTGAGTTGATTTTACATAGACGACGGCGCGGCCTATGGCCGCGCCGTCGTCTGTTTAGTAAAAGCAAAATATGAATTATGGGATGAAAGCTTAGAGCGCTATTCGGGTATCGGCTCTAATGATTCAGCCGTCATTCCGGTATAACATGATTGCGAACCTGATCGAGAAACACGCAGATGGCATCCTTGTTTAACTCGTAATAGGTGCGGTATCCCCGCTTGTCCACCGTAACGAAACGCGCGTTTAACAGCGCCTGCATATGGTAAGCGATTGTGCTTGCGCTCAGGTTCAGCTCTTTAGCGAGCTCGCCGCTGTAATAACGACGACCGGCGAGCAGCTTTAGAATATCAAATTTGGACTTATCGCCGAGCAGCCTCATATTATTGCATATGTACGCGCTGCTGTTCTGCTTGAGGCGGTTCAAAAAAATGGCCTCAAAATGCATGCCCCACAGCATATTGCTGCGGCGGCCCGGCTCCGTTGAGGCGAGGTATTGAAGCCGGTTGCAGCCGAACAGTGAAGGCTGTATGAATATGCTGTCCGTTTCCGGGAGGATGATCTGTATTTTTTCAGCCATGTACCGGTACAAGGTTTCATTGTTTATTTCCTTGTAAAAATGCTCGTAGAACGGTTCGGTCCACACGGAGAGGGACGGCATGAACGGCTCGAATTCCTTGACGGTTTTGGCCAACACATCGATGAACCGGCCAAGATAAACCTCGAAATCATGATAAAAAGCCAGCAGCCGCCATTTGTCCTGATCCGGCATCGAACACGATTCCATCAGTTCAAGCAGGCCGCAGCCTTTCAGAGATTTTTTACCGGGGCCTGCATAAAGAAGATTGTAATTGTCCAGCGTTGTATAGAGAAAATTGAGCGGGTCTTGTTGAAAGGCGGATATAACGCCGGTTTGGATCTTTAAAAGATCCCTCTCGGAGAAATCTCCGTGAAACTGGAGAATCGCCTCGGCCGGCGTCAAATCCTGACTGCCGAGAGGATGAAACAGATACGCGAGTATTTCGTCGCTTTTCTTAAGCCCCTTTGTTACCTGATCGGCGATGCTCTGCAGCGAATCAAGCAGCTTTTCGATTTCAGGCACCTGGATGTCAAGCCTGGTTTTAATTTCCTTCTTTAAAGCGGCATAGTTACGGTTTGAATGATGCCGTACTAAGATATCCATACATTCAAAAACCGGATTTACCTGTTCTGCTATGTATAATTCCATATTAACCCCATCCCCCTCCATAGTTTTTCATAATAACAGACTTTCATCGGCTTGTAAACGTTTAACGCGCGATATGACATGCGGAACTTGTTGAAATTCCGCTTCACACGCGTTGACATTGACGAATGAACGTGCTAATATGATACTTGATATATTTGATACATCTTATTTGAGGTATATCAAGCATATCCGGCTCTATACCTATCATGTATTCAAGGAGGAAGATTGGATGAAAAGACGATTGTCGCGGTTCCTGGCGGTTTTGGTCGCAGTTACCATAACGCTGTCATGCCTGCCGCTGCAAACTGTGTATGCTTCCAGCGCGTCGAACAGCAAATACCCGACGCTGCAGGAGGCGGTGGACAACTATTTACAGTCCTTTGATCAATTTGACGCGGACGAACAAGTAGAGTTCATCGTCGAGCTGGAGGGGAAACCCCTAGTGGAGACAAAAACGCAGGATGTATCCCTGGAGTCGTTTTTAAGCACGGCAAAGGGTGAAGCTGCGGTAAGCACGATCAAGAAAGAGCAGGCGTCTGTAAAAGAGCAGTTGCTGAAGAATAAAGACGCTATGAAGATCGAGTTTGAATACCGGGTAGTCCTTAACGGGTTTGCGGTAAAAGCAAAGTATTCCGAGAAGGAACGCCTTGAGAGCATCCCGGGCGTAAAGAACGTCTATGTCGCGGAGATATATGATTATATAGAGCCGAAAGACGGCTATACCCGCGCGACGCAGACCAGCGGTAAGTTGATTGACAGCGACCGCGCGAACGCCGAAGGATATACCGGCAAAAACGTAGTGACGGCTGTTTTGGACACGGGCCTTGATGTAAACCATTCAGCGTTCGCCAACGTGCCGGAATCGGTGCGGTATGATTTGCATGACGTAGAGGCCGCCCTCGAGAGCGGCGTGCTCAAGGTCGGCCAGGCGGCTGCCTCCGAGCTTTATATCAGCGAAAAAATCCCGTTTGCATACGATTATGCGGACAAGGATACCGATGTTTCAGACAGCGTTGGCCACGGCACGCACGTTTCGGGTACGGTCGGCGCGGACTCTGACGCGTTTACAGGCGTTGCGCCGGACGCGCAGATCATGATGATGAAGGTCTTCTCCGACGCCCAGAGCGGCGCGAGCCAAGCATGGGTTATCGCCGCGCTGGAAGACTGCGTTGTGTTGGGCGTTGATACCATCAATATGAGCCTTGGCTCCGGGGCCGGCTTCTCAAGGGAAACGGATACCGTGACAAACCAGGTTTATCAGCGCGTGGAAGCGGAAGGCATCAACTTGCTGTGCGCGGCGGGCAACGATACAAGGGCCGCGTATAAGAATCTGCTTGGTACGGATATGAACCTGATTACGGATCCGGACAACGGCGTTGCCGGTTCCGCCTCAACGTATTTTGAGGCGCTCTCCGTCGCCAGCATCAATGAAGAAAGCGCCTTTACCATCTATTTTAAAGCGGGCGACAATAAAATAACTTTTGCAGACCCGAATACGGACGATGCTCTGCGCTTTGAAAAAGCGCTCGACGGCCAAACGCTCGAATACGTTCCTGTACCGGGCTTCGGCGACGCGTACGACTTCGCGGAAGTCGATGTAGAGGGCAAAATTGCGCTGGTTGAGCGCGGCACGCTCGCGTTTACCGAAAAAGAGCAGAATGCGAAAGACGCTGGCGCCGTCGGCTTAATTGTATACGATAACGAGTTCGGCGAGCTAACCAATATGCAGCTTAACGGCTTACTGCCGGCGGTATTTATCAGCAAGGCGGACGGCAGGATACTGCGTAATCTCGAAGATAAGAAAATTTCCGTCTCCGTTGATTTTGCCGAGTTTTTAGAGGATCCGCTGGGCGGCCAGATGTCCTCCTTCTCAAGCCTCGGCGTCGCGCCGGATCTCACGCTTAAGCCGGAGATCACCGCGCCGGGCGGCAATGTTTACTCCACGCTTCCGGGCGGCGGGTTCGGCAGCATGAGCGGAACCTCGATGGCGTCCCCGCACATGGCCGGCGCTGCCGCTGTCATGAAGCAGTACGTTAACGAGAAGTTCCCGAGCATGTCCGCGACGGATAAACAGCAGCTTATCAATTATTTAATGATGAGCACGGCTGTGCCGGTAGTAGATCCGGACGGCGTCGCTTATACGCCGCGCAAGCAGGGCGCCGGCCTCGCTCAGGTTTACAGCGCTATCCATACGGGCGCGTATCTGACCGTGGAAAACAGCGACCGCACAAAGGCGGAGCTCAAGGATAATGTGAACGGAACGTTCTCCTTTACATTTACCATTCATAATATGAGCGGAAGCCCGCTTTCGTATGATCTTTCCGCTATCCCGCTGACCGCGAAAGCGGAGACGGTAAACGGTTACCGCTGTATATCCGACTCCTCCCGCGTACTGCCGGAGAGCGAATTTACGGTTGGCTTTAGCCAAAACAGCGTGACCGTTCCCGCAAACGGCTCGGTGGATATTACCGTCAATATGCAGCTGACGGACGAGGGTAAAGCTAAGCTTGCCGAGTTTACGAACGGAACGTTCTTAGATGGATTCATAAAGCTGGAATCGAAGAACGATGATGAAATCGATCTTTCCATGCCGTACCTTGGGTTCTACGGCGATTGGGCGAAAGCGCCGATATTCGATAACACGATTTATGATGATGAGGATCCTTCTACCTATGACATGAGCGGCGTTTATCTGATCGATTACGATTGGACAGGCTACCCCATAGGCGTCAATATGCTCTCCGGCGATTTTGACGGGGCGAGCGCGGATAAAATAGCGATAGCGAGCCGCACGCTGGGGTATAAATTGGTTCACCCGGTTCTCGGCATGCTCCGCGGCTCAAAAGAAACAAACCATGTCGTAACCAATTCGGACGGCGAGGAGGTTTACACCTATAAGGAGTATGAATCCCGCAAATCCTATTATAATCCGAACATCGACGCGTTTTCACAGTATTTACCCGCGTCGGGCTGGGCGCCGATTTACGAGGATGGCGGGTTCTATGAATACCTTCCCGATGGGGAATACACCTATACGGTAACCGGCCGCATCGATGGTACGGAGGGTACGCAATCCATATCCTTCCCGATAGTCATCGACAATGAGGCGCCGCAGATCCTTTCCCATCAGTATGTTGAGGAAGACGGAACGCCTTACCTGGTCGTTACGATGAGAGATAACCATTACATTATGGGTCTGCAGCTTGTAAACGACAAGGGTAATCCGCTGACGAACGTAATCGCCGAGGAGAGCAGCGAGGCGGGGAGTGAGCTTGTATACAAGTTTGATCTCACCGAAGCGCAGGCTGCCGGCGAAAAGCTCGGGCAGGTTATGGTGATGGATTTTGCGCAGAATATAACTGAAAGCGCAATGTTCAGCCTGACCGGACAGGAGATTGAACCGTTAAGCGTTCAAATTAACCAGCAGCATATAGCTCTTACCATGAGGGTGGATCCGTTCCAGCTGACTGCAACCGTTTATCCTGAGACTGCTGTTGATAAGTCCGTTATATGGACCTCTGAAGATGAGTCGGTCGCAACGGTTACTGAAGACGGTTTGCTCACGACGGTGGGCGGCGGCACGACCACTATTAGGGCCACCGCGTGGAACGGCGTATACGGCACAACTGAGGTTACGGTAATTGAGCCGACGGAGGAGCTCCCGGCTGATTACGTCATCCGCAAAGACGGAAGATATGAAATACCGGCGGATTTAAACCGGAACATCGTCATAACCGACGACGCGCATAACGTGAAGCTGGTTGGCGACCCTGCGAATACAGCGGACAACCCTTACAGGGATCTCACTTTCACCAGCGAAAACGAGAATCTGAACCTGACGGTAAGCGGCCTCAATGTGTTGGTATCGGGAGGCAAGTCCGTAATTCAGTTTAAGGGCGCTGGAAACACGCTGGCGCTTACGGGCGTTAATACGTTCGCCTCGGCCGACAACTCTTACTATTCAAAAGCGCTTGTCAACGTGCCGGAAGATAGCGAGCTGACAATTAAAGGCGGCGGTACGCTTAATATTACTCAAGTGAGCAATACTTACGGCGCGGGTATCGGCGGAAACGCAGGCCAAATCGCCGGAACGATTACCATTAACGGCGGCACGATTAACGGTGTGTCTTATGACGGGGGCGCTATAATTGGCGGCGGCTCCAACGCGGGCGTAAAGAAGGTAACGGTTAACGGCGGCGTACTTAATTTGGAGCTTCCGTATTACACCGGCAGGTCTGCTTATGGCGCAGGTATCGGCAGCGGCGATACTGCTTCCAAGGGCGCTACCTCAATCGAGATCAACGGCGGCGAAATCAATGGCGAAACACAAGGCAATTCGGCGCTTATTGGCTCGGGCTACGCAACAACCGTACGGCCGAATATCGTAATAAACGGCGGAAAGCTTAATTTACGGTCTTCAGCAAGCGAAATTGGGCAGCTCGCCGGCGGCGCGTGCATCGGCTCCGGAGCTCACAGGACCGGCGGCGACCAGGCTGTTTCCGCCAGGATTACCATCAACGGCGGCGAGATTATCGCCACTACGAATACGGATGCGGCGGCCATCGGCGGCGGAGCCGGGGTTGACGGAGCGATGGTATATGTTAACGGTGGAACGGTCACCGCTTCTACAAGCGACGACGGCGCTGCGATTGGCGGCGGCATTCTCCCGCCGACCAGCGGCGGCGAGCTGCGCATCAGCGCGGGAACGGTGAAGGCCACGGCGACGGGCAGCGGCCCCGCGATTGGCGATTCATCGGTAGATAACAGCGACAGCGATCGGGTTTTCGAGGTTACGCTGCTTGCGCCAAACGTTAAGAGCGTAAGCGTAAACGGTATAGACTGGAAGGTTTTTGCAAACCATCCGGACGACGAGAATCTCCATCTCTGGCTCGCGGAAGGCACGCATAACGTCGTAGTCGAAACGGACGAGGGCGTTAAGAGATATGAGGTCGTCATTACGGCGGCCGGCAATGTGACGGCAACCCAGTATTTTGATGTCACCTATGCCCTTTCGGACTTGACGACGGATGCGTCCGCAACCGTTTACGCCGGAGAGACTTTGAGCGGCACGCTCAGCGCGGCGGACGGCAAGCATCTGCCCGGCAGCATCAAGGTAACCATGGGCGGCGCGGACGCTGAACATACCTATGACGCCCAAACCGGCGCGTTCTCCGTACCCAACGTAAGCGGCGACATCGTTATCACCGCGGCTGCGGTAGAAGTATCGGTAGATAAATCCGCGCTTGAGGCTGTTATCGCGGAGGCGGAAGCGCTTAACGAGGAAGATTACACCTCCGGCACGTGGACGACGCTTAGCGTTACGCTTGGAATCGCAAACGCGGTTTACGCGAATCCTGATGCTAATCA
The DNA here is from genome assembly GCA_900544555.1 of uncultured Eubacteriales bacterium. GTDB lineage: Bacteria > Bacillota > Clostridia > Christensenellales > CAG-138 > UMGS693. The sequence goes on from UQWD01000020.1 coordinate 31,741, forward strand.
GAATGATGTTGACGAAGCCGCAGACGCGCTGCGCGACGCAATCGACGGGCTTATTGAGCGCGGCGATAAGGCCGAGCTGAACGCTTTGATAACCGAAGCGGAAGCGCTAAACGCGGAGGATTACACCATTGGCACATGGGCGACGTTTGAAACCGCGCTTGAAGCCGCAAGGGAAGTCGCGGCTGACGCCGACGCTGTCCAGGCACAAATCGACGAGGCGAAGGCCGCGCTCGAAACCGCTATGGATAACCTGATAAGGCGCGGCGATAAGGACGCACTGAGCGACTTAATCGCCGAAGCGGAAGCGCTCAACGAGGCGGACTACACCACGGGTACGTGGAATACGCTCGAAACCGCGCTTGAAGCGGCGAAGACTGTCATAGCGAATGAAAATGCTACGCAGCAGGACATTGACGACGCGGCGGACGCTCTGCGCGACGCAATCGACGGGCTTATCAAACGCGGCGACAAGACCGAGCTTAACAGCTTGATCGAAGAAGCCGAAGCGCTTGATGAAGCCGATTACACCATCGGCACGTGGGCGGCGCTCATCGAGGCGCTCGAAGCGGCGAAGGATGTTGCTTCGGATGTTGACGCCACACAGGCGGAGGTAGACGAGGCGAAGGCGGCGCTAGAAGCCGCTATGGATAACCTGATAAAGCGCGGCGATAAGGATGCGCTGAGCGACTTAATCGCCGAAGCGGAAGCGCTCAACGAGGCGGATTACACCACGGGTACGTGGAATAGGCTTAAAACCGCGCTTGAAGCGGCAAGGCTGGTCGTAGCGAATGAAAACGCTTCGCAGACTGAGATAGACGAAGCCGCCGACGCGCTGCGCGCCGCAATCGACGGGCTGGCCCTGCGCGGCAATAAGGCCGAACTGAACGCTTTAATTTCCGAAGCGGAAGCGCTTGAGGAAGAAGACTACACAGCGGGTAGCTGGGCTCAGTTTATAACCGCGCTCGAAGACGCGAAGGACGTTTCTGCGGATGTTGACGCTACGCAGGCAGAGGTCGACGGGGCGAAGGCCACGCTTAAGAACGCGATGGATAACCTGATAAAGCGCGGCGATAAGGATGCGCTGAGCAACTTAATCGCCGAAGCGGAAGCGCTCAACGAGGCGGATTATACCACCAACACGTGGGCGGCGCTTGTAGAAGCGCTCGAAGCGGCGAAGACGGTCGTAGCGAATGAAAACGCTTCGCAGCAGGATATTGACGACGCGGCGGACGCGCTTAAATCCGCAATCGACGGACTGATCGAGCGCGGCGACAAGGCCGGGCTTAACAGCCTGATAGCCGACGCGGAGGCGCTCGACGAAGAGGACTACACCATCGGCACATGGGCGACGTTCAAAGCCGCTCTCGATGCCGCGAAGGACGTAGCGGCGAATATAGACGCTACGCAGCCGGAAATCGACGAGGCGAAGGACGCGCTTGAGATCGCCATGAACAACCTGATAAAGCGCGGCGACCGTTCCGCACTGAGCGATTTGATTGACGAAGCACAAGCGCTTAACGAAGCCGACTATACCTCCGATACATGGCAGGCGCTTAAAGACGCGCTTGAGGCCGCCAAAGCGGTCGTTGAGGACGAGGACGCTTCGCAGCAAGCCATAGACGACGCGGCGGACGCGCTGCGCAACGCAATCGACGGGCTTATCGCGCGCGGCGACAAGACGGAACTTAACGGATTGATAGCCGGAGCGGAAGCGCTTAACGAGGCGGACTACACCGCCGGTTCATGGGCTGCGTTCATAAGCGCGCTTGATTCCGCGAAAGCCGTCGCCGCTGACGCCGACGCTACACAGGCTCAAATCGACGACGCGAAAGCGGCGCTCGAAGCAGCTATGGATGCGTTGACAAGGCGCGGCGATAAGAGCGGGCTCAACGAGCTGATCAACAAGGCGGAATCTCTTAACTCTAGGGACTATACGGCCGGAACTTGGTCGAAGCTTGTAAGTGCGCTTGATGAAGCGAAGAAGATAGCGGCGGACGCCGATGCTACACAGGCTCAGATCGACGCAGCTGCGGCAGCCCTGAGCGCCGCGCTCAACGGCTTGCAGAAGAACCCGTTTATACCGGGTACGGGCGGACAAACGCTGATAGTGGTATCAATTATACTGCTCTTGGCGGCAGCCGCTGTAGCGGTGGTAATCTATAGAAGAAGGAATACCGCGCGCTAAACACCATAACGCCATGTCAGCAAATTAAATAAGAAGAAGGCCGCTGGTCGTATCAACAGCGGCCTTTTTCTATGGGATAATAAGCGATACCGCCGCACATGATGGCAGCGTTCAACGCCATAGCTTTTAGAGGAACTGGTAATTTCAGTTGGAATAGGAATTTGCGCGCAAGCTTAGGTTATGTGATTTGACTAGCTAAGAGGCAAAACAAGTTAATTTATGATTAAGTCGAGATGAAAGAAACAACATTTGAGGTTCGATAATAACATCTGTCTGTATAATAGTTTAGAAATATATATATGTGCGCGCCGTATTATTTGTTCTACGCTTATGAGAATACGGATTATGCTGTTTTGGTTAAGAATAACAAGCGGTTAAGAGCGGTGAAAAGCACGGCCTGTCAAAAAAACGGGGTTGAGTCTGAGCCGCAACCCTTATAGGCTTTCAACCGAACCTGACGACATGTGCGTCAGGTTCGGAATGCCTTAAGCAGCAAGGGTTTCTTTGCACGG
>UQWD01000021.1 GCA_900544555.1 uncultured Eubacteriales bacterium
AAGAGGTCGATTCCAGCTATGACCCTGAACGGGACATCGTCCAAAAAAAGGATGCTTTCCTTCTGAAAGGGTCTTTGCTGAAGTCTCTGCTCCATGAGTATGCACCGGGATATAGTGCATCCGATGTTATTTCGCGTTTGCAAAGTGAGCATCTGCTCTCTGAGTTCAGCACTGCCAAAAAGATTCGCATTAACAGCGGAACCTATGTAGATGCTCGACTCTTGACTTTGAAGTGCAGTTGCTTAACCGAATATGAAGATTCTGATTAAAACAGGAGGGACAGAACCATGAAGTTGAAAATAGGCTCTACCTATCAAAAAGCCGTTACAATCGTTGAAAAACTCAAGAAGGGGAACGCTTCCATTTTTATCTGTGGAAAAAGCGGCGTAGGAAAGTCTACTCTTTCCTACAATATTATAAGGGGGCTGCTGGAGTCAGGTGTTCGGATCGTAGTCATAGATCACCGGCACGCTGTGTCTTTTCCAGTAGAACTAGAACCGTATGTACATCGTCAGGACGTATCTCAAAAGCCACTCAAGCTGCATTTGTTCGGGGCATCAGATAATCCAGCGGATGCGGCTGCATCTTTCGCTGATACTATCACATCCGTTATCGCTCTGTCGAATACACAAAAACAGCTATTGCGGTCTCTTTTAAAAGAGGTGCTTCGCGCTTCACCGGCTCCGAATGAAGTGCTGGAATACCTGCATCAGGAGATCAAGAGTTCTCATTCACGCTCTGCGCCCGGTTTGGAAAACGCCTTGGCACCCCTATTTGCACAAAAGCTTTTTGAGGATGGTGACATAGAGTTTTCTCCCGGCATCACCTTGCTGGATTTGAGCTCGTTTTCGTTATCCACGCAACACATCGTTGAAGAGGTGCTTTTTGCAGCACTGTTACGAGAAGCCACCCGCGAGGATTTTTCGCCTACCTTTTTGTATCTGGACGAGTTAAGCAACTATCCACTGCGCTCTTCCAACGCACTGGGGCGAATCCTCTGTGAGGGCCGCAAACAAGGTCTGTACGCACTGCTGGTTGCCCAGAGCATTCGTGTGTTCAAGTCTGAGCAACGGATTTTGCTTCAGCAATGCAAATATATGATGTGTTTCCAGCCAGCGGATGAAGAGGTTCGTATGTGTGCCCGTTTAATTAGTTCGTCAGGTGGAACCAAGTTGACTTCCATGCTAAAGAGTCTTCAGGTTGGTGAGTTCATGGTCTCCGGCCCAGTTTATGTAGGTGATTCTGATACGCCGACTACCAAGCCACTGGTCGTCCATAGTAAGTCACCAGAGGATGTCGTTCCTGCCAATGGCCCGCTGGCGATTCCGGTACCTTCCGATACAGAACCGATCCTGCCCCCAGCGCAGATTGACCTTCTTCTGCCGTTGGACGCTCTTGATGACTGTGACGATGAAGAAGCCGCTCCCAGCAAACCGGAAACCGTAACGGAGAACGCCTGTCCTCTGCTGCCGGATTCGCCTTCGGAGCCTTCCATTGAACCGCTGCATCTTCGTGATAAATCTTCTGCTCCACAAGAGCAAAGTCAATCCCAGCAACTGCAGCTGCTTCGATCTGCAGTTTTTACATCCGTTCCTATGAACTCGTATTACGGTAATTATAACTGTTCTTGGCCACCAGCACAAGTGCAACCGGAAACCTTTTCTTACCCGAACATGGATTTCAGTTCACTGATCCAACAGGATGATGCGCAGATTTCCTTTCAAGCGCTTATCACACCATAAGGCAAAATGTACGCTAATTCAAGCAGATATGCTTATCATGAAGCAATCCGCTTCGCATTCAATTTTAATTTCAGGAGGAAAACACTATGAGCACTCATACCAACATCAACATGTCCCCCACTGTTTCCAATTTTGCAGCCGATCTCAACTCGGAACCGATCCCCTTTCCGAACACCGATACATCCATCAAAAAGTCCGTCCCGTTCGTGCCGCTCTGTGAAAAATGGCTGCTTTCCATCGAGGAGGCCTCTATCTATTTTGGTGTGGGGCAGAACCGTCTTGCTAAACTCGCCTCGCAGGATGGCTGCAAGTTTGTTGTATTCGTGGGCAATACAAAACGCATCAAACGGAAAAAGTTTGAGGAGTTTCTGGATGAACAGTACGCCATCTGACACCATATAACGTCCTCTGAAGGACTTGCATAAACCATGCCCACATGATACAATAAAGTGTGTTGTGTGGGCTCTTTTTTTCTCAGAAAGGAGCCGCAACATGGGCAAAGATCTTAAAGGAAAAGAACTCGGAAAAGGGCTTGGTCAACGGAAAGACAAATACTACTACGCCAAATACTCCTATCACGGAAAGAAAGGCCAGCAAAGCTTCCATACTTTAGTTGAAGCCAAAAACTGGCGGCAAGAGCAACTCTACCTCTGCCGCCATCCAGAGCTTCGCACCGCAACATCACCTGATATGACGGTCGATGCATGGTTCAACCGCTGGCTGAAGGATGTCGTTGGCAACCGTGCTCCGAATACGCTTCGGAATTATCGTGAACGCTACGAACATAATGTTCAGCCGTTTATCGGTTCCATGCTGCTGCGCGATGTCAAGCAGATCGACTGTCAGCGGATTTTGAACGCCATGGAGAGCGACTACGCTGGTTCTACCATCCGTCAAACCTATATGACGATGGGCACATTTTTCAAGAGTGCCAAAGATAATGGTTTCATTGACCGTCATCCTATGGATGGTGTTCGCTATACGAAACCTGTCCGGGCGGTTGATGACATCCACTTTCTGACTGTGGATGAGCAGAAACGGTTTCTGGAAGCTGCCAAAGGCTCCCACAACTATGCTCAGTACGCACTGATTCTGGAAACTGGCTTGCGTACTGGTGAAATGATCGGTCTGACATGGGATGCTATTGACTGGGAGAAACGCACCCTGACGGTCAACAAGACCTTGGAGTTCCGCTACAAGCAAGACGAATGGCGTGCTGGCCCTCCGAAAACGGAATCCAGCTATCGCACCATTCCTTTGACTGACACCGCTTACGGCATCCTGCGGGAAATCTACGACACCAGAGAATACCGCAACGAATCGAACGGCCTGTCCACTGTCCTGACCTTTATGGATCGTAAGACTGGTCAGAAGCGAAAGTTGGTCATGCGTGATCTGGTGTTCATCAACTGGCGCACCGGAATGCCTGCCAAGAACAGCTCCTACGACACCCACCTCTACAAGCTGTGCGATGATGCGGGAATCAAGCGTTTCTGTATGCACGCTCTACGCCATACATACGCTACCCGCGCCATTGAGAGCGGAATGCAGCCCAAGGTCCTGCAAAAGCTGCTGGGTCACGCCAGTATCACGACCACTATGAACCGCTATGTTCATGTAACAGACGATTCCATGAAAAAGGCCGTAGCGCAGTTCGCAAAGGCACAGGAAGCACAAAAAGGGTGAGTAAAGGGTGAGTAAAACCGATTTGCCCACCCAACGCCAAATTCAGTTCTTACAAAAAACAACTTATATCCGTACAATATAGCTGTTTATCATCTACATCATAAAAGGAGAAATCACAAAAATGAAATTAGGTATCGTCGGCCTGCCGAACGTCGGCAAGTCCACCCTGTTCAACGCCATCACCAACGCGGGCGCGGAGAGCGCCAACTATCCGTTCTGCACCATCGAGCCGAATATCGGCGCTGTTGCCGTACCGGATGAGCGCCTGGACGCGCTTGCAATAATGCATAAACCTGAAAAAATTACGCCGGCGGTTATAGAATTCGTGGATATCGCCGGTTTAGTGCGCGGTGCTTATAAGGGCGAGGGGCTGGGCAACCGGTTTTTATCCCATATCCGCGAGGTAGACGCGATAGTCCATGTCGTGCGCTGCTTTGAGGATGAGAATATCGTTCATGTAGACGGTTCCGTGAACCCTGTTCGGGATATGGAAACAATCAATGTGGAATTGATATTCGCCGACCTGGATACTGTTGAAAAAAGGCTGGATAGGTCGCTGAAAAACGCCAAAAGCGGGGACAAGAAATTCCGTGACGAAGCCACGCTGCTTAAACGGATGAAGCAATGCCTGGAGGCTGGGCTACCCGTGCGAAGCCTTGAGTTAGATGCATCGGAATCGGATATCGCCCGCGAGATGTTCCTTCTCACCATGAAGCCCGTAATCTATGTGGCGAATATATCCGAGGGGGAAATACGCATAAAAACGCCCGCCGTAGAGAGCCTTTTTGCGCAGGCTGAAAAAGAGGGCGCCGAGGCGATGACCATTTGCGCGCGGGTTGAGGAGGAGATTACGGAACTTGATCCGGAGGAAAAGGCGCAGTTTATTGAGGAGCTGGGAATAGGCGAAAGCGGCCTTGATAAGCTCGTAAAAGCCTGTTACCGGCTGCTGGGGCTCATCAGCTTTTTGACGGCCGGTCCCAAAGAGGTTCGGGCGTGGACCATCGTTAAAGGCACACGCGCGCCGCAGGCGGCGGGAAAAATCCATTCCGATTTTGAGAGAGGTTTTATACGGGCCGAAACAATCCATTATGATACGCTTATGCAGCACGGTTCGATGCAGGCGTGCAGGGAAAAGGGCCTGATACGCTCCGAAGGCAAGGAGTATGTTATCCGGGATGGGGATATTGTACTGTTCAGGTTCAACGTATAACGTCAATCATCGGAGCTTTTCGCAGAGTTTGAAAGCGTTATGCGTTGAGAATAAGCGTTTCCTCCCAAGCGTTTTCTTCCCAGTTCTCAGCTGAGAAAATGATAATATAAAGTAAGGGGAGTTAAATGATTGAATATAGAGATAATGCCGCCATACAGCTGGATGATCTGCTTAATTTATACGTGGACGCCGGATGGTCAAGCTATACGGATAAACCGGATAAACTCAGATACGCGCACGACAACTCGCTTTACTGCGTGAGCGCTTGGGAAGGCTCCGAGCTGGCGGGATTAATTCGCGTTGTCGGCGACGGCGCGTCCATAGTTTATGTTCAGGATCTTCTCGTTAAAACGGGGTATCGGCGGCAGGGCATTGGCAAGCGTCTGCTCAATCGGGTACTCGCCCACTTTAGCGGCATACGTCAATTCGTTCTGATAACGGACAATACGTTGGACACAAAGCGCTTTTATGAAAGCTGCTCAATGCGCGCGCTGGAAGATTATAACTGCCGGGCGTTTGTCCATTATAACCTTTGACGCGTAAGGCGAAGTTTATAAAGCACAGAGCCGCTTTTGAGGAACAGGGGTATATCTTGGTGACGGTCGTTCACTAAGCGATAAACGAGAGCTCTTAACGAATATGTTCGCCTTTCGGAATATACGGAATGCTATTAAATAAAATCTGGAAAATGCCGAATTACCTCAATGGATATCGGGTACAGACGTTTTTTTGAGGCTTTACGCGCGTTCAGCTGCATTTCTTTAATGACTAAAGCCAATTGGCGCGGCATTTTCCGCTTTGGCCACAGCCCGCGCCAAAGGCTCTAAAGCCTGATAAAAAATCGAGATTAGGAACGGCCTCTTTTTTACAGAGCATGTGGCATGCAAGCTAACAGATACACGATATACCACTGTTTGGCGGTTTGGAACGACCAAGGTTTACCCCAAGCCCTTTTTTTCGTGTTTAAGGTAGACAATGGCGCATTTTTTCTTTTTTCAACCGGTACTGTGCGGGTTTGCTATACATCATAAGCCATACGATTGCTATCAGAGGATAAAGCGCTTGTGTCGGCGAGCGCCGCGGCGCTTTTCAAACCATTTCGTCCAACAGCTTGCATTATGCTTATACAAAGGTATTTTCCTAAACATCTTATCAATCCGCTGACTGGCGGCATAAAGCCCGTTTTCCATACCGTCAGGCCGGGCAAAGCCATAACGTGCCGCGCTTTACTTCAGCTGTTCAACTCAATCTGTGTGATTTTCCCATCGTTCATTCTAATAATTTTCTGACCGTATAAGGCGAGCGCGGGGTCATGCGTTACCATAATGATGGTCGCGCCCCCTTCATGCAGCCGCGCAAGCAGCTTCATTATTTGATCGCTATTCTTTTCATCCAAATTGCCCGTTGGCTCATCCGCGAGAATCAGTTCGGGTGAGTTAGCAAGAGCGCGCGCGATGGATACCCTCTGCTGCTCCCCGCCGGACATGTGGCGCGGAAAGCTTTTGAGCTTGTGCCCCAGCCCCACGCTCTCCAAAAGCCCGGCGGCAATTTTCTTGCGCTCCCTCGCGCCGACGCCCGCGTAACCTAAGGGTACTTCCACGTTTTCAAGCGCCGTAAGGCTGTCCATCAGGTTAAACATCTGAAACACAAAGCCTATCGTGGCGTTTCGGTATTTGGCGCGCTGTATGGCGTTCATGGATTTGATCGAATCCCCATTAAACAGATACTCCCCCCCGTCAAAGGTATCCATCAAACCGAGGATATTGAGCAGCGTTGACTTTCCGCACCCCGATTTACCTACAACGGTTACGAACTCGCCCTTGTCGACCTCCATGCTCACGTCCGTCAGCGCCGGGGTTTCTACCGTGCCGACCTTATAGGTTTTAAATAAGTTGCTTATCTGAATCATAATCGCTCTCCATATTCTATTTATTTGCCGTAACGGTGATACGCGCTATACCACGGAATCCTTCAGCACCGATATCGGCGACAGCTTTTTCAGCCTTCGGATGGTAGGCAGGCAGCTTAAAACGCCGAGGAGCGCGCAAAGCAGCAGAGACGCCGCTATGGACGCAAACGACGGCGTGAGCTTCGCCTGAAGCAGAGTCAGCTTGAGCTGGCCCATGATAATCGAGGCGATTGCGCACCCGGCGGCTCCGCCGATAAGCGGCGGGACGACGGCCTTAATCACCGTTTCCAGCGCCAAGCCCGAAGGCGTGGCCCCCAAGGTCATGGATACGGCGAGCCCCCTTTTGTTGCGCTCAAACTGGATGATCTGAATACCCAAAAAGCTCACGCCCACGACGATAAGCAGCAGCGCCGTACCGGGCAGCAGCACGGTAAGCGCCTGCCTCTGCTCATAAATTTCGGATAGAATAAGTTCGGATGTTGTATTGAGGCTGTATGAATAGGCGTCCCAATGTTCGGCCGTCAGGTATTTAAGCGCCCTGGCCGCGCCCGAGGGATCCCCATCCGAAAGAATTCGGAGCGACAGCGTGGTTCCGTCGATATAGCTGTCGTACAGCGCCTGTATCGGCACGAAGATTCCCCGCTCTTTCGCGAAGCGCGCTACGTCGTATTCCTCATCCGTACTTCTTTCATAGAAATTTGTCATGTCCAGTTTCCCCATATCAAATTGTGAGGCCCGCAAAATGGGGAAGCGGTTCCCCTTAAACGAAACAAAGGTATCGGTGGCGGCGTCATAATCGCATTTAAACTGCCTGAGATATTCCTCCCACCCCTCCTCCGGGAGCGCCTTAAGGATTTCCAGCACCTCGTCCGCGATAATCACGCAGGGCTCAACGCCCGCTTCCTCAAAATAATTGTCCGACAGATAGTATACGTTGGTTTCAAACAAGCCGTTCTCTAGATAAATCCGATGAAGATATTCCACCTTCAGTTTTACTCGGATGTCGCCGCATTCAGTCTCCAAATAGTGTAAATCGGCTTCAGTTACCGGTGCGCGATCCGCGTTTCCGGCTTCTTTTCGGCCTTTGATTTCAAACTTAGGCGCGTCATACAACGGATCTACAATAATAAAATAATCTGAAGCTTCCGGCTTGAGCAGCACGCTTTTATGATGGCTGATGAAGCTCATCAGTCCGGATAAAAGAAAGCATATCACCGAAACGCATATTGCCGTTAAAAAAACGACGGGCAGGTATACGCCTGCATTCCTTCGCAGATTCCTCATCGCCGTTCCGACTGAATACATCATTATACGCTCCTCCCTACGCTGCCAAGGTTGAGCCTCGACGCAAAATAGGCGAACCCCGCGGAGGTCGCCGCGGAGATCAGGAAGGCCAGCGCGAGCAGGCCAAAAATCTGGCCGGGCTGAATCAGCAGCCGGAAAACTCCCAGCGAGACGCTTATCTTAGCTATCCCCAGCGCCAGCAGATAGGCGGCCGCCGCCGCGGCAAGTGAAATCGCGCCGACATACGCGAGCTGCTCTATAAAAACATCAATGGCGCTCGCTCCGAGGGACATGCGTATTAGGTAATTGCGCTTTTTCATACTCAGCAGCGCGGTGAGCAAAGCCAGCGCGTTCGCGCCGCAGAAAAACAGCGCCAGCAGCGCAAACGGCAGAAGCTCCGCCCCGATTTGCTTGGCCGCCTCAACATAAATCTCATCCCTGCCCGCGGACGATTCAAAAGCCTGCTTAACAAATGTTTTTTCAAAGGCGTTCGATATCGACTTGAATTCACTGTACGCCATGTTGGGCGAAGACAGCGAAATAGAATGAAACGGCGAGTAAAACGTATCGAGCACGTTCATGGATAGAAACAACTGGTCGCTCTGATCAACTACGCCGCAGATGGTATACTCGGAATTGCCCACCTGTATGGAGTCCCCGAGGATGCGCTCGAAAACCGTACCCCTTGGGAGCGCCCCGCGTCCCACAAGAATTTCATTGTCGTTCTCAATAGAACGGCCCGCGAGAAACTCCATATTATAATAAAAGGGTATAAATACCGGATCGTTTTCAGTATTAACATATGTCATATTTGCAATTAAGGGATAATCCCCATAGATAGCCGTCTGAGATATATGAATTTGAACCAATACGCTCGCGCCTTCCGGGAGGATGCTTTTAAAATAATCCGCCGAGAGCGCCTCGCTGGGCTTTTGCCGGCGCGTTTCACCTTCCGCATTATAATAGCCAATGCTGTTGTTGACCTTCATTACGTCAAGCGTCGGGCTTTCCGAATATAGATCGATCATCCCGTCCCGATAAGACCAGACCATAAGCGGAAAAAGGAAGCCGACCGTATAGCACGCGAAAAGGAGGAGGGAAACGGAGCGGAAGCTCATAACGTTCCCCAGCCCCTGTCGGATGCTGAATAAGAGTTTTTTAAACGCGTTACCCATTTTTCGCCCCCGCTTTAATCGCGCCGCCGTCGGCGAACCGCCTGCCAGGGTATGCGCGGCGGGCGGCGCGCGTTATATTTGGTTCAAACCTTTTACGCATGGCTCTCCTCCATTTTTATTCAGCGCATAATGGTAAGCGCCTGTATCCGGTCCGCTATAAAGCTAAGTTGCCCCTTAAGCTATTCCACGCACAAAGAATCGGTATAAACCTTGTTGTTTCTATGCATGAAAACTACCGGCAGTCGTATGAGAAATCGTGGTAAGTAACACTCCATATTTTTGACAGTTAACCGTTCTTGGTTCCTATCAACAGCGTACCGCCGTTGATGACATACATGTTCCCAGCCCCGTCGAAGGCGAGCGGTGTGATGAATTTGGGAATGGGATTATCCATAGCATCAACCACGCCGAAATCCTGTACAAGGTACTCTCCCGCATATTTAAAATCCGAATCGTAAACGTGCACGGCCAGCGAAAGCTCACCGCTATCGTAATCATAGCTATTGCAGGGCATATAGTAAACGCCGTCTCGAAACGCGACATAACGGTAGCTTTTAGGCAGCGCTTGAATCGCCTTTAGCTCGCCGTCTCTTACCAGATGGATTGCAGGAAGGCCATTTCTGGAAACCATGGAAAGCTCGCCGTCGCGTCCCTTTAGCAGAAACTGGGTATTGATAAAGCACACCATTCCACGCTCATGGGAGCGGCTTAATACGCCGAACGAGTTATCCCCAGCGGCGGATACCACGCCTTTTTCCGGATCAACGCGAAATACGGCCCCGATTTTCTCATTCCCTATACTGAGGCTTGAAAGGTATATAGAGCCGTCCGCCAAAACCTCGATGCTGTCCAGCGTCAACGTACGGCCGGTCATTTCCTTAGGGCCTCCTATGAAGTCCGCGATGTTGGCATAGCTGATTTCGCCTGTAACGTTCCCCTCGAGATCCGCGCGGACGATTCTATACCTCGCGGCGTCGATAACGTACATCATGCCGTTTTCGTCGATGGTTAAACCCGTCATGGTGGTGAAATGTCGGGAAAACGCCTCCTTTTCACCAAAAACCGATAGCTTGCCGGTTTTCATATCATAAACAAGGATTTGATTTTGAAAGATATTTTCTACCAGCGCGCCGGTATTAAAGTACAGCTTTTCTTCATATACCCGAACGCATGCCGATTGAATAGAACCCGGGTCGAACTTGTCCGCGTATTCTTCGGGCAAAACGGACGCCAAATCCACGCTCGTGAACGTATAGCCTTCCAATACGTTCGGTTCGGGTTCAGGCAGCGGTTCTACGCCGTTGAGCTGGTAATCATCTTCACGGTCTTCTAATAAAACCGAATCTTGAGTGTGTTTATAAAAGGATAAGCTGTTCCCGCCGGAGCACGCGGCGGCGGCGAGCCCTATTGTGATGATGCAGATGATGATTGATGCGAGCTTTTTGGTCATAAAACCCTCCTTTGTTTACGTTTTGGCGTTACGGTAAGCGCCAGTTCTCAGGTTAACAAAAAATTTAATTCGAAACGGTTTGCTTCAGCGGAGGCTACTCTGTGCATAAAATGTCGTCTTTGACCCTGCTTCTAATAATATTCAACTTTTTCATGGCAAGCGCCTTTCTACAAAACATATCATCAATACTATAAATTAAACTGAATGGATATTTCAGCAAATATATTATACTACGAAATAATTAGATTGTAAACATAATATTTCATTTATAGTAAAACCTGGGCGCGGAGTAGCAATGATCTTTTTACTCACGACGCATTCTGTTCACGCGCTAATGAACAAAATAAAAGCTTCTGTTGTATAATCAATAACCACGCGGATACTTCTATTTGCTTGGTTGATGAACCCCTTTGCGACGTGGCGACTAAGAGTTACGTCATGTTTCAGCTTCAAGAAGCGTTACCATAAACCAGCACCCGCTAAACCCAGCGTAAATTCTAATAGTTTATTCGCCATAGCGCCTATCGCGTTGTATAGACGTCGATATCCGAACATGCTATACTCTATGGGTGAATAACGTGAGGCGGTATGGAATGAATATAAAACCGGTTTTCGACTCAAAAACCAAGTCGGCAATTTGCGACAGTATCCTCAGGTCGCTGCCGGAATGGTTCGGTATTGAGGAATCCATTGTGGATTACACAAAGCATGCCGGCGAAATGCCGTTTTACGCCGCGTTTGACGGCGATGGCCCCGTCGGCTTTATTGCGATTAAAGCGCATAACCCTTATACCGCCGAGGTGTATGTAATGGGCGTTTTAAGCGGCTGCCACAGTATGGGCGTTGGGTCGGCCTTAATGGACCGCGTTGAGCGGCACTGTATCGCCGGCGGGTTTAAATTCCTTACGGTTAAAACGCTTGATAGTTCCGCAGCCTCCGAGCATTACGAAAGAACAAGGCAATTCTACTTTAAAATGGGCTTTTTACCGTTAGAGGTATTCCCTCTCTTGTGGGATGAAAGAAACCCATGCCTTTTTTTAGCCAAGCAGCTAGCCAGCGTAGACGGAAATTAGGGAGCGCTGTAAGCGCCGCCTGGCTACGGCGGCAAGGTTAGACGTGTTATGCTTCATATACTCTGCATACGCCTTTTGAAAATCGGCTGCATTACCTTTGCTAAAATTCAAACGCGCCGCACCCATATGTTTACATAAGAAAGGAATGCGCCTATCCTTTAATTACAGGCGCTCTTTTGGTAAATATGAAATTCACCACGTCTTCAAGATCGCCGTCTTCTAAAACCCGATAATGAATCCAGCCTCCGTTATCCCCGCAAGGGTAGCGGTTTTTCCATAATTCCCGAGCTTTTTCAGACAGCGAAGCCAACCGGCTTTCCATGTTGTCCGCCTGTTTATCGCCGATTTGGATGGTAACCGTGAACGCCCCTTTTTCAAAGAAGACGTGGAAGAGGTGCGCGCTTTTATGGTTAAATTTGTAGCACCATCCGTAGCGGTTCCCGAAGGGGAAACGGATTTGTTTAGACAGCTGGTAATACGGTACAAGGCGGCCTTCAAGGCACTGCAAGCGCTCCCAGCCAGCTTCCCCGATATATTCTTTAATCTCTTCAACTCTCGGTTCCCGATTTTTATCCAGCATACGTTCGTACATCATTTTACCTCTCAAATGAAAAATTCTCATAATCTAAAAGCAAGACGGAAATAGCGCGGAACCAATTTCGTTGCGGGCGGCCATACAGCCTAAAAGCAGCGCCGATATTATAAATCAAGCTTGAGATCGTTCTCGCGTATCCAGCCCAGGCGTCTCATAGGCCAGGCGAACAAAAGCGTAAACAATGCCGGGAGCACGAAGCACACCAGAACCAGCCCCAGCCATGCGTTCAGATTCATTTCCATCGCGGCGATGATTCCAAACGGGCCTACCAGCCCGCAGGTGCCCATCCCGGCGGCCGTCGGAATGCTTTGTAACCCAAAAACAACCGTGGCAATCGGGCCTGTGAAAGCCGCCGCAAGCGTAGGCGGTATCCACACAAGCGGATTTTTTATAATGTTGCCCATCTGCAGCATGGAGGTGCCGAGGCCCTGCGCAACAAGGCCGCTCCAGCGGTTTTCTTTAAAGCTCATAACGGCAAAGCCTATCATCTGCGCGCAGCAGCCTGCCGTAGCCGCCCCCGCCGCTATTCCGCCAAGCTCCAACATAATGCAAAGGGCCGCGCTGCTGATAGGCAGCGTCAAGACCATGCCCACAATGACGGATACCACAACGCCCATCAGCAGAGGCTCCATCTCCGTCGCTTTCATAATTACGCTTCCCAGCCCCGTCATAAGCGCGGAAACGCCCGGCCCGACCAGAATCGCGATAAGGCTGCCCGTTATGATAGTGACCGCAGGCGTGACAATAATATCTACGCGCGTTTCCTTTGAAACCACCTTGCCCAGTTCAACGCCGATGACCGCCGCCAGGAACGCGCCTACCGGACCGCCCAATTCGTTGCCCGCAAAACCGACGGCGGCAGCGGAGAACAGCACCAGCGGCGGCGCTTTGAGCGCGAAAGCGATAGCCGCTCCCAGCGCGGGCCCGGTAGCGCTTTTGGCAAAGCCGGCGATTCGAATTAAGATAGGTACATTGAGGCGTTCGCCGAGCGTGGCGAAAATAGTGCCTATCAGCAGCGACGCAAACAGGCCCAGCGCCATCGAACCCATAGCGTCAACAAAATAAACCTTAGGCGATAAAATGATGTTTTTACGTTTAAGAAACGCCGACAAGCGTGAGGGTTTCCTTTGCTCGGGCATGGGCGATTACCACCTTTTCAGCACATTTCTATCAATTATATCCTCCATATGCCGCGATTGCAATATATGATCATTTTTTGACGATCAAGCTGAAATTAACATCATTCATGAAAACATATGTACCCCCTATATATTCAATGGCCGTAAGAGCATTTCTCCCTTCCTTTTCGGATTTCTTTGCCTATGACAGATTGGTTTAATTTACACGTAAGCTTCATATAGCTGCAAACAAAAGCGGCCTTATGGAAAGAACCGCTAAAAAGTATCAATAGGAAAATGAGCAAATCAAATGATGTGCTTAGCGGATAACAAGAAATGAATAACGCTGTCAGCGTAAGAAAAATTAATCTCGAGTTTTGTTTTTCCTCCAATGCGCGGCTTTTCCGCCTGCCGAGCGCCGCCGGCCGGCAGCAGGATTGGGCATAGCGCCATGAATAAGGCGAGAAGAAGTGAAATTACAGCCTTCCTTTTCATCAGTTCAATCCTCCAGCAGTAAGAAATCGGGGTTTACGCCAAATAGATTACTGGGCTTCATCATCACCCGGAGGCGCGCTGTCAGGCCGGATACTGCGCGCATTTATGCCGAAACAGGATTTCGTATAGTCTCTATAAAAACCATAAACAAAATGTGAATATATGTCAATATTCTCAAATAATCAATCGACATTTTCTCTTGCGTTCAAACCAAAAGCTGGTATAATGACAAAGATTGTGCAAAAAAGGAGGTATTGCGGACGGCCGCGCCTAATCGCGCTTTTCAGGTTTAGGCTTAAGCAAGGCTAAATCGACAGGCGCTGAAAAACATCTATGCGGGTTTTACCCGCCGTACTTGTTGAGCGGAGAGTATTAAAAGTAGACCGTACTATATAGACTCAGTACTGACCGATGGTTGGATAAATAAAATGAGGGTCGCCTTCATCATAGGCCCCGATAATAAATAATACAAAATGCGGGTGTGTTCATGACAAGTACAATTAAATTTTTAAGAAAGCGAGTATTATCAAATGAAAGCGTTCAGAAACTTAATTGTATGTTCTTTATCCCTTATCATCCTGCTCTTTTGCGCCGCCGGCTGTTCCTCAACCGCCGGGCATGGCGCGCCTTCAGGCGGCAATTATACGGATGAGATGAAAATACCCTACGGCGTCGACCTTTCTCTAGACGACGGCGCGGACAGCGCGGAGCGCCTGGGCGATCATGAGGGTTCGCCTTATTTTTCAAGACTAGATTTTTATAATATGGAATCAAACGATTCGCTGACCATACTGCCAAAGTTCAAAACCATGCAGCAGACCAGCGAATGGTCCTGCGGCCCCGTGAGCGCGCTGATGGTGCTTAACTACTATGATAAGCTTGGGGGCGAAACGGAAAAAACCCTCTCTGAATACCGTGAAAACGGCCTGGCCGCCGAAGGCACGTCGCTCAGGCAGATGATCGACGTGTTCGAGGGCGTGGGTGGGTTCAGCCTATATAGCACCTTTGACTGCGGCGAAACGGTGTACGACGTCTTCACGCTCGATTTCATTCAGTCCAAGCTTAAGGAAGGCACTCCCATTATGGTCGCTTGGAACGATTGGGGCGGCCATTGGCAGGTGATAATCGGCTATGACGATATGGGCACCGAAACGACGCAGGACGACGTGCTTATAGTAGCCGACCCATACGACACCACGGATCATAATCAGGATGGCTACGGCGTTTACGGCGCGGAGCGGTTTATTTACAACTTTACCATGTATGATTTTTTTGAGGAGGAAGAGCTTAACGATATGCTGTTCCTCATCGCCGTCCCCCAGGGCTGAGTACCTGAAGCTGCCCCGGCCTCCATTGCCGGCACAATCAAACTAAGCTGAACATAAAGCATACTACGCGCGCCGCCATACCGTGAACACACGGTAATAATGGAGGCGCGCCGCAATTTGTATATATACGTATCATTCCGCTTCCTTAACGTTTAATTTTGACAATATCAATATGTAATGTTATAATCCCTTATCCGAAAACGGCAATACGTAACGAACCCGCCCGGAACGGCCTGAATATCATGAATGCAAATGATTTGCTTACGGCGGGTTTGCGGGAAGGGCGCGCTTTATGCTACAGACTATGGTCAGGACTCGGGAAGAGATAAAGGAGTATTTAAAAGAGCTTAAGGCTTGGCTTGACAGCGTAAGAGAACAGCCCGTCGAAGGGATGTCCGACTTTTTCTCGAGCAGGATAGGCATATATGAGGACGTTCATCTAAAAAATTTTGCGGGCGAATATGAGCATATCGCGTCCTTCTTTGAAGACGGGCTGCGCAGCCTGCTCGATATCGGCTGCGGAACGGGGCTTGAACTCGAATCGCTGTTCAGCAGGTTTCCCGATCTAAAAGTTACGGGAGTCGATTTATGTGAAACCATGCTCGATAAGCTCATACGAAAATACGGCGGCAAGGATATTGAGATTATCCGCGCGGATTACTTTGAATACCCGTATGAGCGTAACCGGTATGACGCCGCGACGTCCTTTGAAACGCTTCATCATTTTAAATATGATAAAAAACACCAAATTTTCGATAAGCTCTATCACGCCATAAAGCCTGGCGGGTACTATATCGAGTGCGATTATATCGCCTGCTGCGATGAAGAGGAGGCGATATGCCTTGAAAGTTATGAATACCGCCGGAGGAAAAACGGCGTTCCCGATGATGCGTTCGTGCATATCGATATCCCCATTACGTTTGAGCGTCAGGCAGAGCTGATGAAAAGCGCGGGGTTTAAAGCCGTTGAATTATTGAATCTAAACGGCGGCACGGCCATTATCAAAGCGGTGAAATAACGGTGTTGTAACGTATGCTTAAACGCTTTGAACCCTGCGGCGTACGTTTGTTGAAGCTTCAACGCGCGGTTTTATAAAATCATTAGTTCATAAAACCTTATGCGCATTGGTCGATTTGCTAAGGGGGATGAATGCTATGAAAATGTTCTATGTGAATTATACGTATTGGGCCTGCCGTTTTGGAAAAGCCGAAAGAGCGCGGTCCCATGCGCCGCGTGCCGGGCGGATTTACGCGCGTTTCCTGTTGCTTGCTTTTGCGGCGGCGGTTTGCGTGATAGCTCCCGCCGGCTGCGCTTCTTTCGCCCCGCCGACGCAGACGCCCAAGGTCATCGAACCCACGGGTACGGAACCCTCCTTATCGCCGACTTCATCTCCGGTATCGCCCCCACCCTCGCCCTCGCCTACGCCCGCACCATCCCCAACGCCTACTCCTTTGCCGTCGCCGACGAAAAAGCCGACCGGCGGCCGCCCGCTTTCGGGCGTTGTCATCGGCATTGATCCGGGGCATCAGGCTCATTCCAACAGCGGGCTGGAACCGGTCGCTCCCGGGTCGGGCGAGATGAAAAAGAAGGTTTCCTCCGGCACGCAGGGCCAGTGGACCAGGGTGTGCGAATATGAGGTAAACCTCAATGTTGGGCTTATGCTTAAAACCATGCTGGAGAGAGAGGGCGCCACGGTCATCATGACGCGGGAGACAAACGACGTGGATATTTCCAATGCTGAACGCGCCAAGCTCTTTAACGCCGCTAAAACTGATTACGCTGTTCGCCTGCATTGCAACGGATCCGAAAATCAGAACAAGCGCGGGGCTTTTATGCTCATACCCAAAGCAAACCCTTACCTTAGCGACTGCAAGCGGGCCGCCGGGCTGCTGCTCGACGAATTCTGCAAGTCGACCGGCGCGCCAAACCTGGGCGTCACCGTACGGAGCGACCAAACGGGATTCAACTGGTGCGAGAGGATGATCATCAACATCGAGATGGGCCATATGTCCAATAAGGAGGAGGATTACCTGCTCGCAGATTCGGCGTACCAGAAAAAAATGGCCGTGGGCCTTTTCAATGGAATAATGGCTTATTTTTCTTAAGGCTGAACGGCTGCGGTTTTCCGCACCCGCAAAAATGTGTCGATTGATTATCGATAGCATAATTAATCTATTTTTTATAAGAACGTAACACGCGTAGGGCGTCGGATTAAAACCGGCATAGCTCCACACCTGTGCGTCCTGCCGCTCCCCTCGCGGGGAGCGGTTTTTTTAAAAGATGCGGCTAGGACGCACCGCTTAGAGGTTTTCGGCCACTCCCCTCGCGGGAGCATTTTTTTAAAACAACAATTGCATTCGTCATTACACAAGTCATACTGATATGAAAGGGAGTTAGTGAGATAATCTGACAGGCCACAATGGAGAAAAGTTATCAAGCCGCAAATTTGTTTTTGCCAGCAAAGCTGCATGAGTTGATGTTGCGGCAGGCGACCAGTGACTATGTATCTTACTTTGATTCGCCCGCTCCAGCTTAGGGTGAGAGGGTATGAGGCTTTGCGGGAGCAGGAGCCGGCTTGTTAATGCCGTTGGGGAGTTGGATATGTTGGGTATAGCTGCCGACGAAGCGTATATCGCATAACAGTATACGAGAGCAGCGCCGTTTAAAGGGGCGGGCGGCGTGATAAGGTCGGCGTACAATTATTAACATTTTGTATAGCAGCACAGGTCATTCTATGATACAATCCATGTAGTGCGAACCCAAGCAAACATAAAAACGCCGGAAGCTTCGCACCAGATTTCGGGCCATTTACAGGCTGACATATTCTGATAACGATACGATAATACGATATTTTGTGGAGTATGCATGCTTAAACACAAGATGTCGCAGTCGCTCCCCTCGCGGGGAGCGTGGATTGAAATTTGCAGGACTGAGCGATGCGGACGAACCCCGCCGTCGCTCCCCTCGCGGGGAGCGTGGATTGAAATATGAATGAGAAAATGATGTCCGCTGTTTCGGAGGGTCGCTCCCCTCGCGGGGGGCGTGGATTGAAATAATCATGTTAACTGGGTTGCAAATCCAGCCTGTGACGGTGTTTAGATTTATATACTAAAGATTATAGCTAGACGTATAGCCGCCCCGCTCTTAATATGATAAAATAAATAACAGAATATGGTATAAGGAGTAAAATTATGGAGTTAACGATATTACTCGTTTTACTTTATATTGTTGTTAATTTAATCATCGGATGGCTCATGGAAAACGCGGCGGCCATGAAAGGCTATGGCAAAGAAGTACACGCATTTGTCGCATGCTTCTGGCTCAGTTTCCTTGGCTGTATTTATATCGCATCTTTGCCCGATAAAATTCAACAGGGGCAGAATCAGCGCATACTTGAGCTTTTAGAAAAGCAGGTGAGCCAATGAGAGTATGTCAAAGTTGTGGTAAAAACATATCGGAGTTTTCCAACGCTTGCCCTTATTGCGGGGTAGGGCAGAGCGCCCACAATCAAGGCGCTATCGTACAAGCTGATAAAAGCCAAGACCCAGCTACGTTAGATCATGGCCGGCTATCGAAATATAAACGGGGTTCCGTTGTTCTTGCGGTTATCTGCTTGTTGGTCGCATTGGGAGATATAATTATACACATCATACTATCTAATGGATACGATTTAATTAGTTTAATTGGTTTATTCTCGCAAGTATTTTTATGCGTAGTTTTGTTTACTAATAAGAAAAACATGTGGCTGTTTTTGTCAATAGGTTTTTATTGTGCTATCGGCATATTTTTAAACTTACAAGATTTTTTTGTTGGCCTTAATTATGGATCGTTTTATTCTACTAAGCTGTTCACCTTAATACCTGTGATAGCAAATATATTGCTTTTCGCAACATTATTTTACGGTGTAGAATCAGGGAGAAAAGCAAATAAGATTCTCTGTTGCGTTCCCTGTGCTCTCTTGGCATTCGACACATTGCTTTGGCTGCTGAATATGCCACTAAAATATTTTTGGTTAGGTATACCCTCGGTATTATTATGTGTCGAATATTTCCTACTTCCTAGATGGGCATTGTGGTCACCGGCGAGCCAAACCACGAGCCAAACCACGAGCCGCTAGCTTTCTAAAAATATCATCACCGTCACATCTCATGCTTTCGCATGAGGTCAGACTATTTCTTCACCCTCAATATGAGGGGCGCACCTTTTCCATGTCGCTCCCCTCGCGGGGAGCGTGGATTGAAATCATGAAGTCGGCAAGCATACGGTCGTTGAGTTCCGTCGCTCCCCTCGCGGGGAGCGTGGATTTTTGCGGACGCTAAGAGCGTTGATTAGTCGCTCCCTCGCACTTCGCCAACCCTATACCTACCTATTCGGCCAACAAGAGGTATGGGAGAGGCGGCTAAGAGGAATGCGGGACGGCTTTGGAGGAAAATTGGGGTATCACACACGTAACTACTGACCAAGTCCCGTCCCGCTTTATCGCAAGCCCGCTGTAAAACCATCGGTTGAAGGAAATACGCGGGCAGAGCGAACTTAAATATGGCGGGATGGCTTTACGGCAGAACATGTACATATTAAGATATTGGAACGGCAATCCCGCCTATCGCCAAGCGCGTCGCTCTGCTGGGTAAGCGGCGCGGCGTGGCTTCGTTATATATGCGGGACGGCGGCTTAGTACGCCTAAGCAGTGGGAAACCGTCCCGCACTTCGCCAACCCTATACCTACCTATTCGGCTAACAAGAGGTATGGGAGAGGAGGCTAAAGAGGAATGCGGGACGGCTTAAGGGCATATTGAGGTATCACGCACGTTAATACAATAGATACCGTCCCGCACTTCGTCAATCCGCTTGCCAATTTGGTTAACAGCAATGCGGATATGACGGCAGAATATATGCGGCGCGAACAAAATTACCTGTAAGGGTCGCGCCAGTAGACGACCTGGATCTCATCGTTAGCGCGGGCGATGTAAAGGAAAAGCTCTTTATCCATCTCCCACTTGTTCAGGAATGCCTTCACGCGGCCCTTGGTTTTGCCGCGGGCCTTCGGCGCGGCGGGGCGCGAACCCCTGAGCGCGCGGTAGGCCGGGTACTCATAATCCTCTTTAAAGTAACGGTTGAGCCTGTCGTCGAGATATTTAAAGCCCGTATCCGCGCCGTTCGGATAATCCTTTTTAAACGATTCGCGCGTATACATATATATAAACAGGATGAACAGCAGGTCGAGCAGGAAGTTGGAAAGCGGTTCCTTAAATACGGACAGCAGCTCTTCCCCATCGCAATACCTGGGAACGTCAGGAAAGCACTTTTTCACAAACCGGGTAAGCGAGCTTTCCAATTCATCTTGAAGAAAAAGCAAAGCGGTCAAGCCTATATTGTGATTTTTAACGTCGTTCAGCCCGGCGCGCAATGCTTGCGCGTAAATATTCGGGACGCCCGCATCGCGCGGCGAGGAAGCCCCGGGGCCGGGAGGCGTGATATGCGCGGAAGAATCCGTTTGAACCGCCTTCGCGGAAGTCGGAGAATCGGCCCCGGGGTGAGAGGAGAGCGAGCAAGTATTTTCAGCGTTTTTTGAACCGCGCGGCTGTGAGGCCGCGGGGTCTGCCGGAACGCCGTTATCAATTAAGGCGGATTCCGCAATTCTTGAATCTAAAATCCCGGGGCCGGGCGGAAGGATACGGGCATTGGTATCCTTTCCGCTTCCCTCCGATAAAGGCTGAGGCACGGCCCCGGGGCAGGAGGAAGCAATGGGCGTTTGCTCGGAGCAATCCGAAGCGGTCGGCGAAGGCGCGGGGTCTGCCGCCTCTTTGGGCGCTGCGTCACTATTAAGTACGGCTGAGGCATTTAATAAGGAAGCTTGCGCATCCCGCGGCGAAGAACCCCCCGGTTCAGGCGCAGCGCAGGTTGAGGGCGCAGCGGTATATATTTCAATTTCAGAATCAAAACCTAAATCATTTTGTGAATCATCCGAACCGCACAAGCACGATTCTGGATAGAGCGGCGCATCCCACGGGACGCGCGTGGATAGGGGCAGCGGCAGGGCCGGGGGCCACATGCCGGCATGCCGGCTTAGGGTAAGAAAGTATTCATCCACATCCGGCATGATTTGATTGAACAGGGCGCGGAAGCTCTCCCGCCCACGGGGATCGTCCGCGTGCCAGGAAGCTTCAACAGCGGCGACTGCCGCGCTGTGTAGGCGCGACGGCGAAACGCCGTAGAGCATGGTTAACCTTTTGTAGATTTGGGTTAGCCGGTCGGAATGAGGGCGCGATAGGGACATAATATATAAACCTCCCATGCGATATGGACGAGGGCCCCATGATTACCACGCCCGCCCCCCGTAAAGACGGGGAGCGAACGCGTAACCCGGAACCCTCTCTAAAACAAAACGCCGCGCAGGGGATGCGGGGAAAACCCCATAAACCCTACGCGGCATTAATTGCATGGAAAGCAATATCCGCTAGCCAACCGTTTAGACCATTTGACGGGCGGCGAAAATAATAAAGCAGAACCTACCGCTTGTAAAGCGGTATAACAATGTGCTAAACTATACTCACCGCCGGGTTCGGTTTATCCGGTCGAGTAGGGTGGTTACTTCACCCGAAAGATAAGCCAGACGCGTGTTCCAGCACGCAGGCTTACCGGCGGTATTCTATTTTAGATTGAGGGAACCGTCTCGTTCATCAATTCCTTACAAAATTCAAGCGTAAGAAATTATAGGACGTCAGCCAATGTTCGGAGCAAGCGATAGACTTTGTATATCCCGGACATAGCGCTTTTTGTGCCCGTTTCCGTTGAATAATTTAAGCATATGCTCATTATATCGGGGTTTTACCTTTAAAAAAGGCCGTTATCTATAATGCCCGCTTAATACCGCGTGCTGTAAAATATGCCCTTGCATTGCCTTTAGCAGCTTACGCTTTCTCGCCGTACCCGGTAAATCAATGATGCAATCGAGCGCATATATATTAAAATGATAAACATGCGACCAATTAAACGGGGGCTTGGGACCCTTGTACCCGTTTTTACCATACCCAACTCCCTGTATTGCCCCATTTAATAATTCTACGCGTTCGCCATGAGGGATACAGCCCGGAATTACGGGAGCGGGAGGAAGGTTCCATATTACCCAATGATTATACGCGGGAATAGGGTGCCCCATGTCGTCCATGATGATGGCAATGGATACGGTTTTTTTGCTTAATCCACTTAAAATCAACTCAGGCGAACAGTCTTTTCCGTATCCTGTGTTTTCAATAGGTATTAAACCCTTATCTTTAAAATTCGGTGAAGAAACCACCAGCTTTTCCATTGGGCGTCTCCTTAAATTACTTCGCCTTATTATTTATCCAAAGCGATGTTTATATTTTACCACTCATATAAAGTTATTGCCAGATGAACGCTAAGGACGATTTTGAGCCAGGTTCAAAACAAGCATTGCGGATAACTGAGCGTTAAAAATCAACATCTCAATGGGGGCGAGAAAACGCCCCCATTATTATTTGCTTTAAACCTTTCTACTCAGCATCAGCCGCCGCGCTTTCATCCTCACGCCTTATAGACAATTTGTGGGACTAAAGATTGAATTGCCCGCCCCACAATTTATGCCTTCATTGGCTGCTATTAAATGGAATAACGAGAATGTCTATCGCAAATAAGCAGTGCGAAAGCCAATTCCCTGCGAGTATAAGACATGTTTTATATACCATATAGAATTGGCTGTTTTAGGGCTGTTATGGGTTGGTGTGGTATAATGTTATATAGTATAATATAAGGGTTGTTTTGCGTTCAGAAGGTCAAGTCGCATCGCTGTTTTGGTATAGGGAGAAAAAATTATTGCATAGCCGTTTATATAGCGGCGCAATTCAATTTATGGTATAATCCATGCAGTGCGAACCGTAAGCAAACATAAAAACCCCTGTGGGTTCGCACCGGAATACGCACGATTTACAGCTATATCGTTGAACTATCAATGCGTAAAAACGATATCTTGTGGGATACGCATGCAAAAACACAAGATGTCGCAGTCGCTCCCCTCGCGGGGAGCGTGGATTGAAATATTAAACAATTGTATTTGAACAACACAACTGGTCGCTCCCCTCGCGGGGGGCGTGGATTGAAATTTTTCATGCGGCTTCCTCCTTTACAAAATTCCGTCGCTCCCCTCGCGGGGAGCGTGGATTGAAATGGGTGCTATTGACTGGATTGTTGACGAGGGGCGCGGTCGCTCCCCTCGCGGGGGGCGTGGATTGAAATAAATTATCTAGCTCATCGTATATACTTTGCAGCAAGGTCGCTCCCCTCGCGGGGGGCGTGGATTGAAATTGGAGGAAGGTGGTGAAGAGCCGTGACGGCGAATGGTCGCTCCCCTCGGGGGGCGTGGATTGAAATTTTTCGATCGTTCGGCCCAATACGGTCAACCCCTACGTCGCTCCCCTCGCGGGGGGCGTGGATTGAAATTTGGATATGAGCGACGCGGAAATTGGCGCATTGCTGAAGTCGCTCCCCTCGCGGGAGTGTGGATTGAAATGCCTATAAAGCCAGTCCCTCGGCAGGAGGCGTGGGCGGTCGCTCCCCTCGCGGGGAGCGTGGATTGAAATATTATTACTACCTGCTATTATTGACATCATTATGTCGCTCCCCTCGCGGGGAGCGTGGATTGAAATTCCTTGCCCTAGCCGACTACTTTGACGTTTCGCGTCGCTCCCCTCGCGGGGGGCGTGGATTGAAATCCTTTGGTAATCATATACACGTTATAGCGTTCAAGCGTCGCTCCCCTCGCGGGGGGCGTGGATTGAAATAAGCACCGCTATTTTTGTCCCCTTTACTGTGCAAGGTCGCCCCCCTCGCGGGGGGCGTGGATTGAAATGCACCACGGCTTACCGCCTTAGAGGTAATATTGTGTCGCTCCCCTCGCGGGGGGGCGTGGATTGAAATTTGCCAGATAAATATTGACTGATTGAGGTTTTACCGTCGCTCCCCTCGCGGGGGGCGTGGATTGAAATCTTGTATTCCTCCCTCCAGCCGTCTTTTATGGGATAGGGTCGCTCCCCTCGCGGGGGCGTGGATTGAAATATGACACTAACTCTCGCTGGAACCTATGTAAGCAAACGTCGCTCCCCTCGCGGGGAGCGTGGATTGAAATGAAACATATCCAACAGCTGATACATATCCTTTTGCGTCGCTCCCTTCGCGGGGAGCGTGGATTGAAATTATGAGATGCAGGCTCTTAACAAGCGTCTGACCCGTCGCTCCCCTCGCGGGGGGCGTGGATTGAAATTGGTAATTGCATGTCTACCTCCCTTGACCGCCTCGGGTCGCTCCCCTCGCGGGGGGCGTGGATTGAAACTCCATATACTGTTTGATTTTCGCAAGCGCGGATGTCGCTCCCCTCGCGGGGAGCGACACGTATTACTATTATCCGCAGCGTTCGGCCTGCAATCCGACACGCAGGAATGCCTAATGCGTGGATGAATACCCAATCACTCACATGCTCCGCAGCCCGACGCAAAAGGCGCGGCCTGATGATAAAGCCCGCGGTAATCCGCGGGCTTAAAACCATTATCCATTCCTTTTAAACATCAATTATTAAGTTATATGAAGCCTTCTCGCAACCTCGTCCTTGAGCCTTGAGCGGTGGGATAAAATGAAGAGGATGAT
Organism: uncultured Eubacteriales bacterium; assembly: GCA_900544555.1. GTDB lineage: Bacteria > Bacillota > Clostridia > Christensenellales > CAG-138 > UMGS693. The sequence goes on from UQWD01000021.1 coordinate 24,723, forward strand.
TCCTATCGCCAAGCAGGGGGCCAGCACGAAGTAAGACCATTGAAGCTCTACCGCGCCGTGCATATTTAAATCGAGCACCATTTCCACCCCAACGATCCCCGCCCCCACGCTGATCCACGCGCAGCCCCACTGCTCGAGCGCCCGGAACATCCTGTGCTTGAACAATTCCACATTCACGATAACGATAAAGCTCAAAAGCAGCGTAAGCGGCAGAGCCAGCTGAGTGTACCATTGAGCGCCGTCGGTAACGAGGCTTACGGCGTAAAGGAACGCCGCGGCGGCTACCGTATCAAACAGAACGTAAATCTCCGCGGGGAGCCTAATAGCTATGGGGACCACGAACAGCACCCACGCGAGCATCAGCGAGAACATGACGAACCATGACCAATCGACAGACGGGCTGTACAGCGCGTCCGCCACAAGGCATACGCCTATTGCCAGCATCATGACCACGCTGATAACAAGCGCGATATACCTGCGCTCCACGCGCCGCATGATATAGTCCACCCTCGGGGAATACGCGGGCTTTACCCGGGTATTTTCGGGCGACGCGGGATCCATAACCACAGTGCCGCAAAGCGGGCAGGCCTCGAGGCTTTTATCAAGCTCAACTCCGCAATGTACGCAGTAAGACAAATCAAACCCTCCCTTCGCTTATTTGAGATATACCCTCGTTGCTCTCAACCAGCACATGCACGCCCTGGCGGATAAGCGAGGTGAAAAACAGCCTTTCAACATGCGGCTCCTCCAGCGCGGAGGTAAAGGTGACGGTCAGCTTTTTGCCAAGGCTTACCGCCCCTGCCTCAAGCGGGTTATACCGGGCGGTATTGAGCACGAAGCTTATCCGGTCGACATGCGCCTGCATCCGCGGCGGAAGCTCAACCGCGCCCAGATTGGAAAACGACATGGAGAATATGCGTTCCCCCGTACGGAACCATTCAAGAAATATCACCGGCTTTTTAATAAACAGCGGAACCATTCTAAGCGCCATATTTTGCTCTGAACTGACGTTTTTGCTCATACGCGCGTTGAGGTTTTTTTCCGTGAGGCTAAAGCGCAGGCTGTGGTGGATCTGCATGAGCGTTTCCTCAAACGTAAAGTCCCCGTAATTCGGATCGATGCCCGGGTTTATATACTGAGAGAAATTGCGAAGCGTCTTTGTAGGGTAATATTTGCGCAGGTTGACGGGAACGCTGATTTTCACCGGGTACATCGCCCCCCTCGCCTGTGATTTTTGGAGCGTATACAACGCCTGCGCCATCAAAGCCGCAAGATATTCCGTAATCGTTACGTTCATCGCGCGGGATCTTTCCAACAGCTGATCCACCTGCATCACCCCGGTGGTAATACGCCGCCTCCCCCCGTAAAGGCGCGTGCCGGCCGGATGATACGCCCTTGGCTCCGTGCGGCTTGGGAGCACCCTCATGCGGCTGAACCGCAAAAAGCTATCCTCCAGCTCCTCCGCATCCGGCTCGGCGTTTAAATCCAGCACGCCGTGCGTGCACGGCACGTCAATTCCCTTTTGGCGCAGGTATTCCGCCAAAACGCTTTTAAAAAAAGTCATAGCGCCTGAGCCGTCCGTAATACCGTGGAAAAATTCCATGCTGACGCGCTCCCCATAATACCTAAGCCTGAAAAGCGGACCGCCCGCCTGCATAGGGGCGCACGGATAGCGCACATCCTCCTCAACAGCCACGTTTCTGTTAAGCGCTTCAAAATAGTACCAGAACAGGCCGCGCCGCAGCCGCACAAAGTTGCCCGGGAACCGGAACCGGGCGTTATTGAGCGCACGCTGAAGCGCTGTCGGGTCCACAGGCTCCTTCATATCCGCCGAATAGCGGAATATAGGCGACCAAAGCTTTGTGCGTATGACCGGGTATATTTTCGCGGCGTTGTCCAGCCTGAACCATTCCTGTTTCTTCGCCATCCCCTAACGCCTCCCGTTCACGCATATTCCCCTTACAAACGCGCCGATACGCCCCATAGCCTCTCGGGTTTCCGGTATGTCGAACACATGCCACACATGCCACATGCCTTCCCATTCCTCAAGCGTAACGGAAACGCCGCATGCCCGCATCGCTTCACAAAGGGCCTGGGATTCGGATAATAACAGCTCATTGGTACCAACGTGGATAAGCGCAGGCGGGAATCCTTTAAAATCGCCGAACACCGGTGAAATATAAGGGTTTTTCAAATCTCTGTGCCCGGTATAGTATTCAACAGCCCGTTCAAGTTTGGCCCTCGTAAGCAGCGGATCGATATCCTCATAGAGCGTATGGCTCTCGCCGGACATGGTCAGATCCACCCAGGGCGAGAGCATGACCATCCCGCCCGGAAGCGCAAGCCCTTTATCCCTTAAAAGCAGCGCCAGCGCGCAAAGGAGGCCGCCCCCCGCGGAATCTCCCGCGAAAACCATGCCCTCGGGCGGAACGCCCCATTCAACCGCCGCCAAGTAAATTTTATACGCATCCTCCAGGGCGGCTGGGTACGGATGCTCCGGCGCAAGGCGGTACTCGAAAGATAACGTGTTCAGGCCCGTCGCCTGCGCAAAATCAACCGCCAGCACGCGGCTGCTCATCAGCGTGCCCGTCATATACGCGCCCCCGTGAAAATAGATGACCGCCGCGTCGTGCGGGGCGCCTTCCGGCAGGAACCATTCCGCCGGAATATCCTCCACATCCAGCCGCATGACGTTCATCCCGGCCGGAAGCCTTCTATTCTCTCCTTTGGCAAGAAAATCGGTCCCGGCGCGCTCCATCTCAAGGCTGAGGTTAACGACTATTGGCTTGAGGCTCTTCATGGCCCCCCGGATCAGTTTGGATAAAGTTGTAGGCATTCAATCTCCTTATTGTTTTTTAAAGCGTACCGTGCTTGGCTTTTCATTAGTTTACCATGCGTGTACCGCAACGCCCGGCGTCATTGCGCTTGTTTAAGGCATGCAGCGCCGGGCGTACAATCTTCTTATCACGCGAAGCCCGGCGGCCGCCTTCAGGACTTAGCGAGATACGCGTTGATGAAGGGGGAGAGATCCCCATCCATGACGGCCTGTATATTCCCGTTCTCGGTATTGGTACGGTGATCCTTTACCATGGTGTACGGTTGGAACACGTATGAGCGGATTTGGCTGCCCCACTCGATTTTTTTCATCTCACCCTTGATCTTAGCCATCTGCTCCATACGCTCCCGCTCCTGCAATTCCAAAAGCTTGCCGCGCAGCATACGCATCGCCATCTCCTTATTTTGCAGCTGGCTCCGCTCATTCTGGCATTGCACGACGATGTTGGTCGGCAAATGCGTAATGCGTATGGCGGATGAGGTTTTATTTACGTGCTGGCCGCCTGCCCCGCTTGATCGGTACGTATCCACGCGCAGATCGTCCGGGCTGATATCGATATCTCCCGCGTCGTCGTCGAATATGGGCGTCACGTCGAGCGACGCGAAGGAGGTATGCCTCCTGCCCGACGAATCAAAGGGTGATATGCGCACCAGCCTGTGCACGCCCTTCTCAGCTTTTAAATATCCATACGCGTATTCGCCCGCGACCTCAAACGTTACGCTCTTTATCCCGGCCTCGTCCCCGTCAAGCATATCCAATACCCGAACCGTATACCCTTTGCGGTCGCAGTAACGGCTGTACATACGGTAAAGCAGCTGCACCCAATCCTGGGCCTCCGTTCCGCCCGCGCCCGCGTGCAGCGACAAAATCGCATTATACGCGTCGTGAGGGCCTTTGAGCAGGGTTTCAAGGCGCAGCTCCTCCACCGCTTTTTCCAAACGCGAATATTCGGCTTGGATTTCCGGAACCAGGCTCTCGTCCTCCGCCTCCTCCGCCATCTCCATGAGAACCTCCAGATCCTCAAGGCTGCCGTGGAGCGCTCCGTATTTATCCAGCTTTGTGTTCAGGGCCTTTATGCGCTGGTTCACGCGGTTGGCGTTATCCACGTCATCCCAAAACCCGGGTTCCTCCATTTTCCTTTCCAGCTCCTCTTTTTCCCCCTTCAATTTAGCGAGGTCAAAGAGATTCACCTGCCTCTTTAAGCGTCCGCCATACGGCGGCAAGTAACTGCCTGTACTCATCCAACTGGATCACTGTTGTCACTTCCTTCCATAATTCCTGTCAAAATGTTCTTCGTTATCAATTATTACCGCAAAACGCCTCTACGCATCCGCGCCTCCCGTTTTGCCGCAGCAGTTTTTATACTTTTTGCCGCTGCCGCACGGGCAGGGATCATTGCGGCCAACCTTCTTCCCCGACCGCGCGGGCTGCGCGGGCGCGTCGCCGGACGTTACTATCGGCTTGGCCAGCTGTATGCGCCTTTGCGGGGCTACGCGAACGCCCATGTGGAAAAGCACGCGCACGGTCGTTTCCCTGATCCCTTCGACCATGCTGTCAAACATATCGAAGCCCTCAGTCCTGTATTCAATCACCGGATCCTTCTGCCCATAAGCGCGCAGCCCGATCCCCTGTCGGAGCTGATCCATCGCGTCGATGTGATCCATCCAGTGCGAATCCACGGTCCTTAAAAGCACGACGCGCTCCATCTCGCGCATATCCACCTTCGCTTCCGTAAGCTCCGCTTCCTTAGCGCTGTATACGGAGCTCATTTCTCGCCTCAGATCCTCCGTTATGTCCTTAACCTGTGCGTGCGCGCCGATATCCAGCCCATCGACGATATTTACGCCGCAAAGTTCCGCTAATGAAACCCCCAGGCTGTCAAGATCCCAGTGTTGGCGAGAACTCTCGCCCAAAAATGTTTGTATGCGCGAGTTGAGCGCCTCGTTCATCATCTCCTCAATCGAATCGTGGATGTTTTCGCCCATCAGCACCCTGCGGCGCTGGCCGTAGATGATCTCACGCTGCTTATTCATCACATCGTCATATTGAAGCACGTTTTTACGCATCTGGAAATGCTGTATTTCCACGCGCTTTTGAGCTGACTCTATCTGTTTGGACAGCATGCGCATATCCAAAGGAATATCATCGTCCGGGTTCAGGCTGTTCATCAGCCCTTTGACGCGCTCGGCCCCAAACCGGCGCATTAAATCATCCTCAAGGGAAACGTAAAAGCGCGTAGAACCCGGATCCCCCTGCCTGCCCGCGCGGCCGCGCAGCTGGTTGTCTATACGCCGCGATTCGTGGCGCTCCGTGCCAATAATATGAAGCCCGCCGACGGATACGACCCTGTCATGCTCCGCGTCGGTAACGGACTTGTGCCGCAAAAACGCGTCCTTATAAGCGCGGCGCGCGGCGAGTATCTCCTCATCCTCAGTATCGGCGTGGCTGGTCGCCTCCTCAATCAGCGCCTCGTCCATACCGTTTCGCCTCAGCTCCTGGCGCGCGAGAAAATCCGGGTTTCCGCCTAAAAGTATATCCGTACCGCGCCCGGCCATATTGGTGGCGATGGTTACGTTGCCGAATTTACCCGCCTGAGCCACGATTTCCGCCTCTTTAGCGTGCAGCTTGGCGTTTAGCACCTCGTGGCGGACGCCCCGCTTCTTTAACATGGCGCTGAGCATTTCGCTTTTTTCTACGGAAATAGTACCGACCAGCACGGGCTGGCCCGTGGCGTTCACGGCCGCTATTTCGTCCACGACCGCCCGAAACTTCCCAACCTCGGTATTATAGATAACGTCGTTATAATCATTGCGCATCAGGGGCTTATTCGTGGGGATTTCCACAACGTCCAGATCGTATATGCTCTGGAATTCCGTCTCCTCCGTCTTCGCCGTACCGGTCATTCCCGCCAGCTTGCGGTACATCCTAAAGTAGTTCTGGAACGTGATGGTAGCGAGCGTTTTGTTCTCACGCTCGACCTTAACGTTTTCCTTGGCCTCGAGCGCCTGGTGCAGCCCGTCTGAATAGCGCCTGCCCACCATGAGCCTGCCGGTAAACTCGTCTACAATAATAACCTCTCCGTCCTGAACCACGTAATCCCGGTCACGAACGAACAGAGAATGGGCTTTTAGCGCCTGTAAAATATGGTGGTTCAGCTCCTGATTTTCGGGTGAACTGACGTCTTCAACGTTAAAATGCGCCTCGGCCTTTCGTATCCCCTGCTGCGTGAGCGCGACGGTTCGCGCCTTGATATCAACCATGTAATCGCCGCTTTCCGGCTGCTCCTCCTCCATAAGAAGCTCCCTGCGGCTTTTCTTTTCAATGTCCGCTCCCCTTTCAAGGCGGCTGACAAACCTGTCCGCATGTTTGTACATATCGGTGGATTTCTCCCCGTGGCCGGAGATGATAAGAGGCGTGCGCGCCTCGTCTACCAAAATCGAGTCCACCTCGTCAACAATAGCGTAGCTGAGCTGGCGCTGAACCATATGCTCCTTATACACAACCATGTTGTCGCGCAGATAATCAAAGCCAAACTCATTATTCGTGCCGTACGTAATATCGCTTCCATACGCTTTAACGCGCTCGTCGTTGTCCATATCATGCACGATGCAGCCTACGGTCAAGCCTAAAAACCGGAATATCTTGCCCATCCACTGCGCGTCGCGCCTGGCGAGATAATCGTTAACGGTAACGATGTGTACGCCCTCCCCGCCCAACGCGTTCAGGTATGCGGGGAGCGTAGCTACAAGGGTCTTGCCCTCGCCCGTCTTCATTTCAGCGATCCTCCCCTGATGGAGGATAATACCGCCTACGAGCTGCACGTCGAAATGCCGCATGCCGACGGTGCGCACCGCGGCCTCCCTCACGGCGGCAAAGGCCTCGGGCAGGAGAGAATCCAACTTTTCCCCACCCTCAATGCGCCGGCGGAACTGTTCCGTAAGCCCCCGCAGCTCTTTATCCGGCAACGCCTGCATGGACGGCTCCAATGCGTTGATTTTCGTAACCAGCGGACGGATCTTCTTTATCTGGCCCTCGCTGGTAGTGCCGAGCAGCTTATCAATAAATCCCATATTACATACCAATGCGTTAAACGCAAGCCTCTCCATGATATTCGTATGTACCATTGTACCACGTAAGGGTACTTTTTACAATCTTATGAGACGTGTCGATGTATAGCGTATTGATATAAAGGATAAAATTGGCATTCTTATTGACATATATTACATTAGTTGCTATAATTTTATAAACTTGTACTATATCGTATATTACTACATTTTGTCTTGTGACGTAACCGCAGTATGTCACACAGCTAAGAGGTTGAGTGCGATGCGCCCGCCGAAGCCGTATTATGTCCCAGGGCGCGTATAATAACGCCACGCAATTGTTGTGGAACAATAAAAATACATGACTTCAAGGAGGGAAAACGAATGAACCGTAAGGTCAAAAGACTGATTGCCGTACTTGCCGTTATCGCAATGGCGGCGATGTGCATTCCCGCAATGGCTAATGTAGATGACGTCGACACCAAAGCCGTTGTTGGAACCAACCTCTCTGATTTCTCTACGACCGATGTATATGGCGAACCGTACGACGGGTCTATATTCGGCGAATACGAGCTCACGATCCTGAACATGTGGGCTACCTGGTGCGGACCGTGCATTTCCGAACTGCCGCACCTTCAATCCCTTTATGAAAACTATCAGGATCGCGGCGTGAACGTGATGGGGCTTCTCGCCATAGACAGTACAAGCACGGTCCAAGCCGCGATAACCATGATGGAAAACAAGGGGCTCACCTACCCGACGCTTATTCCGGACGACACCCTGCTTGGGATTATGGATCAATGCATGTATATTCCCGATACGTTTGTCGTGGATAAGGAAGGAAACGTGCTTGAGTGGGTAGTCGGCGGCATGAGTTACCAGCAGTTTGTAAATCTGGTTGAGAAGTGGCTGCCCGGCGAAGAACCGACGCCGACCCCTGTGCAGCCCACGGCAACCCCTGTGCAGCCCACAGCAACCCCTGTACAGCCCACGGCAACCCCAGATCAGCCCACGCCGCCCCCACAATCCGGCGATCTCATCTTCGGAGAATATTTTGAAGAGAATCCGACGGACTGGGCGCTGGTAGACGCGGACGGCGACGGCCACGACTGGTATTGGTTCACAAACGAAGGCCTGACCACCGGCCTGATGGAAGCCTACGAGGGTATGGGCGTCATGGTCAGCGCGTCGTACGACAACCCCTCCTTCTCGGCGCTTACGCCGGACAA
>UQWD01000022.1 GCA_900544555.1 uncultured Eubacteriales bacterium
CATGGGTGAACCGCACGGCGGATCTGTCCGACTACGCCGGCGAGACGGTGCGCATAGCGTTCCGTCACCATGACGCAACGGATATGTTCGTGATGAAGCTCGACCAGGTTGAAGTGTTCGCGGAGGCGGGCGAAGTGCCTACCCCCACGCCCGAGCAGCCTACGCCGACGCCCGGGGAGTGCACGTCCCCGACGCCCGAGCAGCCTGAGGACCCCACGCCGACTCTCGAGCTGCCCACTCCCACTCCCGGGCAGCCTGCCGAGACCACGCCTAAACCCCAGGATCCCCCGAAGGCAGGCGGAGTAAGCCTGGCGATAGTTGGCGCAGCCGTCGCAGCTCTCGGCGCAGCCGGCATCATCACCAGGAGAAAAAGATCCTAAAATTTAAGTAAGAACTGATAATGTAAGGGAGCCGCCTTTGGTCGGCTCCTTTCGGGTTTATCAAAGTAAGGCTGCCGTTTTTTAATATAGTCATTGTTCATAAAAGCGCTGAGGCCCATCAAAGAAAGTATTTGAGCTGGCTTTACGCTCACATCTTAGCACAAATAATGCCCAAACTAGCGAGAATCAGAGGGCATTAGATAGTTTAACATGAGCCGCCTTTTTGTTTTCAACTTGCTTTATTAATGTTTCTGTATCAATCGACAGTTTCCCGCCAAACATGCGATTCTTTAGCCGCGATACGTAAATACGCCGCGATGATTATTCAGCTTGCTGAAGATCTTAACCGCGTTACCGAACACTTCGCCTGAAAAAACAGCCGCACGGGCGAAATAGCGCGCCGCAATTACATGCAAAGTGGTTTAGAGGGCAGAAAAAAACCGCCCCAGGCGGTTCTGTTTTGTATTTCGGTATTCTTAATGGTATGGTTTAGGCCGTTAAGCCCCAGCACAGCGGTATTGCCGCGCAAAAGACGCTATGGGTTTAAATTCAAAACTATTCATTCAACGCATCTTTAAGCGCTTTGCCGGCTTTGAACGCGGGCGCCTTGCTCGCCGCAATCTCAATCTCAGCGCCGGTCATCGGATTATGGCCCTTGCGTGCGGGACGCTCGCGTACTTCAAAACCGCCGAACCCAACCATCTGTACCTTGTCGCCTTCTTTGAGCGCGTCGGTTATAGCGGTGAACACCGCGTTTACGGATTTCTCAGCATCCTTTTTCGACAGGCCGCTCTTTTCGGCGACCGCTGCGATTAATTCGGTCTTATTCATGGTAAATTCCTCCTGAATCTTTATTCGTCTATATTTGGGGCGCCCGCCCCGAATTGCCAGACCCTATTGTATCAACCTTTTTCTGATTGTACAAGCATTTTTTGACTTCCAAGCCTATTTTTAAACCTGTTTCCCTTCAAGTTTGATTTTTACCCAATATTCGTCCATTTCCGCAAGCGTCATGGATTCGAGGTTCCGCCCGTCTCTCGACGCCGCTTCCTCCATCTTGGTAAAGCGGCGAATGAATTTTACCGTGGATTTCCTCAGGGCCGTTTCAGCTTCGATATTGAGATGCCGCGCCACATTAACAACGGAGAAAAGCAGGTCGCCGAGCTCCTCTTCGATACAGCGCCCGCAAGCGATTGCTTCCCGGAGCTCGCCGGCCTCTTCGCTTATCTTATGCAGCGCTTCCTCCGCTTCGCTCCAGTCAAACCCCGTCATGGAAGCCTTGCGTTGGACCTTGTCCGCATACATCAGCGCGGGAAAGCTTTCCGGCACAGCCCGTAACACTTCGGAGGCGGAGGCTTGCTTTTTCTCCTTCCGCTTAAGCCTGTCCCAATTTTTCAGCACTTCCCCCGAATCCATAACCGTCGCGTCCCCAAACACATGCGGATGGCGGTATACAAGCTTATCGACCACGCCGGTCGTAATATCCCTCAGCCCGAAAGCGCTTCGCTCTGAACCAATGACGGCGTGAAAACAAACCTGCATCATAAGATCGCCAAGCTCCTCAACCATATCGTTGTCGTCCGCCCGCTCAATAGCGTCCAAAACTTCATAGGTTTCCTCAAGCAGGGCGGATTTAAGCGTATCATGCGTCTGCTCCCTGTCCCACGGGCAGCCGCCGGGCGCGCGCAGCCTTTCAAGCACGCGCATAAGTGAATCTATGCCGTGTCTTTCCAGTTGTTCAAACTCAGCGGGCGGTATAATTAAGGCCGTCGCCGCGAAATAAGAGCCCTGCTTTCTGTCTAACTCATACAGGCGGATAGGCGATACCACATAGCTGCCCGTGTCATCCATAACGGCAAAATATACCGTATATTCTCCAGGATAATACTCCAAAAGCGCCAGCTTTACCTCAGCCGCGCGTACGAAGGTATCAACCTCCTCAATACAGCATGGCTCGCTTGTTTCAAATCGTACAGGCAAAGCGTTAGCGGCGTACACACGAGCGTTCATGTATGGGAATCCAAAAATTTCAGCCATTGCAGCCTCCGCATAGCCGGACGATGGCAGCAGGCGCACTTCGGTTCCCGTTTCGGCGGCCCGTTTGCATATCGCCCGAAGCTGCGCCTCTCCCGGCCCGCGCCCCGGTACGGCGTATACCGCGTCGCCTTTCGCGAGTACTGTTTCCGCGACGGCGCGGTTAAGCTCGTCAAAGTCCGCGCTTTGCCTGTAAAGGTAATCAAGCGAAACCGCTCCCGGCGGCAATACGCGTGCGCAGGGGTGCTCAAGCGTTTGCGCGAAAAGGCGCTGCGCTGAATTCACCGCGTTTAAGGCCGCTTCCGTAACGCTTTTTGGCGTCGCGAGCGGCGCGATAATTAACGTAGGCATAGTTTATTTTCTCCTGTACATTAACCGCGTCAGCCTCTTTCCGCCGGGGATATAAGCCAGCTCTTCGGGGCTGAGCATTTTAAATATAAATACGAAAGCGATATAGATTACTGCCCCCGCGCCTACTCCGGCCAAAGTCGCAAAGGCATTATGACCCGCGTTATGGAGCAGATTGTATACCAGCGAAGCCGCGACGCCCATCACAACGGAGCTGAACAGCGGCTTGATAAAAACGTCCCCGATATGGATTTTCATGCCGGTGCGCCTGATAACATAAATTGTATCCAAAATTCCCGCCGCAGCGTAGCAAACCACAGTGGATATCGAAGCTCCCTGAATATTGATATTGGGTATGCGCATCAAAATCAGCATGGTAACAACCTTGAGCACGCCCCCGAAAACCAGGTTCACGACGGATACCATCGGCCTGCCCATACCCTGTATAATACCCGTCATGGTCTGGACAAGCGACAGGAATAGTATACCGATTGACGCGGTACGCATAATATCCCCGGCCAACTGCACCTGCTCCTGATTGAGCTTTGTAAAGAGAAGATCGATTACCGGCCCACCGAGTACAAACAGCCCCGCCGCGCACGGAGCGCCGACGATGAGCGCTAGCTTAAGCCCCGTTAAGGAAGCCTCCCGCACCCCCCTCCGGTTTTTGGCCGTCACGCGGACTGAGATTGCCGGAACCAGGCTCATGGCGAGCGCGGTTGTGATAACCGCCGGCATATTGATAATCGGCGTGACATGGGAGCGCAGAATGGAAAAAGCGTCCTTGGCGATATCAAGATTAAAGCCCAGGTCGTTAACGAGGATACTGACAATCATATTGCTGTCGATAACGCCGGTAAGCGGCATGATAAGCGCGCCCAGCGTCACCGGTATCGCCGTCGCCAAGAGCCTTTTTGATATGGGGAAGAAGCCCCCGGGTAATCCCCGGCCCTGATTCCATAGAGGCGCGAGCTCCCTGCGCCTACGCGCGTAAAAGAACATCATAACGACAAGCGCCAGAAGCTCTGAAACGCTTACGCCTATCAGCGCGCCCATAGCGGCGTACTCGGGGCCTTTCGGCATCAGTTTGGCAGCGAGATAAAACCCGACTCCCAGCTTGCCCAGCTGCTCCACCACCTGCGATACGGCGGTGCCGGTCATCAGCTGCAGGCCCTGCAAATATCCGCGGTACGCGCACATGATAGACGCGAATAGGAGCGCGGGCGCGAGCGCGCGGATGGACAGCGCGGATTCCGGCATAAGGTTCGGCGCAAGAAGATCCGCGGCCAGGAACATGATGAGCATTGTCGCCACGCCGATTATGGTCAGCATCTTCATCGCCGTGACGAACACCTCTCGCGCGCCCCTGTGATCCCCAAGCGTTACACGCTCGGCCACAAGCTTCGATATGGCCGTGGGCAGCCCGGCCGACGATATTACGAGCAGGCCGGAATAATAAGGATAGGCCACTTCATAAAAACTCATTCCCTCAAGGCCCACGATTGTGGCCAGCGGGATTCGGTACACGGCGCCGATTGCCTTTACAATAAGCCCCGCCGCAGCCAGGATGGCCGCGCCTTTTACGAAGGAACCGGTTTTTCTCTCCATTATATTTACTCCTTATCATTGCGGTGAACCGCAATCTCAAGTATTATAGCAGGTTCAGGGGTATAATGGAAGCGCGGCCCCGCTTTTGCGCCGCGTAAGCTTCAAAATTAACTCTCGTTTCAAAAATCCGCAATTTTTGTGCCGCGCAGAGCCGGCCGCCCCATTCCATAACCTTGCTATAAACATATGGAAACGGCGGGTTCAACGCCGGCCGCGCAAACAGCGCCGGAGGCGGAACCGTAAGTTGCCCCGAAGCTTACGTACCGCAATAAAAAATCGGCCGGCGGCCCACGTTTAAAATTTCCTATGTACATGTTATGCCCCGCGCGGGCCAAAAAAAACTCATGCGAATACGAGGGGTTCGCTCTCTCCAATTTGTGTAGTATAATAAATATGCTGACGCTGTTTCTACCGGTTATGGCTGTGATAAACGGCAGCGCGCGTGCCGAAGTCCGGCGCGAAGATAAAATCCGGTCCCTTAAATGAACCATCGGCAGGAATTATTTATGCTAGAGGTGCCTCATGCCATCCAGAAAACCATCCAAGCTACGCCGTTTTATGGGGTATTACAAACCCCATCTGCCGCTTTTTATACTCGACATGTTCTGCGCGCTGGTTATATCGGCGATAGACGTGGCTTACCCGCTCCTGTCCCGCTACGCGCTTCAGGAACTGCTTCCCATAGGAGAATACTCCGTTTTTTTCCAACTGATAATCATCGTACTGTTCGCATATATTCTTAGATCCGGCATGATGTATATCGTGACGGCGCTTGGCCACAGGCTGGGCTTGAAAATGGAGGCCGACATGCGGCGCGACGTGTTCTCGCACCTGCAAAAGCTATCGTTCAGCTTTTACGACAAGTCCAGAACCGGGGCGCTCATGTCCCGCTGCACCCACGACCTGTTTGAGATCGTTGAACTGGCCCATCACGGCCCGGAGGATCTTTTCATATCCATCGTAACGTTCACCGGCGCGTTTATCGTGATGCTCACCATTGAGTGGCGGCTCGCGCTTATGATTATCATAAGCGTTCCGCTCATGGTCCTGTTTGTGGCAAAGCTCCGCAAGCGCATGAACCGCGTTTCCCGCAACGTTAAGGAAAGCGTGGCCGTTATTAACGCGGGGATAGAATCCTCCATATCCGGAGCGCGGGTTGCGCAGGCGTTTTCAAACGAGGATTATGAGATCAAGAAGTTTGACAGAGGGAACCGGCAATATGTCAATTCCCGGAACGGCTACTATAAAACGATGGGGATCTTTTTCTCCGGCATGGAGTTTTTTACATCGGTGCTCAACGTGCTCGTGCTGGCGGTGGGCGGATACTTTATAATGCAGGATAACATGGATGTAATCGCGCTGCTCACGTTTACGTTGTATATATCCTCCTTTACATCCCCGATACGCAAGCTGGCGAATTTCGCGGAAACCTACACGATGGGCATGACCGGCTTTGCGCGCTTTACCGAGCTGATGGATACCGAGCCGGAAATCGTCGACGCGAAAGACGCCGTTGATATAAAAAATGTAAAGGGGGATATCACCTATGAAAACGTTACCTTTAGCTATGGCGGCGGAGCGCCTGTACTTAGGAACGTAAACCTGACAATACCCGCAGGCAGAACGTTAGCGCTTGTGGGGCCGTCCGGCGGCGGGAAAACGACGCTTTGCCATCTTCTGCCGCGTTTTTACGACGTGACGAGCGGTCGTATATGCGTCGATGGGCGCGATATTCGAAAAGCGACGCTGCATTCGCTGCGCGAGAATATCGGCATCGTCCAGCAGGACGTGTTCCTGTTCGCGGATACAATTCGTGAAAACATCCGTTACGGCAGGATAAACGCTACGGATGACGATATTATAAAGGCGGCGAAGGACGCCGAAATACATGAGGATATTATGGCGATGCCCATGGGTTATGATACGGTTGTAGGCGAACGGGGCATTACGCTTTCCGGCGGACAAAAGCAGAGAGTTTCCATCGCCCGCATTTTTTTGAAGAATCCACCCATACTCATACTGGATGAGGCTACCAGCGCGCTTGATTCCGCCACGGAAGCCCGGATAAATTCCGCGTTCGACAGGCTGAGCGAGGGGCGCACCACACTTGTAATCGCACACAGGCTTTCAACAATTCGCGGTGCGGACGAAATCGTGGTTATCGACGAAGAGGGCGTACGCGAGCAGGGCGCCCACGCGGAGCTGCTGGAAAAAGGCGGGGAATACGCCGCGCTTTATAACGCGCAGCGGAACTGAGCAAAAAAGGAGAAAATATGAAGCTGACAATTGACGGTATTGTTACCGATATAAAAACCGGCGAAAGCATTTTGGACGCGGTTGTCAAGCTGGGTATGGACAGCGATACGCTCGCCAAACGCCCGCTGGCCGCTCAGATAGGCGGAGAGGTGTTCAGCCTGCGCTATACGCCGTTCCGCGATGCCGAGGTGCATCTTTTGCGTTACGGCGAGGATTCCGGGCGGCGCGTTTACGAGCGCACGCTTCAATTCCTTTTGATAATGGCTGTGCGCCGCCTATACCCAGAGGCAAAGGTATACGTAAGGTATTCCCTTGGCCCGGGGCTGTACGTCGCCATCGATAAGGCGCCCGCGCTCAGCCCGGACGACGTGCTCGCGCTTGAAAGCGAATGCAGGCGTATTGTCCGTCTTGGAATACCCCTCGAGCGCAAGCGCATGAACATCAACGAGGCACTGGCGTTTTATGAGGCCGACGGGCAGGCGGATAAGGCAAAACTGCTTAAGTGGCGACAATTCAGTTATTTTGACGTTTATAAAGCCGGGGATGACGGGTACATGGATTACTTTTACGGCGAGATGTGCCCTACCACCGCTTATGCGGACGTGTTCAGGCTTCATTATCTTGACGGGGCGGCGCTTATGCTCATGCCTCGGAGCGATATGCCGGACGTCCCTTCGGAGTATGAACCTTACCCCAAGCTCCACGCCGTTTTTTTGCAAAGCGATACCTGGGGAAGGCTGATGAAATGCGGCACGGCGGCGGAGTTGAACGAATTTGTACACAGCGGCCGGATAAGGGAGCTTATACGCGTGAACGAGGCGCTGCATGAAAAATCCTACGCAAATATAGCGGATAATATTGTAAACCGCAAGGCGCGCGCGGTAATGGTTGCGGGGCCAAGCTCATCCGGGAAGACCACCTCGGCAAACCGCATCGCCACACAACTTCGCGTTTTAGGCCAGGACCCCATCATGCTTTCGCTGGACGATTATTACCTTGACAGGGACTCCATCCCCGCAAATGAACACGGGGAAAAGGATCTTGAGCATATCAACACGCTGGATATTAAAAGGTTCAACAGCGATTTAAAATGCCTTTTAAGGGGGGATGAGGTTGAAATCCCCGTATTCGACTTTAGAAAGGGCAAGCGGGCTGAAAAGGGGCGCGTAATCAGCGCGAAAAAGGAGCAGCCTCTTATTATAGAGGGCATTCACGGCTTAAACCCGGTTATGCTCAACGAAGGGATTTCCCCGGGGGACGTTTACCGCGTGTATGTATCCGCCTTGACCACCCTGAACCTAGACGATCATAACCGCATACGAACGACCGACGTGCGGCTGCTGCGCCGCCTGGTACGCGATTATGAAACCCGGAACGCCTCTATGGAGCTTACGCTTTCCATGTGGCCAAGCGTGCGGCGGGGCGAGGAGCGCTGGATTTTCCCCTATCAGGAGCATGCGGACGCCCTATTCAATACCACGCTGGTTTATGAGCTATCCGTTTTAAAGCGCCACGCTTACCCGCTGCTTCAGGCCGTTCCGCCTGAAAGCCCTCATTTTGCCAGGGCACGCGATATTGTTAAGTTTTTGAACTATTTCCTGGAGGCCGATGTGGAGGATGAAATCCCTCCAACCTCTATACTCCGCGAGTTTATCGGTGGTAACACGTTTTACCTATAACTGGCCGCCGTCAGGCGGCATTGAGCAAACTACAACGGGAGGTGATGTGCGGCGGATGATTAAGAAGGAGAAATCCTGCGGCGCAGTTGTCATCAGGCGGCTGGGAAGCGAGTGGAGCGTGCTTTTGATACAAAACATAAAAGGGAGCTGGTGTTACCCAAAGGGGCATGTTGAAGGAGATGAAACCGAGGAGGAGACGGCCCTGCGCGAGATCAAGGAGGAAACCGCGCTCGACGTTAAAATCGATTCAGGCTTTCGGCAGGTTGTTCGCTACTCGCCAAGAAAACGCGTTTTTAAGGAAGTCGTATATTTTTTGGCGCACGCACAAAACGGCGCCACCTTACCACAAAAGGAGGAGGTGCGCCAATGCAAATGGTATTTACTGAGCAGCGCGCTCAGTGCCGTAACCTTTGAAAACGATCGGCAGGTACTTGCTCGGGCGATAAAATATATTTCGGCCAACTACGATGAAGAGCTCTGACGACGCGTATAATGCTCCCCGGGGATAAGCGATAGGTATGTTGTACTTATGATAAAGCCAACTAACAGGGGGTCGTATCATGAAATTTGTATCCTGGAATGTAAACGGCCTGCGGGCCTGCATGGGTAAGGGGTTTATGGATTTTTTCCATTCGGCGGATGCGGATGTGTTCGCTTTGCAGGAAACCAAGCTCCAGATAGGTCAGCTTCAAATAGACCTGCCCGGTTATCGACAGTACTGGAATTACGCGCAAAAAAAAGGTTATTCCGGAACCGCCGTTTTTACGAGGGAGAAGCCCATCCGCGTTATATACGGTATAGGGCTTGCCGAACACGACGGCGAAGGCAGGCTCATTACGCTCGAGTTCTCCGATTTTTACTTTGTCACGGCGTATGCGCCCAACGCGCAGCGGGAACTTAAACGCTTATCATACAGGCTGTTATGGGAGGATGCGTTCAGGTCGTTCGTAATGCGGCTGGATGAAACGAAGCCCGTTATTATTTGCGGGGATCTCAATGTCGCGCATCAAGAGATTGATCTTAAAAACCCAAAGGCAAACCGCAGGAACGCCGGTTTTACCGATGAGGAGCGCGAACGCTTTTCGCTGCTTGCCCATTCCGGCTTTACGGATACCTTCCGCTATTTATATCCCGACAGGCAAGGCGCGTATACCTGGTGGAGCTATATGTTCAACGCGCGGGCAACCAACGCTGGATGGCGCATCGATTATTTTCTTGTAAGCTCCCGATGGGCAGATCGCATACAGGATAGCCTGATATTGGACGAAGTAATGGGCAGCGACCATTGCCCCGTGGCGTTGGCGCTGGGGCCGTGAAGCCTTCACGACGAGCCGCAAAGCAATACGGCCCGGTTTAATATTAAGGGTTTGGAGGTAATAAGGAATGGTTAGTTAAAACCTGTGCCTAGCGTGAAACGCCATGACAACACAAAGGAAGCAGGGAGTCCTCTGCGGCGTCTATGCTATAACACGCAATGAATAAATTGGGCTCAATACCTGAGCGCACACCGGGCCGTCATGCCGTTTGGCATTATAAAATAAAGGATTTTGGGGTTATAAACTGGCTGAAGGCTTGTCCATCAGCACCTTAAGGAGAGAAAAATGGATTATATCAGCGATAACAAAGCGGCTTGGGAAGAAGCCTTTGAGCATAGGCATGATGGCTGGGGCGACGATAACTATAAACGCCTGCTTGAGGAAAGGCTTCCATTTTTTTGTGCGGATGCGGCGGAAGAACTAGAATTAATGGATTTTAGAAATAAGAGCATAGCGCAGTTTTGCTGCAATAATGGTAGGGAGCTATTATCCCTCATGCAGCTTGGTCCACAAAAAGGTATGGGCTTTGATATTGCTCAAAACATCATTAAGCAAGCAGATAACACGGCTCAAAAAGCAGGTATTCACAACTGTCGGTTTGTTGCATGCAATATTTTGGACATCGACGAGAAGTATCGCAGTCATTTCGATTTTATCTTGTTTACAATAGGCGCGATTACTTGGTTTGAGGATTTAAAACCGCTCTTTAAAAAAGTGTCGGATTGCTTAAAACCCGGTGGAACTGTATTCATACATGATTTCCATCCTGTCATGAACATGCTGCCCATGCCCGGCGAGCCTGATTTTGATGAGAAGCGTTTGGATAGAATTGCTTATTCTTATTTTAGAGCCGAGCCCTGGATTGAAAACGAGGGCATGGGGTATATGTCTAAACAATATAAGTCAAAAACTTTTACCAGCTTTTCACATACAATGTCAAGCATTATTAATGCAATCATTTGTTCAAAGCTGACAATTGCTAAGCTGAGAGAGTTTGATTATGATATTGGATTGACTAGCGCGTATGATGGAAAAGGTTTGCCCCTCTCCTATATTCTCATTGCTCAAAAGATGTAAGGCGGCCAACGTTTTTTAGCTAAACGCCTTGTATTAAAACAGATGAGATAATAAAACCATAGCCTTTGATACGTTTAATATACCCTCATAAACAAGAGCCAAGCTTGTAAAAGCATAGATAGCTTTCATACTTCTTTTTTAAAAAAGAACAAGCGTTTACAATCTATATCAGCATAAGCGCAAGCGCGGGACATAATATGTATCCATAAATGACCGGGAGCATGTTGTTGTTCGCTGCCGACAGCGAAAAAACATAATCTTTTGGATACAGCTAACGGCCATGACCTGTTCATAAGCGCCCATACGTTCATCTCCTAAATCATTCATATGATCTATATGAATGGCGATTTAGCAAAGCTTACCTGAATAAGCGCAATGCAACCCACGTTATGCAAGCCGACGATACGCCGTAAAACGCTGTAACGCGCTACCCGCAAGCTCCCTCGAAGGTGTAAAAGACGCGGTTCGGCGCTCCCGTTAATTCTATCAGCCGCCCGCAACGCTTACTATGACATATTTGAGGCTAAACAAACAGTGAAAGCCGGCTAAACGGCCAGGATATAAGCCTGACTACCCCCACGATGCTGGACAGGGGCGTTACTATGCCCGGTTCAGTACGGTCGTCAAACATGACAAACACGCTCCCGTCCGGTACTTGAAAAGCATCTATATCCGCCGAAGGCAGCGATAGATAAGCATGCTCGTTGAGCCACGCGTCGTTGATGTATAGGTTCCCGTTTTGAATCAGTACTCTCTCGCCTGAAAATGCTATAAGCCGCCCAATCAGGCGCTCGCCTGATTGCGGCTCGTCAAACGCGACGATTTGGCCTCGAACCGGTGTTACGGCATAGTGAGCGAGCTTGTCCACAAGCAAAATATCGCCTTTTCGTATGGTTGGCGCCATATTATCCGCAACGACCGGCACTCCCTGAATCCAAAACAGGCAGACCGCCGCCAGTACCGCCGCGCATATACCGACGCGGTAGACAACATCAATAATCGCTAATTTTCTGTATTCGCCTTGATTGTTGCGCGCGCGCCTTTCTCTTTCCATGCTAAACAAACATCCTCGCTTTTTTTATTGGCCACACCACGCCTATCGCTCTGCCGGCAACGCGGTTGAACGGGATGGGACCGACCGAAGGGTTCCGGCTGTCCTTACTGTCGTTTCGGTTATCGCCCATAACAAATACCTGCCCCTCAGGAACCTGAAACGGCCCATAGTCGAAATAAATGTACCCGTTCCAATAGGATGATTCATCTAACAGCGCGCCGTTAACGTATACCTTGCCCCCGCGCACCTCAATTGTTTCGCCCGGCAGGCCTATAACGCGCTTTACGCGGCTTATCTCGCTCCCAGGATAATAGCACACGACTATATCTCCCCTTTGCGGCTCGTTAAACCAATAGCTTACCTTTTCAACTAGCATCCGTTCTTTATCTTCAAGCGCCGGCAGCATGGACGAACCGTCGACGCGCATTGGCGTAATGATAAAAAGCCGAAGGGCAAGCACAGCAACGAGCGTAACGGCAATTAAGATAAAAAACGAAGCGTTGTCCGAATGCTGCGCTTGTACCCTCCGCTTGTAAAGTAACGCCATTTCCCCGCCTAAATTGCTTACATCCCTGTTCTTCATGATTCTCTGCCGCTTTCCGTTGGTATTTAACTGCGCCGTTTCGCGCCCCCGCCGCTGTTGCTCGCACTGGGCGCGGGTATCATTTAGCCATTGCTATACCAGCATCTTAATTTCGTTCAACGGCCAGATTACGCCGATTACCCTGCCCACAATGCGGTAATATGGGATGGGGCCGACCGACGGGTTTCGGCTGTCCTTGCTGTCGTTACGGTTATCGCCTATAACAAACACCGTGCCTGCGGGTATCTCAACGGGTTCAAGATCGTAGTATATATAGTCCTGCCAATAAGATGTTTCGTCAAGCTTTTCCCCATTGATATAGATCTGCCCGTCCGTGATGGAAATCGTTTCCCCCGGGAGGCCGACGACGCGTTTTACACAGCTTATCGTATAGTTCGGATAAAAGCAGACCACGACGTCCCCCCGCTCCGGCCCATCGAACCAATAGCTGACCTTCTCCACAATCATCCTCTCTCCGTCGAGCAGCGTAGGCGCCATGGACGAGCCGTCCACACGCATGGGCGATATGATAAAAAGCCTTATCGATAACGCCGTGATCAGAACGATAACCAGGCAGGTAATAAACTCCGTATTGCTTGCCCGCCTGTAATCCTTATTACCCTTATGGATGCGCTCGGCTTCATCCTTTAGATGCCGAATATCCTTTTTTCTCATTTGCCGCCCTCTTTTAGCATTCTTTTTTTAGCGTTTTTCATAAACGCCTCCCTGTCCAGCATAACAATGCGGGAACATTCGCAGCATTTAATTTTTACGTCGGCCCCAGTGCGGATAATTTGCCATTGGTTGGTTCCGCACGCGTGAGGCTTTTTCATTACTACGAAATCATTAAGCTCAAAGCTGTCTATCATCAACAGCCTCCTTCGTGTTTAACACGACGATCTTTTGGTATGGAATCTCTATCCCTTCCGCATTAAAGCGGTTTTTTACGCGCCGGGTCAGCTCGCGCTGCACTTTCCATTGGCTCATTGGCTCAAGCGTGATGGATACGCGCAGCTTTACCGCGGAATCCATCAGCTCCACTATCCCGAGCGCCTCAACATTGCTGATTTGATCCGGTATCTCCTCACGGTACGCTTCGGCCTCCTGCGCCATCAATAGCAGCGCCTTGTCCGAATCCGCCTCATACGCCACCTGCGCCTCAAAAAAAAGAACAAAGGGATTGCGGGAATAGTTCGTTACCTCGCCGATGCTTCCATTGGGTACGATATTCAACTCGCCCTGAGCGCCGCGCACCGTAGTTGTCCTAACCGAAACGCCTTCAACAGTACCCATAATATTGCCTATTTTCACAAAATCACCAACCGCAAGCTGATCCTCAAAAAGCATAAACATACCCGTCGCGACGTCCTTAACGAGGCTCTGCGCGCCGATTCCGATAGCGATGCCGCCGATGCCCGCCGCCGCCAGCATGGAGTTCATCGCCCCGCCAAGGCCGAGTATTCCGGCGGCCACTGCGATGGCGATAAAATATACGGCGTATTTACTTACGCTCACAACCAGATAATTGGCCGTTTCAAGCTTTTTTACGCGGCTTGGGTCAGCGTTTTTTATCCTCGCCTTTGTTACCGCAGCCATAGCCCGCTTGATTAGCGCTATAAGAATACGCGCCGCCGCGAAGGTTATAATAACCTTTCCCAACGTCCACGCGTAATCTATCCAATTTTCACTGATATTCTTCCAAAAATCAGCCCAAGCCACTAATCAAACCTCCGCCAATAGCTATTATAACGTTATTATATCACGGAGGACATGGTATAGAAAGATTTTTATATGGCGCTTTAATACTGCCGGCGGGTAAAACAGTTGACCCGGAGCGCAATCAACGTTAGAATATATGATGTAAATAAATCCTTAATAAATAGGAGGCAGGGCGGTTGGCGCTCTGCTTCTGTGGCGTAGAAAAAGGAGTGACATTATGTATCAGATCATGAAAAAACGAAAGCTCCATGATACCGTTTCGTTGATGGAGGTGCATGCCCCGGCGATAGCGAAAAAGGCCAGGCCGGGCCAGTTTATTATCCTCCGCATCGACGAGGACGGCGAGCGGATCCCTTTGACAATCGCGGGTTACGACAGGGAGGCCGGCACAATAACCATCATCTTTCAGAAGGTTGGCTATACGACGTTAAAGCTCGACGCGCTGGAGGAGGGCGATTTTTTGCTGGATTTCGTCGGCCCGCTTGGAAAGGCCTCCGAGTTTGAGGGGATGCGCCGAGTCGCCGTGATAGGAGGGGGGCTGGGCGTCGCCATCGCTTACCCGCAGGCCAAAGCCCTTCATGAAATGGGCGTGGAAGTTGATGTTATCGTGGGATTCAGATCTGCGGATCTGATGATATTGATAGACGAGCTCAAGGAATCCTGCGCAAACCTGTTTGTCATGACTGACGACGGGAGCAACGGACATAAAGGGTTTGTAACGGATGCGCTTAATCTGCGGCTTGACGCCGGAACTAAATACGATACGGTAATCGCCATAGGCCCGCTCCCAATGATGCGCGCCGTATGTAATCTAACCAAAGATCGCGGCATCCGCACGATTGTATCGATGAACCCCATTATGATAGACGGGACCGGGATGTGCGGCGGATGCCGCGTGACAGTAGGCGGGAAAACACGGTTCGCCTGCGTTGACGGTCCGGATTTTGACGGCCATGAGGTGGATTTTGACGAGGCCATCGCCCGCTCGCGCATATTCAGGGCGGAGGAAGGCGAAATCATGAAAAAGCATGCATGCAAACTGACGGGAGGTGTGCGCTGATGCCGAATATGAACCCGAAAAAGCTGCCCGCGAGGGAGCAGGATCCCAAAACCCGCAGCGCGAATTTCAGCGAAGTAAGCCAGGGTTACGACGCTGAGATGGCCATGGAGGAGGCTTCGCGCTGCCTGAACTGCAAGAACAAGCCGTGCGTATCCGGGTGCCCGGTAAACGTACGGATACCGGAATTTTTACAGCACATACAAAAGGGCGAGTTTGAGGAGGCCTACGAGGTTATCCGCTCTACCAATAACTTGCCCGCTATCTGCGGGCGCGTGTGCCCTCAGGAAACGCAATGCGAGGCGAAATGCGTTCGAGGCATCAAGGGCGAGCCTGTAGGCATTGGCCGCCTGGAACGCTTTGCGGCGGATTTCGCAATGAATAAAGCGCGCGATTCCGGCGATGCGAGAAAACCTGATATCAAGAAAAACGGCATGCGCGTCGCCGTGGTGGGCTCCGGCCCCGCCGGGCTCACCTGCGCGGGCGACCTGGCGAAAAAAGGGTACGACGTCACCATTTTTGAAGCGCTTCATACACCCGGCGGCGTTTTGGTTTACGGCATACCCGAATTCCGCCTTCCCAAGGGGTTGGTGCGCGAGGAAATAGCCACGGTTGAAAAGCTGGGCGTCCGTATCGAAACCAACATGGTGATCGGCCGTTGCATCTCAATACAGGAGTTAATGGAGGAAGAGGGCTTTAACGCCGTGTTCGTCGGAAGCGGCGCGGGCCTGCCCAATTTTCAGCGGATTCCGGGCGAGAATTTAAACGGCGTGTACTCCGCGAACGAGTTCCTCACAAGAATTAATTTGATGAAGGCTTACCGATTCCCCAAAAGCGATACTCCCGTGCGGGTCGGTGAATCCGTCGCCGTGGTCGGGGGCGGGAACGTGGCGATGGACGCGGCGCGCTGCGCCAAGCGGCTGGGCGCGAAAGACGTTTATATCGTTTACCGCCGCAGTGAAAAGGAAATGCCGGCCAGGCTTGAAGAGGTGCACCACGCGAGGGAGGAGGGTATCGTGTTTAACCTGCTGACGAATCCCACGCGCATCAACGGGGATGAGAACGGCTGCGTTGAATCCATATCCTTAGTGCGCATGCAGCTGGGAGAACCCGATTCCTCCGGCCGCCGCCGTCCGGCGCCTGTTGAGGGGAGCGATTTTACCATCCCGGTTTCAACGGTCGTGGTCGCTATAGGCAACAGCCCCAACCCCCTTATACGGGATACAACTCCCGGCCTTGAAACGCAAAAATGGGGCGGTATTATGGTTGATGAGGAGAGCGGGGCCACCAGCATCCCCGGCGTTTACGCGGGAGGGGACGCCGTGACCGGCGCGGCCACCGTGATATTGGCGATGGGGGCGGGTAAAAAGGCCGCGAAAGCGATTGATGAATACCTAATGGGAAACCCTCTTGGCGCTCCTGCCGATCGAGCTGAAGCGGAACATAATTAAACGCGGTAACGCCCCGCTGCCTGATGCGGGTTCATAGGAAAACATTCAAGCAGGGCCGCTGATTGGGCGGCCCTGCTTTGGCACATATCAGCGCACAGTGGGTATAAAGGCGCGCCCTAGGTTGCGAAAAATTTATGAGCTTCGCCTTTTGTTAAATGAACCGCAGGTTCTTTTGCCTTTCCGACTCCCCAAGACTTTCATCAGTTATGCAAGGTGGAATGCCTTTTCAACAAAGGCGGCTGTTTTTTCCACGCCATAGGCCCCGTCCACTACATATACCGGATAGCCCAATCTCCGCGCGTCTTCAAGAGCGGTTTCGGATAATAGGTCGTCCCGCCTCATCCAGTTATGGAAGGCGGCGTCCTTGTCGCTTACGCTGTCAAGATACTGGTGTATCCAAGACCGTTTGGCGTACTGCGCCCGGCGAAAAGCAGGCGTAGGCACAATACAGGCATAAAAGCCGGGCTGCACGCCGGCAGCATGCATAAGGGCCGGAAGGAAGCCCGCGCCCTCAGCCAGAATGCGCGCTTGCTGCGGAAGCGATTCAATGGCCTGCTGGGCAAGCGGAAGCATGGCGCCGTAAAGCTGCGTTTCTTCAGCGCTCATCTCGGAAGGCGTGGCGCCCAGCCACATTTCCTGCATGGATTGGTTCATTTGCTTTATGGCAATTTCATTGCCTCCCTCGGCAAGCTGCTCCAGGTAATCAAAAATATAGTCATCCAGCTTATATAGCGTAAAGCCATGTTTCTTTACGAGCAGCTCGGTTACCGTGCTTTTACCGCAGCACGTGCCGCCGCCCAGATAGTATACTGCCATTGCACACAATCCTCTTCCGCTTTTTTCCCAGTATAGCATGTGAACTACCTATGGGTCTATACTGGGCTAATGTAAGGCGGCAGCTTGTAATGCCGCAAACCATCGCTTATTTATCTCCCAGCAGCCCTCTATTCCCCCCGCGCTGAATTCCCCGACTATTTTTATATATTTGTCTCGTTTCTCTCGACTTAGGAAGATATGAGCGTATAATAATTAGTGCTGGCCGGATTAGGGTTTAGAACATTCCTTGCGCTTGTATGGAGTTTATGCTAAACTGTATTTGGTTTGAAAATGACTCGAACAATTATCGAAAGGAGATGTTGTTAATGTCGGTTTTTGTTATGGTGATTGCGCCTTAAAGCTGAATAGGGGCATAGAACTCAGGCGAAATTTGCCTTGGTTGTTATGCCGTAAAAAGTAACCTTTCGAATATACTGCAATAGCTGCGGCACACGATTGGGTGTGTTGTTTTTGTTACCGCGGATTTGCAGCCGGAGTTAAGGCTGCTTTATCCGCGGTATACTTATGCCCTTAACAGTGTATTTGTGATTATTTTAACAGGTGTGCAATCTGTCCTTTTTTAAACAATTTGATATTTTGGAGGAAAAAATGATTGATTTAGTAGATTACGGCTGGACGCCTACTATGCTTCCTGAATGCGCGGAAGGGATTCCGGCCAGGGTTACGGCTGCGCATCGTGAACGGTATGAGATTATCTGTGAACACGGAACCATTTACGGTAAATTAAAGACGTCCATATACTACGTTCAGGGCGAAGAATTTCCTACGGTCGGCGACTTTATTCTATTGCAATACGAGCCCGCGGGCGATAGCTTAATCATTAAAACCTTGCCGCGAAAAAGCTTTTTCTCACGCCGCTTAGCGGGGACGGTGCAGGGCGAGCAAGCGGTAGCCGCGAACTTTGATACGGTTTTAGTGACGACGTCTCTGAACAAGGATTTTAACATCCATCGTCTAGAGCGTTATCTTACGCTAGCATGGCAAAGCGGCGCTACGCCGGCCGTGGTGCTGACAAAGGCCGATTTGGCGGATGATTGCGGCGCTATCATCAGGGCGGCGGAGGAGATTGCCGTGGGCGTCGACGTTATCGCCGTAAGCGCCGTTACCGGCCAGGGGCTCGACAGGCTTTTTGAATATCTTCAACCCGGAAAAACCGCCGTATTCCTCGGTTCTTCCGGTGTGGGTAAATCCAGCTTGGTAAACGCGCTGGCCGGTGAAAAGCTTATGGACGTAAACGCAATCCGCGAGAACGACAACCGCGGGCGGCATACCACTACCCACCGGCAGCTTTTCATGCTGCCATTTGGGGCGATGGTGATAGATACGCCGGGGATGCGGGAGCTGGGCATGTGGGACGTCAGCTCCGGCCTTGGCGAGGCCTTCCCGGATGTTGATAAGGTTTTAGCGCGAGGCTGCAGGTTTACCGATTGCAGTCACCTGACCGAACCGGGATGTTCCGTCAAGGCGGCGGTTAAAAGCGGCGAACTTGCTGCCGAGCGTTGGGAGCGCTATTTGAAGCTGAGGCATGAAGCAAAGTATGTCTCTGACAGGGCCGGATTTATGCGCGAACGAGGCGAGCTGCATAAGTCGATTTCAAAACGTATCAAAAACATGAAAAAAACGGAGGATTAAAGAAATGAACCTTTATTATCAAGAACTTACCATTCGCAGCGCCGATAAAACCGACGCCAAGCAGCTTTGCGATTGGTGGAACGACGGTAAAATAATGGCCCACGCGGGGTTTCCGAACGGGTTGGGCGAAACTCCCGAAAGAATACGCGAGAGACTTATGAGCAACAGCGACGATACGCAGCGCCTTCATATTATTGAAAGCTCAGGTAAGCCCATAGGAGAGATGCATTATCGAAATAATGGGGGCGGCGT
This sequence comes from uncultured Eubacteriales bacterium, assembly GCA_900544555.1. GTDB lineage: Bacteria > Bacillota > Clostridia > Christensenellales > CAG-138 > UMGS693. The sequence continues at coordinate 19,284 of UQWD01000022.1, forward strand.
TGCGCGGATCGGAATAAAAATCTGTGATTTCAGCGAGCAAGACAAAGGTACTGGCACGGTGCTGCTCACGATGTTCATTGACGCTTTGTTTCGGTATTACAGCTATGAAAAGGTCATTCTGGATACGAATGTTCAAAACAGGCGCGCGCAGCATGTTTACGAAAACAAGCTGGGGTTCAAGCGAAAGGGTGTAACGGAGAACGCATGGCGGGATCAGCTGGGAGAATGGCAATCCTCAATTAATTATGAGCTCGAAAAAGAAATTTGGCTATCAGCGCATGACCGCCCGCTTAATTACATCCATCTGCGCAAAGAATCCCCCAGCGATTTTCATGCCGTGGAGAGTTTGACCCGTGAAGCGTTTTGGGTTAACAGCCGCCGCGCGTGTGAAGAGTGTTTGCTCGTGCACCGGCTTCGCAAATCGCAAGCGTTTGTGCCGGGTTTGGATTTTGTGGCGGAAATAAGCGGCGCTCTTGTCGGTCACATCATCTATACTGAAAGCCGAATAGCGGATAGCTCCGGGAATAGCCAAAAAACGCTGACCTTTGGGCCGTTGAGCGTTTTGCCGGAGTATCAGTATAAGGGAGTTGGAACGGCGTTGCTTACCCATTCGATCCGTGAGGCGAGGCGGTTGGGCTATCGGGCAATATTGATATTCGGCCATCCTGATTATTATCCGCGCTTCGGGTTTAAACGCGCCGCTCAATTCAGCATTACCACCCCCGACGGGAAGACCTTCGATCCGTTTATGGCGCTGCCGCTTTATAAAGGCGCATTAGATGAAATACAGGGCCGGTATTATTACGATCCGGTTTATGACAGCTTGGACGAAAAAGACGTTTTGGAGTTTGATAAAAGGTTCCCGGAAAAGGAAAAGCATATTCCCGTCCCGATCAGCGCTTTGCTCGATAGGCTCAGGCCGGCCGCGAGATACGCCGTACAAAGCCTCGAACAACCTTATCTTGAAAATCTTAGGTCAAAAAGCGAATCCGAAATATCGGCGTTAAACGGTATAGATGAAGATGCAATTAATACCATCAAGGCGGTAATGATGGAGCATGGCTATCGCTGGGGGAAAGCGAAATGATTCTTATGGATTTTTTCAATAACCATATAGAGGAAGCGGCAATGCTCGCAAAGCTCAATTTTGAGGAGGAGCGGGTATGCGTCCCCGCCCTGCCTCCGTTGGCGCCGGTTTTGAGCGGGTTTGCTGACAACAATATGGGCGTTTCCGCGTTTGACGGAGGCCGTTTAATTGGTTACCGTGCGCATACGCGCCATTTGCCGACGCTTTTGGCACAACGGATTGCGCAGGAACCTGGGCCCACGCCGCTATGAGCGGCTATCCAAAGCAAATGGTCAAAGCCGCCGGGTTTAGAACGATTCGCTCCTAATCCGGCGGCTTAATTATGACCTTTACAGTGTGGTCACGTTATTAGTACTTACGAAAATCAGTTTTTTACAGCTCGGCACTAAACATATAAGCGGCGCTGTATTTATCGCATCCGTTTAGAAATACTTCGGCAGTCCAATATTTATCGGGATAAGGGATATTTACGCCTTGTGCAAGCATGATGTTTCTAGTTACGTCATACATAGCGTCGCTGTCGTAACCCTCGCGTTCATGCATTTTCTCAAAATCGCCGGAGAAGGCGGCATACGCAAATTGAGATATGAATGGCGTACCAGGCTTCCCGTTATTATGCGGCACAAAGTCGAAATGGATAAAGCCTACCGGCACAGGCGCGTCCGCCTTCATAAACCGGCCCCAAACGCCATGCCATGGGCCTAAATCCACACATTGGCCGTTATGATGCATCAATAAAATATCATGATCAAAGCCCGACTTATAATCGCTCATTACATCCAGCGTTCGGAAAAGGGTCTTGCGAATATCTATATTCGATAAATCGTCGCCTTCTCGCCCAATAAAGCGCATCGCAGGCATTTTTTTGTATTCAAATCTATCTACCTTAAAGCCGTTTTGCTGCCTTCGAGCCATATCGGGCATAAACAGCGCCCATTGAACCGCTGCGTCGCAATCCTTCAAGTAATTGATATATCCGAATAAATCCACGCTATCAGTACCAACGGGACCTGTTTTGCCTCCCGCAAACCGCTCCCTTATGCCGCGCTCGCTCATGACGGAAAAGTCGGCATACACTAGAGCCACCACTTTCCGTATTTCCTTATCATGCGTGTGCCCCGACAACTCATCATCAAAACGATCCAGCGCTTTAAACACCGCTTCGTTGACCGCGCCCGACGGCCTTAATTCCGTCAGATAAGCGCGAAGCCGCGCGTTTTGTTCTTTAAACCGCGCAAATACGCCCTGGATTAATATTTGCCTGTTTTCAATGAGTTTATCGGCGCTCCATTCCGAGTCGTCCAACACCCATTCGATCAACGCGTCAAAAACTCCCGGGTTCTGCCTCCTAGCTTTAACCGCCCAGCGAACAATCCTTTGATATTTCTCGGAATCGGGTAGCTTACCGCCATTTTGCGCTTCGATGTCGCTCCAGTAAAAATCGTCAATCAGCTTATGAGTCATGCCGAATCCTCCTTGAATCGAAATATTTATAGTAATGGGGTGAAAAAACTTAAGCATATCGCTATGCTTCTTAACGCCTGATGGCGGAATGCCATGAAAACGCGTAAATGCTTTTGAGAAGCTCTCTGATGTATCATATAGATATTTCATAGCTGTTTCAACAACTTTGCTGTTCGTGAGCACTAAATCACGCCCGGCTAAGCTTAACCGGCGATTGCGAATGTATTCGCCTATCGTTACCCCGGTTACTAAATGAAATAAACGTTGAAAATTCGACTGTGATGAAAACACATGCTTTGAAACATCTTCAACGCTTATATGATCCATTAAATTATCTTCTATATATCGAATGGATTCATTAATCCTCCGTAACCATTCCATGTTCACTGCCTCCCTTTTGGTTATAATAACGATTTTATTTAGGTTTGTCATGTCAAAAAAGACTTTCTGTTGTCTTATAATATAACCAATACTTATTGAAAACCATGAAACGGTTTTCAAATTCCAATCATTAAAACTAAAACAGCCCTTGACATCGCACAAATGTTCTGTTATGGTTGTTTAAGTACCAAAATTAGGCTCAAAAAAACGCAGCGCAAGCTGCGTTTTTTTGTCGGCCGGAAAGGAGTTTAAATGGTATTGCGGCTAAAGGGCGCGCCGCACCCCCGCCAGCAAGAGTTCTTCGCCTCTACCGCACGCCACACAGCGTATGGGGGCGCAAGGGGCGGCGGTAAAAGCTGGGCGATGCGTAGAAAGCTCGTGCTTCTCGCAATGGCGTTTCCTGGGCTTAATGAGCTTTTGATGCGCCGCACGCTGCCCGAACTGCGCGAAAACCATATGACGCCGCTGCTCAAAGAGCTGAACGGCGTCGCCAAATACAACGCGACGGAGCGGGTATTCCGGTTTCCTAACGGCTCCCGAATCAGGTTGGGATATTGTGAAGCGCAAAACGACATTTACCAATACCAGGGCCAGGAGTACGACGTAATCGGCATGGAGGAGGCGACGCACTTTACTGAAGAGCAGATGCGCTTTCTCACAACATGCAACCGAACCGTCAGGGCGGATTTCGCCCCGCGCATGTACTACACATGCAATCCCGGGAACGTTGGGCATGGATGGGTAAAGCGTCTGTTTGTGGATCGTGATTATCGGGAAAACGAGGTTCCCGGCGATTACGCGTTTATACCCGCGCGTATCTGGGACAACAGAGCGCTTATAAAAGGTGACCCTGATTATGTCCGCCAGCTTGAACGATTGCCGGAGGATCTGCGCAGGGCTCATCTGGAGGGCGATTGGGATGTGCACGCTGGACAGTATTTCCGCGAGTTCTCAAGAAGCGCGCACGTTAACGGCGATATCGCCCCGCCCGCTCGGTGGCGGCGTTTCCGATCCATTGACTGGGGCTATAACGATCCATGCTGCGTGCTTTGGCACGCGGTCGACGGGGAAGGGCGCGTGTACACATACCGGGAAATGTACGTTAAGCATATGCAGGCGACGGATGTGGCGGCACGCATGCGCGAATTGAGCCAAGGGGAAGAAATCGCCTATACGGTCGCCTCCCCCGATATGTGGCAGAAGCGGGGTGCGGCGCTTAAAGGCGCAGGCGGGTTTGACGGGGAATGCATAGCCGAGCTGTTCGCCATATCCGGCGTACCGCTCACGCCGGCCGATAATTCCCGAATAGCGGGCTGGCAGCGCGTGCGGTGGTACCTTTCGCCCGGGCTCGACGGGCTCCCCCGCTGGCAGGTATCCCCATGCTGCGCAAACCTGATACGCACGCTTCCAGCTCTGGTATACGACGAACGGAACAGGGAGGACGCGGCAGGCGGCGACGACCACGCCCCGGAAGCGCTTCGGTACGCGCTGATGTCACGCCCCGGGCGAACGGTGGATAGGCCCGCCCGAACGCCCCGGCCATACGATCCGCTCAGCGTTGCGGAACACGAAGGCACGTTCCTTCAGGCGTAGAATAACGAAAAAACCCGTAAAATCGCCGGAGCGCGAAATTATTCATGAACCCAAACCAACCGGCCTGCGGCCGGAAAACCAATACAGGAGGTATTTATGAGCAAAACACAACAGGCGGACGCAAGGCGTATCTACGACTTGTTCCATTCCTATTGCGGAGCGTACGCAGGCGAATGGGAACGGCTGGAGAAATGCGAGCGGATGTACCGGGGGGATCACTGGTACGGCGTGCCGGAAGCCGACAAAAACGAACCGCGGCCCATGACGCCCGTTATTCAATCGACAATTGAAAGCGTGCGCGCGGATTTACTGGATCAACTGCCTGAAGCCGTTATTACCGCGGACGATCCCGAGTATGAGGAAGCGGCCGGGATACTCAGCTATATCGTCGCGGAAAACCACCAATCTCAGGGCTTTGAAACGGAATACGCCCGCATGACGAGGGACTTGCTTGTAGGCGGTTATATGGTACAGGAGGTGGGCTTTGACGCAACACTCAACCGCGGGCTGGGCGCGGCCTTTATCCGCTGGGTCGATAACCGCAGCATATTGTTCGATCCATCCTGCGCCGATATTCAGGATTCAAGGGCGATATTCAAAATTACGCCCCGGCACAGGGAATGGTTTGCCGCGAGATACCCGAAGGAGGAAAAGCGGATGGAGCGCGACTCGTTCATTACCAGGCCCGGCGGCGACGGCTTTATACGGGCAAACGATGAACACGACGTTATTCTTTTTATTGAATGCTGGCTCAGGGAGTATGACGAGGAATCACAGCGGTACAGCGTTCATATGCTCAAGCTGGCCGGGGGTGTAATTTTGGAGGACAGCCGCAGGGAAAGGCCGGATGGGTATTTCTCTCACGGCGAATACCCTTTTATCGTTACGCCGCTTTTTGCGCGTAAGGGTACTGCGCTGGGCTTGGGCATGGTGGATATGTTTGAAACGCAGCAGCGTTACGCGGATAAACTGGACCAGATTGTTCTGAAAAACGCGCTCATGGCCTCAAGGAATAAACTGCTTGTAACAGGTGCTTCGGGATTTGACGCGGACGATCTGAGGGATTGGGCGAAGGAGGTGCACCGGGGCGAGAACCTCAACGGCATATCATGGTTTGCCACGGCTCCCCTGCCCGCCTATATCATCTCCTACATTCAGGATATACGCGAATCCATCAAGGAGGAGTCCGGCGCGAACGATTTTTCAAGGGGCGGAACCACAGGCGGCGTAACCGCCGCATCCGCCATCATCGCGCTTCAGGAAGCGTCCAGCAAGCGGACCAGGATGGCCGCACGCATTGTCCACGGAGCGTTTAGGCAGGCCGTCAGGCAGGAAATTGAGGTTGAGCGTGATTTTTGCCAGTTCCAACGGAAGGTATTTATTCCTCGTTCGGGAGGCGCTTCCCCCGCCTTGTTCTCGCGTGAAACGCTCTATAAAGTGAGTGCGCTCGGCAACAGCGTGCCTTTGGAGTTCAAGGTAAGCGTTAAAATACAGCGCGAAAGCCGATTCAGCGTTGCTGCGCATAATGAACTGATTATCCAGTTGGTACAATTGGGCATGCTCACGCCGGAGGCCGGGCTGGAGATGATGCGCTTTGACGGAAAGGCGCAGGCACAGTCCCTTATGCGAAGGGTAAAGCAGGATACCTTAAGCGCGCCGGGGGATACTATCACACTGAAAGGAGGTGGCGCTGATGAAGGAGTTACGCCATGATATTAAGGAAATGGTGGATACGATGCCCGGTATGAACAAGACGGAAATCCCATCCGACGTTCTTGGAAGCTATACAGGCGTGGATCTGGATAATGACAGACCCGTACAGGACGCGGACGATTTGTAAGAGCATTCATCCGTATCGCCTGTTCCGGTTAGAGGCGTATCCGTTTGGAGCCGATGAAACGCTTAGCGCATAGCGGTAAATATCGGGATGCGCTATTTAATTTAGCGCGCCGCGCCTATGTTTTATTTTAGGAGCGCTCCTCTACTATCCGTTTTGGCTGTATGCGCGAATCAGAAAACTTTATAGCCCGTTTTTTCCGTGCATATACAGCTTACCGTTATACTTCCGCCATTGCGTGCTTCAACAACTTAGCCGAAGCCTCAAGCGCTAATGCGAATTTGGCGCTTGAGGCGTAAAAAAGTGGATTTTTTCATGGATTCTCGGCGCGGGAGGCTCCCATATAGAAAATTTTTGCATCGCAAGGCTTTCTCCCCACGGGGCGCTGACCGATTAGAATGTGCATACGCTCCGTGTAAAATCGAATAATATGAAGTAGCCGCTATTTCAGAAACGCGAAAAGCCTTGCATCGCAAGGCTTTTCGCTCGCCGCGCTTACCGCCATTAATGAATATAATATCTCAGATGAGCGCTTTGCATTATTCAACGGGTACACGCGCCGCCTTTTTATCCGATAAGCAGCGCTTGTATCCGGTAGCCGCACGCGGCGTCTTGCGCTTCGGTCAATATTATCTCGGCGTTAGCCAACCGCTTCGCGGACGCATCCCCAGGCGCGCCGAACATCAGCGCGCATTTCACCGTCACATCGCCGTCCTCCCCCTTAACGGCGACTTGGCATTCCACCCCGTATAGACCGGGGGGCGCGTATTCACCCAGGCTATACGTACCGTTTTCCAGGGAGATATTCCAGCCCAGGCTATCTAAACCGGGAAAATCCCCCTCGAAGTAGGATGTGTATAACCCTTCAAATGACGCGGAGTCCATCTCGGCCGTCCCCGCTTCCAACATCAGCGAACCCATGAACGCTGTTGCGACAAGCGGGGACGGCTGTTCGCTGAAGCTTTCATAATAAGGGGCTGCCGCGCAAGCGAGCCGGTTTAAAACCGGCAGCAGGCTTTCATACTGTACCGGCGACATTACACCGCCTACAAAATCCGGGTAAAGCGATTCGCGCGAAACCTCGAACCACTTCTCCCCGTCCTCATCGGGCGCTATTTCACCGGCTGCGACGAATACCTGATACCCGCTTTGAGTAATGATAAATCCATTATGGAGATCGATGTGATAAATAATATCGTCTAGCGATATGTCGCCGTAATACCGGCTCCTGTCGCTGTCAATTACATTGAGGATCTGCTGCGCCACCAGCTGCTCGGGTTCGTACATGCCCTGCGCCGCAGATAGCGAGGTTTCTTCACCAGAGCCGTTTAATACAAGCGCAAATGCGCTTTTATGCTCCGTATCGCCAAACCACGCGCTCTCTGAAAAAAGGATGTTGATATATTCACCGCATTTGGATACCTCGGACTTAAGCTCTGTTTTCGGCACAGGATCACCCTCCGCGCGATCCGCGTAAGGGAGCCTGTCCGTCATCACCCGATCTTTGAGCTCACCGACGTAGAGGTTTACGGCCTCGTTCATTTTTGCGGCGTGCGGCGTATCCTTAAACACCGGTACGCTGTAAGAAAGCAGATAGTCCGCGCTTTTAGCCTCGCTACCTTCAGGATAATAGACGATCCTTTCCTCCATATCGTATAGGCTTCCCACGCTGCCATCCGGCATGGATGGGGTGGGCTGCGGGCCTCCCGCAGACGGCGCATAGGGTGTGGCGTTGATAATATCATCCTTCAAAGGCGCGCAGGCGACGGACAGTATCGCCGCAAGCGCCAGTAAAAATACAATGGTACGTTTCATTTTCAATCCTCCCGAGGAGCGTTAATTTCTTAATGGTAACATTAAACCCAATAAAACGACAATAAATTTTTAAGGAGAAAACATATGAAGAAGGAAAAACTTTTGAAGCTCATGCAAAAATCGGCTCTGGAGGCCATGGAATGCCTCAGGGTAATGTTGGCCGACCCGGAACTCAAAGCTTCCGACCGGCTAGCTGTGGCTAAGCTTTTAGTGGAGTATGGGGTAACGGATAACGAGCGGGACGCGGGCGAATCGAACCGTATTACCGTAGTGATGGACGGTATACCTAAGGAGTACTTTAATTGATTGAGCGTGCCGGCGCGTCGCAAAGCCATGCGAAAAACGCTTTAAACATCCAGCGTACGGCCCGTTCAGCCCCACGTTAAAAGCCGGATGCTCCTTAGCGTTTTTTAGGATACAGCCGTGAACTATGGTTGAGATGTAAGTTCATGCGGATTAAGCCTCGCTCAGCCGCTAAACATGAGAATTTTTTATGAACCCATCCGCCCAACATAGTCATGTCTGTATAATTGTTCGGCTTTATTCAAATTCGCGCTTTAAATCAGCCATTTTACTATCGTTATGGCTTCAGGCTGCTTCCCTTATTCATTTGTTCTATGAAAGCAAATCGAACGGAATTCAGAGCCGCATTTTGTTTGTCGCCTTTAATCGTTGTCTTAGGCCAAATTGCTTTATATAACCTTCAAAGCAGTATAAATCGCTATCCCTCGATAGAATATCTATCCGAGGCTTAGCCGCGAACGCAGCCTGTTAGCAAACATTCAGGCATTCAAAACCGTATAAATGCGGGCAAGAATACATCCTGACTGGTAAGCATTTACTACGCTAAGCAAACCTAAAAGCATTTTGTAACTATAATCTTTAAATAAACGCGCGCCCGCACAGCATTTTTTATATTTTGCACGCTTCACCAACTCTAAAGTGTCACGACCAAAAAAACCGGGGGCATAAGGCGCGGTGACATGAGAAAACATAAAGCTGTGTGGATTTTTCCACACAGCTTTATGTTTTGTAGCATTTGGCTTTATGTTTATAAAGTGAACAAGGCAGCAATTCATCAATGATTACTTTTATTTCTGAATAGTGTTACTGAAATAATCAAGAGCGCAAACATGCAACCAGCAATTATAGCGATACTTATTTTCAACCTCTCTTCACCTGTTAAACAATATAACCCCAAAAGGAATGCCGCAGCACTGCATGCCAAATACATGATTCCCATGTAAACACAGGCTTTTTGATAATTTGGATGGCTTTTATCATTTTCGTTTGCTAAGCCAGTATCAAAACTACCCTTTAGCAGTTTGCTATGAGATAGTTTTCCTGAAAATGAAAGATAAGCAAGGACAAGTAATCCAATAGTTACTACACTCAAAAATATAAGCCAGCCTACAATAGAAGGCTCCACGTGTGTCACCACCAATCTTTTAGCATAACCAGTTCGTTATATCTCCCTTTTGCTAACTACTGTTTGTGGCCACAATATAAAAAATGATCAGGGCTTGGGATACTCCCAACAAGTCATTTTAAGGATGTGTGGCCACACTTCCTATGCTTGTGGAACTAACAAACCGCAGTACTGATTTTGTGGATTTTCACGGCAGATGCCGCGGCGAGTATCAGCTTGCTATAGTGATTCACTGATTGGCTCTGCTACTCCTACTCCGTGTTTTCTTACTTCGCTTGCATGAAAGGCTAACTCCCATAATAGGGTATGAGGAGTGATACTGATTATGGTTAATGGCTCTTCTCCGCTATAAACAACTTCTCTATCAGGATCATTTGTCGTAAATAAGGTTAGCTTATCTTTGACATTGGTTATGTCTATTGCATGAATATATCCGCTCGACTGACCTTTAAATATTTTATTTTCGTAAAATACTATATTGTGAACGATATTGACCATGTTTAATGGTTCCGTCAACATATCATTTGGCATGTTCCATTGACGATAGGACAGATTACATCTTGTTCGATATCCTTTAGGGAATAAATCTCCAATATCTATAATAAACAGAGATGCTATGCCTATATGCGGCGTTAAAAACACTCTGCCCTTCAACTCATTTATTGGTTTGGATGATCCAAAGTACATTATGTCGGGCAAGTCATTTTGATTGATCATGATTATACCTCCCGTGTACATATGCATTATTCTACAACATTAAGTATAGCACAGAAAATGACTGCGGAAAACATATTTATTGGTCCTATCTTGACGCCAACACACTTCCTATGCTTGCTATTCCTTTTCCCATTATAACAACTGCCGATACAGCGTACAATCGCTGTATCGGCATTTGTTTTCTTATCTCACCGCGCCCTAACGCCCCCGGTATTTTTTAATCTTGCGCATGTACGTCTTTAACGGTGTCCGCCTCCGCTTCAGATGGATTACCCGCGCACTTTTCCTCTATCGATACAAGCGCCCATTCGATTCGGTGATCCTTTACCTCCTGCACCTGAATCAGCAGGCCGTGCGCGCATATTTCAGGAGAGCTGCCATCTTCGGGTATAGCTGACAGGTGATTGATAATCAGCCCGCCAAGCGTATCAAACTCCTCGCTTTCGGGCAAAGGCACCCCTAATTCCTCCGAGATCTGCTCCAGCTCAGCGAACCCCGCTATCCGCCAAAGATTATCGCCCAGCTTTTTGATTTCATGCTCGTCCTGCGGGTCGGATTCATCATAGATGTTTCCAACGATTTCCTCAAGCAGATCCTCAAGCGTTACCAGCCCGCTTGTTCCGCCGTACTCGTCAACGACAATCGCCATATGGTTTTTGGCGCTCTGCATGTTCCTGAAAAGAACATCCGTACGCACGGACTCAGGCACCAGATAGGGCGCGCGCAGAATATCTCGCATCGGCTTCGGCTCCGTCGATTGCAGGTTTAAGAGGTATTCGCGCGTTATGAGCACGCCGAGTATATCGTCCGCGTCCTCGCCGCAGACGGGGAAACGCGAAAAACCGCTCTGGCGAATTACGTCCAGTATATCCTCCTTCGTATCATCCTCCCAAATAAACTGGATGTCCGTACGGTGTACCATAACGTCCTCCGCACACATGTTGTTGAACTCGAATATATTCTCTATCATCTCTTTTTCGCTTGATTCAATGGCCCCGCGTTCCTCGCCCATATCGACCATATAGCGTATCTCCTCCTCCGAAACCGCTTCTTCCTTTCGGCGGGGATCGATCCTAAACAGCCTCAGCACGCCGTTTGTTGAAACGGAGAGCAGCCATATGATGGGCTTGACCAATATGGCGATAACGCGGATAACCCCGCAAGACATGCGAGCGACCGCCTCCGGCTTTTGCATAGCAATGCGCTTGGGTACAAGCTCGCCGAGCACAAGCGTAAAATAAGAGAGGATAAGCGTTATCACGATTACCGAGAGCGTATGTATCGTATTTTCCGATAAGCCCGAAAAAACGTTTCCCCTTACCGCCCATTCCGTAATGCGCCCGGCGAAATTATCCGCGGCGAATGCGGAGCCGAGAAAGCCGGCGAGCGTAATGCCGATTTGGATGGTCGAGAGGAAGGAAGTTGGCGTTTGAACGATTTTGAGCATCCGCGCGGCTTTTTTATCGCCGGCGTCCGCTTTCATACGTATACGGTTTTCATTAAGGGAAAGGACCGCTATTTCCGTTGCGGCAAAAAAGGCGTTAAGCAAAATGAGAGCGAATTGTAGCAGCAATTGTCGCCCCAATGGGTCCGAAGACAAAAAGATACCCCCTTTATTATGTATAATGAGCATATGATAACATATGTTCCCAGGTTTTGCAATAAAGATACCTGATTATGCGGCCTTGCCGCTAAACCGGCCATACTGCGCAATGCCTGCTTGTATAATATATGCGGAGCCGGCGGCCGTCCGTTCCGCGGCTTTGCAGCGGGTTACAAATGTTTCGAGGCGGACGGTAAGGGGATAAGCGTACCGTTGTAAAAATATTTATACAAGTGAATTATATGATCCCTAGTCAAGTACGCAAAAAAACACTTAAATCTTTAAAGCGTCTTCTTTTTTATTTTATGAGAGTTTATGATTACAAATATGGTTAACTTTATACACTCGAACAGCCCGTATATTTTAATGTACAAAACTACCGGCAAAAAGGTAACTGCTCATAAAAACAGTATAAACATGTTGAATTTGGGTAGCCGCAATACCAGGTACGAAGAAAGACGAGTAAAAAACGATTGTTTTTTACCCTTCTTTTTTCTTCCTGTTACGCAGTAGAAACGCCATTTTGAGAGTATGAGTATAAGACCTTCACCTTGCTTTGACTGCGCTCTAAAAGCCGCATAGGATCAAGAAAATTTTGCCCCTAAATGCGAACGCTCCATAATGGTTGGAGAGCGCTTGCGGTTTATCCGATTGCGCTCTCTTGGTTTCATATCAGCAAAAACACAAAACGCCGTCAAGGACGCGGAGCGCAAAGTTTATCCTTAACGGCGTTTTCTGTTTTTGCTATTTGCTCGACAAATTAGAAGTTTGAAGTCTGAACTGTACCCCAAAATTAGAGCAAATTTTATACTTTCTTCCGTGTTGAAAGAATTAAAATAATCGCCCCTATAAGGATAATCGGCGCGAACCTGACAAACAGCCATTCAAAGGTGTGAAAAGCTACTCCGACAACGGCGGTTTCAGGGTCACTATAATTCCAATCCAAGTAAGGACTCTTTAACGCTATTAAGACCGCAAAAATTGTTACTATGACCACACACAATGAGATAAGTAACCAATGAAGCGTTTTCCATCTCGCTGCCTTCCTTTGTGCGAGTTGTAAGTTTATAATCTCCAGTTTTTCGGAAATCGCTTTTAAGTCGTCAACCCTCGGCTCAATAACAGTTTCTCCAAGCAAAGTGCTTACGGGTGTTTCAAGCACTTCCGATATGGAGATTAACATATCAGAATCAGGAACTGACAATCCTTGTTCCCATTTAGAGATTGTTTGTCGCACCACATTCAGCTTGATACCAAGTTCTTCTTGCGAAAGTCCTTTTGATTTTCTGATTGCTTTAATGTTTTCGTTTAACATTAGGGATAACCTACTTTCTTTCAGTCGTTACCGCTATTGTATGAGATCCTACCCGTTGCTACAAGCAACGCATATTAACATTCAATCTTTCCAGTCGTGATTTGCTGTTTGGTATATTGGCGAGGAAGTAAACCTGCAAATTGTTTTAGGCATCGCCGGATAAAAGGATATAGGGAACAGCAGATTGATATTTCTTATGACCTGGTGGGAATACGCCCTGTGTCCTTACAAAGTGACCTGCAAAGCTAAGAAACGGCATAGCTATGCGCCACGCCGTTTCATTACTATTTTACAGCCCTCCCGAA
>UQWD01000023.1 GCA_900544555.1 uncultured Eubacteriales bacterium
CCACGCCGACGCCTGAGCAGCCCACGCCGACGCCTGAGCAGCCCACGCCGACGCCTGAGCAGCCCACGCCGACGCCTGAGCAGCCCACGCCGACGCCTGAGCAGCCCACGCCGACGCCCGAGCCTGAGGATCCCCCGAAGGCCGGCGGCGTTAGCCTGGTACTGATTGGCGTTGCAGCGGCTACGCTTGGCTCAATCGGTTTTATAGCCAAACGGAAAAGGGGTTAACCTATTGTAAAGATCTGTTTCAATAAAACGATTACTAAAAAAGAGGGGCCGTATCTACGGCCCCTTCAGTGTGCCGAAAAAATGGCTGCGCCACGTTTTTCGAGTTAACACGTAGGCTTGCACATTGGCGCGGTCAGCGGCCCGTGAAAAGAAACCTTTGCTGCGCAAGTCATTCCGAATCTGACGCATATGTCGTCAGGTTCGGTTAAAGCCTATGGAGGTTGCGGCTCCGACCCAACCCCGGGTTTTTTGACAGGCTTAAGGGGCCGTGTCTACGGCCCCTTAACCGTCGAAATCTACAAATGATTCGGGCAAGGCGGATGAGAGCTTGATAATTTAATGATTACGCGCATGCTAAGCTTACGCTCTGAAGTATTATGCATGGGGCCGCTCTTAAACAATTAAGTCTCTTGAAAATGCTATCGATGGTAAAGCGGCATAGCCTGCCTATATAAACATAATAGATATAATCTTAATATGTAAATAATGCCTTTTAATTTTATAATATGGATTATAAATTAAAGGGCTCAGTTGACCGTGCATAAATTTAAGCTCAATACCATGCCTCAAAGCAATACCCGGCTTTCCATAGCGGTAAGCCGGGTTTGATTACTGCTTTTGCAGGGTTAAACGGCCTACAAACGCCCGCCGGTTATTCCTGAGCCATAAACGGGTAGGATATGGCGGAGGAAGGGACCAGATTTTCCTTGACGGTACGGGGGCTCAGCCAGCGGTTTAGGTTAAGCGCGCTTCCCGCTTTATCGTTTGTGCCGGAAGCGCGTCCGCCGCCGAAGGGCTGCTGGCCCACAACCGCCCCGGTAGGCTTATCGTTGATATAGAAATTGCCCGCGCTGTGGCGCAGCATCCTTTCCATATACTCGATGGCATAGCGGTCGTTTGCGAAAATAGCGCCCGTAAGGGCATACGGTGAGGCCGTATCGCAGATATGCAGCGTTTCGTCCAGCTTGTCGTCCTCGTATACGTAAACGGTAAGCACCGGCCCGAAGATTTCCTCCACCATTGTTTTAAAATCCGGCTTTTGAGCCAATATGATGGTTGGCGCGACAAAATAGCCCTTTGAATCGTCGCAGTTTCCTCCGCACAGGATCTGAGCGTCCGGCGACTGTTCTGCAAACTCAATATACGCTTTAATATTATCGAATGAAGCTTTGTCGATAACAGCGCCCATGAAATTTGTAAAGTCCCTAACATCGCCCATCTTAAGCTTTGAAACAGCGTCGATTAGGCGGGGCTTTATCTCACCCCATAGACTGTTGGGAATAAACGCGCGCGACGCCGCGGAGCATTTCTGGCCCTGATATTCAAACGCGCCGCGTACCAGCGCTGCCGTCAGCGGCTCAACATCGGCGGTGGGGTGGGCGAACACAAAATCCTTTCCGCCGGTTTCACCAACAAGTCGGGGATATGACTCATACCTGCCAATCTGTTGGCCGACCTGAGCCCATACGCTGCGGAATACGGACGTGGAGCCGGTGAAGTGGAAGCCGCCGAGTTTCGGGTGGTTGAGTACATACGTGCTGATATCGCTTCCGCGGCAGGGCACGAAGTTGATAACGCCGGCGGGAAGGCCGGCTTCCATCAACAACTGCATAACATAGTAGTTCGAGAGCACGGCGGTTGAGGAGGGCTTCCACAACACCGTGTTGCCCAGCATTGCGGGCGCGGTACATAAATTGCCGCCGATTGATGTGAAGTTAAAGGGCGTAACCGCCACAACAAACCCGTCCAAAGGCCGATATTCCACTCGGTTGATAACGCCCGGCGTTGAAATGGGCTGCTCTTTAAATATTTCCTGCGCAAAATATGCGTTGAACCTGAAAAAATCGCACAGCTCGCACACGCAGTCGATCTCCGCCTGAAAAGCGGTTTTGCTTTGACCCAGCATGGTCGCGGCGTTCATCTTTTGCCTGTGCGGACCCGCCAAAAGATCCGCCGCTTTTTTGAATATGCTGGCGCGCTGGACCCAGGGCGTTTCCTCCCATTGCTCCTTTGCGCTTAACGCAGCTTCGATGGCGGACTGTAATTGAGCCTCGCCCGCCATGTGGTATTGAGCGATAACCGTTTTATGCTCATGAGGAACAACGCACGTTCCCATGCGTCCGGTACGGACCTCTTTCCCGCCGATAATAAGCGGTATCTCTACGGTTTGGGCAGCCTGCTTCTCCAGCTCCTTTTTAAGCTCCGCCCTTTCCGGGGTTCCTGGCGCGTAGGAGAGGATGGGTTCATTTTCTGGCATTGCCATGTGAAAGTGGAAATTGCTCATTCTAAACTCCTTTCAATGTGAAACAATTAGAGGGGGCGTAGGGCACGTCTCATTTTAGCGAATACCCAGCACCCTCCGCCGCGGGAATACAGCGGTTTAAACGGGCGGACGGATCGGCCCTATCGATAATACGGCGCGCCGAACGCTTTATCCGCCGGCAAAAACTTATCACTTAGTGAAGCCTTTAAAATATATAAAGAGCTTCGCTGACAATTTACATTTTAACACAAATCCGCCTCAGGGTGAACTTGCCAATTTGTATAAAATACGATATTCTAGTTTTAAGATATAAACAAAACCCTATAGATAAGGCGGTGCTCAATGAGACTTTCAGAACATCCAATTCTTGAATTTAACCGGGGCAAGGAAATCAGCTTTACATTTAATGGACGTAAGATGACGGGATATGAAGGGGAAACCATTGCCGCCGCCCTGCATGCCGCCGGTGTTAAGGAGCTTGGGGAGAGCATCATCCTTCATAGGCCGCGAGGGCTTTACTGCGCGATTGGGAATTGCTCCTCCTGTCTGATGACGGTTGACGGGGTGGCCAATGTAAAGGTGTGCGTGACCGAGCTTTGCGACGGTATGGCCGTAGAATTTCAAAAGGGAAAGGGGACGGTTGTATGATAAGCACGGAGCTGCTGATAATCGGCGGCGGTCCGGCCGGGCTGTGCGCGGCAATCAGCGCCGCGGGCAGCGGAAGCCGGGTTACGCTTTTGGAGAGAAACCGCGCGCTTGGCGGTCAACTGGTCAAGCAAACGCATATGTTTTTCGGTTCTGAAAAGCAATATGCGTCAACTCGCGGTATCGACATCGCGTCAATCCTTCTTTATGAGTTAAAAAAGTATGGCGATAGAGTAAAGATCATGACGGACACAACCGCGGTAGGTATTTACGAGGACGGCATCGTTACAGCTTTATATAAGGAAGAAAAATACTTAAAAATCCGGCCTCAGGCTATAATTGCCGCCACGGGCGCTTACGAAAAGCCGCTGGCGTTCCCGAATAACGATTTGCCGGGCGTGTATGGCGCCGGCGCCGTCCAGACGCTGATGAACGTATACGGCGTTAAACCGGGGAACAGGGCCTTGATGGTCGGCGCGGGAAACATCGGGCTTATCGTAAGCTATCAACTTATGCAGGCGGGCGTACAGGTAGGGGCGATTTTAGACGCTGCCCCAAAGATTGGCGGATACCTGGTACACGCTTCCAAAGTCGCGCGCATGGGCGTGCCGATACTATCCTCGCACACGGTTAAGGAGGCGCAGGGCAATACGCGCCTGAAGCGCGCCGTCGTGTGCCGTGTGGATTCGAGCTTTAGCCCGATTCCAGGTACGGAAAAGGCGTTTGATGTGGATACGATGTGCATCGCCGTTGGGTTATCGCCGCTTAACGAGCTGCTTGAGATGCGCGGGTGCAAAATGAAATATGTTCCGCAGCTTGGCGGAAGCGTCCCCGTCCGCGGAGAAAACTATGAAACCTCGGTCGACTCCCTGTTTGTCGCCGGAGATACCTCGGGCATTGAGGAAGCGAGCAGCGCGATGGTGGAGGGGCGGATAGCGGGCCTTTGCGCGAGCGCGAAAATCGGCCGCAGGCGGCCTGACTACGACGAGCTTTTAAGCGATTACTTCAGGCAGCTCGACGAGCTCAGATCCGGCCCGGCGGGGCGGCATATACGCGAGGGCGCGGCTCAAACCCTGATAAAGGAAGGTGAGCAATATGTTTAAAGAAACGGGTATCCCGTCCCCGGATATGGTTTTAAAGCGATTCCCGCCGATGGAGCGGATAAACAAAGGGCCCGTAGCCGTAGTGGAATGCTATGAGCGCATTCCCTGCAACCCTTGCCAGCGTGCCTGCAAGTTTGGGGCGATACGCGTTGGCGACGATATAAACAACCTGCCTGTGCTGGATTTTGAGGCATGCACGGGCTGCGGGCTTTGCGTGAGCCGCTGCCCGGGGCTGGCAATCATGATTGTGGACGGCTCCAAAAACAGCTCTACGGTTGAGATGCGCGTGCCGTATGAGTTCCTGCCTCTGCCCAAACCGGGCGAAGAGGTTTGGGCTCTTGACAGGGCGGGAAAGCGTATAGGAAAAGTAAAGGTGGTTAAGGTGATGAACCCGGGCTCGTTTGACCGAACGCCGATTATAGCGGCGGAGGTTGATCGCGCGCTCATATACGCGTTTAGAAACATCAGCGTGGAGGATAGCGCCAATGGAAGATAATATCATTGTATGCAGGTGTTCGGATGTTACCCTCAGCCAGGTGCGCAGGCTGATTACGGAAGGTTATACGTCGTTTGATGAGATAAAGCGCATAACCCGATCCGGCATGGGGCCGTGCAGGGGTAAGACCTGCGGGCCTATAATCATGCGTGAAATCGCGCTTGCGACGGGCAGACGGGTAAGCGAGCTTGAAAACCAAACGTGCAGGCCGCCGGTTACAGGCGTGCGGCTTGAGCTTATTGCGGAGGAGGCGGAAAAAGATGATAAGAACGGCTGACGTTGTAATCATCGGCGGCGGCATTTCAGGCTGTTCCTCCGCCTACCAGCTGGCCAAACGCGGCGTAAAAAATATCGTGGTGGTTGAGCGCGGGTTCGTATGCAGGGGTTCGACCGGGGCTTGCGGAGCGGGAGTGCGCATGCAATGGGGTACGGAGATGAACTGCCGCCTTGCCCAGTACAGCATTGATTTTTACGAGCGCGCGAACGAATTGCTTGAATATGAAGGCGACGTGGAGTTTAAGCAAAAGGGATACCTCCTCATATCGGACGATGAGCGCGAGCTTGAGCAGTTTAAAAAGAATATCGCCGTACAGCGCGCCTTGGGGATTGATTCAAGGATTATTACGCTTGAAGAGGCTAAATCGCTTGTGCCGCACCTGAACGCAGAGATACTAAAGGGCGCGGCATATTGTGAAAAGGACGGGTTTTTGAACCCGTTCCTGACAACGGACGCGTTTTACCGCGCAGCCAGGCGCATGGGGGTTGCTTTCCTGACTCATACGGAAGTAACGGGGATACGGCTGCAAAATTCAAGGGTGGCTGCTGTTGAAACTTCCGCCGGGCCGATTTTTACGCGCGTTGCGGTAAACGCGGCGGGCGGGTACGCCAGGCGGATATGCGATATGGCTGGTGTTGAATTCCCGTCTTATTCGGAGCGGCACCAGATATTGGTTACAGAGCCGGTCGAGCCCATGCAGGATCCCATGGTGATGTCGTTCGGCATGAACCTGTACGCCCAGCAATCCCCGCACGGCTCTTTTATCATGGGCCGCAGCGACGAAAGCGAGCCTAGGGATCTTAGGGTCACGTCCAGCTGGCGCTTTTTAGAGGAGATGGCCGTTACCATAAGGCGCGTGCTGCCCCCGGTCGCCAAGCTGCGCGTTATCAGGCAATGGGCGGGCCTGTATAATATTACGCCGGATCGCCAGCCGGTCTACGATGAGGCGCAGGAAGCCGCAGGGTTTTTCATAGCGGCGGGATTTAGCGGGCATGGGTTTATGTTCGGCCCTGTCACCGGGATGGCGGTCGCGGATATGGTTTTGAACCAGCACTGCGGTTTGGATGTAAGCAGGCTGGGCTTAAAGCGATTTGAATCCGGCGGGCTCGTTTATGAACCGTCTGTAGTATAAGCTCAATAATGGGGGAAAATGAAGCCGGGGGTTACCCCGGCTTCAGCCCGATGAAAAACTGCGTTTACCATCGAAAAAACGCGTACCCTGCGCTGCCGCGGACGGTATTATATACCAAAAGGAGTATTTATGGATTTAAAGCTAGCCGCCATGGATGACTTACCAGAATTAAAAGCAGTATACAAAAAAATAATTGAGTGTATGGATGAGAACAATATCCCAATTTGGGATGATATTTATCCTTGTGAGCTTTTCAATGAAGATATTAAAAGTAACCGTCTTTATATTTTAACGGAAAATAGTGAAATCATTTCAGCATTCGTTTTGTCTGAATCGAATGCGGGTTCCGAAAATATAACATGGAAAAACAAACATGCTAAAGCATTATATCTTGACAGGCTTGGAGTGAATGTAAATTATATGAGAAGAGGAATAGGCGGGTTAACGCTCGTTAAAGCGATTGCCCTTGCAAAAGAAAAGGGCGCTGAATATTTAAGGCTTTTTGTTGCGGATATAAATAAACCTGCGATAAGCCTTTATATAAAGAGCGGCTTCTTACCCGCTGACGGATTATATGAAGAAATTATTGATGATGGCTTTATATTGCGTGAATTAGGATTTGAAATCAAAACTTCACTATAGCATATTGGAGCTTTTGGACGCTGCTTGGTTAACACTGCTACGCCTTATTTCGAGAAACTGCCTTTTAAAAATTTTATTTTCTATCGCCTCAGTAAATCTAATTAAAACCCGTCTACAAAACAGCCGTTTGAATTATTATAAATAAATATGATATAGAGGAAGACCACTATATTTGCTTTAGAAGCTTTCACGTAAGTATGACACCGGCAGCATAAACGTTCATGGCAGGATGGGTATCCAGCTTCAATCGGCCTCGCTGCCATCACATATAAAGCCGATGGAAGCCCTTTCGCTGTTCACGAAATGGAACAATGTAAGAATAGACCGCGCCATGCTAACCGCCCTAGGGATTGACGGCATGACGAAAACGCGATATAAGGATTTGTCAACGGGACAAAAACGGCGTTTACATCTTGCTTAGCTTTAATCAGCAACTAGGATCGTGTTTCTCGACGAGCCGACCGCAGGCCTTGATGTTGAAGGCAGATTGTCGGAAAGCGTGTTGACAGCCGTGAGAAAAGGCGCCCATTTTAGCGTCCTTTGATAGCGAAAAAAACATCTATGGTTGGTTTTTACCCAAGCTTTCATCGGTGTGCAGCTCATACTCCAAATTTTTTGACTCGTAGGGGCTTTTTGGCAGCCACTGTGTATAGAAAAACCGTTTTGCTTTCCCTGCGTATAGGCCCCACATAAAGATGAATTTCGGCGCAACCGTTATCTTTGCGTATTCACCCTGCGGCAAAATGAGTTTCTCCAGGCCCTCCGACCGTTTCTCGCCTCCAATAAACAGTTCGGCATCCCCCGACTGCGCGTTGTAATTTCGGGTTAGTACGATAAAAGGCAAAACCTCGCCTTTCTTTGTGCGGGTTATCTTGTGATATGCCGCCGCTAAGCTTGAAATATCCTTCGATATTGTTTGGTCGTTCGCTTTCCCCCACAAGCCATACCATGATAGCTCGCCGCATTGTAAAAGCCACACTACGGGCTTAGCCATATATAAGCCTCCATAAAAAGATATTAATATCGCTCAGCGGATTAGCCGATAGCTTTATTTTACTGCTTTGGCGTTTCCATGTCAAAGACGAGCGCCATGTTAGTATATGATTGTTAACGCTGCGCAACATAAAACTGGGTTATCTAAACGGCTGCATCCAATAAGTTCAGCGTTTTTTGCAGGCGGTATAATTTCAACGGTCAATTGCCGGCGCGAATGGTTCATAGCCGCCGACACAAAAAAGTAAAAATAGCAGGCGCAGGAAAGAGCCTTATGAAAATATTAATAATTTAATAATAAAGAACGAATAATTATAATTAATTATTGTTTTATACTGTATTATGCCGCATTACGGAAAGGGGTTGGAGTCAATTGGATGAGAAGATACTTATTGTGGATGACGAGCGGGAAATAGCTGATTTGGTTGAACTATATCTGCAAAATGAAGGATATACTATTTTTAAATATTATACCGCAAAAGAAGCGCTCGAATGTATTGATAAAGTCCAGTTGGATCTTGCTATATTGGATTTAATGCTCCCAGATACCGACGGCCTTTCTATATGCCAAAAGATCCGGGGCAAGCATACCTATCCTATAATCATGTTGACGGCAAAAGACGCGGAGACGGATAAAATCACGGGGCTGACACTCGGCGCGGACGATTATATTACGAAACCTTTTCGTCCTCTGGAATTAGTGGCGCGGGTCAAGGCGCAGCTGCGAAGATATATAAAATATAGTGGAACGGCGGTACAGAACAAAAATGTCATCATTCATTCCGACCTTGTCGTTGAAGTAAATACCCATGAATGTTATTTGAACGATAAACCGCTTTCACTTACTCCTACCGAGTTTTCAATTTTGCGCATACTCTGTGAGAACAAAGGAAATGTAGTTAGCTCGGAACAGCTTTTTCATGAAATATGGGGCGACGAATATTACAGCAAGAGCAATAATACTATTACTGTGCATATAAGGCATTTGCGCGAAAAGATGAACGACACCGTTAACAATCCAAAATATATCAAAACCGTCTGGGGGGTTGGATATAAAATTGAGGATTAAAAAGATGAACAGAAAAGCCGATTACTCTAAAATCAAGCGCAAACTTTATTCATATGTCCTGATAGCGGGTATTGGAGCTGTCGTAATTGTAGCGTTTATGCGCGAGCTAATCCGGGGAGACGCTGGCGATTGGATTGTGGATTTCTTACAAAAGAGCTTTCGTTTGCAGCATCAGGATGCTTTGTATATATATCAAAAAATCATACGATTTAATTTTGATATTATCATTTATGCCGCGTTTGCTGTTTGCTTTTTATTTTTATTCAGAATTATCATATCCAAATTCGTGAGATATTTTGATGAGGTAAATGCCGGCATTGACCTGCTCGTTCTGGGCGAGGATAAGCAAATCGAATTTTCCGCGGAAATGGCATTTATGGAACAAAAGCTAAATTCATTGAAACAGATCCTTGAAAAACGCGAACAGGACGCAAAGCTGTCAGAGCGGGGAAAAAATGACTTGGTTATGTATCTGGCTCACGACATTAAAACGCCGCTTACCTCAGTTATCGGTTATTTGAGCTTGCTCGACGAAGCTCCGGATATGCCGGCGGGGCAAAAGGCAAAATATGTGCATATAACGCTGGACAAGGCGTATCGGCTCGAACAGCTTATCAATGAATTTTTTGAGATTACGCGTTATAACCTCCAAACAATTACGCTGTCAAAAAAGAAAATAGATCTTTACTATATGCTGGTGCAGATGGTCGATGAATTTTACCCGCAGCTTTCCGCGAAAGGAAAACAGGCGGACATCCATGCTCCCGAGACTTTGACGGTATACGGCGATCCTGACAAGTTAGCGCGGGTTTTTAATAATGTTCTGAAAAACGCTGTGGTTTACAGCACGGATAACAGCGTTATAGAAATAACTGCGACAGTAACTGGCGATGTTGCGTATATCGTTTTCAAAAGCGCCGGAAGTATTCCAAAGGATAAACTCACTTCCATTTTTGATAAATTCTATCGGTTAGATACCGCTCGATCCTCCGATACCGGCGGCGCAGGCCTTGGGCTTGCGATTGCGAAAGAAATCGTTGTTCTGCACGGAGGGCAAATCTACGCTGATAGCGACGGCGAGCATACAACATTTACAGTGGAGCTTCCCGTTATGTAGCGAATGGCTTAGGAAAACATCTGGGTTACTTGTGTTTTTTCTTAGGAAATTAACAATCAAATATTAAAAAACGGCTCGTTCTTTTTCGATAGGCTTATATCGTAGGAACGAGCTTGTTTTTACAATCATGATATTAATGGAAAGGATTTATTATTGTGTAAAAACAAAGTGGTATATCAGAAAGTTCAACGCCGCAAATCAACATTGATTTAGGGGAAATGAACTTGTGTGAAGTAACTATAAGCGTAATTATTGAACTTAAAATATTTGAAAAGGCAGGTTGAGCATATGAAGCATGTAGGAATTACTGTTTTTGAATGTGAAAAAGACGAAGCGTATGTGTTTCTTGAACTTTCACCGCGTTTTGGCGTTGCGCCTACAATATCAAGCGCCACGGTTACGGAATGCGGCTCAATACCGGTAACGGGTAATCGATGTATCAGTGTAGGGCATAAATCCAAGATCTCTGAATCCAACCTTGTTACCCTGCGCAAAGCCGGCGTTAAGTACATTTCCACACGGAGCATTGGGTACGATCATATAGATACGCTAGCCGCCCAAAGAATGGGGATCACCATTGAAAACGTGGCATACTCGCCGGATGGTGTTGCCGATTATACACTGATGCTTATGCTTATGTCAATACGTGGCGCAAAGCCCCTGGTGACCGGCGCGGAAAGGCTTGATTTTAGGCTGGATACTGTTCGTGCAAAAGAATTGCGTGATATGACAGTTGGAGTAGTGGGAACTGGGCGTATAGGCAAAGCGGTTATTGATAGGCTTCGCGGTTTTGGATGCCGCGTTTTAGCATATAACCGAACCCCTGAGGGGGATTGCGTACCGCTGCATGAACTGCTTGAAAAAAGCGACATTATTACTCTGCATACGTCGCTTAACGCCGATACATACCATATGATTGGCCGTGAGCAATTGAAAATCATGAAGCCGGGCGCTTTTTTGGTCAACACTGGCCGCGGCGCTCTGATAGATACGGATGAGCTAATCAAGGCGCTCGAATCAGATCAAATAGGCGGAGCCGCGTTAGACGTATTGGAGGGAGAAGAAGGGCTTTTCTATTTTGACTGCTCACAAAAGCCTATCGACAATCAATATTTGCTTACGCTCCAAAAAATGCCGAATGTGATTATTACGCCGCATACGGCTTACTATACCGGCCGTGTTTTATACGATACCATCAAAAAAACACTGTTGAATTGTCTAAACTTTGAAAGAGGCCAAAGCAATGAATAAATTAAAGATTGCAGTTCTGTTTGGGGGTTGCTCGGAGGAGCACGATGTGTCGATTAAATCGGCGCGGGAGATTGCAAACAGCATAGACATGGAAAAATATGAGCCAATATACATTGGAATCACACGTTCCGGCAATTGGAAAATGTGCGAAAAGCCATGTGAGGATTGGGATAACGATAACTGTCGTTCGGCCGTGATTTCCACGGACAAGAGTACGCATGGATTGATTATATATCAAGGCGGCGAATACCAAACCCGGTATATCGACGTGGTATTCCCTGTTCTGCACGGTAAAACAGGCGAGGATGGAGTAATTCAGGGCTTGTTGGAGTTGTCCGGCATTCCTTATGTAGGATGTGACGTTCAAAGCTCTGCGATATGTATGGATAAATCGCTTGCCTACATAGTAGTGAATAACGCGGGCATTGCTACCCCTGAATTTGTAATTTTAAATAGTGGCGAACTGCCTGATTTAAGCAGACTATCATACCCTGTTTTTGTTAAACCGGCTCGTTCCGGCTCATCCTTCGGCGTTTCAAAAGTAACCCGAGAAAATGAGCTGGATTCCGCCATCGGCCTGGCAAGGCGCTATGATAAAAAAGTAATCATCGAAGAAGCGGTTTCAGGCAGCGAGGTCGGCTGCGCCGTACTGGGAGACGATTCTGACTTAATTGTTGGTGAGTTAGACCAGATAACGCTTAAGCACGGTTTTTTTCAAATACATCAGGAAGCAAAGCCGGAAGAAGGATCGAGGAACGCTTTTATTACTGTTCCCGCGGACCTGCCGCCGGAAAAACGGACAAAAATACAGGAAACCGCGAAATTAATTTATAAGGCTCTCGGCTGCAAAGGGCTTGCCCGTGTAGATATGTTTGTGCAGGAAAATGGGGGCGTTATATACAATGAAGTTAATACGCTTCCTGGATTCACCTCGTACAGCCGTTATCCGCGCATGATGAATGCCGCGGGGTTATCGCTTTCAAAGATTGTCGACCTTCTAATTGGGCTGGCGGCGGGAGGTTGAGCAGCTTGGATAAAGGATTTGTTTTTCTTGATCAAATATTAAGCGGTGGGGTTCGCTGGGATTCTAAATATGCCACATGGGATAATTTTACCGGTAAGCCGGTAGAAGGATATGAGGTAAACCGTATAGTGGGAACATATGATTTGGCTGTTGCGCTGCTAAAAGCAAGGAAGAAGGCTGCGGCCCTTGGTTACGGCTTGCTTCTTTGGGATGGTTATCGACCTCAATGCGCGGTAGATAATTTCTTACGCTGGTCTACGCAGCCGGAAGACGGCAGCACAAAGGAAGAATACTACCCGAATATTGAGCGACGAGAATTAGTAAATGAAGGATATATTGCGCCAAAATCAAGCCATAGCCGCGGAAGCGCCATTGACCTTACGCTTTACCGATTGGATACGCGTGAGACTGTACCTATGGGAAGCGGCTTCGATTTTATGGATGAACGCTCACATCATGCTACAAAAGCAATTACAAATAATGAAGCGCAAAATCGGCGGCTGCTATGTTCCATCATGCAAGAAAGCGGATTTGAATCATATGCATATGAATGGTGGCACTATGTGTTGAGAGAGGAACCATACCCGGATAGGTATTTTAATTTCGCCATTGCGAGTTAAAGCATCGATTTTCATGTGGTATATGAAATTCTAACCGCTTTACGGGAATAAAAAAGCCGTCGGACGGCCGATGTTATCCTGCCGGTTTGACCGCGAGAAGCCAAAACGAAAGTTTAATAAATGCGGTCGTCTTGGATGGCTTATATCTGCTTTTATCAGTGATTAGCGGCAATAGGTGAGCGACGCCATTTTGCATGCTGCGCTTATCCCGCCATACCGATTGATTTATCGGCTAGGTACACAAAATAGTTTACTCTCTTAACGAGTATGCGGCAAGCAATATGGATTGCCCCTTTTTTTGTGCCTTATCAGCTTATGACGCGTATGAATTATTGGCGTTAAAGCCATCGCAACCGCTGGTTGCGCCTGGTTTTAGGATTGTTGCGGCGCAAAACTGCGAAAAACAGGCATAGTCCCATATTATAATGAAATGATATAGTCCTGCGTGCATCCCGTATGATGAGCATATTTCTATTCCTGAATAAATGCGTGCAGTTCTTGACTTAACGCATGACGCGGCTGAGGCCGATTAACGTGCAATTTAGCCCGCGACAGTCAAGTTCATAATAAATGGCTGTTACGCCTCAACCTCTGGTTGACAATATTATTTGCATCCAATTAAAATTCAAGCTACTATGTATAGACGGTTTTTCGACGCAACCGGATAATAAAAGCATATCAAAACTTAGGGAGGTTTGTATGCTGCTTAAAACTCGCAGATATACGCTGGCTGACGGCGTTTGGCTTCCGATTAAGGCGGGGCCGGTTTCCGCGGCGCTGATGATCCTAAGGAGGATAATATCGGCCGCGATTCCGACGCTGACAGCGGTTACTACCGCCTCGTTTGTGGACGCCGCTATCGGCGTGCTTGATGGGAGGCTGGGCATGGATGCTGTCGTATGGCCGCTCGTCGGCGTTGCGCTGGTAATGGCCTACAATATTATCGCGTATAAAATCACAGCCTTCGCACAGACAAAGCTCACCAACAGGCTCAGGCATTACCTGCGCCCGGAGCTTTTATCCAAGCGCGCAAAGCTGGAATATCGATGCATTGAGGATAGGGAGAAATGGGATCTCATTGAACGCGTTACAGCGCCCAAGGATGATAAGACCCCGGAGGACAGGATAATGAAATCCTTTACAAACATCCTACTGCTTGCATCACTCATAGCGGGTTTCTTTGGCGTAATCGCGCTGACCATATCCAAGGCATGGTGGGCCGGCGCGCTTATTTTGGCGTCATTTGGGGGGCTGATACTGATATCGCTCAAGGGCGGTAAGCTCTCTTACGGCGCGCAGGCGGCGGTATCCAAGGAAAAAAGGCGATATCAATACTTGCACGACGTGATGACAAAGCGAGAAACCGTATCGGAACGAACCCTGTTTGGATACAGCGAAAAGCTCAGCGGCGAGTATTATAAGGAATACGAGAAGGCGCGGCGTATGGAGTTTAAGACCAGCCTGAAGTGGTTCCTCCGCATGAACGCTGGCGGAGCGGCCGCGGGGCTGATAACCGCGGTATGCGTCCTAATACTGCTTTTCCCAACGATAAACGGCCAAATGAGCGTGGGTATGTTTATCGGCCTGGTTACAGCCCTGATGAGCATGGTGGGTTCCACCACGTGGCAGCTGACTAACTGCGCGGACGGCATAGCGAAGGATGTCAAGTATATGAGCGATTTTACCGAGTTCATGGCGCTGCCTGAACAGGAAGGGGGCGAGGCGCGTCCCGCAAAGGAGGCCCCTGATTTTGAAAGGCTACAGTTCAGGAACGTGACCTTCCGCTACCCGAATACCGAAGCAAAAATCCTCGACAACCTCTCCTTTACCATTGAGCGAGGCAAGCACTATTCGTTCGTGGGCGTTAACGGCGCGGGGAAAACCACCGTTACGAAGCTGCTTTTGGGACTGTACCGAAATTACGAGGGCAGTATACAAATAAACGGCAAGGAGCTGAGGGATATTAGCGCGCCTGAGCTTAAAAGCCTATTCGCCTGCGTGTTCCAGGATTTTGCCCGGTACCAGCTTACCCTGAGGGAAAATATCGCGCTGGGAAACGCGCATGGCGCAACGGAGGAGGAAATCGGGCGCGCAATGGATAAGGCGGGCGTAAGGCCGCTTGTGGAGCGAGTAGGGCCGGATGCGTTTTTGGGAAAGACAGATGAACAGGGCATCGACATCTCCGGTGGCGAATGGCAGCGTATCGCCATGGCGCGCGCGATTGCCAACCCGGCTCAGATCAAGATATTGGACGAACCCACAGCTGCGCTCGACCCGATAGCGGAACGCGATATTTATGAAAACTTCAGATCCATCAGCCAGGGGCACACGGTAATTTTCATCAGCCATCGGCTGGGTTCAACGCGTTTAGCCGATATCATTTACGTGCTCAACGCCGGAAGCGTGGCTGAGTCGGGCTCGCATGAGGAATTAATGGACGGTGGCGGCCTATACGCCCAAATGTTTGAAAGCCAAAGGAGCTGGTATATATGAAACCGAAGAATAAAACGAGAAACCTTTCATTTTTTTATATGCTGCGCAGACTGTTGCCGTTAACGCTCGGCCAGTTTAAGCCCTATGCCCTGCTACAGGTTTTTGTCGCGGTTTTTATGATGCTGGACATTATTTTACAGACCGTGGTCTCGGCAAGGTTTTTTGATTCGGTATCGGCCGCCGTGGGAACGGGCGATATTGGAAAGCCCGTAATCTGGCTTGCGGCGTTCGGGTTGCTTATCGTGCTTCAGCCCATTGTCAACGGTATTTTGAATTTTTGCTTTGGCGACCTGACAAAGAGAATGACTGGCAAGCTGCTTCCGCTCATTCAGCTTAAGGCGCAGCGCATTCCCGCGCTGGCGTTTGAAGAGCCGGAAACCCTTGACGATATCAATAAAGCGGAGACAGGCGCGCATGTCGGCTGCGGATTGGTTCTTGTGACGGCGGCGATACTAACGGCTTACCTTCCATATTTTATACTTATGGCGCTGTATCTATATTCTTTAAAGCCGATTCTCGGCATAGCGCCGGTTCTGGCTTTTATCCCCGTGGTACTTAGCCAGCTGGTCAGGGCCCGGGTGTTTACGCAGCTGGAGGATAAGGCCGCGCCCATGAGGCGTAAAATGGAACATTATGAAAAATGCGTAGGCGCGCCTGAGTTCTTTAAGGAAACCCGCCTGCTCGGCGCGTTTGGTTTCTATAAAAAGCTATATCGCCAAACGCTGTCGCTTTTTAATAAGGAAAAGTGGCGCGCGCAGAGGAAAACGGGCCTGATTGAGCTGGGTATGGAGCTGATAACTCTCGCGGGGTACGGGATAATGCTTTTCCTTTTGGTGGACGCGCTGTTAAGCGGTGAAATCACACCGGGCTCGTTCGCGGCGGTTTTCGCTTCCATAGGGGGGATTTTCAATATGATGGAGGAGATGATCGTACAGAACTTCGGCGAAGTGATGCAGAACAAGGGCGCTGTCGCAAACCTGATCCGGTTTTTGGATATGCCGGAACAGGACGGAGCTGATCGCGCCTCAGTTAAGGAAGGCGTCAGCCTTGAAAACGTGCGATTTAAATACCCCTCCGCGGCAGAGGAAAGCATTAAAGGCGTTGACTTAAGAATAAGGCCCGGCGAAACGCTTGCGGTGGTAGGAACGAACGGAGCCGGCAAGAGCACGCTGGTCAAGCTTATCATGGGTCTGTATACGCCAACAAGCGGTACTGTGCGCTTTGGCGGCACGGATTTAAAAAAGGCGGATAAAATGAGCATGTTTCAATCGACCTCAGCGGTTTTTCAGGATTATGGGCGGTACAAGATGACGCTTAAGGACAATGTTGAGATCAGCGCGGAGGAAGGGCGCTTGAACGAAGCGCTAATTCAGGCGGATGTAGACGGTTACGGCCCCTCCTATCCGGCAGGACTCGACACAATGCTTTCCCGCGAGTTTGACGGGGTTGACGTTTCGGGAGGACAGTGGCAGCGTATCGCAATCGCAAGGGGCCTTTATCGAACCCACGATCTTATTGTGCTGGATGAGCCCACCGCCGCTATTGATCCGATGGAGGAAACCAAGATATATAAAAAATTCGCTCAAATCGCGAAGGATTCTACGGCGGTCATCGTAACCCATAGGCTGGGTTCCGCGCGCATCGCCGACCGCATCGCCGTGATGAACGGAGGGGTTATCAGTCAAATCGGTACGCATGACGAGCTGATTGAGCGGGAAGGGATTTATAGGCAGATGTGGGAGGCGCAGGCGGCGTGGCTCGTTTGATTGCACGCGGCGCTTTGTTAAGGTAATTAAAACGCAACGATGATAAATGGGCGCCGGGCGGAGATAAGTTTATCTATTATTTCCCGCCGGTTATCAGCAGATAGGATGCGGTGATGTTTTCCACGGGGGCGGAACAACCCGCATCCTCTGTATTAAGCGTTGCCATTGGCTTAATCCTTAAGCGGATGTTAGATAAGTATCGTGATATTGCCCGGGAAATTTTTACATAAAGAATCATTTATATTTCTTCTATTGAGTATGCCGCCCTGTGAAAATTGAAAATAGGCGTTTCATTTTAATTAAGCTATGCATATGATTTGTTATGCCAAGCGCCCGATTAAGCCGCCCGTGGGATTTTATGATTGCCAGGCAATGGGTTGGTATGATAACATTAACGGATGGCGATATGGATTTACCGCTTAAGGCTGTTACAGAAGCGGAACGCCGCTCTTGATGGTTTCATGAGGCGTTTGCGACGTACTTGCGGACTACGCCGCTTATGAGTAGAGCCTATGGGAATCTATTGCCTGAATTCTGGTTTTATACTAAATCTCCGGCGGTAGAGTTTACCGCCTGATGAAGCAACTTAAATGACGGAGGAAAGTTATGTCGAAGCTCGAAAAGCTGGAGCACAGCAAGGTGAAATTAACGATAGAGGTTGAAGCGGAGCTTTTTAACGGCGCCCTTCAAAGGGCTTTCATGCAGAAAGGGAAGAATTTTTATGTGCAGGGCTTCCGAAAAGGCAAAGCGCCCCGCAAGGTAATCGAAACGGTTTACGGCGAAGGCGTGTTTTATGAGGATGCGTTCGAGCTTTTGTATCCCGGCGCTTATGAGGCCGCTGTTGAAGAGCATGGAATTACGCCTGTGAGCCAGCCGGAGGTTGATATAGAGCAGATAGGCAGAGACAAGAATCTGGTGTTTACGACGGAACTAGCCGTAAAGCCGGAAGTGATGCTTGGCGCGTATAAGGGTATAGAAGTCGAGAAGCGGGAGTATAATGTTACGGATGAAATGGTAGAAGCTCAGCTTGAGCGGGAGCGCGAAAAGCTTGCCCGTTTTGTGGACGCGCAACGCCCCGTTGAGCAGGGCGACCGCGTAAAAATCGATTATGTCGGAAGCGTTGGCGGCGTGGAATTTGAGGGAGGCTCCGCTAAGGAACAAGAGCTGGAAATTGGTTCCGGCATGTTTATTCCGGGGTTCGAGGAACAGCTGGTTGGCATGGAAGCAGGCGAGGATAGGGAGGTTCAGGTTAAATTCCCGGACGAGTATCATGCCGAAAACCTCAAGGGTAAGGACGCGGTTTTTCAGGTTCGCCTTCACAGCATTCAGGTCAAGGAACTGCCTGAGTTGGACGACGAGCTGGCCAAAGACGTTTCTGAATTCGATACGCTCGAGGAGCTAAGGGCAGAAAAAAGACGCGAGCTTACGGAGCAGGCGAAGAAGAACGCTGATATCGCGAGGGAGAACGAATCGGTTGAAAAGGCGGTAGAAAACGCCCAAATCGATATTCCTGACGCCATGGTAGAGCGCCAGATCTCCTATATGCTCAATGATATTAGTTATAGGCTGAGCATGCAGGGGCTTTCGTTTGAAGATTACCTCAAATACACGGGTACCACGCTGGACGAGTTAAGGGAGAAGTACGCGAAAGAGGCTGAAAAGCGCGTGCGCACGCAGCTTGTTATCGAGGCCGTGATAAAGGCAGAGAATATTGAGCTGGAGGACGCAGAACTTGAGGATACGATGCGAGAATTCGCGGAACAAACGGGCAAAACGCTGGAAGATTTTAAAGCCGAAATCACTCCGGATGAGAGGGAATATCTTTCAGATCAGGCTCTTGCCCGCAAAGCGGTGAAATTAATTGCCGACAGCGCTGTTGAAAAATAATGCGAGAACAGCGGCGCCTGCATTGGTAAAGGAGGAAAATATATGAGTTTAATACCTATGGTCGTGGAACAGACAAACCGGGGGGAACGCTCTTACGATATCTATTCGCGTCTGCTTAAGGACAGAATTATTTTTCTTGGCGGCGAGATTAACGACGACGTCGCGAACCTTGTGGTTGCGCAGATGCTCTTTCTTGAAGCGGATGATCCGGATAAGGATATCAGCCTTTATATCAACAGCCCCGGCGGCTCGATAACAGCTGGTATGGCGATTTATGACACGATGCAGTATATCAAATGCGATATATCCACCATATGCGTTGGGTTCGCGGCGTCTATGGGCGCATTCCTTCTGGCGGCTGGCGCAAAGGGAAAGCGCAAGGCGCTGCCTAACTGTGAAATCATGATACATCAGCCTAGCGGAGGGGCGCGCGGCCAGGCGACGGACGTGGCAATACACGCGGAACACATTATTAAAACGAAAAAACGTTTAAATGAAATATTGGCGCTTCGTACAGGGCAACCTATTGACCAGGTAGAAGCGGATACGGAGCGCGACAACTTTTTAACGCCGGAGCAGGCCAAGGCATATGGCCTAATCGACGAAATTATTCCTCCGAGGAGGTAGCAGATGGCTAAATACGATGAAATTAACCCGGTTAAGTGCTCTTTCTGCGGTAAATCGCAGGACGAAGTACACCGCGTAATAGCTGGGCCGGGCGTATACATATGCAACGAATGCGTTGAGCTTTGCCAGGAAATCATCGATGAGGATTACAGCAATATCACGATGGAGCTGTCCGATATCCCCAAACCGGTTGAGATTGTCAACATTCTTAACCAGTATGTTGTGGGTCAGGACAGGGCAAAGCGCGCGCTGGCGGTTGCGGTTTATAACCATTATAAACGGATTAACGCGGGGCCGAAGCGGGATGATGTTGAGCTTCAAAAGAGCAATATTATCATGCTGGGGCCGACCGGATGCGGTAAGACTATGCTTGCTCAGACGCTGGCTAAGATACTGAACGTACCGTTCGCCGTTGCTGACGCGACTTCGCTAACGGAAGCTGGATATGTGGGCGAGGATGTGGAGAATATTCTGCTAAAGCTCATACAGGCGGCGGATTATGAGGTGGAACGCGCGGAAAAGGGCATTATTTATATTGACGAAATCGATAAAATTGCCCGGAAAAGCGAGAACCCGTCCATAACCCGGGATGTTTCGGGCGAAGGCGTTCAGCAGGCTTTGTTGAAGATCCTTGAAGGAACGCAGGCCAGCGTGCCGCCTCAGGGCGGGCGCAAACACCCGCATCAGGAGTTTATCCAGATAGATACCACGAATATCCTGTTCATATGCGGCGGGGCGTTCGACGGTATTGACGATATTATCGTCAAGCGTACGGGAAAAAAGATTATGGGCTTTGGCGCGGAAGTAAAATCCCACGCGGAAAAGGATATCGGGGCTATATTACAGAATATTCTACCCGAGGATCTGCTCAAGTTCGGGCTTATTCCCGAGTTTGTCGGGCGCATGCCGGTGATCGTTACGCTGCACCAGCTTGACGAGAAGGCGCTTATTCAAATCCTAACGGAACCGAAAAACGCGCTTTCAAGGCAGTATAAGCGCTTGTTTGAGATGGATGGGGTTGAGCTTGAGTTTGACCAGGAATCTTTGCAGAAGGTAGCGCACATGGCAATCGACCGCAAAACGGGCGCGAGAGGCCTGCGCGCAATTCTGGAGGATGCGATGATGGACATCATGTACGATATACCGTCGCGCTCAGATATTAAGAAATGCGTTATAACTAAGGACGTCATCGATAAGAAAAGCGAGCCGACGCTCATTAAAAATGAAGAGCTCCCCGCTCTTCCCGAGAGCGACGCCGTTTAAAAGAAATAACGCATAGGGCGGTGGAACCGCTTGCGGTTAAAGCCTCCGAAAGGCAAAATTCGGAGGCTTTTTCACATTTTGGAATTATGTCTGAGAAGCCCAGTGGCAATGATAATTCAGGCAAAACTATACCAGACAACGCCCGTTGCGGGGAATGCCTCATGGTGAAAAGCATATTTGTATTCGCTTGTCATACAGCCGCGAGTGAAAAAAACTTTTTGGACCGATTAACATAAGCCCGAGCGTTACGCCTGATTGGATAAGTATACGTCTCTATGCCTTCTCCGATCAGCTCTTAAGA
Organism: uncultured Eubacteriales bacterium; assembly: GCA_900544555.1. Classification (GTDB taxonomy): domain Bacteria; phylum Bacillota; class Clostridia; order Christensenellales; family CAG-138; genus UMGS693. The sequence continues at coordinate 21,197 of UQWD01000023.1, forward strand.
AAAATAGCCACGGACGGATATTTATTTCTAAGGATATAGCATACGCTTGTGTGTTTCGCGGATGTAATGAATTATTGTTCGTGCTGCTAAAGGCCGCAGGTTCTTTCAATATCTCAACTACCTACGATACGCCTCTTATCTGAAACAGGTTGAATTTAACTGCGCTAAGCGCCGGGAAATCACGCATACTAGAATGTAGCGAAATACTGGAGGGCGTGTAAATGAACTGGTGGGTTTGGCTGTTGGTACAGGCGGCGGTCGCTTTATTAACATGGTGGATCGTCCATGCGGTGCGTAAAAAAAAGACGGGCGCGCCGTTAAGGCATACCGCGCAAAAGGAGGAAAACCGTGAACTGACGGAGCTTAAGCGGATGCGCGAACGTTCGCTTAACGTGCCTTTAACTGAAATGGCCCGGCCTTGCGCGCTTGATGATATTATTGGCCAAACGGAAGGAATCCGGGCGCTGCGCGCCGCGATTTGCGGCAAGAACCCTCAGCATGTGCTTCTTTACGGCCCTCCGGGGGTCGGCAAGACCTGCGCTGCGCGTCTTGTGTTGGAGGAAGCGAAGAGGAGGGCGGATTCGCCGTTTAACGATGAATCGGAATTTGTAGAGGTTGACGCTACATGCGTGCGTTTTGACGAGCGCGCCATTGCCGATCCGCTTCTTGGGTCCGTCCATGACCCTATTTATCAGGGGGCGGGCTCCCTCGGCGGCCAGGGCGTACCCCAGCCAAAACCCGGAGCCGTTACCAGAGCGCATTGCGGCGTACTGTTTCTGGACGAAATAGGAGAGCTTCATCCCATGCAGATGAATAAATTACTTAAGGTATTGGAGGATAGGGCTGTTTACTTCGACAGCGCATACTATTCGCAGGATAATCACAAAATACCGCCTCATATCCATGATATTTTCCAAAACGGTATGCCCGCTGATTTCAGGCTTATCGGAGCGACCACGCGGATGCCCGAGGAGCTGCCGCCCGCGCTTAGATCACGGTGCGTAGAATTGTATTTTAAGCCTTTGGGGCAGGAGGATTTATGCGGCGTGGTGCAAGGAGCCGCGAAAAGAATCGATTATATGATAAGCGATAAAGCCGTGGAGCTTGCAGCGTCTTACGCAAAATCGGGAAGGGACGCCGTAAACATACTGCAATTGGCGGCGGGGACGGCGAACAGCGAGGGCAGGCATGAGATTACGCCCGACGATATATGCTGGGTGGCAAGCACATGTAAGTATACGCGGCGTCCGGGCATAAAAATTGAGGAAAAGAGCAGGGCCGGGGTTTGCTGCGGGTTGGGCGTGTCCTCAGCTGGGCAGGGCGCGGTTATTGAAATTGAATGCAGCGCCGTACGCGCTGTAAAGGGCGCAGGCTCACTTTCCTTAGGCGGCATGGTGGAGGAGGAGGAAATCGACGCCCGCTCATGTCGGCTTAAGCGCAAAAGCACTGCGAGGGCGTCGGTTGAATGTGTAATGAGCATGTTTCAGCGAAGGCTGAATATGGATTGCAGGGATTATGATATTCGCTTTAACATACCGGGAGGCGCGCCGATGGACGGACCCAGCGCTGGCATAGCGCTATGCGTTTCGCTTATGAGCGCGGTTACGGGGCAACCTCCGTTACCGTTGATGGCCTTTACAGGGGAAATCACAACGCACGGTGACGTACGCCCGGTTGGAGGCGTCAGGGAGAAGCTGGAGGCGGCGATCAGCGCCGGCGCGCGCAGAATTATAATACCCAAAGACAATTGGGAGGATTCGTTTTCCTCTTTACTTGCCCAGATTATTCCCGTTTCCGATATATCTCAGGTTCTTAACGAGGCGTTCGGGCCGAACGTGCAGGAATCGCCGGTTAATCCATCGGATCTTGATTCAAAACTTGATATTGAGTTAACGCATAGCGCTTAGATAGGTTTACAGCTGCATTAATAATCATTGTGAAGAACCCCCGCATGACATGTTTTGCGAGGGTTTTACTATTTTATATCTTCGTCATAGCGAATTTTTAAACATTTAAAGGTTGACAATTCCTGTATATTAATGTAATGTATAATTACAATATGTAATGGGGGGAGGGATTTGATGGGGAAGGCCATGTCTGAAAGCGAGCGTATTATTATGGAAATACTTTGGGAGTACGGGCCATTGAGCGCGGCTCAGGTCACCTCTCTTGCGCGTGAAAAACAGAATTGGTCCTACAACACGGTTCGCACATTTCTCACACGCCTCAAGGAAAAGAAGGCTGTGACCGTAGAACAGAGGGACAAGTATTATTACGCCCCCTCGATGACGAGGGAAGAGGCCGGGTTACAGGAAGCGCGGCATGTAGTCAAGCGGTTATATGACGGCAGCGTAAAACAGCTTATCGCGTGTTTTTTGGATCAGGAAGAACTAAGCGAGGAGGATTTGGACGAGCTTAGCTTATTATTGGAGAAAAAGCGCAGGGAGGTTTAAGCTATGCTGGAGTTTTTAGTGCAGCTGGCCAAAATATCCGTGCTATGCGGTTTGCTCGGCCTAATTACTCTGCTTGTCAGGCGCATAGCTCCGCGCGCAGGCGTTTTCTGGCGTGCCGCGATATGGGCGCTTTTGTTGATTCGGCTAGCCGTTCCTATCAATTTTATAACGCCGATTGGTATTGAGGTTCAGGCATCGCCTATTGAGGTTGTTGGTTGGGAAGGCTATGAAGATCCAAACCTGGCTAATAACGATGCAGATAATAGGGCCACGGATAAAGCGAATTCCCCGGGTGAGAATAACAACGCTGAAGGATCGCGTAAAAAAGCATGGGGGATTTATATTGGGGATATTCTTAGCGCGCTATGGATAGCGGGCGCAGGAATCGTTTTTTTATGGTTTATTTATATTCAGGTTCGCTTTAACAAACAGCTTGGGAAGCTGATTCTCTGCGACGATATCCGAATCAACGGTATCTTAAAGGAATGCTGCGCGGAGCTTCGCGTAAAGGGCCGCGCTTGCTGGTGCGATATACATGGGCCTGCGTTGGCGGGGCTGTTAAGGCCGCGCATTCTAGTGCCTCCAAACGCCGTAAATTGGTCAGACGAACAGCTTCGTTACGCGCTGCTGCACGAACTGATGCATCAAAAAAGGCGTGACTTATGGTTTTTATGGTTTATCTTATTTATCAAGGCGGTTCATTGGTTTAATCCGCTGATTTGGATTATAGCGCCCGCAATAAGGGAGGATTTGGAACTGTGCTGCGATTCATCGCTTCTTTCCCGGTTAACTGAGAAACAGAGGTTATCATATGGAATGACGTTGGTGGATATGCAAAGGCCCGTTATGACGCGCGCTGTGAGCAGCTCGTTTTCAAGCCGTAAAGGTCTTAAATCCCGCGTAAAGATGATAGCCGCCTATTCCAACAAAAAAGCCTGGCTGGGCGGGTTGCTCGCATTGGTTTTAACCCTGTCGTGCATAGCGTGTACGACGCAACGCCCGCAAATAAACAAAGCTCAATCCATCCCCATGCAAAACGCCATATCCGTATCGCCGGGTCAGGGTAACGAGAATGGAAACGCTGATTATTTAGAAGCGTTACAGGCTCTAATCAATGAAACCGGTATTGAGGGATATTCGCAGACGCCATTGATAAGCGGGGGTATAGAATTTATGGGCGACGGCGTGAATACATATGAAATTCAGGTAACGGCGCCCGCGGCTGCGCTTGGCGTCAGCTTGAACGAAAAAGCGCAAAGCGGCTATAATGGCAGCTTTGAATACAGGCTTGAGGCGGACACGGCGGACGCCGATTTGGGCGCGCCGATATATTTTGAAGCCTATACGGTTGACAGCCTAAAATATAGTGAGAGCGGAACGCCTCAAATACCGCACCCTGAATCTCAATACTATCAGCTAACGGATCCAAAGCCGCTAAAAAAAGACGTTTTTGACTGGAGCGAGGTGGTCGTTAACCATATCAGCGCATTATACATGCACTATGCTCTTGGGGGCGGCTCACAGGCTGAGGGTGACGTATCGCCCTTTAAAACCATTTATAGGTTCTATACCCTGATTCTTAATGACGGGACGGCGATATGTATACGAATAGGCAAGGCAGTTGTTAACGATAACGGTACGATTCAGAGACTATATTCAGATGATACCGCGCTCGCTATACTAAAGGGGCTTGCGCTTGACGGCTTATTTACCGACGGGCTTGAGGATAGGAATATGAGGACCGCACGTTCCGCGCTTGAGCTTTTGCGCAGGACGTTATCGGATGAGAAGCAGAAGGAGTACGGCCTCGACTTTACGGGGCAGATACGTGATTATTACGGCGTAACGAAGGAAGGCGGAAGCTTTCAGGGCGAAATGCTGATAAGCAAATCGTTCCAAAGCACTACCGGTGCAAAAACGGATCTCGACCGCTACATCCTTCTGCCGATTGGCAATCACCCCAATCTGGCGATGTGGGAGGTCTATATTGATAATATTACAGGCGCGATAACGCGTTGTACGGGATATACAGTTGATCTATTAACAAGCCCTTATCAGGATTCAGGCGATAGGTTCACCTCTGGCTCAAACCTTGGTTATACTATTGGCGCGGGAGGGTACACCCAAGTGAACCCTGATAATGAAAAAGAGAATGAAGACCATTATACGCACGAAGCGACGGAGCCTGAAGAAAGCAAAGCCCCGGTGCTGACCGTTGTTCGGCCCGAATTGACGGAGGATCCGGATTGGAAAGATATGATTAAAGACGACGAGGAATTCATATCTTACCTGGTGGAATATTTTGTTGCAAACGGTATGCCTGTGAGGGAAATAACGCTTGCCCATTATGCATCGGCAGATAACCGCAAGGCGCTTGGGGGCGAGTACACAGTTATCCTTGAGGATGGAACTGTTTATCAGTTCCGCATCCTGTACGCCTATTTCGATGAGGAAACAGGCAGGTGGATACTGAATATATCGCCGGAGGACGCCGGCGAGTGGATCCGTTCCGTAATTTTTTCGTCATGAGATGGATTAATTGAACGATAATTGTTTTTTGCATGGGGAGCTGCACCCGAATGCTTTAGACCGAATTGATCTCGCAAGGGTTTGAGGAAGAAGCGGGCGAACATGCCCGCTTTTGGCTATCAAGGGGGGTATGGTTGTAGGGCGCTCACGTCATAGCGCGAATGATTACAGCGTCCGTCTCCGCACAACCGAGCTTCCATAGGGTGAGTCGATAGTCCGAGCGGGCTGATAACACCGCTGTATTCTTATTGAGATGACGCTATTATTTTAATGCGGCATAGAGCGTTATGTGGCGGTGCGAAACTTTTTATAACAGAAGAACATAAGGCGCCGACTTCTATTTTCACATGTTTTGCCGTTATTAAAATAAAAACCGCCGGGTTATAAATCCGGCGGTTTAAGCTGGTATAAACGCAAATCAGCGCTTTCTATAAACATAATAGCTTTTCCTGCGACCGCGACGATATTTGCGTGCGCGCCTTGTTACAAGCAACCGCAGGATGATGACGATAATCAGAATGATAACGGCGACCAAAAGCCAAAACACAAGCGAGTTCCCCGGAGACTGAGGCTGCTTTTTTCCGTCGACCAGCGGCGTGCCGCCGGGCTGATCTAACGACGACGCGGCGGTTACATCCCTTGAAGCTATCAATGGCGCGGTAAAGATCGTTTTACCGTTATATTGATAAGAGGCTGTGCCTAAAGGATCCCCAGACTTTACAGGGGCGGTGATTTTCTGGCTGGTAAGCGCGTGGCTCATGGTGATGGCTTTGCAATCCGCTTTAATAGCGTCCAGGTACTGCTTCGTTCCCGCTAAAAAAGCATTTGTTAAATCCGCTTTTAGAATTAATTGCGCGTTGCCGGCGTCATCCGCGCCGGCGCCCTCTACGGATACGCTGATTTCGGTGGGGATCTCCAGCTCGGATACGGACATGGAGGCGCAGTTGGCAAAGCCCCAATCAAAAAGCTTAGCGGCGTTGACGTAACGGTAGTTGACCGAAACCTTATTTTCGTAGTCTCCAAATAAAACGCATATGAGCTCCATGCCGTCCTTTTGCGCGCTCGCCACAAGGCAGCGGCCCGCTTCAATGGTATCGCCCGTTTTTACGCCGTTGGCATATTTGTAGACAAAGGAATCCTCATTCTCATGCTGAAGGAGCAGGCGATTGCTGTTCTTGAGCAAATATCCGTCCGCATCCTTGTTAGTAGGCGGGACCTGGTACTCCTTAGTGGCGACAATGGAGCGAAATTCAGGGTTCTGCATAGCGTAACGCGTGAGAAGCGCCATATCGTAAGCGGTGGACTGATGCCCTTCGTCATGCATGCCGTGCGGAGTTATAAAATGCGTGTCGGACATGCCGATTTCCTTAGCTTTATTGTTCATCATTTCGGCGAAACCCTCCAGTGAGCCGCCCAGGTAATTAGCTATCGCTAATGCGCAGTCATTGCCCGATACGAGCATCAGCCCGTATACCAAATCCCTAAGCGGCAGTTCCTCGCCGTTTGACAGCCCCATGTAAGAACCGCGCTTAAACTTTTCAGCCGTAATCGTATCATCCATTTTTCCGCTCTCCAGCGCAAGAATGCACGTCATGATTTTTGTGGTGCTTGCAGGATAAGTTTTTTTATAACCCTCTTTCTCATACAGTACAGCGCCGCTCTTAACATCCATCAAAAGTATATAGGGCGTTGAAAAATCAAAATCATTATCGTCCTGTTCGGCAAATGAGTATGGAACAACCGCCGATAAGATAACGATCGTTAACAACGCGCTTAGCAATCTCCTCAAATCCGCCACCCTTTCACGCTGAATTTCCACCTGGAAATTTTGATATTGGTAACTAGTATAGCAAAAAAGGAAAGGAATTGTACACCCTTTCGAGGTTGAAAGCTGGATTTTAAGCCATAATTTAAAATCCAGCCATATTTTACAAGCAATATTTCTGTTAATTAAGCCCCTATTGCGATATAATTTAACTATAAAGAAAGGGGACGGCAATGCAAGCTCAAGATAATAAAACGCGTAAAGGTTCCAAACGAGAATGGAAATGGACGAAAAAACGCATTGTTCTGGCGTCGTTAGGCGGCGTATTGCTAATATTGATTATTTGGGGCGGCATAAGCCTGTATCAGATACTAAATCCCGGCACGCTCTTTCCCAATGATCATACAGGGCCGGGTACTACCGACGGGCTAACGCCCCAGCCTTCTATAGACCCGGATAGCGCGCTCGCGCAGCAGGCGGATCTTGAGTTTATGAAGAATCGAGTCAATATCATGATGCTTGGCGTTGACGAGGATGTGGAAAGAGAGGATTGGGGATCTTTCCGCACGGATACGATGATACTGGTAACGATTGATTTTAATACGCAAAAAGCAGATATGATATCCATACCGCGCGACAGCTATGTTAAGATCTATAACGAAAACAATAAGGCGGTAAGATCGAGCAGCACGCCCGACGGGATTCTGTATCAAAAAATTAACGCCGCGTTCTCAAGAGGCGGCGGCGCCAAAAAGAATGGATACGCTTACACGCTTAATACGGTTCAGCGGCTTGTGGGAGTGCCTGTCAATTATTATTTCAGCTTTGATATGGAGGTTGTAAAGGAAATTGTAGACGCTATGGGCGGCGTGTATTATGATGTTGACGTTGAAGTCGACGTTGCGGGGATAAAGCTGAAAAAGGGTTATCAGCACCTCAATGGCGCGCAAGTGCTTTCCTATTGCCGGCAGAGAAAGGGTTCCAGCGATATCGCGCGGATCGACAGGCAGCAGAGGATGTTGATGACGATTTTCCGCCAGCTCAAAAATACTAACCAAATTGCCAATCTTCCCTCGATCTATCAGGCTGTTGAGCGTAATATCCAAACCAACCTCAGCTTTAAACAGATATGCTCCCTTGCTCTGCTTGCGCTGAGAATGGATGAATCCAGCATTGAAAGGCATATGGTGGAAGGGCAATCGTTCTATATGAATCAACGCTCGTACTGGGGAATCAACACGCAAAAGCTGGTTGAGCTGATTAACAATGTGTTTGGCATTACGATTGAGCGCGACTATGATATTGACGCCGGTTCTATAATTAAGAAGCTTGAGGCGGACAGCAAGGCTTACAGTGCAGCGGTTCTGCGCGCTAAAGCAATCATTAAGAAAGCGAATGCTTATATCAACGATACGCCCTATCTTTCCGCCTCGTCAAGGCAGCTGCTCAACGCCGCTCTATTGAATTTGGACGCGGCAATGGACGCGGAGGATGCGGAGCAGATAAATGATGAAGTTGCGGCGCTTGAATCCATGCTCAGGGATGTTCAGGCCAATACGCATACGCCCTCGCCGGCGCCCAGTGTAACGCCGTCAGCACCGCCTTCCCCGACGCCAAGTCCCGGTCTGAGCCCGAGCCCCACAATGCCCCACGTCTCTCCCGCGCCGAGCGCGGTACCGAACCCGTAAGGTAAAAAATATGGCGCATAGCTGTAAAATCGGGCGAGTAATTGTCGGCATGTCGGGCGGGGTTGATTCTTCCGTCGCGGCCCTCTTGCTAAAGCAAAAGGGCTACGATGTGATAGCCGTATATATGAAGAACTGGGAAGAGGAAAATGAGGACGGCGTATGCACATCTGCTGCGGATTACGATGATGTTCGGGCTGTTTCCGACCATATAGGCGTACCTTATTATACTGTAAACTTCGCTAAAGAGTATAAGGAACGCGTGTTTTCGTATTTTATCAGTGAATACAAGCTGGGCAGGACGCCTAATCCGGACGTGTTGTGCAACAGTGAAATCAAATTCAGGGCGTTTTTGGATTTCGCTCTGACGGCCGGCGCGGATTACCTGGCGACAGGACACTACGCGCGCCTGGATAAAACCAAGGGTGTTAAGCTTCTACGCGCCGCCGATGGTAATAAAGATCAAACATATTTCCTCGCCGGGTTGACTGGCGCGCAGCTTGAGCGTGTTTTGTTTCCGATAGGCGACCTGCGAAAAGTTGATTTAAGGCGTATCGCAATGGAATCCGGGCTTCCCACGGCTCGAAAAAAAGATTCAACAGGCATTTGCTTTATCGGCGAAAGGCGCTTTAAGCAATTTCTCATGGGGTATCTGCCTGCTCAGCCGGGCGATATCGTTAATTTATCGGGTGAAGTTATCGGCCGTCACGACGGACTTATGTACTACACAATAGGCCAGCGCCGCGGCCTCGGCATCGGTGGAAAAAGAGGCGGCAACGGTGAGAGCTGGTTCGTAATTGGCAAGGATATGGATGAAAACCGGCTTATCGTGCAGCAGGGAGAGCATGAAGAACTATATTCGCTCGGATTAAGGGCCGATACTGTCAACTTTATAGAGGGGAGTCCGCCGGCCCGCGAGTTTGTGTGCACGGCCAAGTTCCGTTACCGCCAGCCGGATCAGTCCGTGCGCGTGAAGGTTGAAGGAGAGGGATGCATTGTCGATTTTCTAAAGCCCCAACGCGCTGTTACGCCAGGCCAATGGGTGGTTTTCTATAATGGTGAAATTTGTCTGGGCGGAGGGCCGATCAGTGATACTCGCCCGATGAAGGCGTTTAAGGTTGGTAGGGGCTGAACTATAATATTAAATTCTGTATAGATTTAGTTATGATTGCAGCATTCTAAATGTGTATCGGATTTAATGCTTCCTTATTAATAGCATATCGTTATGGAGCTTAGATTGGCGTTTCACTCAGCGTGCATACACGTTGAACATGCAGCCGCAAAAATATGGGCGCAAATGTCCGGCGCGCGCAGAAAGCCGGTAAGAAAGGCGGGTTATCCTGCTTGTATTTGGTTAGTACGCATTCGATTAGTCGATAAGAGAAATTAATTGTGCAAAAGCATGTTGAACAAGGGCTGATATTTAGCGCGGTCGCCTGATGTAAAAAACGAAACAGACCCGGTTCCGCATACTTTAAGCATATCGTTGGCGCTCAATACGCGGGTAAGCTGGCGTACAGTGGCGGCGTTTCCGTCAAACATCCTGCATTGCCCGCGGAACCGGCTGCGAGCGTAGCGGTAAAAAACATCTTTGATAAATATGTAGTGCGTACACCCGAGAACAAGCCCGTCGATCAGCGCGCCTTCATATCGGCCTAAGCATTTATCCAAAGCCTTTTCAAATGCCGAATAGCAGAAATTACCCTGTTCAATTATATCAACAATACCGGGGCATGGCACGTCGATTATCCGTTCGGGATCGGGCATGCGGGTTTTCAGCTTCTTATACCGTTCCAACTGCGTTGTGGCATAAGTGGCGCACATGAGTATTTTACCGTTTCCAGGGTTTTGGCACGCAGGTTTTATGGCCGGCTCCATGCTGACGACCGGTACGTCAAGCTTGCTGCGAATCAAGCGTATTGCAGCGCCCGTAGCCGTATTGCAGGCGACAAGAAGCGCCTTAACCCCTTTTTCAGTAAGAATATCCGCACATTGAGCGGATAGACGCGTAATCTCCTGTTCCGGGCGGTCGCCGTATGGAGCATGAAGATTATCGCCGTAATAAATAAAATGTTCATGCGGTAAGCAGCGTACAGCCTCTTTTAGAACGCTGACGCCGCCCAGACCCGAATCAAAAACGCCGACAGGCGCGTTGTGCATGTGCATCACCAGCCCTTATGTTACACTTAGGATAAACTTATTTCATACGCAGTATTATACGCTTTTGCCGCTTGAAGTGCAATTTAGTTTCATTCGCTAAAAATTTTAAAAAAAGTGTAAAAAAGCGCTTGACAGGAGGAAGAGGGATGGGTATAATGAATAAGCTGTCAAAAAACAGCGGCACCTTGAG
>UQWD01000024.1 GCA_900544555.1 uncultured Eubacteriales bacterium
TACATGGGCAAGAATTCCAATATTGATTATTTTCATGTGATTGTCCTCCCTTTACTGCCCCGAAGGGCATAAAAATCCCCAGCGGCTAATACTTTTACCGCTGGGGATCATGACTTCGGACACACAGAAACATACACGACTTACATAAGCCGCGGTCCGTCACGATATTTACTAAAAAGGCAAAAGTATTCTTAAAATTGGGTACAAAAACCAAGCCCCTGCAAGGGGCAATCATTTTTGCGCCCATTATCAAATTTTATTTAAGAATACCTTGCCGCATATTTGATAGACTCCTCAAATCAGGATAATAGCAGTATATCATAGTACGCTCTAAAAAACAAGAAATCATTTTACCGATTCCACAAATAAAATCGGAGGGTATTCACTGGAATACCCTCCGGTTTTGGTGATTATCGTGCGTCTATCCGAATTTTTGACTTTGCGGCCCGTTTCCGTTCCTTTTCGGCATGTTCCTGCTGGTAAGCTGCCTCTAATATTCTGTCCACTTGTTCTGGGCCAAAGGCCCTTTTGACCCGCTCATAGTCAGCGGAGACTTGCCGCATGGCCTTGTTTTCCAACTTGACCTCCTGCAATCGATCAGACAGGCGGATGTTGCTCTCCCTCACCCGGCCATAGTCCCCTTGCAGACGCTCAAATTTCCCCCGCAGCTCCACATAGGCCAGATACAGGGAGCGCAGCACCTTGACGATTTGGGCCAGCAGGGGCTTTGCCTTTTTCTCTCGGTAGGCCCGGCCTGTTTCCAGCGTTCCCGGCTCCGGCAAAATCTCCTCCGGATTGGCGGAGAAATCCGCTGCCAACCGCTCCATATTTTTCACCGCCGGGGCAAGTTCTTTGAGCCGCCGTTCCTGGCTCTCCACCTGGTTTTCTTTCTCCGCCTTGACCGTCTCCAGAACGGCGATCTCCTTTGCCCGCTGCTCTTTCTTGTAGTCCAGCACAGACAAGTGCTTGTCGTGGGTGCCTTTGTCCTCCCACTCAATCCCGTGGCGCTCCATGACCAGGGAAAGCTGCTCCTTTTCCGAGCGCACCCACTGGCTCCACTCTGTGTCCCCTCTGGTGCCGCCCTGGAAACCCTGGGCCGCTAACGCCTGTTTCAAAGATACCCTCGTGTCCAGCCCTCGCTTGCTCCCGGTGGTGAATGGTACAAAGTCAATGTGCAGATGGGGCGTAGCCTCGTCCATGTGGAGGTGGGCAGAGAACACCCGGAGTTGGGGGTTGCGCTCTTGAAAGCCCTTCATGTACTCGTCCAAAACCGCTGCCGCAAGCTGTCCCTCCTCGCTGTCGGCGCTCATATCATCTCGATTGCCCACTTGCAGGATGATTTCATGGAACGGCTTTTCCTGCTTGCCGGAGCGGATCTTCTCATAGTAATCCTCTATCCTTCTGTCGGCCCTGGTTTGTTTAGCGTTGTACCGTTCCAGAGCCTCGTCAAAGAGTTCATGGTACACCGCCTTGATATTCTCCTGGCAGTAGGTTATATTCAAGTGGGAGCGTTCCGGGTCAGTGTTCTTGGCGTGGAATTTTCTACTGTTATGGTTCACCGATCCTTGGCCCACCATGGCGCTGATTGTCCTTTTCAAATCAATCCCTCCTCCCTTTTCCGCCGCGCAAGCGGCGAGCCTTTGTTACTTTCTGCGAAAGTAACGCAAAAGCACTTTTGACAGCCTGACGGCCATCAAAAGCGCATTTGCGCCCTACGGGGTGGTGTGGGGGCTTTGCCCCCGGCAACTGCGGTTGCCTCCCCCAGCAGGGCCGCCCTTTGAAAAGGGCACCCTGCACCCCGCCTAAACTTTGTCACTCGCCGTTGGGCAGGGTGGAAAGGCCAGGGGCCTTTCCACCGCCCGGCAAGTGTTTTCCGTGGGCCGAAAGTCAAGGGGTACGGGTTGTATTGACTTGCGGCAATCTCCACCCGCAGGTATGCCCCCCTTGACTTTCGCCCCCGCTCCCCGTGACAGCCGTGACGACCGTGACGATGTTTTACACACCGCCTCCGCACTCCGAAAAGCTGTCACAGCTGTCACGGTCGTCACGCCTGGGGTTCCTCCAACGTGAGCTTGATACTCCGCCCGGCATGGGTTCGGGCGCTTTCATAGTGGATGTGGTACTCATAGGACAGCCGCCACGCCCGGACATTCAGCCGCATAGCCAGGGCATTGGGTTTCATATCCAGCCCCAGGGCGGCGACAAGTTCCGTGGCCGTCCCTCTCCACTCTGGCCGTTCCGCCGTTACCAGGGCGGCAACAGCCTCCAACACCGGGTCAGGCGGCTCCTGCCGCAGCTCCGTTTCCCGCCGCTCCAGCTCCCACACAAGCCGTTCCTCGTCCCGCTTGAGGTAGAGGCGCTGGTCTTGCTGATCCCGCCCAGAAATGTCCAGGGTGGCGGCGTTGTCTGCCCGCCGCTCCTTTTGGAGCAGAAAGGCCCCGTCTGCCGCACCCAATAAGCCGTTGGTGCCGGAGATCATATCAAACTTATCATCGGCCTGCTGCTTGCGGGTGTGATGTACAACCAGGAGGCAAACCCCGCTTATATCGGCAAACCGTTTCAGTTTGGTGATTACCTCATAGTCGTTGGCATAGCTGTACTTCTCTGCCCCGGCCTCCCGGATTTTTTGCAGGGTGTCGATGATAATAAGCCGGGTGTCCGTGTGTTCCCGGACAAAGCCCTTTAGCTGCTCCTCCAGGCCACCGCCGAGCTGCTTAGCTCCGATGGCAAAGAACAGGTTTCCGGTACTCTCTACTCCAAACATCCGGTACAACCGCTCCTGTAAGCGACGGTGGTTGTCCTCCAGGGCCAGATAGAGGACTGTCCCCTGGCGCACCTCATACCCCCACAGGGAAAGGCCCATACTCACATGATAGGCAAGCTGGGCCATGAGAAAGGACTTGCCCACCTTGGGAGCGCCCACAAAGAGATATGTCCCCGCATAGAGCAGACCGTCTACCACAGGAGGTCTGCCGGGGTACACCTGTTCGTAGAGGTCATTCATAGACACGGTAGGCAGATAGGCCGGGTCATTGACCCGGCTTATCTGCCGCAGGATTTCCTCCAAATCTCTTTCCGGGGGCTTGTGTTCTGTCACGCCCTCTGCTATACTTTGGTTAGGTTTTTGTGAGAGCGACTGTCCCCCGTCTGCGCCAACAGGCGGATATGGGGCAGTCGTTTTCTCTTGCAATCTATCCATCTATCAATCCTCCCTCATGCCGTCCATGATGGCGGCGATCAGCCGGATGGTGTCCAGCAACTCCCCATCCACGCCATTCCCGGCCTCGATACGCTCCAGTTCTTCCAGAACGGCGGCCAGCTCGTTCCGCAGGGCCTTATACACCCTGGGGTTGCCCTGTACCACCACATCCCGGCACAGCAGCCGTCGGGTGATGTAGTCCTGTTTGGTAAGGCCGGAGAGCCGCACAGCGGTTTCAATTTCCCTGTCCTCATCCGGGGACACCCGGAAAGCCACAGTTTTGTTTCTCCAGCGGTTGTGTCGGTCAAGATTTTTCACTGACATGATTTAGGCCCCCTTTCGCTCCATGTCCAGTTTGTCCGCCATCTCCGCCTGCCGGGTGGGGAACAGGTGGGCGTAGCGGTAGGTAATATCAATGCTTTCATGTCCCACCCGGTCAGCGATTGCCAGGGCCGTAAAGCCCATGTCAATGAGCAGCGAAATGTGGGAGTGCCTCAGGTCGTGTATTCTGATCCGCTTTACCCCGGCCTCTTTCGCACCCCTGTCCATCTCCCGGTGGAGGTAGGATTTTGTCACCGTGAAAATGCGGTCGGTGGGCTTCACCCCATACAGGCTCTTGATATAGTCTCGCATTTCTTCACAGAGGAAAGCGGGCATTTGAATGACCCGGTTGCTCTTAGGGGTCTTGGGGTCGGTAATCACATCCTTGCCCTTAATCCGCTGGTAGGACTTGGAGATGGTGACGGTCTGTTTCTCAAAGTCGAAGTCGCCAGGAGTGAGGGCCAGCAGCTCCCCCTCCCGGACGCCGCACCAGTAGAGCATTTCAAAGGCGTAATAGGAAAGGGGCTTGTCCATCATGGCCTCGGCGAATTTCAGATACTCCGCCTTTGTCCAGAACAGCATTTCCCGTCCCTTTGGCTTTCCCATATTGCCCGCCTGGGCAGCGGGATTGACCTTTAGATTGTAGTGCCGTACCGCATGGTTGAACACGGCGCTCAACTGATTGTGCAGCGTTTTTAAGTACACCGGAGAGTAGGGCTTGCCGTTCTTGTCCCGGTAACCCAGCATTTCATTCTGCCAGGCGATGACCTCCTTGGAGTGAATGTCGCACATCTTCCGCTTGCCGAAGTACGGCACCAACTTCTTGTAGAGGATATGCTCTTTCGTCCCCCAGGTGTTTTCCTTGATACGGCCTTTCATGTCCGCCACATAGACAGCCACGAAGTTTTCAAAGGTCATTTCCAGGTCGGCGGTCTGTTGTTGCAGGAATGTCCGCTCCCACTCCAGAGCCTCCCGCTTGGTGGGAAAGCCCCGTTTCATTTTCTTTACTTTCTTGCCCGTCCAGTCCTCGTAGTAAAAGGACGCATACCATGTGCCCTTTGCCTTGTCTTTGTATGCCGGCATTGTGGTTCCCTCCTTATTGTCTGTCCCGCAGCCCATAGAATTTTTCCTCGAAGTAGCGCCTGCTTACCCGTCCGGGAATGGTGAGAAAGCCTTTTTTCTTCAGCTCCTCGTTCATCTCCCGCACCAGCTTGTAGGCGTAGGGCTTGGAAATGCCCAGCTCCCTGGCGACCTCCTCTGCTCTCACAAACAGCTCCTTTTCCATGGTCAGCACCTCCTTATTTTAGTTTCGCAAATATGTTAATGTCACCATCTTCATTATACATTAACATAAGTGTTAATGTCAAGAATTTATTTCGCATTTTTGTTAAAGATTATCTTGCATCTTTCGCTTTTTTGCGCTATACTATTGGCAAAGGCGGTGGGATATTATGACAGTCGGAGACAAGATAAAGAAAATCCGCACCTTTCGAGGCATGACACAAAAGGAATTGGGGCTTGCTATCGGCTTTGAGGAAAAGGGAGCGGACAACCGGATCGCCCAGTATGAGACGAATTACCGTGTTCCGAAACGGGAACTGCTGGACAAGATGGCCGAGGCGCTGCGGGTAGACCGCCAGAACTTCTACACCATCGCCCCCGGCTCTGCCGAGGACTTCATGCGGACATTCTTCTGGCTGGACGAGGACAGCCCTGGCGCTATCCGCCTGTTCCAACTTGTCCGCAATCCGGGCAGAGCAGGGGCCGCTGATGATACCGCTGTACGGTACAATGATAGCGATGACTGGCCCGCACACCCTCCCGTGGGTATGTACTTCCAGTATGGCCTTGTGGACGAGTTCATGCGGGAATGGCTTTTTCGTCAGCAGGAGTTACACGCCGGGGAGATCACCAGGGAAGAGTATTTTGAATGGAAACTCAACTGGCCCCATACCTGCGACGATGGCCTGGAAAGCGAATATTATATCCCTTGGCGGAAAAATAAATAAGACAAGCAAAAAAACCGCCCTGCTGAATTTGTCGTTCAGCAGGGCGGTTTTGCTTGTCCTTTTGGGATTTTTCTCTTGAGAATACCGGGCGGACACAAATAGTATCAATCCAGTATCAAGAGCAGTATGGACGGGCAAAAAAGCCTGTATTCATGCGGGTTTTCGCCGTTTCGAGCGTCATTCCCATTCAATGGTTCCTGTCGGCTTTGGAGTCAGGTCATAAAGCACGCGGTTTATCCCCTTAACTTCTTTAACGATCCTGTCGGTTATTCTTTGCAGCACGGGCCAGTCTATGGTCTCAACGGTTGCGGTCATAGCGTCCACTGTGTTTACCGCACGAATGACAGCCGCATATTCCACGCTTCTGGCATTATTTCTCACACCAACGGACTTGAGGTCCGGAACAATGGTGAAATATTGCCATACCTTACCTGCAAGGCCTGCTTTATCGAATTCTTCACGTACAATGGCGTCCGATTCCCTAACCGCTTCAAGCCTGTCGCGAGTAATGGCTCCGAGGCAGCGCACTCCAAGTCCCGGACCCGGGAACGGCTGGCGGTATATCATGCTGCCAGGCAATCCAAGCTCTGCGCCGCAGGCGCGCACCTCGTCCTTAAACAGCATTTTAAGCGGCTCCACCAGTTCAAACTGAAGATCCTCAGGCAGCCCGCCCACATTGTGGTGGCTCTTGACCAGCTTTGCCGTCTTAGTTCCGCTTTCCGCAATGTCTGGGTAAATGGTACCCTGTCCCAGGAATTCAATGCCGTTGAGCTTGCGGGCTTCTTCCTCAAATACCCGGATAAATTCAGTGCCTATTATCATCCTCTTCTCTTCAGGGTCGGCTACCCCGTCCAGCTTTGTGAGGAAACGCTCGCTGGCGTCAACATATACCAGATTTGCCTTGAGGCCTTCCCTGAATACGGAAATTACCTGCTCCGGCTCACCTTTTCTCAACAGTCCGTGATTTACATGCACACAGGTCAGTTGGCTTCCTATGGCCTTAATAAGCAAGGCTGCCACTACTGAAGAGTCAACCCCGCCCGAGAGCGCCAGCAGCACCTTTTTATTGCCCACTTGCCGGCGCACTAGCTCAATCTGATCCGCTATAAAATTCTTCATGTTCCAGTTGGCTTGAGCTTTGCACTCTCCAAATACGAAATCAGAGAGCAGTTTTTTGCGCTCGTGTTCATTTTTCGGCCATTTTGCGGCGCCTTTTGTCGCCCTGCCTGCGTGGTCAACCGCGAATATTGGCAGTCCGCAGCCGTAAACAGCCTCTCCAACATCTATTGCCGCCCCGTCCACAACCCGGTTTGGCCCGCCGTTAAGTATGATCCCCTTGACGTTAGGAAGAGCTTTGAGCTCTTGTACCGTAATGTCATGTGCGTGAATTTCTGTATAAACGCCAAGACCTCTTATGTCCCTGGCAATTCGTGTATTTTCCTCGCTTCCAAGATCCAGAATCACTATCATATCCTGCTGCATGTAATATCCTCCTAATATGTATGGTACTCTATATCGGCAGACCCTAGCCGAGCCTTTCCGCTATTCATAATAACATAAACCGCCACAGTCTACGACAAATCCGTAAAAAAAACGGTTAAATGACATAAAAAAGCTCACCTTGTTTTATTGGCGCTGAAACACATCGGAAACATTTTTGTGCTATAATCGATAAAAGGCGGTGTTCTGATGCAAAACATACTAATAGTGGAAGATAACGCAGATATTTCAAAACTCATAAAAATAACGCTTCAAAACGCCGGTTTTAATGCTGAGACGGCCCTTGACGGAGAGATCGGCGCGGACATGGTGGAGGCAAAGCGATATGACCTTGTTTTGCTGGACATTATGCTGCCCAAAATAGATGGTTACGACCTTATAGCATATATAAAAAACTACGATATACCCGTAATTTTTATCTCCGCAAAGGGAGACATTGAGGATAAGGCCAAGGGTTTTCATTTGGGCGCGTACGATTATATTGTAAAGCCTTTTGAACTGGAGGAGCTGGTGCTTCGTGTGGAAAACGTGCTCAGGCATTACGGTCACTCGCGAGATACCCTCAAAGCGGGAGGCGTTAAAATTAACATACTCACACGTACTGTCGCTAAAAACGGAGAAACCGTTCCCCTTACTCCTAAGGAATACGACCTTTTGGTCGCCCTTGTGCGAGGCAAAAACATGGTCCTGCGGCGCTATTCCCTTTATGAAAAGGTCTGGGACGAGCAATACAGCGAAGATACACGTACGCTTGACATCCATATCAGAAGGCTTAGGAAAAAGCTTCAGCTGGAAAAAGAAATAAAAACCGTTCCCAAAGTGGGATATATGCTGGAGGTGGATAATTGAACTTTTCCTTTAAAATGGTCATTTGCATATCGCTTATAGTGTTGCTTCTGTTTTCCGCGGGCAGTATTGTTATGATCTGTTCTAATTTCACTTCACAGCTAAACAGCGCTATCGACAGCTGTACGGAGCGGCATATACTGACACGCTATTCTCTGGAGACAAAAATCATCAGCGACCAGATGAAAGGCACTGCTTTTACAAACGACGATCTGGCGAGATACGCGGACCAGCTCTCGTCATACTCAACGGACAGCATGCTCAGGATCATCCTGGAGAACCAAACGGTATTTTCAAACCAGGACTGGGGCCAGGAACATCCAAGCGACGGTGAATATATGATAACGCAGGCAAACGGAGCCAACCATCTAATTTTTAAATCCAATGTGACTGTGGGGAAAAATGCATTCAATGTTGTCACCGGATATAATATTGACCGCGTATTTACCGAGAGGCAGCGTCAGTATGAAACGTTTCTGCTGGTACTTAGTGCAGTGCTCATTGTGAACACGGCCATAACCGCTTTGGTTAGCCGGTATATCACAAAGCCCATAAAGAAACTCAGCATTGTTAGCGGGCGAATAGCGTCTGGTGCATATGGCGAGCGCACAAACATAAAAACACAGGATGAATTAGGCGAACTGAGCAACTCCTTTGACAAAATGGTGGATACTCTTCAAGTTGAAATGGACAGGCGTACTGCCTTTGTCGCGGACTTTTCGCATGAGCTTAAGACGCCCATGACCTCTATGATGGGCTATTCGGACATTTTGCGGAGCAAACAGTGCACGAGCGATGAAATATACGAATATGCAGACGCCATATATAAAAACAGCTGCAGGCTTGAATCGTTGTCCTCCAGTATGATGGCCCTGCTTGGATTATCCCAGCGGGCGGTTGAATTCGCCGCCCTGTCAACGGATAAAATTAAAAGGCAGGTGTCGGTTCTGTTTCCCAAACAAGCTTGCGTTGAATATGATATAGAACCGTCATATGTTTTTGCCAATGGCGAGCTAATAGTGACTCTGCTGCGGAATCTAATAGAAAACGCCGTAAATGCAGACGAGGGAAGCAAAAGCATATCGGTAAAAGGAAAGGCAGGGCCTTGTAAATATCTATTTACAGTTAAGGATCATGGCTGCGGAATGACCCAGGATCAGGTTCTGCACGCTATGGATCCATTTTTTATGGCGGACCGCTCCCGCGCCCGTTCACAGGGCGGTTCGGGATTAGGCTTGTCAATATGCAAGAAAATATGTGAAGTTCACGGTTCCGGCCTCTCCATAAAGAGCGCGGTTGGAAAAGGGACGGAAGCGGCTTTCTGCCTGGAGGTTTGCCATGAACAGAACAACTAAATTACTATTGAGCGTTATCGTTGTTCTCGTATGCGCAGCTGCGGCAGCCTTTGCTCCGGCGCTTATATTTGATTATATGGATACTGCCCTAACAAGCGGTCCTCAAAAGATTAACAGCAGCGCGCAAGGCGTTGAAGTGCTGGCATCGGACATACCTCTTACCGCCGACGTAAAAGAAATATTCGGTAAACAGCTTACCGCCGACGTAAAAGAAATATTCGGTAAACAGCTGGATGTAGAGCAAAATTATGAACAGCAGGACGTTTTATCCTTTCTTAAAACATTTAACGGTTTTCAGGACTTGATTTTTCTGCCTCAGAATATCAAAGATTATTTGATAAAAGGTGAAAATTTGAATTCAGAATACTATTCCCTGTTTACAAGTGTTCAAAACAAGTCCAGCATGTATTTAATTGAGCATCAAAAAAAGGATGCTTTAATGAAAAGACTTCTACTTCAAGTGGATAATGAAAGCGAAAAAATAGTCTCGCTGAGCATGACGCACTTTTTTGACCTGAGCTCAGTTTCGCGGCAGCAGATCATGTCAGATTACATCACCTACCTGGGCCTGGATATTTTAGGTGATTGGAAATACAACGGCAACAGGTATTATTCCAAAAAGGCGCGGTTTTATGTAAACGCGGAAATAGAGGACGGTTCGCTCTATATAGGCATAGAAATTATTTGAACTTAAGCTCTGAAACAAATTTGAAACATCGGCATGGTATCATCTCCGAAACAGTTTATCAAAAGGAGAATTCTATGAAACGTGCTACTCTTACAGTTTTGGCCATGGTACTGCTGATTTCGCTATTGGTGTTCGCATGCGCCGCCCCGTCCGTCACAAAGACCGAATCACCAAATTCCAGCTTTGCCCCGGATAAATCGGCGCCGCCTTCCGATGCGACTCCATCCCCTGTCGACAGCGCTTCCCCAGCACCTTCGCTGTTTCAAATAAGCGATAATGTCGACCAGTCCAAATTAAACAATTTTAAAATCAATTTATCTCTTAATGCAGAGAAACACTCACTGAGCGTGGAGCAGACACTCACATACCATAACAACACGAACGTGAAGCTTTCGGAGATATATTTCAACCTGATCCCCAACGCGTTTAAAACGGACGGCGGCGGAATTTTTATCAATTCCATCAGTTCCGGAGAATCAACCCTTAAACTCAAGCAGGTTAAAGGCACGGTTTACAAATTAAAGCTTCCCGCCGACCTCTCGCCAGACGCTTCAGTCAAGCTGGATATGAACTATACCGTCAATATACCAAACATCCAGAACAGGTTTGGTTATCAGGGAAATGTATACAATCTGGGTAATTTTATAATTACTCCAGCGGTTTACAACAGCGACGGATGGGCGGTTGAACCATATGTCGACCTGGGAGACGCCTTTTATACCGACATCGCAAACTATTCCGTCGGCATTCAAGCGCCTGAGGGATATGTTGTAGCCGCAACGGGCGTGGAAAGCGAAAAAGGCGTTTATATCGCAAACAAAGTCCGCGACTTTGCCTTTTGTGCGAACCCAACCTTCAAAACGCTGGAATCCCAAGAGGGCAGAACCACCATCAAAGTCTACTATGGCGACGACTTGTTAAAAACAGCCCAACGCTTAATGGACACCGCTAAAAAGGCATACACACTCTATAGCGGAATATTTGGGGAATACCCCTATGAAACCTTAAGCGTGACCTGCAACGGCCTTACCGGCGGTGTGAGCGGCATGGAGTATCCCACTCTTATCATGATATCCCCGGAGATGGCCATTGAAATGCTGGACGAGATAGGCGTGGATACTTCAAGCCAGGACGAAATGGTGTATTATTTAAATTCAATAGACAGGACTGTGGCTCACGAAATAGCCCACCAGTGGTTTTACGGAATCGTAGGCAACGACCAGATCAAGCATCCCTGGCTGGACGAGGGCATATGCCGTTACGCTGAATATCTGTATGAAAGAGTTTATTACAAGGATGTGACGGCAGAGACTTTTTACCCTATGGAAGACCGGCTGAAAGATATGAACACAATGGTAGTGGGAAAAGACAAGCAATTTGTTAAAAACACCACCGACATGAATTATACCCTGTACGATTGGTCCGAAAAGGATCCCATGGGCTACGGAGAGGTTTACGATAAAGGCGCTTCACTGTTTTATGAAATGCAAAATATGATGGGATATGATAATTTCGTTTCAGCCCTTAAGGATTACGTCAATGATTTTGCCTTTAATTTTGTCACCCCGGAAAAATTCAAAGGCTTCTGGAACAGTAAGGGGGATTTCTCAGAACTGTTTGACTTATATTTGAAATAGATGTAGTTCACAATCACATAAAAAGGCCTTCGTGTAGAATAGACGGGGGCCCTTTTTGTTTTTGCATCGTTTTATTCTATGTTACCATATACTTTATCAGGCATTTATCAGGCGTTTTTTTATATAAATTTCATTCAGCTATTAAGCTCAAGCAGGTTACACTGGACACTAAAAGTCTATAACAACGTTCTTTCAGTTATAGAAGCCGTTTTCGGGGTAGGTAATGTAAAACCCATACCTTCACACAAATGCTTAAACCGACGCTACAAATGAATTTGTGCGAGAACGCACGATAAAGGCAAAAGATAAATTCGAAACCGCTATGCGCCCGTCATTCCAGCAAGGTTAACCCAAAACCTCATCATCTCTGAAAATACGATATGAATCAAACGACAGCAAAAGAATATCACATGGTAAAACCGTGCGTTAACTTAAGACAAATTGGGCAGACTTCCGATATATTGCTTTTGCAGTAAAATAATGATAATATAATGCAAAATAAACGAGGAGGCGCATGGCTGTGATTCTTGTAACGGGAGGCGCCGGCTACATAGGAAGCCATACCTTAGTGGAGCTGCTCAACAGCGGCTATGAAACGGTTATTGTGGATAACCTGAGCAACAGCAAAAGGGAAGTAGTGGATAAAATACGCGCTATCACCGGGAAAAAACCGGCCTTTGTTGAGGCGGATATACGGGACGGCGCCGCCATGAAGCGGCTGTTTAACGAATATGATATTGACGCGGTTATCCACTTTGCGGGGCTAAAAGCAGTAGGAGAATCCGTAAAAAAGCCGTTGGCTTATTATGATAATAATGTCTGCGGAACCATCCGCCTACTCGAGGCGATGAAAGAGCATGGCGTACATAAGCTTATATTCAGCTCCTCGGCCACGGTATATAAAGAAGGCAATCCGTTGCCCCTCAATGAGGAAGGGGAATTGGGCTGCACCAATCCTTACGGATGGACCAAGCTGACGATTGAGCAGATACTGCGGGACGAATGCGCCGCATCTTCGGAATGGTCCGTCGCCCTTCTAAGGTATTTCAACCCAATCGGCGCCCACGAGACAGGCTTGATAGGCGAGGATCCTAACGGTATACCGAATAACCTGATGCCGTATATTTCGCGCGTCGCCGCCGGCAGGCTGGACAAGCTCCATGTTTTTGGGAACGATTATCCGACCCCCGACGGGACGGGCGTGCGGGATTATATTCACGTGGTGGATCTTGCCAAGGGCCATGTGAGCGCGCTGGAATACATCGAGTATCACAACGGCTGTGAGGCAATTAACCTTGGAACGGGCCGGGGATACAGCGTGCTTGAGGTGGTAGAAGCGTATAAGCGCGCGTCCGGAAGGGACGTGCCCTACGTTATAGACGGCAGAAGGCCGGGGGATCTGGCCGAATTCTACGCGGATCCTGAAAAGGCCCTTACGCTTTTGGGCTGGCGCGCCGAATACGGTATTGAGGATATGTGCGCCCACTCATGGCTGTTCGAAAGCGGATTGTAAGCATGGACGCTGGAGGGAATAGATAGGTTGACGAAAGTTTCCGTATACAGCTTCAGAAAGGCGCTCGTATTCTTCAGCAAAGCGCTTATTGCGACTGCGACGTTGCTGGCGTTTTTGTTTGTATTGACTGAGTATTATCCATCCGCGCTGTTTTACTATAAAGGGAATATCATACTGGCGTTCCTGTACTTTCTGGTATTTTTCATATACGCTACGACATATGGCTGCTTCAAAATAGGTATTCTTCGCTTGCGGGAGCTGATCTTTTCCTACGTGCTTGCCGTAACGCTGACCAATTTTATTACCTATATCATGCTGTCCCTGATTTCGGAGACTATGCTCAACCCTCTGCCGCTTCTGGCGCTTTGCGTCGTCCAAATTGCCGCGGGCGCGGGATTGTACGTACTGGCGAACAAGCTGTATTTCATTCTATACCCGGCGCGCGATACGATTGTGATATGCGCGGATACGCGGCGCGATATGGATATTGTACGCAGGTTTCGCCAGCTTAGGGAAAGGTATAATATCTGCTGCGTATGTTATGAATCCGAGGATTATGAAACCATACTTGGGCATATTGACGAGTATTCCACCGTGATTCTAGGCAATATCGACGCTTCTCTCAGAACAAGGCTTATCGCTTACTGTTTTGAAAGCAACAAGCGTTTGTTCATCACGCCTACCATGGAGGATATCATGCTTAATAATGCGCATGAGACGCACATCGGCGATTCTCTGGCGTATCTGTGCAAGAACCGGACGTTTACTATGGAGCAGATAGCTATAAAGCGCGTTATGGATATTCTTGTTTCATTTGCCGGTCTGGTTATCACGCTTCCTGTAATGATCTTTACAGCCATCGCCATCAAAGCTAACGACGGCGGAAAGGTTTTTTACAAGCAAAAGCGCCTTACGCGCAACGGCCACGCGTTTATGCTTATAAAGTTCCGCAGTATGATAGAGCAGGCTGAAACGGATTGCGGGGCATGCAACGCCTTAAAGCAAGACGACAGGATTACCCCGGTCGGCAGGTTTATCCGCGCGGCCCGCATAGACGAGCTTCCTCAGCTAATCAATATATTAAAGGGAGAGATGTCCCTAGTAGGGCCAAGGCCCGAACGCCCTGAGATGTATGAAAAGTATTGTTTGATATTCCCCCAATTCAGCTACCGGCTTAAGGTCAAAGCCGGGCTTACGGGTTATGCGCAGATATACGGCAAGTATAACACGCCTTTTGAGGATAAGGTTAAGATGGATCTGCTGTATATCGAGAACTCCTCCCTGTTAATGGATTTAAGGTTGTTATTCTATACGATTAAGGTTATATTTATGAAGGAGAGCAGCGAAGGGTTTGATGGGAAGGACTCCGCGCACGCGCAGAGCGTTAAGAATAAAGGAATGGAGGATAGTTGAAAAAACAGTGTGAAGGCTGTTATCTTAAAAATATAGTACAAAACAAAAATACTCATTGACAGCTTGTTTATTAAATGGTACAATTTTAAACTGCATTAGCATGGGCAAACTGCGGCTTAACGGCTTACCAAAGCCATTTTTGCGGCGGTTTATGGTATGTTTTTCTCCTTTACGGGGAATAATCCATTGCCGGAAGGTATCTGGCAATAGATCCCAAATTCGGCTACATTAGTTAGGAGTGAAAGCGGATGGCGCATGATGTTAAAATGGGTAAGCAAGTACGAAAAAGCTTTTCCAGAATTGATGAAGTTCTGGATATGCCGGACCTTATTGAGGTGCAAAAGAAATCCTACAAGCGTTTTGTAGAAGAAGACCTCCGAGAGGCTTTGGCGGATGTTTCTCCCATAACGGATTACTCTGAAAAGCTTGTGCTGGAGTTTGTGGATTATTATATTGATTTTGAACATCCCAAATATTCGGTTGAAGAATGTAAGGAGCGGGACGTAAATTATTCCGCCCCGCTCAAAGTGATTGTTCGCCTCATTAATAAGGAAACCGGAGAGGTAAAACAATCCGAGGTGTTTATGGGCGATTTTCCGCTCATGACGGATCAGGGTACGTTTATTATCAACGGCGCCGAGCGCGTTATTGTCAGCCAGCTCGTCCGTTCCCCCGGGGTGTATTATACCAAAAGCATCGACAAGGTCGGTAAAGAACTTTATGCAGCCCAGGTCATCCCGAACCGCGGCGCGTGGCTGGAATATGAGACGGACAGCAATGAAATATTATATGTAAAGATAGATCGCCAGCGAAAGGTATCCATTACCGCACTCTTACGAGCGCTTGGATATGGCTCCAACGCACAGATTATCGAGCTGCTGGGAGAGGATGAAAGGCTTTTAATCACCTTGGACAAGGACTCCACTCAAAACGTGGAGGAAGGCCTTATTGAAATTTACAAACGCCAGCGGCCTGGCGAGCCGCCTACCGTTGAGAGCGCAAGTTCGCTTCTCAACTCACTTTTCTTCGACGAAAAACGTTATAACCTTGCCCGGGTCGGCCGGTACAAATTCAATAAAAAGCTCTCGCTTGCCGCGCGCATAGCCGGCATGACGTGCGCCGAACCCGTTATCCAAGAGGGTACGGGCGAGCTGTTGGCGGAGGCGGGGGAAATTATAACGCGCGAAGCCGCCGTAAAAATTGAAAACGCTGGAATTGCCGGCGTTTATGTCATGGCGGAAGATAAAAAAGTTAAAGTGCTTGGAAACCGGTTTGTCGACGCTTCCGGTTATCTTGATTTTAATCCGGCTGACGCCGGCCTTAACGAGAAGGTGCATTATCCTACTTTGATGGAGCTGATTAAAAAAGCTCAAGGCATTGAAGGGGATGATAGAATCGCCTTTTTCAAAGAGCATACGCACGACCTTATCCCGAGGCATATTATTCGGGACGACATTGTCGCTACCATCAGCTACATGATAGGCCTGGCCCACTCCGTCGGCCATACGGACGATATCGACCATTTGGGCAATCGTCGTATTCGTTCCGTGGGCGAGTTGTTGCAAAACCAAATCCGCGTGGGGCTTACGCGGCTAGAACGCGTGGTGCGCGAACGCATGTCCATTACGGATCTTGATAACATTACTCCCGCGAGCCTTATCAATATCCGGCCCGTCACGGCGGCTATAAAAGAATTCTTCGGCTCGTCGCAGCTATCCCAATTTATGGATCAGACCAACCCGCTCGCTGAGCTGACGCACAAGCGCCGCCTTTCAGCGCTCGGGCCGGGAGGGCTTAACAGGGACAGGGCGACGTTCGAGGTCAGGGACGTGCACTTCTCACACTATGGCCGCATGTGTCCCATTGAAACGCCGGAAGGACCCAATATCGGGCTTATCAACTCGTTGTCCACCTACGCGCGCATTAACGAGTACGGGTTTATTGAAGCGCCGTACCGCAAGATCGATAAGGAAACAAGCAGCATTCTGGACGAGGTGGTGTATCTGACCGCGGACGAAGAGGATAACTTCATCGTCGCGCAGGCGAACGAGCCGGTCGTTCGGCGCGAAGACGGTTCCATGTGGTTTAAAAAGGATCATGTGGTCGCAAGGCTGCTCGACCAGATCATTGAGGTGAAAAGCTCCGAGGTTGATTATATGGACGTTTCGCCTAAGCAGCTTGTATCGGTCGCCACGGCCATGATACCGTTCCTGGAAAACGACGATGCGAACAGAGCGCTGATGGGCTCGAACATGCAGCGACAGGCGGTACCGCTTTTAAAGCCCGAAGCGCCTATCGTTGGGACGGGTATGGAATACAAGGCCGCTCACGATTCGGGCGTCGTCATTCTAGCCAAAGAATCGGGCGCGGTGGTTTCGGTAGACGCCGGGAATATCGTGGTCGAATCGGACGACGGCGTACGGCATCACCATAAATTGATCAAGTTTAAACGCTCCAACCAGGGTACGTGCATTAACCAGCGCCCAATCGTGAAGCTCGGCGAGCGCGTCGAAAAAGGCCAGGTTTTGGCCGACGGCGCGTCTACGGCGAACGGCGAGATCGCGCTTGGAAGGAACATCCTCATCGGGTTTATGACTTGGGAGGGCTATAACTATGAGGACGCCGTGCTTATCAGCGAAAAGCTGGTGAAGGAGGATGTCTATACATCCATTCATATTGAGGAGCACGAGACGGAAGCGCGGGATACGAAGCTGGGCGCTGAGGAAATCACGCGCGATATACCCAACGTCGGAGAGGATGCGCTGTCCGATCTGGATGAGCGCGGTATTATCCGCATCGGCGCGGAGGTACGCTCGGGTGATATACTGGTCGGCAAGGTAACGCCAAAGGGCGAGACGGAGCTGACGGCCGAGGAGCGGCTGCTTCGCGCCATCTTCGGCGAAAAGGCCCGGGAGGTAAGGGATACGTCGCTACGCGTGCCGCACGGCGAGGGCGGCGTTATTGTGGACGTTAAGGTATTCTCCAGGGAAAACAAAGATGAGCTCCCGCCGGGGGTCAATCAGCTCGTGCGCGTTTATATCGCGCAAAAGCGCAAAATATCCGTCGGCGATAAGATGGCTGGAAGGCATGGTAATAAAGGCGTAATTTCACGTATCCTCCCGGAGGAGGATATGCCCTTCATGCCCGACGGCACGCCGCTGCAAATTGTGCTCAATCCGCTTGGCGTGCCATCGCGTATGAATATCGGCCAGGTTCTTGAACTGCATTTGGGCATGGCGGCGAAGCACCTGGGAATTAATATCGCGACGCCGGTGTTCGACGGCGCTACGGAGGAGGATATTCAGGAGCTTCTTATAGACGCGGGCTTTGAAGGGGACGGTAAAACGGTTCTATACGACGGAAGAAGCGGCGAACCGTTTGAGAATAGGATCTCAGTCGGCTATATGTATTATTTAAAGCTCCACCATCTGGTGGACGACAAGATACACGCCCGCTCCACAGGCCCTTACTCGCTGGTTACGCAGCAGCCTCTGGGCGGTAAAGCCCAGTTCGGCGGCCAGCGCTTTGGAGAGATGGAGGTTTGGGCGCTGGAGGCTTATGGAGCGGCGAACACGCTTCAGGAAATTCTAACCGTAAAGAGCGACGACGTGGTAGGCCGCGTCAAGACATATGAGGCCATTGTTAAGGGAGAGAACGTACCGCAGCCCGGCGTGCCGGAATCCTTCCGCGTGCTTATTAAGGAGCTGCAGTCGCTCGGCCTTGATATAAAGGTGCTTAACGATACCAATGAGGAAATCCAAATTGGCGAGTTAGCCGATGAGGAGGAAGCCTCGCCTCTTGACATTAATATTGCCGGACAGGAGGATGAGCCGGTATCCCTAACCGCATCGGACGATGAGTTCCAGGAATTCGACTTCTCGTTTGACGATGATGACGATGACGACGGCGGGGACGATATCGATGATGGAGCGCTGGATCTGGATGGATTCTCAATTGTTGATGAGAGCGAGAGCGAATGAGCAGGGAGGGTAACGAATGTTTGAACTGACCAACTTCGACGCTATTCAAATTGGCCTTGCGTCGCCGGAGAAAATACTTGAATGGTCGCACGGCGAGGTAAAAAAGCCTGAGACTATTAATTACCGCACCCTAAAGCCGGAAAGGGACGGCTTGTTCTGCGAACGCATTTTTGGTCCGACCAAGGATTGGGAATGCCATTGCGGGCGTTATAAACGGATCCGTTATAAAGGCGTAATCTGCGATAAATGCGGAGTTGAGGTAACGCGCGCGAAGGTGCGCCGCGAGAGGATGGGGCATATTGAGCTTGCGGCGCCGGTATCCCATATTTGGTACTTTAAAGGCATACCGTGCCGAATGAAGATGCTGCTGGATATGTCCCCGCGCGCGCTCGAACGCGTTTTGTATTTTGCCGCGTTCGTGGTGACGGACCCGGGGCAGACTCCGCTTACCCACAAGCAAATACTAACGGATAAGGAATACCGCGAGGCGCAGGAACAGTACGGGGCAAAGGCGTTTAAGGCAGGTATGGGGGCGGAGGCTATCCGCGAGCTGCTCATGCAAATAGACCTTCCCAAGCTGGAGAAAGAGCTTAGGGATGAGATAGCCGGCGCTACCGGGCAAAAACGCGCCAACGCCATTAAACGGCTGGAGGTTGTTGAGGCGTTTTTAAAGAGCGGAAACAAACCTGAATGGATTATTATGACGGTGATACCGGTTATTCCGCCGGAGCTGCGCCCGATGGTACAGCTTGATGGCGGCCGGTTCGCCACCTCCGATTTGAACGATTTATATCGCAGGGTCATCAACCGCAATAACCGGTTGAGAAGGCTGCTTGAGCTGAGGGCTCCGGATATCATCGTGCGCAACGAGAAACGCATGCTTCAGGAGGCTGTGGACGCGCTCATCGATAACGGCAGGCGCGGCAGGCCGGTTACCGGCCCGGGCAACCGCCCGCTCAAATCCCTGTCCGACATGCTCAGGGGAAAGCAGGGGCGTTTCCGCCAGAACCTGCTGGGCAAGCGCGTGGACTATTCGGGCCGCTCGGTTATCGTGGTCGGCCCTGAGCTGAAGATGTATCAGTGCGGGCTTCCCAAGGAAATGGCGCTTGAGTTGTTTAAGCCATTTGTAATGAAAAAGCTGGTGCAAAACGGTAGCGCGCATAACATCAAGAGCGCCAAACGCATGGTTGAGCGCGTCAAACCCGAGGTCTGGGACGTGCTGGAAGGTGTAATTCAGGATCATCCGGTTTTGCTCAACCGCGCGCCTACGCTGCACCGCCTCGGCATACAGGCGTTTGAGCCCGTATTGGTCGAGGGCCGCGCTCTCAAGCTCCACCCGCTGGTATGCACTGCGTACAACGCGGACTTTGATGGGGACCAGATGGCCGTGCACGTACCGCTGTCCGTAGAGGCTCAAGCGGAGGCGAGGTTCCTTATGCTTGCGTCCAACAACATACTCAAACCGCAGGATGGCAAGCCGGTCGTAAGCCCTACGCAGGACATGGTTATCGGGTGTTATTACTTGACCATAGAGCGTCCGGGCGCAAAGGGCGAGGGTAAGGTGTTTTGCTCCGAGGATGAGGCTGTGATGGCGTACCAGACCGGGAACGTCGCGCTTCAAGCCCGTATAAAGGTGCGCCTTACTA
The DNA here is from genome assembly GCA_900544555.1 of uncultured Eubacteriales bacterium. Classification (GTDB taxonomy): domain Bacteria; phylum Bacillota; class Clostridia; order Christensenellales; family CAG-138; genus UMGS693. Next base: position 20,108 of record UQWD01000024.1, read on the forward strand.
GGGAATGGCAGGGCGAAACCCGCCGCAAGGTTATAGAAACCACGGTCGGCAGGCTGATATTTAACGGCGCAATCCCTCAGGATTTGGGGTATGTGGATAGATCGAAGGAAGAAAACCTGTTTAAGCTGGAGATTGACCGGCTTATCGTTAAGAAGGATCTGGGGAAGATCGTCGACCGGTGCTACCGTCGCTACGGCGCTACCAGAACCAGCGAGGTTCTCGATAGAATTAAGTCGCTTGGATTTAAGTATTCCACGCGCGGCGGTATAACGGTTGGCTTCCAGGATATAACCGTGCCTGAAAACAAAAAGAGCATACTGGACGAGGCGGAGAAGGAAGTTGAGAACATCGACAACATGTTCCGCATGGGCCTTTTCTCCGATGCGGAGAGGCGCGCCAGCGTAATACAGGTTTGGAGCAAGGCGACCAATGAGGTTACCGATGCGCTGATGAGCACGCTCGACGCGTTTAACCCCATTTATATGATGGCGAACTCGGGCGCGCGCGGAAGCACCAACCAAATAAGGCAGCTGGCCGGAATGCGCGGGCTCATGGCCGACCCCTCGGGACAGATTATTGAGGTTCCCATACGCGCAAACTTCCGCGAGGGACTAACGGTTCTTGAGTTCTTCATCTCTTCGCACGGCGCGAGAAAGGGCTTGGCGGATACGGCGCTAAGAACGGCGGACTCTGGATACCTCACACGCCGGCTGGTAGACGTATCGCAGGATGTAATCATTCGCGAGCACGATTGCTTTGCCGAGCGTAATGAGGCGGTTAAGGGCGTAGCGCTCGACGCCATAATGGACGGCAGAAAAGTGGTTGAGCCGCTTGGAGACAGGATTATCGGCCGGTATACCGCGGAGGATGTATACGATCCTAATACGGGAGAGCTTATCGTACCCTGCAACGAAATGATTTCCTTCGATGTCCGGGACAGGATAATCGAAGCGGGGATTGAGAGCGTCGTATGCAGGACGGTATTTACATGCCGTAGCGAACACGGGGTTTGCTCCAAGTGCTACGGCTCGAACCTTGCGACGGGCGACGAGGTGAATATCGGCGAGGCTGTAGGCATAATCGCGGCGCAGGCCATCGGCGAACCCGGCACTCAGCTTACGATGCGTACGTTCCACGCCGGCGGCGTAGCGACCGCGGACGATATCACGCAGGGATTGCCGCGCGTTGAGGAAATCTTTGAGGCGAGAAAGCCCAAGGGCCTGGCCGTTATATCCGAAATTAACGGTACGGTAAAAATCAGCGACAGCAAGAAAAAGCGCGAGGCCATTGTATCAAATGACGACGGCGAGACGGAAAGCTACCTGATCCCCTTCGGATCCAAGCTTAAGATTAAGGATGGGGATGAGATAGAAGCCGGGGACGAGCTTACGGAGGGTTCGATTAACCCGCATGATATCCTTAAGATCAAGGGCATCAAGGGCGTGCAGGCGTATATGCTCAAGGAAGTGCAGAGCGTTTACCACTCCCACGGCGTTGATATTTCGGATAAGCATATTGAGGTTATCATCCGCCAGATGCTCCGCAAGGTTCAGATAGAGGACGCTGGGGATACGGAGATGCTGCCTGGCGAGCTTATCGATATTTTCCGCTTTGAGCGTGAAAATGAGAACGTTGTCCGGGAAGAGCGCCAGCCGGCCGTTGCCAAAAGGAAACTGCTGGGCATTACAAAAGCGTCGCTTGCGACGGATTCATTCTTGTCCGCCGCCTCCTTCCAGGAGACTACGCGCGTGCTTACCGAGGCGGCCATCAAGGGAAAGATCGACCCGCTGGTCGGTCTAAAGGAAAATGTGATTATCGGCAAACTCATCCCGGCGGGAATCGGCTTAAAGCGCTATTCCAACGTCAGCGTCGAGGAAACCGCCACGGTTGAATAAGGGCGCGGACTAAGCTATAATAAAGATGAACGGGGCAAGAACGGGATACCGCGCTTGCCCCGAACAATAGGGGCCTGCATATAGCGGGCTTTATGGATTTATGCCTTTTATGCCGTGCGGCCGCGCCGAACGGGCGGCGGCGGACATGCTCAATGAGAGTGAGGGGGATGGAGATGCTGCGCGAATATACCAATACCCAATGTAAGCTTTACGGTACGGATTACTGCAAGCTGATGCATATGACAAACTGCAAGCGCTGCACGGTTGCATGTACGGACGAGCGGGAAGCCGCCCGGATAACCGGCGCGCTGGATCAGCTTAAGGCTTTGATGCCCGAGGATGGTATAGCCGATTTATTTATTACGAGGGAATGCGTTTTATGCAAGGGCGACAGGAAAGGAAAGCGCCGGTATTACGGTATGGTAGATCTCGGAAACCCGTTGCCCCGCTCAAGCCGCCCCGATACGATGGGTTTCAAGCCCAAAGCCAAGGCGGGCTCGATTGTTCCCGTACAGCTGGCGGCATGCTCGCGCTGCAGGCGAAACTACCTGTTGGCGGGGTACCTGCCGGTTTATCTAGCCACGGGTTTCGCGCTGGCAGCGCTTGTGGTGATGAGCATACGGAGCCTGCGCGAGGCGCTGATGGCAGTTACCTACGGCCTTCCGTTTTATGTCTTTGCCGGCGCGACGCTCCTAGGAATAATCCTGGGCGCGGCGCTTCGCTCGAGCGCGTTGAAGAAGCTTAAAAACGAAACCGAGTTCCAGGTGATGAATTTGCCTAAGCTTAAGGCCATGGCTGAGAAAGGCTGGTTTGAGCTTTATCCGCAAAAGCGTGTGAGCCGTCTGATATTCACTAAAAAAAGGCTCCGGGCCGGCGTGTATACGGGGCCGTACCCCTGCGCCTCCGCCAATAACGGGGATCAGGAAAAATCGGTTGAGCACGTCTTGGCTGAGCCGGAAGCTCCTTCCGCTAATGAATTTGAAAATATTTGAGTAGCGTTTCGGCGTTATATGAGCCTGGCCGTGCACGCGGTATGGCCGGGCTTTTTTGCGCTCTAGTTTCGATTTATGCGGGAAATAAAAGACATGAGGGCGGAGGCTAAACGAAGCAGCCCCCTTCATCACGCACTTTTCAATGCGTTACAGCGGCAATCTTTTGTTCAACGAACAGAACATGGATATGATTTGGGGTTTTAATTCAGGAAGGTTTTTTGATTTTACGCATCCGGTAATATGGATGAGGGCAATGATAATTTTTCTGCGCTTGGCGCGAACGGCGGCAAAACGGAGACGCCCCTACGCCAATTGATGTCGGTGATATGGTTTTATGCCCGTTTCTTCGGCGGCCCCCCCGCGTTTTGCGTGATGTAAAGGGGCTATATACGCTAAAGAACTGAGCTAAGCCCAAATGGGCGGACGAGGGCGCAGATGCATAACAAGCGTTCAATCCATTATCCGCTGGGCGTTTATACGCGATTACTCTACCGGCAAATAGCCTTTTTAAAACAGATTAACCGTAAGTCAAATGGCGCTGCGCCTGAATCAAATACACAGCGCATGGAAAAGCCAGTCCATTGAACAGCCTCAGGTAATCAAATTAAGGGGAAGGCGCCGCGAGCAGCGCGGTATCAAACAGCATAAGGTGCTCTACCAGCCTGTCCTCATACTCGCATACGATTCGGATGCCCCTGTAGGTTTTTTGCTGTGTCGACGACAAAACGCGGTCGCGGCTCATGCCGGCCTCCAGTATGGTTGATTCACCAACCTCGCCAAGCGAGTGAGCTTGCGCCCCTTCCTTGGCGGCCCTATCCTTTGGGCCGGCATAGATGAAAGCTCCGTCCGCATTCATATAATAGTCAAACCACTTTATCCTTTCGGGCGGTACGTCATTGAACTTAATGAGAATCTCCGATGAATAGTTGGTGGAAAAAATGCTGTTTGAAAGTAAAAGCCGGTAAAACCTCTCCCCAATTGAATGGGAGCTATTGAGAGCCTCCGATTGGATAGCCGTCCCGTCGATAGCGAGCGTTCCGCCTTTGGATTCAAACTCCATTTTATCGTTGGATATGGTGACGGTGGTATATTTTTTTCCACGGGCGGCGTCTCCTTTGCGGCTTTCGTCGGGCTCGAAGCCACAATCCCCTGATTTGGGGAGCACCCAAAAAACAGCATGAACGCGACTAAAGCAAACCATACGAGGATTAGCTTTTTCATTTTTTACTCCTTTCATGACAAAAGATCCGCTTGATTTATGATGGACTTATAATGCATATATCGATCAGTGGTAATACCTTAAATCGCACGGAAACTGATTGACGTAATAGTAAGGGCAATTTGCCCAAGAGTGATCATACAGTCCCAGCATCCCCCATTTTGACGTTACGATAAAGGTACGCTTGGAGTGCGTATCATCAACGTACGATTTAATCACCGCACTGTGAGAAATGCCGGAGTATGAATCGGTATTGGATAAGTAATAAACTATTCTGTGCCAACGGAGGTTTGCAGCTTACTCACCTCAGTATAGCTGCCGTCAGATAAATATTTAGATGGATTGTTCATCCAAATCAGATATAGCCCGAAAAGCACGGTAACGTAATATCGGTTGTTAATGTATCCGAATCCGCACAAACTGATGCAGCGACAACGATACTGCAAACCATTATAAAGACAAATAACAGGCTCAGATACTTTTTCTTTGCATCAGGCTTCCTCCCTCTAATATTTGGTTTTACATCCAGTCTAATACAATATACTATACAACGAGTCAACATGATAAGGCTCTTATTGCTAAAAATAAATATTAATTACCGAACGCAACTCTGCGACGATCGTTCTTTCAAGAGGGAGCGATATTAATAAACTTTATTCTCAAAAGCGCGTTTTTATATGTAATTATCGGAAAATAATTGACAAGCCGCGCAGTGGGTGCTAGAATATGCGTGTTGCGCGTTTAAGCGCTTTGTCGCGTTGCGCAAAAAAATGCGGAAAATATCCCCTTCAAGGGGTTGCAGGGGATTTTCTTAATATAAACGTTTATCCAATATGATTGAGGAGGATATCCAATGCCGACAATTAACCAATTGGTTCGCAAGGGCAGGGAAAAAGTTGAATACAAGTCCGACGCGCCAATATTAAAGCAATGTCCGCAGCGCAGGGGCGTATGCACAGCGGTACGTACCATGACGCCCAAAAAACCGAATTCGGCTCTTCGTAAAATTGCCCGTATCCGCCTGACCGACGGTTTGGAGGGTACGGCGTATATCCCGGGAATCGGCCATAATCTTCAGGAGCACAGCGTTGTGCTCATTCGCGGCGGCCGCGTTAGGGATTTACCGGGCGTTCGTTATCATATCATACGCGGCGCGCTGGATACGGCTGGCGTCGCCAAGCGCATGCAGTCCCGTTCGCTCTATGGCGCGAAGCGGCCCAAGAAGTAAGGAGTGTGTAGCATATGTCAAGACGTGGATATATACCCAAGCGTGAGGTTTTGGACGACCCGATGTACGGCGGCAAGGTCGTAACCAAGCTCATCAATCAGGTCATGCTCGACGGTAAGCGCGGTACCGCGCAGAAGGTTTGCTACGGCGCCTTTGATATTATCCAGCAAAAAACCGGGCGCGAAGCGATAGAGGTTTTTGAGCAGGCCATGAACAACATTATGCCTGTGCTGGAGGTGAAGGCGAGGAGGGTCGGCGGCGCAACATATCAGGTGCCTATCGACATTCGTCCGGAGCGCCGGCAGACGCTTGGCCTTCGCTGGCTGGTGGGCTACTCCCGCAAGCGCGGCGAGCGCACCATGATGCAGCGGCTGGCTGGTGAGATTATGGATGCGGCGAACTCAACCGGAAGCGCCTTTAAGAAGAAGGAAGATACCCATAAAATGGCCGAAGCGAATAGAGCGTTCGCGCATTACCGCTGGTAAAGAGCGAAAAAACGTCTTTCGCCTTATAATTGGCGCAGACCAGTCAATAATAATATGGGTGTCCGGGGCAATCCGGATTTGTGGAAAGGCGCGATAAGCGCCTTTCACAGGCTGTCGGATAAGCACGGCGGCAGAACCATTTGAGAATAACGGAATATTTTAATAGAAGCGTGTTTTAATACGCGCAATTTCAACGGAGAGGAGGAATGACCGTGCCCAGAGAGACATCGTTGGAGATGACCAGGAACATAGGCATTATGGCGCATATAGATGCTGGTAAAACCACTACTACCGAGCGCATTCTGTTTTATACGGGCAAAATACACAAGGTCGGCGAGGTTCATGAAGGCAACGCAACCATGGACTTTATGATTCAGGAGCAGGAGCGTGGAATTACCATTGCGTCCGCGGCCACCACCGCCTATTGGCGTGGGTACCGTATCAATATTATTGATACTCCGGGACATGTCGACTTTACCGTTGAGGTAGAACGTTCACTGCGCGTTTTAGACGGCGCAGTGGCGGTATTTTGCGCAAAGGGGGGCGTTGAGCCGCAGAGCGAAACGGTTTGGCGCCAAGCGAGCAAATACGGCGTGCCCAGAATGGCGTACGTCAATAAAATGGATATAACAGGCGCGGATTTTTACAACGTCGTTAAGATGATGCATGAGAGGCTTGGGGCCAGGGCGGTGCCGATTCAGCTTCCTATCGGGAGCGAATCGGAATTCTGCGGAATAATCGATTTGGTTAAGATGAAAGCCGAGCGGTATTATGATGATTCAGGCGTGGACGTGCGCGAGGAGGAAATACCCTCGGAAATGTTGGAGCTGGCGGAGAAATACCGCGGCGAGCTTATTGAGGCCGTTGCGGAGGATGACGAGGAGCTTCTCGGCAAGTTTCTTGAAGGGGAGGAGCTAACCGACGAAGAGATCGTTCGGGGCATACGCAGCGCAACCATCGCGAACCGCATGGTTCCCGTGTGCTGCGGAACGTCATACCGAAATAAGGGCGTGCAGCCGTTGCTTAATGCAATTGTAGACTATATGCCGTCCCCGCTGGATATACCGCCTGCTGAGGCAGCCGACGCGAACAACGCGGAAAATATTATACGGGTTGAAACGTCGGACAGCGAACCCATGGCCGCGCTGGCGTTTAAAATCATCGCCGATCCGTACGTGGGCAAGCTTGCCTTTACGCGCATTTACAGCGGAACGCTCAAGTCGGGGTCCTATGTATATAATACCACCCGCTCCAAGCGCGAGCGCGTTGGGCGCATTATGCTCATGCACGCCGCGAGCCGCACGGAGATACAGGAAGCGTACGCGGGCGATATCGTCGCGCTTGTCGGGTTGAAGGAAACCAGCACTGGCGATACGCTGTGCGACGATAAAAGGCCGCTGCTTCTTGAATCCATGGAATTCCCGGAGCCGGTTATCCGCGTGGCGATAGAACCAAAGACTAAGGCCGGGCAGGATAAGATGACGACGGCGCTCGTTAAGCTTGCCGAGGAGGATCCAACGTTTAAAACGTATACGGATACGGAGACGGGTCAAACCATTATAGCGGGGATGGGTGAGCTGCATCTTGAAATCATAGTGGACCGGCTCATACGCGAATTCCGCGTGGAATGTACCGTTGGCAACCCGCAGGTGGCTTACAGGGAAACGCTGACCAAGGCTGTCAAGACCGAAGGGCGCTTTGTACGGCAAACCGGCGGCCACGGCCAGTACGGCCACTGCGTCGTACAGTTCGAGCCGCAGGAACCCGGCACCGGCTTTGTGTTTGAGGATAAAATCGTGGGCGGCGTAATCCCGCGTGAATACATCCCGGCCATCAGCGCCGGTATACAGGAAGCATCCCACAGCGGACATCTCGGCGGCTACGAGGTGGTGGATTTCAAAGCTACGCTGGTGGACGGCAGCTTCCATGAGGTAGACAGCTCTGAGATCGCGTTTAAGATAGCGGGCAGCCTTGCGCTTAAAGAGGCGCTATCAAAGGCCGATTGCGTGCTGATGGAGCCGGTAATGAAGGTTGAGGTGCTCATGCCGGAGGAATACCTGGGCGACGTGCTCGGCAACATCAACTCCCGCCGCGGGCGTATCGAGGGGATGGACGCGCGAGCGAACGCGCAGGTTATACACGCCATGTGCCCGCTGTCCGAAATGTTCGGTTACGCGACGGATTTGAGGTCGCGCACGCAGGGGCGCGGCACGTTTACCATGCAGTTTGATCATTATGAGCGTGTATCCCAGTCGGTAGCGAACAGGATACTCGGCAGCTATAACCACAACTATTAAGACGAAATATCTGAAAGGAAGAAACAGGAATGGCGAAAGCAAAATTTGAGCGGACAAAACCGCACGTAAA
>UQWD01000025.1 GCA_900544555.1 uncultured Eubacteriales bacterium
GGTATATATACATGATTTTTCTTATTAAGCCGGCTTCGGAAAAAATGAAAGGAGGAACAGCATGTATAAAAAGAATATAAAGCCTATGGTTTTGCTTTTAGTAATTACGTTTGTGGTTTCAACACATTTAACGGCCTGTTCTTCAGTCTCTAATGTAGAGGGCTTACATTCCTTAGACGAATTGGCTCAGCACAGCGGCATACTTCATTTTCAGGAACACAAAGCGGATTCAAATCAGCTTTTTGAAACAGAGTTATGGTGTGTAGATCTGCGAGCCTACTATCACGAATATGCTCAATACCCTAACGTCGCCACAAGGCCGCGCCTTAATGCGGACGAAGTACTATGGTACAACATCCGTTATCAAAGCGGAGAGGAGGAGATAGGCGGGTATATCTGCGCGCCTAAGGATTATCTGGAAAAGGATTATCCCGTGCTGATTTACAACCGTGGTGGCTGGGGGATTGGCGGCGGACTAAAATCTGGAAATGTTCAGTATTTCGCACGGCTTGGATTTATCGTATTAGCTACGGCATACCGGGGGGAGGGCTGGGCAGCACAGGTAGTGATGAGTTTGGTGGTGAGGATGTGAACGATGTGATAAAGCTAATGGATTTAGCTGAGGAGTTCACCTTTACAAACGGGAAGATGTATATGTTTGGATGGTCGCGTGGTGCGACGGAAACTTATATTGTTTTGAGCCGCGATAATCGCATTAGCGCCGCCGTCGCCGGGGCGGGACCCACGGATATTTCTCAAATTTATTATGAGGAAAACTCATATGGGCAAGGAAAACTCGAATCGTTGATAGGCGGAACGCCGGAGACGCACCTTGAGGAATACGAGGCGCGTTCAGCGATGTGTTGGCCGGAAAAGATCAATACGCCCCTATGGATTGTACACGGCACGGCGGATGATACCGTTCTTGTACATCATTCAGAGGATTTGTACAACATAATGAATGAGCTGGGCAAGGACGTTAAGCTTACGCTGTATCCGAACATGGATCACGGTGATCCTTATTGGGCTTTTTTGCCGGATTACGTTTATTGGTTAAAGCAGCATTGAAGAGAACGAACTTTAGGGCATACAGCGTATGCTCAGCCCATAGAATCGTTCACATAATATTAGTTACATAGTCAACACCTCCATACCGCCCCGGGGCCGGTATAAATAAGTATGATTTGTTAAGCCGGCTCCGGGAAAATTAGAGGTAAAGAATTGTTGTATCCGATTTGAAGCAAACAGATCCATTTACAGCTTTTTTCTGGATTGCTTAAAGCGGAACAAAGTTTCTATATAAGTAAAAGCGGTTACAAATGCTTTAATTTTTAATGCTTGTCGGAACAATCTGTGTTAAGCTAATGACAAACAAGTAAAGAGGTGTTTTATGGCTCAAATTATTAACGTACTAAAAGAAAGTATGCCAGCCGTTAGGCTGATCGGCAAAAAATACACGAACGCAGACAGCGTGAGCGGAGGCTTTGGCCATAAGTGGGGCGAATGGTTTAGCAACGGTTATTTTAACGCTTTGAAGCAATGCGAAATGGTTAAGGGCGTGAGTGACGACTATGTCGGCGCTATGCGAATTACGCCGGATGGGTTTGAATATTGGATTGGCCTTTTCATGTCGCCGGCCAGCGAAGCGCCGGAAGGGTTTGAGTATCAGGATATACCGGAGGGCGATATCGGGGTTTGTTACTTATATGGAAATCCGGATTCTGGCGAGCTTTACAGCATGCAAGCACAAAAGGCATGCTGGGAGAAGTTTAGGGAAAAGGGCTGGAGTCTTTCGCGTAGCGCATGGTGCTTTGAACGATATAATTGCCCCCGTTACACGCAGCCGGACGATAAGGGAAATGTAATTTTGGATGTTTGCGTTTACTTAGATAAACGTCGATGATTTGCATATCCATCCTATATAGCAGGCCGTCAATCGTTACAGCGGACGCGTGGTTTAGCGTGCTCGCCTAACCGCTGCTGATTTGGCGGAATAATTGTTTGATATTGCGATTTAAAAGTTCATTATAAATAAAAAAACGCCATTCATATTATTTGGCGTCAATATCCTATGTAAATACGAAAAGCATCTTTCTGCGTAATTAGACAGATATAGCGGGAAGCCATGCAATGAAGAGTAATTACATGGGTGCTTTTCTAAAAAAAACGCCTCAGCTTGACTGTACAAACATGATAAATTACATAACAACTTTTTATATTAAGTATAACGCGCCAAATTTTTGGCGCGTTATACTCTCTAATTAAAAACAGATAAGTATGACGTTATATCAGCTTATCCAGCCCCTGCTTGAGATCGGCGATAATATCTTCCGCGTCCTCCAGGCCTACGGAAAGCCGTACCATGGATTCGCCTATGCCTACGGAGGCGAGCTCTTCCGCGGAATATACGCTGTGCGTCATGGTTGCGGGGTGCTCAATGAGCGTTTCCGCATCGCCAAGGCTTACGGCCAACGTACAGAGCGATAGCCCGTTTAAGAACGCCCCGCTTTGCGCGCGGTTTGCATAAAGCTCAAACGTAACAATCCCGCCAAACCCATTATGCATTTGCTTTTTTGCAAGCTCATGCGCCGGGTGGGAAGCAAGGCCGGGATAGCTTACGCGCTTAACGGCTGGGTGTGAATGCAAAAACTCAGCTATTTTCATGGCGCTTTGGCAATGCTTTATCATTCGAATATCTAACGTTTTAAGGCCTCTGGCAATCAAATAGGCGTCTATGGGGCTTAAAACCGCTCCGGTCATATCCTTTAAGCCAAACATCGCAACCTCGTTCATGAAGTCCTCTGGGCCCGCCGCAGCGCCGGCAATAACGTCGCCATGGCCGTTAAGATACTTGGTCGCACTGTGGACGACGACGTCCGCGCCGAGGGAAAGCGGCTTTTGAATAAACGGCGTGCAGAACGTATTATCCACAATCACCTTGATTTGAGGATTATAAGCGTGTACTAACGCGCTAACCGCTTCAATATCGATCATTTTCAGATCAGGATTGCAGGGCGTTTCAAAGTACACTACCTTCGTTTCAGGACGCAGGCTTTCCTTAACGCTTTTAAGGCAGGTAAAATTGGTAAGCGTTACGTCAACCCCGTACCTGGTGAGGCCATGCGTAAAATAGGAATGGGTGCAGCCATAAAGTGTTTCGTCCGCAAGCAGATGCGCGCCCGCGCTAAGAGCAGTCCATAAAACGGTAGTGATTGCGCCTATACCCGAACCCATAACCAATGCTGCCTCAGCGCCCTCTAAAGAGGCGAGCTTTGCGCTAACTTGGGCGAGATTCGGGTTTCCGAGCCGGGTGTAGATATACCCTTTCTCCTCACCGGAAAATCGCGACGCTCCCTGATCGGTGGAATCAAATACAAAGGTTGAGGTTTGAAAAATGGGCGTAGCAAGCGGGGAAATACCGGGGATTTCCAGCGCCCCCGCATGGATTTGCCGGGTGGCGAAACCGCCTGAGTTATCGTGTGACATGGTAAGGTGTTCCTCCTGTTCAGCCCCATAGCGAGGGGTTTTATTAATTCATAAAAACGACTCGTCCCAGCGGCTATAAGCCGGCCGCAATTTGGCTTTACGGTTTATTAACACTGAGGCCAGCTATACGGCGCCGTCGAAAAACGGAATACGGCAGTGAATGAATAATTTGCCAGCCGGATATTTCTGCCTCGGTACTCTTGCAAGACCCGAAAGCATGTATCGCTTCCCAAACGGTCGTTTTTTCCATGCTAACATTTTTAATAAGATACAGTCAATAAGCGCCGGCTTTTTTAGGCTAATATATCCGATTATATTGCGCATCGCGCCCAATAAAAACTGATAAACGATAGCATTATGAAATGAGGGCGGAAGTATTATGGTCAAGTACTGATTGCCGATGATTGACTTATCTTTTCAATATAAAACGAAACTCTGCTGTCAATCAGCAACAAGCAAAGGCAAACTCGGTTCAGAAGTGACTATAATCGGTGAAGGCTGATGAAGGAGCGAAGTTAAACCAATAAACGAAATTTGCAGGGGTAACGATATAAGAAGAGATGGATGGCCAATTGTTGAGTATATGCGCTGCCGGATGCCCTTAAAAAAGCTTGCATGGAAACGCGACTGTTAACTAAGGTTAAAACCGGTTAATTTAACAACCCTGATTTACTTCATTGGTAAAGCCTTTTCTCTCGCATGTAAAAGCGATAGCGGCGGTGATTGCGGTTATTGTATATAACGGATTCCTTTTAAAATGGTGAAAAAGAACTACTCTATCCGGTCAAGGTATAAATGCGACGCCGATTTAATTGAAAGAGGAGATTATTACGTCATGAGTAATGAAAATAAACGTCTTCACGTCAATATGCCTGGAAAAGATGGTATCCATATGTATTTTGCATTTGACTATGAAGGCTAAGCATAGCGAAAAGTTGGAGCTTTGTTTCGCTTATAAAAGGTATGCCGATAAAATATGAAACTGCTTCAAAGGTTAAAATAAGGCTGCGACGATTAAATTAACTGTAAAGGCTGGTGATTGTCTATATGCAACGGCTATCCGTTTTAACAAAAAGCTGAAATACTAACTTCTATTAAAAGCAGAAATTAAAAGAAAGGATTATATAATAATGTGATAATTTTAATCGTGATACGATTATCAGGCAAAAAGCGTTTGGTGGAGATTACGCGTTTAATGATAACTATTAAAGCCGGCGTATGAAGCAGAAAACAGAGAACATCAATTTTCAATGCATATATAAATCTACATTAACGATTCATGTATAGGCCGAACGCAATACTCTGGCGTTTAAATATCCTTTTGCTTTTGCGGCGGGTTAGGTTGTTAATCTACCGTCCCGACTTGACAAACATGCGGTTAATCCTATGCCGCTTAATCGTGGGATTCTTGTAAAGCCCCTTTTCTAGAGGGTTTGTTCTGTGTGAGTAGAGCTGCTAGCCTCTTTTAATACGCGTAAATTATTACATTGCTTAAAATTAAAACAGTATTATTAGCGATTGGTTTACCGATTTATAACGGAAGCGCATATTATTAGTTAATATATCATTTGCGACTTCCCAATTTAGCAATACCTATGTTACAATAAGCGCATTGAGAGCGTTCGGACGGAGCGATACCGGCCGGGCGCACAGTATCGTTACAGGCGTCATTGACTTAATAGGGAAAACGGTGTAAATCCGTTGCAGCCCCCGCTGCTGTGAGGCTGACGTTTGGGACACACAATGTTATAAAACATTCAAGCCACTGCAAGTTATGCGGGAAGGCGTCCCAAGCGGAAGAGGCCGAGCCAGAAGACCTGCCGTACGATGCGGCGCGAATTATCGCGCCGCGGCTGTGTTTTCCTCGGTGGGAGGGGAATGCACCCTTCCAAGCTGCGCTGATGGTAGGATGCTTTCTTTAATTCCGCCGAATTTATAAGGAAAGCATCCCTTTATTTTTGGGATGGAAAAATGGAGGTAAACATCATATGCGCGACAAATTTAAGGCAAAGTACCTGTTTTGCTGTCTTCTGGCTCTATGCTTAGCGCTTGCTACAGCATGCTCAGCGACCCCCGGCCCGCAGCCGGGTACCGGCGATACCGTTACCGACCTTTTAGGTAATGAAGTAAGAATACCGGAGAAGGTGGATAAAATCGTTTCGCTTACTCCGGCTGATTTGGAAATCCTGTTCGCTCTCGGGCTTGGGGAAAAGGTAATTGGACGCGTATCATACAGCAATTACCCCGAACAGGCAGCTGACATACCGGAGATGGGCGATTACAGCGGCCCAAATGTGGAGGCTATTATTGCCGCGGACGCGGATATTGTTTTTACGGGGAACAATATTCAGCAGGACTCCGTAGATATGCTGGTCCAGGCGGGCTGTACGGTGATATGCGCGGAGGCGACCGCCTATGACCAGATTCTTGAGGCCGTTATGCTGATAGGCTCGGCCGCTGGGGTCGAGGATGCGGCGCAAAAGCTCGCTGGTGAAATTGAAAAAAGGGCCGAAGCCGTGAAAAAAGCGGCGGCCGCGCTGGATACACACCCGACCGCTTACTATGTAATGAGTTATGGCGATCAGGGAAATTGGACCAGCGGAAAAGGCAGCTTTATAAACGATATTATCACAATGGCTGGCGGACTTTGCGTTACGGACGACACGGATACCGCCTGGATTGAATACAGCATGGAGACCCTGCTTGAAAAGGACCCGGATATTATATTCTTGTCCTCATATTACACGGTGGAGGCGTTGAGCGCCGAGGCGGGATATTCCGACCTGAGGGCCGTAAAGGAAGGGCGCGTGTATATCTTGGATGTGAATACCGTGGAAAGGCCCGGCCCTCGCGTGGCGGATGCGTTGGAGGATATTTTGGCTGTAACGAGCGCTTTCGCGGGTTAACTTAGGTTTAAGCATACCCCACGCGTTGATCTTCAAATTCAATTCCGGCAGAGGAAAACGGCTGTGCTCATTGCTGAGTTGAGTCAGTTTGGAGAGGCCGTAATTAAATCGCGCGTCATAGGTACTGCGGCTACCGTTTGAGCTGCCTGATATGCAAGATGATTTTACTTTAACGCGGCGAAGGCAAGCTTTTATCGGAGCGAATTCTGGCTTAATCACAGTTTATTAAGCTATATAGACATTAAGAAGTGGAGCCGTACTCACAGAACGCTCGTCGGCGGTCTGCGACGCGAGAAAAGTAATGGCGTTAGATATATTATGAAAGGGAATCGATGAAGCACGACATGTCCAAGCGCCTTTGGGCGGCCGTATCCGTATTGCTGCCGCTGAGCGTTGCGGCTCTGGTATTGGGCGTAGCCGCGGGCAGCACAGGCTTTCGCTTTGAACAGCTTCCGCTGCTGTTTGATCCATACGCGAATGATACTGCCGCCCTCATACTCAAGAACATTCGCCTGCCAAGGGCGCTTTTGTCATATCTTGTTGGCGGCGGGCTGGCGGTTGCAGGCTGCTGCCTCCAAGGCGTTTTTAAAAACCCGATGGCGGATAGCCATATATTGGGCGTAACCTCCGGCGCGGGTTTTGGGGCAGCTGTAGCGATGTCGTTTGGAATTAGCGCAAGCGTCCTGGGATTGGGCTCGATAGCCGTATGCGCGTTTATCGGCGGAATTACCTGCGTGATTATCGTCTGCGCGGTTTCCAGGGTAAACGCGCGAACCTCAATTGCGGCGCTGCTTCTTGCGGGGATTGCCGCTTCCGCTTTGTTTTCCGCGCTGACGTCCGGCGTCATGCTGCTGAACCGGGATAAAATGGAAAAGGTGCTTTTATGGACGATGGGCAGTTTTGCTTCCGCAGAATTTACGAGGCTGATATTTGCCGCGGCTACTGTTTTGCCTTCATCCCTTATCTGCATGTTTTTTGCGAGGCAGCTGAACATTATGCTGCTCGGTGAGGAAGACGCGAGGCTTTTGGGCGTGGATACTGCCCGGGTCACGCGTGTATTGCTCGCACTAACAACGCTGATTGCCGCCGCCTCAGTAGCGGTTGCGGGCATAATTGGGTTTGTGGGGCTGATGGTCCCGCATATCCTGAGGCTGATTACCGGCCCAGATCACCGCGTTTTGCTGCCCAGCTCGTTTTTAGGCGGCGGGGTATTCTTGTGTTTGGCAGATATGCTCTCGCGCAGTGTCGCCCCGCCGCTGGAAATACCGGTCGGGGTATTATCCGCCGTCTGCGGCGTTCCCTTTTTCTTCTATCTGCTCAGACGAAGGAACGGGGGGAGGGGCCGCGCATGAAAAAGGGGCTGCGTATAGACCGTTTATCCTACGCGTACTCAAACGCGCAAATCCTTAGCGACATATCGTTTGACATGGGGCCAGGGCGTTTGCTTGGGATTCTCGGTCCAAACGGCAGCGGAAAAACAACGCTTCTCCGCTGTCTGAGCGGTTTTTGCCGGGTAGAACAGGGTATGATAACGCTCAATGGCAGGGATATTAGCGCGTATTCGGCAAAAGAGCTGTCGCGCAGCATGGCGCTGGTGCCTCAGCATGCGCTGATGGAGTTTGATTTTACCGTCCGCGATATCGTACTGATGGGCCGCCATCCGCACCATACCTTGTTTGAACCGGATTCACAGGATGATTATAAGCGTGTTGATGCGGCGATGGAACGTACGGGAATATCCCTCTTGGCGGATCGGTCCGTGTTAACGCTTTCAGGGGGCGAATGGCAGCGTACCATTATTTCCCGGGCAATCTGCCAGCAATCCGACATTCTTCTTTTAGATGAGCCGGTTTCGAATTTGGATATCAGGTATCAAATAGAGATACTTAATTTAGTTCGAGGCCTGTGCAGGCGTGAAGGCGTTATGGCGATTGCGGTGTTGCATGATATGAACCTCGCGTCCCATTACTGCGATGATCTGGCGCTGATTCATAACGGAGCGGTTTTTGCGTACGGCAGGCCTGAACAAGTGATAACGCCTGAGCGCATCAGGGATGTGTTTGGGATTAATGTGCGGGTGCGCGAGGAGTATGGCAGGCCGTTTGTGATACCGGAATATTATTGATAAGCCGCTATTTGAGGATGTATTACGTACAGGGAAGCCGTGAGCGTGAATTGTAGCAGTAAAAGACGAAGGGCGAGAAACAGACCCCGTTCGCGGTGATTATTAGAGTTAATTTTGTTTTTATCTTGATTCAAAGGTCGTTAGCTGATATAATAAAAATGACGGCGTCACAGCAAACTGCTTTATGTGCGTATACGGTGCGCGTTGCTTATGCGTGGTAATGAGACACTTTGCACCATATAGTTTTGATGCTAATTGGATTGGCGTTAGAATTGTTAAACGGGTCTGTCCCGGGAGATTGAAACATACGCACTTATAAGCCGCAAATTTTAAGTTTTGGTGGCAACTAAAACTGAAATAGTTTGTTGTGTGTACAACAGCGTCTGTGGCTACCCATGTAATACAAAAAAATTATAGGAGCTAACGGAGCGGGAGCATTAACTTAAGATGGAGATGTACCCAAGTGGCTGAAGGGTCCGGATTCGAAATCCGGTAGGTCGGTTTTGCCGGCGCTAGGGTTCAAATCCCTACATCTCCGCCATGAAACTTGCAGAAAGAAATCGGTTGCGATGGCAATCGACTTCTTTCATATTAGGTGATAGAATTGCTTTTGTTTGAATAGGTTGTATAATGTTATTCAGGGGTATTATTGCGATATTAAGTTGTAGTATAGGGTGAAATTAATGCGAAAGAGCTTACAAGATGTTGCAAACTACTTGAAAGAAATAATGGTACCGGAAACATATGATGCGTATGCTATTAATTCTGCCTATCTCCATGTTTCCGCAGAAGAGACGATTCGGGAAGGCATTCGTGCGCTCAGGATATTTTTGTGCCGGCTTTATGATGTTTTAATTGCCGAAGGCAACGCCTATGATAATAGTAAAAAAGTAGCGCATGAATATGAAAACCGCACATCTCTTTCGGTATATTATCCATTTCTACACAACGTAAACACCATGCTGATAAGGATCGGTTATTTTGGCGTACTTACAGAAAACAAAGATGCTTTGGTCTGTAGCAATGCCATATTCAGTGAAAAGCTATCCGCTTCCAAAAACCTTGAATGCCTGCGCTTTCTGGTGGATTGCGGTATTTGCATAGATGGTGTGGACACAAATGAGAAAAAGCAGAATATGTTGGATAGCAAATCTATAACCGTTACATATCCAGATAATCCAGCAATGCTTGTCGGCCTGAAGGTTATGGCAATTGCTGAGACGGATTATCGCACCCTTGTCAATCAAGATGTTTTGTTGCGCTGTGATTATAGGGTATTGAAAAAAGCTGAAACTGATATTGTCTCCATTGTGCAGGATACAATAAAGCCTTTATCTGCGGATGTGCAGGAGTTTATTCTCAAGTTACATCATCGCTATCTGGATAAAGGACTTACCTGCGTTGTAGAAACAAAAGGATTTCATATCTATATCAAATACATGTATAAGCGTAAGGATGTATGGGGGCTTAACGCTTCCTTGAGCAATGGCTATCATATCAATGCCAAGCCTGTAAAGTTGCAGCAATATACCGACACTGTTGCTGCGTTTTCACCTTCCCTGCGAGAATTAATAGCACAGGGATATGGCTGCGGAAGAAAAAGAGCTGAAATCGGGCATTGTGATGGCGGCTGCCGTGGACTTCCCATTTCGCTGGATGATTCTGTTTTAGCGATACAAGACGACATTGTGATATGGTTTGATAAGGAGTTGTCATGCTTGCAAGCAAAATAGTCCACTTATGTAATTATGTATTGATGCATAAAGCTGATTGCTGAAGGCCTGAATCCGAATATCTAATTCATCACATCCGCCACGTCGCCGCAAGCTTCATATCGCTTGCGGCGACTTTTTAAAAAGTCACCGGCTCACTCATTCCGCTGCGTCTCCTCTTGCGCAAAAGGTCACGCTAGCTGCGGCTGCTCGGTTGTAAACGCCCTCGCAACGCCTGCGCTGCGCTACCAACCTTTTGCGGCCGGGACTTTGCCAAAAGTGTTCTATTGCGTACTAATCATACAGGCCGCGCAGGAAAACCAGCGGGACTTTCCATGCTGCATCACCTAACGTCTTGCGCAAAAGGTCACGCTTAAATCAGCGTTTTGGATTCATCCCTCAAATAAAACAAGACAGACATAACAACGATATGCTTTTCTAAAACAATACCCCAAATTGGCGTTCTTCCATATTGATAACATTTTATGAAGACATACAATAAATGTCTTAAGATTTATTAAGCATATGCTATTGAAGGTGAACAGGGAAGATGCCCTCGCCCTTATATTAATTTGGCAAGCGCAATGGAATATAAACGATGACTTAAGTGTGCGTGTGCCCGTATATACTAATATTACGGTCAAAGCGAGCTAAAAAACTCTTTTGCGATAGGATAACCAAACGGTTGATGGCAAGTTGTGGCTGTTCTATCACAGCGCATTTTGCGCCTCATAGTCAACAGATATACCGCCTCCGCGCTTTGATATGCAGGCGAATCATCACGATAAAACCAACGCCCATCACGATATGGGTCCAAACCATGTCGCCGTTGGAGAAGATATACGCGGCGAAAGCAAAGATAAAAGCCCAGCTTAGTGAAAGTAAACTGCCAATAATCCAAAACCCAAATTTAGTTTTTTGAATCCAGAGCATTATAAACAAAACGGCTATGCCAATTATCAAAGATAGCGCGGGGTGGATATTCAACAGCTGACTAGCTAAAATACCCGATGTTACGGCAAATATAATACTGTCAAACAATAGAATATTTCCAACAAAAACACATATAACGGTAATTATCAATCCAATAATAATACCGATAACATAAAATATGCCCGAGGTAAACAGCGTGGCGAAAAGGGCGCTCACATAAATCACTCCAATTTTAATATTATATAGACAAATAATAACATGTATCGCTTAAACTATCCAGGGGTTGTATAAAAAAGATGGATTATGCCGAGATTTGCAGGAACAATCCGCTATTATGCTTTAAAAGCGCACGAATTTGGAAACAAATCTTGGAGCCAATGAACATAATTTTAATCAAAATGCCGCAATAAAAATTCGAAGTTCCGAGTTAAGGGCTGTGTCCGCCGATGTGGATAGAATTGCCTATTATATACGGGGAAGCAATCTATCATACTCATTCAAACAGAGGAATTATCATTTTTACGGAGCTTTAGCTCCTCAAAATTGACATATATGAATCCTGTCAAAATCGAACCCTTGAGTTAAAATGGGTTTATACGCCATCAAATAATATCTGTATGATTAAAAATCGCTTTGTTTAATGGAGCAATTTATTATTTTAGGAAATGCGGACGGTTTATAGCGTTAAACGAAAAAACCCCCGGCTCCTTGCCGGGGGAATGATAGGCAAAGTACCTGTTGCCTTATACAAGCCCTTGGGAAATCATAGCGTCGGCCACTTTCTTGAAGCCCGCGATATTTGCGCCGGCGACCAGGTTGTAGCCCAGGCCGTATTCCTCGGCAGCCTCAGCGGAGGCCTTATGGATATTGCTCATGATATTCTTGAGCTTGGAATCAACCTCTTCCTCGCTCCAGCTATAGCGCATGGAGTTTTGGCTCATCTCAAGCGCGGAGGTGGCTACGCCGCCGGCGTTAACAGCCTTGGAGGGTGCCACTACAAGGCCCTGTGCCTGAAGGTACGCGAGCGCGTCGTTCGTGGTGGGCATATTGGAAACTTCAATATAGTATTTTACACCGTTTGCGACGATTTCCTGAGCTTCTTTCATATGAACCTCGTTTTGCATCGCGCAGGGCATAACCACGTCGACCTTGCGGCCCCACGGCTTCTGACCGGCGAAGAACTCAACCCCGAATTTATCGGCATAGTCTTTCACTTTGTTTCGGCCGGATGCGCGCATGGTAAGGAGATAGTTGATCTTTTCTTCTGTTACAACGCCGTCGGGATCGTAAACGTAACCATCCGGCCCGGAAAGCGTGACGACCTTGCCGCCAAGCTCGGTGACCTTTTTAGATACGCCCCATGCTACGTTGCCAAAGCCGGATATCGCAAAGGTTTTATCCTTGATGCTGTCGTTTTGGTGCTTAAACACCTCTTCTACATAATAAACGGCGCCGTATCCGGTAGCTTCCGGGCGGATAAGGCTGCCGCCGAACGAAAGCCCCTTGCCGGTTAGCACGCCGTTCTCGTAAGCGCCTCGAATCCTTTTATACTGGCCGAACAAATAGCCGATTTCCCTGCCGCCTACGCCGATATCACCCGCTGGAACATCCACGTTTGGGCCGATATGCCTATAAAGCTCGGTCATAAAAGCCTGGCAGAAGCGCATCACTTCGCCGTCGCTCTTGCCGGTGGGATCAAAATCCGAACCGCCCTTTCCTCCGCCAATGGGCAGGGAGGTGAGGCTGTTTTTGAACGTTTGCTCAAAGCCCAGGAATTTCATAACGCTCAGGTTAACATGAGGGGCAAAGCGCAGGCCGCCTTTGTACGGCCCAATCGCGCTGTTAAACTGTACTCTGTAGCCGCGGTTGACCTGCGTTTGGCCATTATCGTCTTCCCAGGTGACGCGGAAGGAAATTGAACGCTCAGGCTCAACCATCCTCTCAAGAAGTGCCATTTTCTGATATTCGGGATGTTTGTCTACAACAACCTCTAGGGATTTAAAAACCTCTTCTACCGTTTGCAGAAACTCAGGCTCGTTAGCGTCGCGCTTTTTGACCTTGTCAAGAACCTGCTCGATGTATGCGTTCATGAAAAAACCTCCACATGATTTTCTTTTAGCTGAGGGCAGGAGGCTAAAAACCGCCATCCCTCGCCGCACCCCTATCATAGACCCGCGATTTGGCGATGTCAATACATATTATGAATAAATCCCGCCGATATTACGATTATATACATATTGCCGAATAAATTATATTTTACTAAAAATAAAGCTCGCGCGGGCTTTTCAATTAACTGGATATGAATGCTTAAACGTCAAAAACTGCATAATATGCAACATGCGCGCATTCGGTTTGCGGCGCTTTTAGATTCAATATCCGAACGGAGTTTATTCGACGTTGTAAATTGGGCAGGATAGCCGTATATGCGCATGCCGCGGTGTTTTTACTCTCCAAATGGGCAGATATATTTTTGATATTCATGCAAATTTAGAAAAATTTCGCGCATTATGGCGTTAGCGGCAGCATGGAAGGAACGCCGGATTCTTGTGGGCTGCCGGCGACATGCGCGATGGCTTCAGCCAAATACTCCACCGCGTTAAGCGATTCTTCCAGCGTATTGGCGTTATGGCCTACCTCTATCAAGAGGCACTGATTGGTGATATGCTGATTGTATCGCCCGGTTTTCACACGAATGTTACGCATAAGTTTGCCGTTTATACCGAGCATATACTCGGTAAGGCTTTTCGCAAGCGCATAATTGGATTGGAAATCCGGCATTTTTCCGAAGCCTGTACCCGTTGCGCCCTCCCCGGTGCCGACGACGAACATCATACGGGCGACTCGTTTACCATCGATTACAACATAATCCGTATTTTCACGCCCCTTAGTATCATAAGCGTCGCGATGAACGTCAATGAACATGGTGATGGATGGATATTTGCTTTTATACTTCTCCATCGTCTTTACCGAGCGCGAATACGCTGTGGACAGCTTAGGAGGTTCGTGATCCGTGATATCGTGAATAACGGATATTCCATATTTCTCTGAAAGGAGCGTCGCCAGCTTTTCCCCGACCGTAACAATATTGCGCGTATTATCATCCGTCCGCCAATCGCCCTTTTCGTCGTAGGAATATTTGTCTGTCTGCGTATACGCTTCGGTAGTATGCGTATGGTAAATGAGAATGCGCGGTTCTTTTCCCTCAAGGTTGATGCTGGTTTTCGGCGGTATGGAGTTGTTTAAAAGCTCAATGCGTATCTTTTCGCCAACACCTTCATCAATATCGACCAATTCGATTTTTACCGGCGGCTCTGTTTTCTCCGCCGCATTTTTGCCCGAGCCGTTTAAAAAGGGCATTTGCAGGCGTAGCAGCGCGTCGCCAACCGTGGAAATTGGATTTGACGAGAGGCTGAAAAATAAAAACAAAGAACCTGCGCATAAAAGCATACAGAGCGCCGCGCAGGCGCGGGCCCGTATGAGCTTTGAAGCCTTTTTGCCGTTGGTCAGGCGGGGTTTTTCGTTGTTGTATGTCATGGCTGGTTTTCCTCCCTGATATATGTATGCCGTTGAATAAGGTAATTAGAAGCTAAAGGAGAGCGGTCAATAAAACGAAAACCTCGCTCATTGGTGGCCGTATCACTGTGTTTAACGAAATATACTCAGCCGGGATGTGTTCACATGTTTCTTAAAAACTTGAAATCGTTGCGCTAGAAGCAGGCTGCCAAAAACATTTTTAATTCCAGTATAACGCCTTCCGCCATTGTGTTTTTTCATATATCATTTTAGATATGATGCTGCGAAGGTCGCTTGATGATGTTCGGCAGGTCGCATAATATAAAACAAAAACAGACAATACAAGGATGGAAAGGCTGGATTCCCAGCCTTTCCATCCTTTTTGCCGCGCTTTGAAAACGTGCCGAATGCTCAGCTCAGATAATTTATATCGTCCAATACGGATTCCGCGATATTCGTGCAATGATCCGCGATTTTCTCCAGGTTGTGTATTAATTCAATATACGTGATAGCCGACTGCGGCGAGCATTTACGTTCGTTAAGCCTGGCAATATGCTTAGAACGGAGGCGTTCCTCAAGATTGTCCACCTCAGGCTCCTTATTTAGAACCTGCTGTGCCTTTTCACGGTCACCGTTTTGCAGCGCGTCAATCGTATCGTTTACCATATCGCCGAGTAAAGAGAACGTGCTTTCAATTTCAGACAACGCCTCATCTGAGAACTTGAGCTGCTCTTCTTTTTTAAGCTTGGCATATCCGGCGATATTCTCACAGTGATCACCTATGCGCTCTACGTCGGCGGCCGTATGCAGCAGGCCGGCAAGCCTAAGGGACTGCCTTCTGTTGAGATCGCTGCTGGCAAGCATGGTGGAGAGATATTTCACCGTAGCCCGCTGCAGCTGATCGACTGTATTTTCGTTTGTTAAAACGCTTTGTATCTCTTTTTCGTTCCCGCTTACGATAGCTTTCTTCGCTGATTCCATCATACTGCGCGTAAGCGCGGCTATATGCGTAAGCTCGCGGGTCGCCAGTTCCATAGCGATGGAGGGCGTATGCAGGACCTTATAGTCAAGATACAGCGGTTCGGACGCTCCTCGCAAATCCTTTCCGCGCACGACTAAATGAACAATGCGGTCCATCAGCCACAGGAACGGCAGCCATATAATGGTATTGATTACATTGAAAATGGTGTGCGCGTTCGCAATTTGATGGCTGATCAGCTCAAGCTGCGTACCTCCGGCTGTTATCAGGCGGATAAGGTTTGCGAAAACAGGTATGAGGAAGAAAAACAATACCGTACCGAATATATTAAAAAAGGTGTGCGCCCATGCCGCCCGCTTCGCGTCGCGCGAACCGCCCACAACCGCGAAAAGCGCGGTAATTGTCGTGCCGATATTGCTGCCAAGCAGCATGGGGATAGCCGCCTCAAGGCTCATGATCGGCGTTATGCCGTCCGGACCGGCTTGCTGCGCGATGTTTTGAATAACCGCGATAACAGCGGAGCTGCTTTGAATAACCATCGTGGAAACCGCGCCGACCAATACGCCTAAAATGGGTACGTCCTTTATTGAGAACAATAGACTGGCGAATTCGGGCAGCTGGGCAAGCGGCTTTAGCACTCCGCTCATAGTATTGAGGCCGACAAACAATATGCCAAACGCGAATATCGTTTGGCCAAGGTGCTTTACTTTGCCGTGTTTTATGAAAAAATACAGGATGAAGCCGACCGCGGTTATGGCCAGCGCGTATTTACCTATATCCAGCGCGACCAGCTGGCTTGTAATCGTAGTTCCTATATTTGCGCCGAGAATCACGCTCAGTGATTGTCGAAGCGTCATTAGCCCGGCGCTCACAAAGCCCACTACCATTACGGTTGTCGCGCTTGAGCTTTGCAATACGGCGGTAACGATTGTACCCAGCAGCACGCCTACAATCGGGTTTTTGGTCAGCATACTGAGTATGCTGCGCATTTTCTCGCCCGCTATTTTCTGAAGGCCCTCGCTCATCAGATTCATCCCGAAGATGAACATGGCCAAGCCGCCCAACAGGCCGAATATGGTGTTGACTATTTCCTGCGTTCCCATCCTTTACTCCATCCTAACATCGATATTTCTCTTTAGTGCATACATTTAAAAAATATCATGTTCCTGTAAAATACGCCTTCAACACGGGTAAAAATTTGGTAAAAAACCTGCTCGCGTATATGCGTATTTATGCGATGAGGGAGCGCACCTCATTATAATTCATATCGTGCAGCGCGAGGTTAATTCCATCCGCCAGTACGCGCGACATATCCGTGACGATGCTGTCAATATCCTTTGGCGTTACTATCATAGGCCCCATCTTTTCATTGATGACCTTTTCCACCAATCCCAGCAGTTTCTCCTCATCGTTATGAAGACCGGTTTCGTCGGCAATCAAAGATATCGTATCCTGTGATATGGTCGTCGCGTAAACTACTGTGGGTACGCCTATTGCGATAACAGGAGCGCCCAATGATTCAGCGTCTAAGCCTGAGCGCTTGTTTCCGACCCCCGCTCCGGGACTTATCCCCGTATCGCACATCTGCACGGTCGTACTGATGCGCGCCGCGCGCCGCGAAGCAAGCGCGTCGATTACGATTACGGCGGCGGGCTTTATCCGCTCGACAACCCCCTTTACCACCTCGAGCGTTTCCACGCCGGTTACGCCCAGCACTCCCGGAGACACGGCGCAGACCGGGCGCAACGCGGACTGCGTAATTTCAGGGAGGTACTCCGTAATATGGCGCGTGACGTATACCTGCTCCGCTACGCGGGGACCAAGGGCGTCGGGCGTGATAAATCGGTTACCAAGCCCGATGACAAGCACGGTCGCTTCTTTAGGCACGTCGCCCAGTAATAGCTTAAGCTCCTCAGCTATTCGGCGGCTAAGCCGTTCATATAAATCCAATGGCCGGTTTACAAGGTCCGGCGCGTCGAGCGTTATATAGCGGCCAACTGGTTTGCCAAGCTGCTCGGCGGCGTCATTTGACGTAACGCTAATCCTTGAGATTGAGATGCCGCCATCCTCGCCGGATTCTTCGGTTATGCCGCTTATCTCAGGGCTTAACTCACGCGCTTCCATTGCCAAATCGGTATAAATGCTTTTGGGCATGAAACAGAACCTCCGTTTTCATTTATAAACAATAGTATGGGCTAAAAAGCACGCAAAAAAACGGGCGGTATCACAGGTATTATGGATATCGCCGTTAATAGGATTTATATGAACTTTTAGCGGTTATTCTATATTGTCGACGGATTTCGCGCCATGCGCAACAACTCAGCGGCGCGCCGCTAATGTAATTTTTTCAACGCAACAGCGCCGCTGGCGATTGTGAACGTATATACGGCCTTTCCGTTTCCTGAGGTAATCGCTCCCTTGCGTTTTATTCCCGCAGACAGGAAATCCGTCAGAAACGCTCCGCTCGAGCATGAATAATTTGCTGTAAATCCTTCGGCCGTTTCAGGAATGCGCAAGGAAAGATGGCCGCTTGTAACATTGCCCGTTATTGCTTCTGGAGCGATAGAGGATATAATGCGCGTATTACCGCTGAGGCTGCTTGCTCGGATGCTGGTGAACGCGCCGCTAACCTTCATATCGCCGGAAGCGGCTGTGGTTTCGAGCTGACATTCGTTTGAAGCGGCCAGCGCCGCCCTGATACTGCCTGAGGTCAGGGTAAGCTTCGCCTTTTTTAAGCTTACCTCGTTTAAGCTCAGACTGCCGCTGGCCACGCTAAATCCGGTTGTATTGGCGGACACCTTTTCCAGGCGCATATCGCCGCTTGCCAGCCGCCCGGTTATCGTGTCAAAAGTAAAGGTATTGCAGATGAAGCGGCCCGAGGCGATACGAACGTCCAGATCCCTTGTCGAGCCGGCCGGTATTCGGATATCCAGCTTGATTCTGATCTGCCCTAATGTTATAAAGACGCCCCTAGAAATAACGTTAATACTGGTCTTACCGCCGCTTTGCTCAACTTCAAGCACGGGGTTACCGAAACAGACGCCGAATCGTTCCACGGACATCTTAACATATGGCTCACCGCCATACGGTAAAAGCGTAACGTCCGCGGCTCCGGCGTTGATGGTTAAGCGCGCGAGCGAATCTCTTGACAGCGTGTAATCTTGTGAATAACTGGACATGTTAAAACCTCCATAATTTAACGCAGCCAAGGCCGCATAATGTCACCCGCAATAGATGCGTCGATACCGGTATCCATCGCGCTTCGCTCCGCGTTAACAGCGATTTGACCGCCAGGCGCAAGGGCCAAGAACGCTTGGCTAAGCGACGTGGTTACATACCGGGGGAAGCGAAAGAGCCCGGCATGGGAATTACGTTGACCGTATCGTCGTAACTTAGTTCATAATCAAGCTGTATAAGGGTCATATCCGTATCCACCCTCGCGTAAACAGCGGTTTCCCCCGGCGGGAAAACGAGCATATACTGCCCATCGCCGGTATGAATTTTTGCGAGGGCAACCTGCTCGCCTTCCTCATAAAAACGGATTTCCATCGCGCATACGATTGGTTCTGGGTAAGAGGATTCCACGACCGCGTCAAAAAATGTATCGCCGTTGTGCTCATACACCTGCATGTTCCTGAACGCAAGGTATTTTTTATAATGTTCAGGACCGGAAACCGTGTTGCCAAGCGCGTCGCGCCCGGAAAGGGGATCGTTGGATGGGGTAGCGGAAGGCATTGGCGTGGGCCGGTCGGGCACGAGGCTTGGCCTGGGCGTTTGTGCCGGAGGATATTGCGACATCAATATGGGGCGCGTTGATACGCAGCCGGATACTATGGCCGCCAAGACGATTAGAATAATGGATATAAAAACCCTGCGCACGAGTTCATCCCCCCCAATTAAAGCGTTTGCTTTCGCGTATCAGGCGCTGTTTGAGATCATAAAGCTTGTCCGAGATATCCACTTTATAAACGTGCGGATTTAGCAGCCGCTTGCTTTCCTCCCACATGGTGGCGAGCTCGCGCCTTCCGTAAGCCTGTATCTTGTGTATTGAGGGCGGCTCATAAACCTGCTTTCCATCAATAAACAGCGGAACAAGCAGCTCGCGCACGGTGAAGTTGCGCACGGTCATGGTCTTGTAGGTATGCTCCGGGTGATAAAGCTTCAGAGGCTTTGAAGAGTCTACGGTTTCCTCCGCAAGCGTTATCAGGTCGGCGATTGCCATACCATGCTTATCGTAGAGCCTCAACACCTTTTTATAACCCGGATTGGTCAGCTTCGCGGCGTTCTCCGAAATCTTGATTTTCGGTATTAGCTTGCCGTCGACCACCTCGGCCGCGAGCTTGTAAACGCCGCCAAGCGCCGGGCAGTCGTCGGAGGTTATCAGGCGCGTCCCCACCCCCCAAACATCTATCCGCGCGCCCTGCGCTTTTAAGTCGCGTATTACGAATTCATCCAAATCGCTTGAGGCGAATATCTTAGCCTTAGGATACCCCGCTTCGTCGAGCATACGGCGAGCCTGCTTTGAGAGGTAGGCTAAGTCACCCGAATCCAGGCGTATGCCGACGGGTTCATACCCTTTACCCCTCAGCGTGTTAAATACGCGTATGGCGTTCGGCACGCCGCTTTTGAGCGTATCGTAAGTATCAACCAGCAGCATGCACGAATCCGGGAAAGTCTCCGCGTATGCCTCGAACGCTTCCAGCTCCGTAGGGAAGCTCATCACCCAGCTGTGCGCGTGCGTCCCCTTAACGTCAATATCGAACATTTGGCCTGTAAGCACATTGCTCGTGGCGACGCAGCCGCCGACTATTGCGGCCCGGGCGCCGTAGATGCCGGCGTCCGGGCCCTGCGCCCGCCTTAAACCGAACTCCAATATAGCATCCCCCTGCGCCGCGTGAACCACGCGGCTCGCCTTGGTGGCAATGAGCGTTTGATGGTTTACCAGGTTGAGCAGCGCTGTTTCAACCAGCTGCGCTTCCATAATGGGCGCCTTCACACGGATGAGGGGTTCATAAGGGAACACCAGCGTACCCTCTTGCATGCCGTAAATTTCGCCCGTAAAGCAAAAGTTGCTAAGCACCTCCAAAAAGCCCTCGTCAAAAAGCCTTAGCGAGCGCAAATAGTCCAGATCCTCTTTGGAAAAATGGAGGTGGTTGATATAATCAATAACGGACTCAGTGCCGGCCATCACGGCATATGCGCTGTTATCCTTAGTTTTTCGGAAAAACAGATCGAACACTGCTTCATTTTTTGCCATGCCGTGCTTATAATAGCCGTACATCATGGTAAGCTGATAGAGATCCGTCAGCATCGTGAGATTGCGCATCGTTAGTTCCCTTTCTCCAGCGCGTCGTCGTTTAAATCCTGCGTTTCATCGCCGCTCGGATCCTCTTGAGTTTCCGCCTGCGCTTGAGTAATAGATTCCGGTTCCTCTTGTATTAAGTCGGACTGGTTTTGTTCAGTCTCGGGATCTTGAACCAAATCAGCATCTTCCATTTCATCCTTCACCTCGTCCTGTTCATCGGCAACAGCTTCAAGGGGGGAAGGCCACATGAGTTTTCCAGCTTTCTTCTCACGCGCGAAGCGTATGATGAAGAAAACAACCACGCCGATAAACATCAGGGCGCTTAAAAGCTGCGATACGCGTATCCCGCCGGAAAGCCATGATACGCTGTCCGGTTGAATCAGCCACAGGCTGTCCCCGCGAAGCCCCTCTACGAACATGCGCTCAAATGAATACAGGAGGATATACCACAGGAAAACATCCCCGTCGTGCTTAAATTTTTTGCGCCTTGCCCAAAGGAAGATGAATATCAGGAAGCACCAGATAGATTCATAAAAGAAGGTAGCCATATGGTACGGGTCGCTGCACGCTACGCCGTTGAATTCATGGTAACCGCCGCTCCAAGGCCTGTCGATACGCACCGCGAACGGGAACCATGTTAAACTTGGATTGGTAACGGCCGGGCCGAACGCTTCCTGGTTAAAGAAATTACCCCACCTTCCAATCCCCTGGGCAAGAACTAGGCCGGGGGCGACGAGATCCGCAAGGCGCAAAAAACGGATTTTTTTCACGCGCGCATAGATCAGCGCTCCTATTAAGCCGCCGATAACCGCGCCGTAAATGGCGAGGCCGCCTTCCCAAAGGTACAGGATGCGGATGGGATCCCTCAGATAGGTTTCCAATTCAAAAAGGACGTAATAGAGCCTAGCTCCGACAATGCCGCAAGGTATAACGATTAGGCATAAATCCAGTATAGTATCTTCCTTCATGCGTTTGCGTTTGGCCTCGCGCAGCGCAAGCATTACGGCGATAATGATGCCAAGCGCCATTAATATGCCGTACCAGTAAATTTCCTTGCCGAAAATGGTGAAAGCCACCCGGTCGGGATTTGTCATTAGAACCTCCTTCTGCCTGAAAGGCCTGGATTCCTTAGTTTCCAATTATTATAGCCTATATACGGGAAATAAAAAAGGGGCAGCTTTCCGTCCGCGATAAATTATAAGCCTTTTGGCTTTTTGAGAAGCGGGTTTGAGCGGTATATGGCTTCATCATGCTGTATTTGGGCGCGGGCTATTGGGATATTATAACGGGCGTAAATCCTGTTTTGATTGAGTTTTCCGTCCTTTTTTCACGCCGCCGGCATAAATATTTACAAAGCCCGCTTACCGCCGGACTTCTCAATTAAAGCGCTTTGATGTATAATATTTATGTTATGCGTAAAAATCCCCATGGTTATTGGGTGGAGTTTACCATATATTCGGGCAAGATGAAGGAGATTAGGATGTCGAAGGTAAAGTTTTTAACGCAGGAAAGCGTGCCTCTGGAAATGCATAAGGTGAGCGTTGTACAAAAAACCGTTCTTCAACCGATAGAACGCAGGGTCAAGGCCATAAGGGAAACGGGCTTTAACTCGTATTTGCTTACGAATGATGATATATATCTGGATCTGCTGACGGACAGCGGGGTAAACGCGATGAGCGACGAGCAGCTTGGCGCCATGATGCGCGCCGACGACAGCTATGCTGGGAGCCGTACGTTTAAACGCCTTAAGGATAAGATAGGGGAGATATTCGGCAAGGAATACTTTCTGCCCGCGCACCAGGGCAGGGCGTGCGAGCATGTGATTGCTAAGGGGCTCGTGCGTGAAGGGGATATTGTTCCAATGAACTTTTTCTTCGGCACTTCCCGCACGCAGATTACGCTCTGCGGCGGCCGCGCGGAGGTAACGCTTAACGACGAGGGGATAAATTTACAGAGCGATTGCCCGTTTAAAGGGAATTTCGACCTCAATAAGCTTACGCGCGCGCTTGAAGCGGGCGAGGGTCATATACCGTTTGTGCGCATCGAGGCGGGGACCAACCTGATAGGCGGCCAGCCGATATCGCTTTCAAACATACTCGACGCGAGCAGGCTGTGCCGCGAGCGCGGAGTTATGACTATACTTGACGCGAGCTTGCTTCAGGATAATCTTTACTTTATTAAAACGAGGGAAGAACAATATCGCGATAAAAGCCCGCGCGAGATCATAGCAGTTTTGTCCGACGCTGTGGACGTGATATACTTCTCCGCCAGAAAGCTGGGACTCGCCCGCGGAGGAGCCATCTGCACAAACCGCAAGGATGTATACGATAAGCTTAAGCATTACGTTTCGACATTTGAAGGGTTTTTGACCTACGGAGGGATGAGCGTTCGTGAAATGGAGGCTATCGCTGTTGGGCTGGATTATACGCTTGATATGGATGTGATATCGCAGGGGCCGCGCTTTATTAAGTTCTTGTGCGACGAGCTGGAGAAACAGGGTGTGCCGGTAGTAACGCCGGCGGGCGGCCTTGGCTGCCACCTTGACGCGCGTAAGTTCGTTCCGCAGTTGGGCGTCAGGGAATATCCGGCGGGTAGCTTAGCGTCGGCGGTTTATATCGCGAGCGGATGCAGGGGCATGGAGCGCGGCGGTATTGACGAACCGTGGGAGGATCCCGACGATTTGCCCTTTGGCGCGATGGAGCTGGTACGGCTTGCGGTACCGCGCCGGGTATATACGCTTTCGCAAATGAAATATTTGGTTGACAGGATAACTTGGCTTTACCGAAACAGGGATGCTATCGGCGGAATCCGCTTTGAAACCGAAAAGGAGGGGCCGCATGCGTTTTATGACAGGCTCACGCCGCTTACTGATTGGCCGGAGGAGCTTATAAAACGATTCCGGCGCGATTACGGCAATTCGCTTTAATTCAAAGACAGCGGCCAGGCTTACAGGATCAGCCTGAGCCGTTTTAACTTAATGGCTTGTGACGCCGCTATTTAAAGCGGAGGTAAAGTACAAACTATATTGAGTTTAAGATTAAAATAATAGCTGTTGGTTTAAAACAGACTGAATAGTGGAAGATTGGAGTTATGCGCCGAGCAGTGAATAAGCTTAATATGAATAGGGAGGTTCCAATGAAAAAGAGTTATCGGTTATACAACGTGTTTTTTCCGATTTGGTTTCTGTTCCTTTTTCCCATGTCCTGGCTGGTGGTGCTGCCGGTTAATTTCGCGGTAGATACGTTGGTTATCTTGCTGACGCTGAAAATCTGCGCGCATGAGTTGAACAGAAAGGAAGTTTATTTTAAATCGATTTTTTCGGTATGGGGGCTCGGTTTTGCGGCCGATTTAGCCGGAGCGGGCGTTTTAATGCTGACCCAGCTTATTGATTCCGGCGCTCAAGGGATATGGAGCGATATAGCCAATGGCGTTGCAAGGAACCCGTTTGAAAGCGTTTATTCGCTTTTGTATGTTGCGGCGGCAGTGTTTATTAGCGCCTTGCTCATTTATGTTCTCAATAATAAGTTCGCTTTGAAGAAAGCTGTGCCGGATGAAAAACTGCGGCGCCGCCTCGCGCTTAATCTTGCGATATTTACCGCGCCGTACACGTTTTTTGTACCCACGCTCTGGCTTTACAGTCAGTTATAAATTTTAAAAGAGAAATAGCCCGCAAACATCAAATAATTCCGCCTGAAAAAACCAGGATAATTTAGGCTGCCGCGTTAACTGATTTTTCGCCGGCAGCCTGTTTTACTGAAAAACAAAAGAGCATGCTTTAGCATCAAAGCCGGCAGTGGTTTGGGCCCCGATAATCTAAGTTTATTTTTTCTATGCGTGGGATAGCAAGGGAAACATGGCTTTGTGGTTTGAGAACAGGTTTTCCTTCCCTTTTAAAATAAACAACGTATTCTCCGTGTCATTAAGCCGCGAACAGGAAAAACCTTCTGGATTTATTGGCGTAAAGCCTAAAATTACCCTTTCCGTTTCAGCGGCGGCCAATTCAATCAGCATGTCATTCAATGAACAATCGTAACCGCCAAAAATATCGAAGCAGAAAAGGTCCGAGCCATGATGCTCAGCTATGCAGGCGCTATTGATTAGCTCTGAATAATACACGTTGTTTTTCATAAACTGGCCGCAATAAAACATCAGCAAGCCATAATTATCTTTAACAGATAACGCGGAGTAAGGATTGGATTTGCTATAGCAGAGCTTTAATCGCTCACGGTCTGCCTGCTTATCCATATCGAGCCTTTTAAACCGGAGATTTAAAGCGTTCGATTGGTTTACTCCGTGCAAGAAATATTGATGCTCGTA
Organism: uncultured Eubacteriales bacterium; assembly: GCA_900544555.1. GTDB lineage: Bacteria > Bacillota > Clostridia > Christensenellales > CAG-138 > UMGS693. Next base: position 25,277 of record UQWD01000025.1, read on the forward strand.
CGCTTTAACAAATCCGAACTTAGGATAAAACCCCAGTACTGACTGGTTCGCGAATAGATAAACCGCATCGCATTGTTCCTTATAGTCCTCCAGTATTGCTTCAATCAAAACGCGTGATAGGCCCCTGTTTCTAAAATCTGGATCCGTCATCACCGTGCCAAGCTGAATATAGCGCCTGGGTTCGCCCTGCCATGCGGCGTCAATGATGTTAACGGAAGCGTTCGCGACCACCCGTCCGCTTTGGGATATTACGTAGGGAATGTATTTATCCGTCCAATATCCTTTTTCATACCAGTTTTTAAAGGATAAATCAAATACCTTAACCGCTAAATCCATAAAACTGCCGCGAAGCGTGCTGTCGCCGCGTATCTGCTTGATTAATTGATAACTCATCGCTTTCCTTTCTTGCCACCGTTTAACAAATGCCCGTATACCATGCCGCCGATGTTTAAATCCGTTTCGCCGATTAACGATTATCTCAAATACCGGCTGCTTATATCCAATCGATATGATAATCCTCTAATAATGAGGTTCGCGCCTCGGTTTTAAACGTACCTCCATCCCCGACAGAAAAATCGAGCTTTTGCATAGTGGCATAAGATACAGCGCGTTTGCTTATTTATGCTGAAGGTGAAGGTTTTCGCGGGCCTTATGCGTTTTGTTTCGATTCCATCTGCCTTCTTTATCATCCTCCGCATATGGGCTCCGTTTATCAATAGCCGCTATACGGCGGGTTTTTATACTTATTCTATTTTATCATATCTATTAAGCGTTGGCAGATTTTTTATATGGGGTTTGTATAGCCGGAAAAGTGGGGAAAGATTTGCATTGCGACAGCTTCCTTTTATAGTAAATCCTTTTTATAAAAGTACATGGAAAAAGCAATGGTTGAGGCATGGCTATCAATGATTAAAAGGCAGATACAAATTGTGAATATATAGAAGGAAACCGGTATGGCCTAAGCCATACCGGTTCCGCATTAAGATTAACTGAACATAGAGCAAGCTTATATTTATGCTCCTTTTCAGCCGAAGCTTTGAATGTTTAGAGGTTATCCTCTTTTTCTCCTCGCCAGGAAGCCGACAGAGCCAAGCGCTGCCGCACCAAGGCCAACCAGTACCAGGCTTACACCGCCTGCCTTCGGGGGATCCTCAGGCTCAGGCGTGGGCTCGGCAGGCTGCTCGGGCGTGGGTGTGGGCTGCTCGGGCTGCTCGGGTGTCGGTGTGGGCTGCTCGGGCGTGGGTGTGGGCTGCTCGGGTGTCGGTGTAGGCTGCTCGGGTGTGGGCGTGGGTTCGGTCGTTCCGCCCTGAGCAAACACTTCAACCTGATCGAGCTTTATCACAAACATATCCGTAACGTCATGGTGACGGAACGCGATGCGCACCGTCTCGCCGGCATAATCCGTCAGATCCGCCGTACGGTTTACCCATGAGGCGCTCGATAGCGTTTCGGTGTGGATTACGTCGGTGAAGTCCGCCGGGTCAGTGGAGCCGGCAGGGCCTACCAGCACGGAGTAGTGCTCTGAGAACCAGGCGGGATCCTGCGCCGCGACATACCAGCTCAGATACGCCTCGGCCGCGTTGGCGGGGATGGCGATATCCGGGGAAATCAGGTAGTTGTCCGGCGTAAGCGCCGAGAAGGAGGGGTTGTCGTACGACGCGCTGACCATGATGCCCATGCCCTCGTAGGCTTCCATCAGGCCGGTGGTCAGGCCTTCGTTGGTGAACCAATACCAGTCGTGGCCGTCGCCGTCCGCGTCAACCAGCGCCCAGTCCGTCGGATTCTCTTCAAAATATTCTCCGAAGATCTTGTCGTCATCTCCCGGTGTGGGCGTGGGCTGTTCGGGAGTGGGCGTGGGCTGCTCGGGCGTAGGTGTAGGAACGGGAGGCGTTCCGCCTTGCTTAACAAACAAGCCTACCAACTCGGTTCCGTTCGGTTCGCCAATGTATCCATCGATGCCGTTTGCGCCCGTAAAGGGATTCGCGGTTACCAAATAGCCCTGGCCGGAATAGGTGATGGCCGCCCAGTATACCGTATTTGTCGCGGCCTCGTATGTCATCGACTGGTAGAAGTTGCCCGTTTCTATTGCCAGGCTTTCAAGCGGCAGGAAATTGCCCTCGGTATCAAAACGATACAGCATATCCGTCATATAGTCGGCGGATACGAACTCACCGTTTCCGACGCAAGCCAAGCCGATGGGGAAGATGTTGACGTTGTAATCAAACCTGAACAGCTCCGTAACCTCGCCGGTATTAAGGTCAACCGTAGCAAGGTACCTGCCCTCAGCGTCAAACGCCATAGGCTTAAGCTCTTCATTTACATTGGCCTTCATAGGCTTTTCGGTGATGGCGCTCGGATTGGCTCCGGCGCTGTAAACCTGCGCGTACATTATGCCCGTAGCATGATCGTAGGACATATCGTAAACTTCATAGTTACAGTTGCCGATAAGCGTTTCCTCCCAGGTATCGGGGTCTACGGAGTAGAAGTTGCCGTTCTCGTCGAAGGCGTACACCGTACCGTCCACATAGTCCGCGGCGAGCATCTTCGTACCGCCGCTGGTCAGGAACTGCATGGTGTTTTGAGGATCGGCCGCATTAAACTTCATCCAGCCCGTTTCATCCACGAAGTTCTCCAAATCTACGAGGCTGTATCCGTAAAGCTCAGTACCTTCTGCGGGAGGAGGCGTGGGCGTGGGCTGCTCGGGTGTGGGCGTGGGTTCGGTCGTTCCGCCCTGAGCAAACACTTCAA
>UQWD01000026.1 GCA_900544555.1 uncultured Eubacteriales bacterium
TGTTTGAGATAAGGATGTAAACTTCTTGCCTGGACTTACAGCCGGTTTAGTCGGGAATTTAAGCGGCCGCCCGGGTAAACTGCCTATTACTCCTGTTGAGAAGTTCGTAAACGTATCGCAATATGATTTAGGCTGGATTAATTCTAGTTAAGAACGATATATATAGTATATATAAACCTTAGAAGGCGAGACGTTTTGTGTACATAGCGGCCGTTCATACCGCAAATGTTGGATATAAGCTATATTCCATATTTTCCGATTGATTTAGAGCGGCAAATTTAACACAACGGCTGTATTCACGCCTGCTAGCTTCCCCAACGGACTGCCTGACATCGGCGGCGGTATTTTAACTAGAACTGATCGGTTTTACAATAAGCTGCATGAATGGTTCGTAAGGATGATAAGCATGGAAGAAGATAAGCGGCAAAGGAGAAGAATATATTGGGGGTTGTTATATCGCGCTTAAACTCATACATTATGTGCACGGTTCATTTAGAAGAAAGCAGGATGACCGGAAAAATTAATTTCGCGGTGTTTCCCAGTAATAATATAATAATTTACTAAGCATTGATATGATATAGAAGGGATATTTTATAAAGCAAACCCGTTTCCGTTTAATAACGTTTTGCGTGGATGGTTTTGCATCATAACGCTCCAGGCGTCCCCGGCCTCCTGACCTAAGACGCCTGTTCAAAGATGCGTTTCCTCGCTTAACCCGCAAACAACCGCGCCTGACGCTCGTAAAAGTATAGCGAAACTATACGTCCGCTAAGCTCGGAGCGTACCTTTTAATCCCAGACGCTCCGCGTTTTTTCGCATTCCCTCAAGCGTTAGCGTGATAACCTCGTCAAGCTCCATATTTAGCATTTCGCATCCCGCAAGTATAATCTCTCGATTAACGCCCGCCGCGAAGGATTTATCCTTCCATTTCTTTTTAACGGATTTCAGCTCAAGATCCAAAACGCTTCTGCTCGGGCGCATATAAACCGCCGCGGTTATAAGGCCCGTTAGCTCGTCTATGGCGTAGAGCGCCTTTTCCATAGTGGATTTAGGCTCCACATCCGTACACAGTCCGTACCCATGGCTCATTACGCTGTGAATGAACGCCTCATCATAACCGTTTTCACGCAGAATACGGGCGGTTTGCCGGCAATGCTCATCGGGGAACATCTCGTAATCCAGATCGTGCAGCAGGCCGACAACGCCCCAGTAATGAGCATCCTCTCCCACTACGTGAGCGATGTGCTCCATAACGGTTTCCACCGCCAGCGCGTGGCGCAGGAGCGATTCGCTCTGATTGTAGCGCTTGAGCAGTTCATAAGCCTCTTCCCTTGTATGCATAGAAAAACCTCCGGAATAATATGCTTTAGCATAGTACGCCGGAGGCGAGAAAGTCAATCCCGATCGAGCTTATCCGGGCTGTGTCTCGATAACGACGTTATTCTGCCCGGACCATTTGGTGCGCGCAAGCTCAAACACGCCGATATAGCGCGTCATTACGGCGGTGGACGCATCAGGGGTGGTCACGCTGACCTTTACGTTGATTGCGTTCGCTGAGGCTTCCACGCCGGCAACCTCATATTTAGAGGAGCCGCTGGAGGCGGTGAAATCTAAAACCACCAATACCTTATCGTTAAAGAAGGCCTCGTCGTAAGCGGCCATCGCGTCAGTGAACTCGCCGCTAAAGCTATCCCCGCCCGGCTTCTGATTGCTGCTCTTCACGGCGGCGCCGCTGCTTTTAACCATAAACTGCTTAAGCTGTTCAAGGGAAACTATGACCGTCCCCTCAGGCTTTACGATTTCCCCGCCGTTATACGGCATGCTGTAAAACTTGCTTTCAATATCGCCGAACGTATCGGAGCCTACCGTACCGCCAATATCGCCGCTGCCGCCATTGCCTGTGGGTTCGGGCGTTCTCTTAGAGTTTTGGTTCGGGGCCAGGGTGGGCCTGGGCGTTTCCTCGCCGCCGGGTTTGCCGCACGCGCTTACGAGAAGCATAACGGCTAACAGGATCACAAGAAACCGGATTTTCATGTATCAGACCTCCTTTGTTCGTTTCATGTTCTGTATGTTATAACGGATGGAGCTTGCAAATTGTTCCACCCGGTGTTCTGGATATATTTTACCAAATAAATTCCCCTTTGACGGCAAACCTATTATAATGATTATAAAACAACCAGAGGAATTTGTCATGAGAAAACTTCGCCTAATAGCTACTGGGGGAACAATCGCCTGCACGCCTACGGACGAGGGCCTCAAGCCCGGGCTGAACGCGGGGGATTTGCTGTCCTTTTTGGATATTGACCGCTCGAACATCGACGCTGTGGATCTGTTTAATATCGACAGCTCCAACATTCAGCCGGAGGAATGGTGCCGTATCGCTAAAAAGGTACTTAAAACCTCATGGGATTTTGACGCCGTTGTCATTACCCACGGCACGGATACCATGGCCTACACCGCCTCCATGCTCTCGTTTATGCTGTTGGATATACCGATACCCGTCGTGCTTACCGGCGCGCAGTTTCCTATCGTATATCCTGATTCGGACGGCAGGCAGAACCTGACGAACGCTATCGCCGCCGCGCGCGGCATGGATCCGGGGGTTTATATCTGCTTTGGCGAAGACCTCATCAAGGGATGCAGGGCGGTTAAAACGCGCACCACGTCGCTTAACGCTTTTGAATCCATCAATTACCCTTATGTCGGCAAGGTGGAAAACGGCGTTTACGAGCCCTTAACCCGGACGCGGCCCTTGGGCGCTTTCGCGTTCTCCGTGGATATTGATCCGAGGGTTGCGCTCATCAAGCTGATTCCCGGGACGAGCCCGGCGATTCTGGATAACCTACCCCAGTGCGGCGTAAAGGGCGTGGTGGTCGAGGCGTTCGGCTCAGGCGGCGTACACAATATCCGCAGGGATCATAACGAAAGCCTCAAGCGCCTGATGCTGCAGGGGATTCCCGTTATTCTAACCTCTCAGTGCCTGTATGAGGCTTCCAGCCCCGATATCTATCAGGTGAGCCGCGCGCTCCGTGACGCGGGCGTTATTTCCGCCTACGACATGACGACGGAGGCGGCGGTAACAAAGCTGATGTGGGCGCTGGGCCGCACGGGCGATATGGATGAGATCCGCGCGCTCATGCATACCAGCCTATGCGGGGAAATTACGGTTTAGCCTGGGGTAGGGGGAGAAGAGGGAGTTGTTTTTAACAGGGTTACACCGGTTCAATTGAAGGCTAAAAACAACTAATTGAATATTAGACAGAACCAACATCCGATAACTCTACATAATAAAGCGGTTTATAAGATGAAAGAAAGGTAATCATTATGAAAACAAAGGCTTAAAACGCGGAGGCGGGCGGTACCGAGGTCATGTACAGCTCGTCGTCGGCTCTTTTTTTCAGTGTCTGCCGTCGTGTCGGCGGCGTTGTTCAGCGGGGTGCTTCAGCAGAATTGTCGGTCTGCTACTGTGCTGTTTCCACTTTGGAAACCCCGGTCTAAGCTCCTTAAAGCATGCAAAAATTTACATTGTTTTTTACTTTTAATTAAGATATTCATCCTTATACCACGCTGCCTGCGCTTTCCACATCTCGGCATATTTTCCTTTACGAGCAAGTAATTCATCGTGTGTTCCTGATTCGACTATACTTCCGTTATTCATAACAATAATGCGGTCCGCAAATTTTGTGGAACCAAGGCGGTGCGTAACAATAACCGCATTTCTATCCTCGACAATACTCTTAAATTGCTTATAAAGCCTTGACTCCTCAATAGGGTCAATTGCCGCTGTCGGTTCATCCAGAACAATAAAATTATTTGTCCGGTAGAGTCCTCTGGCTATTGCCAAACGCTGCCATTGTCCTCCAGATAAATCTATACCATCAAACTCAGGAGATAAAACCGTATCCAACGAAGCGTATTCATTGTTAAACCCTGCCTCTCGAAGGGCGCTTTGGATTTTATCCTTGCTAACCTGCTGCTTTGTGTCACTTATGCATACATTTTCAGCTAGTGTCATCTTATATCTTTGAAAATTCTGAAAAACTCCCGAAATACCCTCGTGTATCGCAATGCGAGATGCGTTTTTGGTGTTAACATCCCCTAGTTCAACAGTTCCTTCGTCAGGCAGATAGACACCTGTTAACAATTTGACCAACGTTGACTTTCCTGAACCATTTTCGCCTACCACGGCAATTGTCTCTCCGGGTTTAATCTTTAAGGAAACATTATGCACAGCGGCATCATTACGTCCGGGATAAGTAAATGTCGCATTCTTGATGGTAATCCCTTTTGAAAAATCAGGAGTATCTTTTTTTCCGTTTGCCTCGTCCACATCCATCAACCGGTAAAAGTTTATCACTTGAGCCAATGTCTCGCTTCCCTCGCTCAGATGCGAGGATACAAGCTCGTCCATAATTGCAAAAACATCTGTGAGCGTAACAAAAACTGCGGCAAACGCACCGATACTTATATCTCCACTCATGGTAGCGTTGAATAAAATCAGTATAGATACTCCAAGGCCGATAAAAGATAATCCATTTAAAAACAACTGTAGCACCGCCAGCTTCTTCTCCGTTTTCCATCTCTTTTCTGTCATGGTATGCAGAGAATCCATAAAAAGATGAAAAAAGTAGTGAAAGGCGCCAAGCATTCGTGTTTCTTTATAAAATAAAACATTTGAAATCGTTTTTTTATAATAATCACAGCGTCTGCGCAACGGAGCATTTTCTTCCTCGAGTCTCGCAAAATACTTTGCCCTCACTAATTGTCCGATTATCGCAGGTATAAATGCTGCTAGAAGCAAAATAACCAAAAGAGGCGAGAGTATAAACAAATATCCGCCTATAGAGAAAAAATAGACAAGATAATATGTAACTAACTGCAAACAAATTGAAGCGAAATGTCCTAAGCTTTCGTATTCCAAGCATTCCTTTGCTTTATCGATTTTATTGAGAAATTCCGCATCTTCAAAGTAAACGGCGGGAAGGCGTCCGAGTTTGCGTTGAAATTCGAGCATAAATTTCCCCATATTTGTATAGGAAACTTTGCTGAGCAGATACTGTCCGATACCGCTCAAGACCTGCTGTGCGACCACAATGATTGTCAACGTTCCCAAACATACGGCAATCATGTTGAAATCGTTATCAGATGATATAGGTTTTGTTACGGCGTCAAACAGTCGCTGCGTAGCAACAAGCCCAGCGGTCCATAGCAAGGCGCGAAGAACCGCTGTAATCTGCTCTGCAATGCCCCACCAGCGTGCTTTACCAAAATATTGTACGCTGTTTCTCCAAACAACTGAAAAAAACATAGTCATTTTCTTCATCTTGTATACCAATCTCTCTGCTCTTTGAACATATGAGCATAAATCCCTTTTTTGTTCATTAAATCACAGTGGCGTCCTCTCTCAGCAACGACCCCTTTATCCACAACAAAAATCTCGTCTGCTAATTTAGTAGCACCCAGTCGATGACTAATAAGTATAGCGGTTTTTCCTTCCATTATCTCTTCAAATTGCCTGTAGAGCTGATTCTCGGATATAGGATCGAGAGAAGCGGTGGGTTCATCTAAGATTTTTATTGGAGCAACACTCATTACAGAGCGCGCAATAGCTACTTTTTGCCACTGTCCCCCTGAAATGTCGACGCCGTTCTCATCTATTTTTCCAAGCGGTGTTTTAATTCCATACCGCAATTCGTTAATAGTCTCATCAAGTCCGACTTCTGAAGCCACCTGTAAAACTTGGCTGTCTTTTGTTTCATGCGATATATTTCCAAGAGCAATGTTATCAAACAAGGAAATTTGATAATGGGAGAAATCCTGGTAAGTAACAGAAAACAGGGCTTTGAGAGCAGCAGAATGGTAGGAACGCAATTCTTTGCCGTTTAACAATATTTCTCCGTCATACTCATCGTATAGGCCGGTAAGTAGTTTTGTAACTGTACTTTTTCCCGCACCGTTTATGCCAACAAAAGCATAATGTTTCCCCTGTTCGATCTTAAAAGAAATACCGTCCAAAACGTATTTATCGCCATTCGGATATTTAAACCGAACGTTTCTAAATTCTAGTTCTCTGAAAGCAAGAGGCTCTTTATCAGGAAAATCCGTAGCGCCTTGTACAGATTCCATCTCTAAAAGTGTCGTTAAATCATCCATGTACTCTTTGGCCTCTGCAATGTTCTTTGCTGCATCCTGTAGCTGCCATCCAAGAGTTTTTGCCATGCCCATCAAAGCGGCTACTATACCCATAAACATTCCTGGAGAAACTACGCCTAGCAAAACGGGCCTTATCAGAGTTAGGGCCGTAATCATTGTGATTATGAGCAACAAAATGCTGGTGGCTTTAGTTGCGATTCGTGTTTTGAGCAGCACTCTGAGCTGGATTCTGCTTGCAAGCTCAAAACTCTCATAATAGCGATTCGTGACATCATTCGCATATCCGAAAAGAGTCCGCTCGTGAACAGCTTCGCGATTACATAGTACTTCATCGGAATAATAACTGTAGCGTCGCTCATATTTTCTTGTTTCAACTTTTGCGGAGTAATTTTTTTTACCCGCCCAAATAGAAACCAAAAATAAGGGGACGCAAAATGCACTAATGAGCAAAGCCACCCACCACATCTGCGTAATAATTAGCGTGATAATGGAACCAATTCCAATGGCACTGCGAATAACTGCGATGTAAGCCTGCAGACCATCAAGAAATGTTTCGTTCATTTCGTCCGACGTTATTTCAATAAGCTCCCTGCTATGCGCATCCTCTATATAGCTGTATTTCAGATTTGCTTGAACTTCCAAGATGGCGGGCGTCAAACAGCGCTCCAGCGACAGCTTGATTCTTGATCTTATAATTAGATGCACACTTCCTATAACACTCGTGACTCCAATTAAAGCTAACAAACTTATCAGTGGGGTAAAGATATTGAAGTACGGCTCGCTTCCAGCCAACACGTTCATTGCCGTATCGACGAAATAAGCGGTAGAGAGTGCCATTAATGAAGTTGGAACAATAGCTTCTATAACAGTTAAAAGCATTAATACAATTAAATGTATTGGCGCACACTTATATGTTAGCCTGAGAATGTCAAAAGCGCTGTATTTACGCTTTTCCAACATTGAATCACCTCTGATCTTATGTATGAATTATTCTGCTAATGCGCATACTGCCCCATAAACAGTTGCTCATATACTGTTCGTTCATTGCTATACCCACAATTAATACCGAACTCAAACATTCTGTTGCAAACAGATATAAGCGGTATGTTCATATTTTGGAAATCGCCAGTAGATTACCCCAACTTTACTTAAGATTAAGTATTTCCTACAACATATTGCCGTTTTTGTAGAGTATAAATGAAAATTACATTGCTTAGAGCCTGGCCTTATGGAGTTATCCTGTTCAAACCAAGGCAAGAACGAATACTTGCGAAAGATAAGTCGGAGTCTACTAGGTTTATTTCACGTGCGGCGATATAATACCCTAAAGAAATTTGAAGCTTTTCACATTTCAATTATAACCTCGCTAACTCTTTTTCGGCTTCGAGCCCAAAAGAAAACTCAGCTGCTTTGCGTCCGCCCGGCCGCGTGCGTACGCCTCCTCCGTCTGTACCGATTCTGGCGGGACGTCGGCTAAAAACGCGGAGGCGGGCGGTACCGAGGTCATGTACAGCTCGTCGGCGGCTCTTGTCATGCCCACGTAAAATAGCCTCCGTTCCTCGTCAATGTCGCACGCCGCCCCTTCGCGCACGAATGGAACAAGCCCCTGCCTCAGGCCGCAAAGGAACACCACCGGGAACTCAAGCCCCTTTGATCCGTGCAGCGTCATGAGGGAAACCGAATCGGGCGTATACCGCTTGCTTGAGCTGCGCACGATATCACCCTCCACGCCGATAGCCAGGGTTTGAAGGAAAGCGGCCGTGCTTTTATGGAGAAGGGCGGCTCTTATGAGCTTATCCATGCATGGGCCTGCCGCGCCCGTGTCCGCGGCGTACGATTCAAGAAGTTTCAACGGTTTTTCCTTCGCTGCGCGCGGCAGGTAATACAGTGCCAGAGCCGCTAAACGTCCTAAAGCCGAATGCTCCTGTTGCTGTGCCAGACGGCGGAAATAATCCGGATCCACTTGAGCGTTCGGATATTGCTCCGCCTCCCGGCGGCACATTTCTTCCGGGACGCCGAAAAGCCGCATACAAAGTGAGTATGCTGCCGCGCTGGTTTTATTGAGCGCAAAGCGAAAAAAGCTTAGCGTCCTTTGAACTTGCGGGTCCAAAAGATAATCCTCGCGGCCGGAGGCCTGATAGGGGATGCCTTCTTTTTGAAGGCATTCCTCCAAAAGCGCGGCCTGTCGGTGCGTGCGGTACAAAACTGCGATATCCGCGAGGCCTCGTCGGGGCCGCCTCCCGCCCGCCGGGGAAAGGTGCGCATCCAGCATATCCGCGCCGCCGATAAGCCGGTTAATTTCCTTCACGATAAAGAGCGCTTCTGAGAACGCGTCCGGCGCTTTAATCAGGCGCGGCATGCAGCCGCCTTGCTTGGCTGACGTATATGCGCGTTCTTTACCGGGAAGTCGGGAGATAACCGGCAGGGCGCATTCGATGATTTGGGGCGTTGAGCGAAAATTTTTGGAAAGGCGTATCTCCCGCGCGTTCGGGAAATCCATATAAAACCGGTCAAAGCAATCGGGGTATGCGCCACGGAACCCATATATCGCCTGATCCGGGTCGCCGATGATAAATACGCTTGAAGCATGACGCGCCCACTCCTGAAAAAGCCGGTACTGCGTATCGTTCAAATCCTGAAACTCATCCGCTAAAAGGCAGGAAACGCGGCGGGCAAACCGTACTGCGGCTGCGTCCTCGTCTTTATAGAGGCGAAGCGCCTCAAGCAGGATATCGTCAAAATCAAGCGCCTTCATCTCTTTGAGCCGCGCTTGATAATGGAAGTAGAGTTCGCTCATTTCATCGGGATCGTCCGTATGTTCCTGCTTTGCCCCGTTTTTTATCAACGATATCGCGCGCATTGCCGCACGCGGCGACGCCTTTGATCCCGTTTGCCCGATAACATCGTTAATCACCTGCGCCGCGCCGGTTTCATCCAACACCGTAAACTCTCCGGGCCGCGCGTCCTTAAGCAGTTTGAGGCAGATGGAATGAAACGTGCCGATGGTCATGGCCTTCACGGTTTTTTTGTCTTCAAAACGGGTTTCAAGCCTTTCGCGCATTTCCGCGGCGGCCTGGTTTGTAAACGTAACCGCCGTGATTTTAGTCGGAGGGACGCTGGCGTTTTTTACAAGATACGCGATACGCTCCACCAGCGTTCGGGTTTTACCCGAACCCGGCCCGGCGATAACGGAAGCCGCCGCGTCCCGAATAGTTACAGCCTGCGCCTGTTCCTCGCTTAAATCGATTGTTTTATTCGCAGAATAACGGGGGGTGGGAAGCGGAAGCGGTATCGGCCCCGCCTCCAGCTTAAGCGCGTCCTTTTCCAGCATATGCGCATCCTTGAGGGTTTTCCCGCCCTTATGAACTTTCTCCACGGGTTGACGGGCGCCGGAAAAGAAGGCGACTTGGCCCGTAAGCTTTTCGATTTCGTCTTTATCAAGAATTTTTATTTTTCCGTATACTCCGTCGTACCCCGGGGTTAACGCCACCTTGCCTTCCCTGAGCCTCCGTATACCCTCGGTTATACAGGGGCCTGCTTGGCGGCTAATAATCTCCAGCGGCGCTTCGCGCAGTATATGGAACTCGGGACCGATGTTATCCACAAGCCCATCGTACTGTGCCCTCACGCGCACGCTTTTAGCGGAAAGCCCGGTGGAAGCGGCGATTACCTCGGTAAGCGGGGCAAGGCTCTCGAAATGCCGGGCTTTATTCGGCATATACCCCTCGGCGCGATCGGCGAGCGCCTCAACCCTGTTCAGAACGCCGACCGTAATCCTTGAACCGCATACGGGGCAAACGCCTCCGGCCGACCGCGTTTGAGAGGGCTTAAAGCATACGCTGCACGCGCGATGCCCGTCATAATGGTATTTCCCCTCCTCGGGGTAAAACTCAATGGTTCCGTAAAAGGCGTCCATATCGTTCTCGCGCAGCGCGCGTGTAACTGCGGGATATGACAGCTCCGTATTGAACAGGTTCGCCTCCCTGCCAAGATTACCGGGCGAGTGCGCGTCGGAATTGGATACCATGGCGTAAGAATCCAGCATGGACAACCGCTGATTCATCGGCGGATCGGACGAAAGGCCAGTTTCCAACGCATAAATGAAAGGGGTTAAATCCTCAAAGCATTCTTTGATATGATCAAAGCCGGAATAAGCGCCGAAAAGGGAAAAGTGCGGCGTCCAGATATGCGCGGGAATCAGCATCGCGCCCGGGGCGGTTTCCAGCGTAATCTCCAGTAGATCGCGGCTGTCGAGCCCAAGAATTGGCCGACCGTCCGAATGGAGGTTGCCGACGCTTTCCAGCCTCAGCGCAAGCGCCTCGGCCGCTTCCAGGCTGGGCAGCAAAATCAGGTTATGCACCTTGCGCACCCTGCCGTTTTTTTTGTAGATGGAGCTTATTTCCCCGGTTATAATAAAGCGAGGCAGCGGCGTGCCGCAATTCGGACCCGCCGCTGCGAGCCTCAATTCCGGCTTTAAGCCGTATAACCCGTCACCAAGCGGCGTTAATTTCTCCTTCAATTCACCGCGCCAGGCCGGGTGGGTAAAATCCCCTGTGCCGATCAGCGCGATGCCTTTGCGACAGGCCCAGTAATGGAGTACCTCGGGTATGCATTCCCTGCTGGTCGCCCTTGAATATCTGGAATGGATATGAAAATCCGCTATAAACATATCAATTACCTCTGAAATAAATGGATGGCTTCGTGGCAAACGGTTCAGCCTGCGCATAAAGGCCCAATCATGCAAACATTCGCCGGTTTGTAGCAGTATAGCATATGGAGGGGGTTAAATCCAGAATAGGCCGAAAATATAAGTGAAAAGCGCGCGCTCAATCGCGCATAGAAACCCGGTTATATTCAAATGATTAAGCGTAACGTCATTAAGGGAGAAGCAAGCATGATACACGATAAACGAAAAGTTGCGCTAATTGGTACGGGAATGGTGGGCATGAGCTATGCTTACGCTATGCTTAATCAGAACGCGGCGGACGAGCTTGCGCTCATAGATATCAATCAGGCCCGGGCGAAGGGGGAAGCGATGGACCTTAATCACGGGCTGGCGTTTGCGGAGTCGAGCATGAAAATTTATGCCGGAGGCTATGAGGATTGCGCGGACGCCGACATCGCCGTGCTGTGCGCCGGCGTTGCGCAAAAAGCAGGGGAATCCCGCACAGATCTGCTCAGGCGGAACGCGCGGGTCTTTCAGAGCATTGTCGGGCCTGCACTGGAATCCGGGTTCAGAGGCATTTTTTTAGTAGCGACCAATCCTGTTGATATCATGACGCGCATTGTCCGCGATATTTCGGGCTTTGCGGATTACCGTGTGCTCGGAAGCGGAACATCGCTTGATACGGCCAGGCTCAGATATTTGCTTGGAGAACATGTCGGGGTAAATCCGAAGAATGTACACGCTTATGTCATGGGTGAGCATGGCGACAGCGAGTTCGTACCCTGGTCACAGGCCATGATAGCGGCTAAACGCGTTGGCGACCTTTGCGCTGCGGGCGTATTGAGTATGGATGAGCTAAGGAAAATCAGCGGCCAGGTAAAGGATTCCGCTCAGGTTATTATCAACGCCAAGCAAGCCACCTATTACGGCATCGGCATGGCCTTAACGCGCATAACGCGGGCTATATTTGCCAACGAGAACAGCATACTTACCGTATCCGCGCCGCTTAACGGAGAGTATGGGGAGCGGGATGTATACGCGGGAGCGCCATGCATTATCAACCGCATGGGAATAAAGCAAATCATCTCCCTTCCGCTTGACAAGGATGAGGCGGCTTTAATGAACGAATCCTGCGCGCTTTTGAGAAAATTCTACGACGAGCTTTAAATCATGTTATTTACTAGATAGATTTCCCAAACGCAAACGCGAAGAAGGCGACGTATAGTAGCCTTGTCATGTAATAGGCGAACAAGGCTAAACATCTTCATATCGGAAAACGCTAAATTCGGAAAATCAAAGAGAACGGCGCTAGATTTTTGCGCTGGTCTAATAACGGCGAAGCAGGATAATGTAACTCAGATTAGAGTCCGTGCTTACTTGTTCGGCGTCGGAGAATTGGCTGTAAGCAGATCATACTGCTCCTTTGTGAGCTCATGCCGGTAAAACAGCTTGAAAAAATCGGATACCTCGGAGTATAAATCATAAGCCGCATGTTGTGGATAAAGAAGCTTAGCAGCCCACAACATACTAAGGTATTGATTAATGGAGGGTGGAAAGCCCATCCAGTTGAAGGGACCGAGCGGGATTTCATAGTACCTGCCGCTCTGCACCGCCTTAAGTTCATGCCAAACAGGATCCGACGCGACGCTTTCATATGTGTGCTCAGGCGCGAAAAAAATCACATCGGGATCGTAATTACGCATCTGTTCCATGCTCACGGGTACGCCCATGCCTGACGGCGGGGTTTCGCCCGTAGCCAAATTATCGGCGAGCATATCGATTACCGCGCTTTCTTGAGAGCCTCTTGGCATTACGCTTAGTCCGCCTTCTTCCAGGCAGTAAAGCACGCTTAGCCGCCCGTTCTCCCCGGCGGACGCCGCTGATTTTAGCGCCGCGTCCAGCGTTCGCTCGCAAAACCTGGCCAGCTCCTCGGCTCTGTCCTCCCGGTTCAGCAGCGCGCCAAGGGTTCTGTACATTTCGGGCATTTGCTCAATAGAGGATGAGATATGCACTGCGGGCAGCCCTGTTTTAGCCGCCGCCGCGTCCATGCTTGCGGCGGTTGACGGCTGCGTAAAGCCAATATCGATTATTATCTGGGCATTTGCGGCCAATATATTTTCATGCGTCGTATTTTCATCGATTACGACGACAGGCATGCCCGTGTATGCTGTTTCAATAAAGGGCTCCGCTTCAGGCGGCCATTGCTCAGCCAGGCCTGCGAGCAAATCCGGGGCGAGCGAATACAGGACAATTTGCGCGCTGATACCTGAAGGGATTATACGATTTATAGTTTTTGGGACGAGAACGCCGCGCCCTGCGGAATCCGTAAACCAAATGGTTTTGCCGTCCTCTGCGGGGGTTGGCGCGGGCAATGGAGACGGGGTGGGCCCGCATGCGCATATAAAAACAAATGTGAACGCTATAAGCATTGTTAAAAAACGTTTTATCATATAAGCTCCCTTTCAACTGGAGAGGATGTTGTATTAAACTGCGGTTGGCGGATAGCTGTTTCCATGCGCGTTTAACGCTGAACCGCACAAATATAAGGTTCCCCGATTCTACACGCTTTATCACTATGCGCGCTTATCTTGCGTGTTTCCGCCGTAAAGATGTGTTGACACTATTAATTTGCATGAAGCTTATCTGCTGCGTGTCCATCACGCCAAGGCTTATTGCATAAGGAGCATACGCGATGCCGGCCAGACATTAAATGTTGGGAATTTTCGCCTCCCTGCTTCATATTACGGATAATAATAAGCTTTATAATATCTTTAAGCGTCCGCTCTGTTCACTTCAACAAACAGCTATTTTCCTACGTTCAGGAAGGCTGTATCAAAATACGCGCATCGGACATCCTTGCCTAAGGTATGGATACATGCCTTAAGCTCCTTCTTGATTTTTCTCGGAGGCAATAACTAAAACCGTAAAGCGGCTTGGCTTCGGGCAAGTGGTACAGAGGCTTTTCCCTTTCTTCTTCTACTTTATGTTCCATATCATGCTCCAAAGGAGCGGACGGGTTTAACTCTTAATCTGTTTCAAAGTGGGCGTAATGTTTGAAGAAACATTTCATTCCATCGCATTGCGCTTTTCCCGTTATATAAAGCGGTATTTTTGCGGCATTATAAAAGCGGTTCGCCTTACTCAACGCGCCTGCTGAGCGCCTTACCAACCCGTTATCGATCCCGCGCAGCCGTTAAAGGCTGCGAAACGCGAAACACAACGCTCCAATGCCGTTTGAAACTTACTAGTGTGCTTGAATCCGTTTTCAAGCCACAGGTTTTTTATCGCCAGCGCATGGCTTTTACGCTCAGCAACCGTCTCTATGCGCCCCGCCAGCCTGTCGCCATAGAGGATGGGGAGCGTATAACAGCCGTATTGCCGCTGCGCAAGTGGAGTATAAATCTCCCACTTGTAATCAAAATCAAACAAGGCGTTAATAAGCTTGCGATCCCACATCATGTTGTCCAACGGCGCGATAAGCTCACAGCGCCCCTTAAGCGCGGCGGAATCGGCCGCATGCTCGAGTAAATCCGAATCGGACGCCAAATAATACAGCGGCTCCTTCAAGCCCGATACACGCAGCCCGGCAATCTGCCCTTGGCTGATTAGCCTGTCAAACGCATTTTCACGCGCCGCTGCGCTCATGCCCCTAACTAAGAGCCATGCATCCGAGCCCCGGTTCCATAATAGGCCGACAGAACCTATACGGCGCTTTACATGCCAGGCAATATGATCCATATCCTCAGGATACGGGTCGGGGGCCGCGTAATCCCGCTCGGGGATATGCTTGCGGGCAAGATCATAATACTTTATCGTCCCTTTTCTATGATGAATGATAATATCGCCCCGGTAATAGAGCGACTCGAGCGCGGCGCGCGCCAGCCTGGTTTCGCTCCAGTACCATTTAACCTTGCCGTTAAACCCGATTTCGGAGGATGATACAGGCCCGGTTTTATCGATAATATCCAATATTTCATCGCGGACGGCGTTTATTTGCTCGACGCTGGGGCCTGATTGCATATGTGCCATGCGCGTTCGCGCAAAATATCTCCAGTCCGATGTTAGGAAGATAGCCTGGTTTTTATCAAGATAATCTATCAAAAGCCTGTCCTTATACAGCAAATCGTAAAGCGCTTCTTTTTTAAAGTTCTTTACCCGCGATTGAAGCACAAGCTCCGGGTTTTTACCGCACACATCGACGGGATCATATTGGATACAACCCGCCTGGCGGATATATTCCAACACGCCGCCCTTGCCCTCAAAACGATAAGGGCCGATAAGCCCGTGCTTGAGAAGCATGAAGCGGGCGGCCTGTTTTTTGGTTATCTCGCGCGTTCCCATGTATAAAATAACGCCTTTCATTTACTCGATGCCGTGTATATATATTATAGCATAGCAATGCAGGGCTGCGAAACATCTTTGCTAATCAGAGAACTTTTAGCTGATAAAAGGCTGTATAGTACAAAACATGAAGCGGTCAGATTCTCCGCTTAATTTTTATCGGCGCGCATCTGTGAAAACAGCCCTTGTACAGCGTTTTGGCTGTGAATTACAAAACTCGTCTCTTACTTTGCTGGACAAGTTTGATGAAATCGGAAAATGCTGGAGGGGCTAAGTTCAAATATGACGGTTTCGCGTTTATTTCTTTTTCTGTTTATTGATTACAAGAGTCGTAGGTTTTTTTGCGGTATAAGTTGAAACAACGTATTGTATAGCAAATGATTATATGCAATTCCAGAGAAGTGGGGGAAACATGTTATTATAACCGGTGACAGCCATAATGAAATTGACGCGCTAAAATACAAGTAGTATAATTTCTTAATGACAGTATTATCATAGCGGCGCGGCGTAGTAGGTGGGATAAACCCAGCGCGCGCGGCAATATGATTTGTTTTAAAAATAAAATAACGGCTGAGCAAAACAGGAGCTCGAAACCGTGAGTTTTACAGGGGTCACAGTATCCAAAATTTTTAAGAAAAATGTTGACAATGAAGCGGCGATGGGTTATATTAGTATGCGTCGCAATTGTGACATGCGAACGGGGTGTAGCGCAGTTCGGTAGCGCACGTGCTTTGGGAGCATGGGGTCGGGGGTTCAAATCCCTTCACCCCGACCATGTTTGTGGCCCCTTGGTCAAGCGGTTAAGACACCGCCCTTTCACGGCGGTAACAGGAGTTCGAGTCTCCTAGGGGTCACCAATTTTTCGACTCGCGGGGGCCTTTAGCTCAGTTGGTCAGAGCGGTCGGCTCATAACCGATTGGTCCGGGGTTCGAGTCCCTGAAGGCCCACCAGTTTTATACGGCCCGGTAGTTCAGTTGGTTAGAATGCCAGCCTGTCACGCTGGAGGTCAGGGGTTCGAGCCCCCTCCGGGTCGCCATTTACCCCTGCCTCGGTAGCTCAGCTGGTAGAGCAAGGGACTGAAAATCCCTGTGTCGGTGGTTCGACCCCACTCTGAGGCACCATAAGTAAACAGTGTTTGCTGGTGTAGCTCAATTGGCAGAGCAGCTGATTTGTAATCAGCAGGTTGCGGGTTCGAGTCCCATCACCAGCTCCATTGATAAATGAATACGTGGATGGGTTCCCGAGCGGCCAAAGGGAGCAGACTGTAAATCTGCCGTCACAGACTTCGATGGTTCGAATCCATCCCCATCCACCAAAACCAGCGGGAATGGCGGAATTGGCAGACGCGCACGGTTCAGGTCCGTGTGAGGGTGACTTCATGCAGGTTCAAGTCCTGTTTCCCGCACCACGTCGGGGCAAAGTACGCTTTGCTCCGTTTTTCTTATTCAAGAAAAACCTCCGCCCGCTCCCTTGCCCCTCCTTTAGCGCAAAAAGTCGCGCTCGCTTCGGCTGCGCCCTTGTAAACGCGGGCCCTGCGCCTCCGCTTCGCTGCCAACTTTTTGCGGTCAGCGTTTGTTGTGTTTTAAGGATAGACAGACTATAAACTGAGCAGCTCAACTATTCTTTGATATATATTTTACCCAAGTAGTTTTTTCGAGAAATAGTTGAATTTCCTGTAAATATATAAATTGCACTTGACTTTTATGCGCATGAAAGTTTAATATAAAGATGCGCATGAAAGTGGGGTGGGAATGTGGCGCAAAAAAAGATGGGACGTCCTCCATCTGGCGATAGACCCATGAGGGACCGAATTTTTGTGTTGGTGGATGATAATACAAAAATAAAATTAGAGGTTTGCAAAAAAGCTTTAAACACAACTACTTCTAATGTTGTCCGAAAGGGAATTGACAGGATTTATGACGACCTAAATAAAAAATGAAGGAAGCGGCCACTCCCAGAAGAGAAACACGCCACTTCCCAGCAGACACATGCCCGAAAGCAGATGTAGCGTAAATATTTTAACAAGCGCCGCAAATCCTTTCAAGCAATGTCGGATAACATTGTGAAAGGAAGATACGATGCAGAGTATATTGGAAGAACTGTATATGGGCAATATTGGTTTTGACTCTGGATATTACCCGCAAAACTCCCCTTTATCAAAGCCGCCAAACGAAAGCTGACAAGTATGGTAAAGCTGAACGCCATGCTGGACGATACCGGGAAAGAGTTATTTGATACATACTGTGAGACTCAGGGAGACATTGAGGGTATCACCCGGCATGATACCTATACCGATGCTTTGAAGTTTGGCATCCTGCTTATGGTAGAGGTTTTTACATCTACCTACGAGGTTTTACATCTACCTACACCGTCGCAAGGGAAAGGGGTGCGGTGAAGGAATGAACAGTATCCTAACCGACCTTTATTATGGCCGTATATCCCCGTGGGAGCGCCGCCCCGTCCGCAGCGCAGAAACCCCGGAGATTAACCGCAAGATCGAGGATGAAAAGCGGCACTTATTCAGAAGATGTCACTGGACGGTTGCCAGCGTTTTCAGGAAGAACCTCTACACACAGTCCAGCGATACAGAGCAGGTTAACGCTTTTTCTTGTGGCTTCAAGCTGGGTGCGGAATTGATGCTTGCGGTTTTCGCAGAGAGCAGATAAGCAAAAAACACTTCGGGTCAGCTTGCTCGAAGTGCTTTTTTAAGCGATGTATTCAAGAGATGTATTCAAGAGATGTTATAGTTGTTTGCTGTACAACAAACAGGTAAGAGATACGTTTTTTTCACCAAGCTGCATCCGAATTTCCTTTTCCTCGGAACGTTCAAAGCCTTTGTGCTCGTAAAACTGATAGGTGCAGTTATCATCAGTATATAGATAAATTAACTTGCCTTTTTCGCGTCTGCTCAATTCATCAAGCAGTTTTGTGCCAATTCCTTTTCCGTGCTCTGTGGGGTCTGCCGCAAGGAAGCAGATTTCTCCATTCGGAACGGTCCTCTTCACAAATTCTTTGAACATTGCTTTATTTGCCATGTCATATACATCAGGCCCGCCTTTCATTGCAACCGCCATGACCGACTTAACCATTTTAACATATGTTCTTCTCCAAAAAGAGGGATACAGTTTAGGCTCGCCTTTCATATCAGCCATAAGAATCCCTACAAGCCTGTCATCTATATATGCCGCAAGAACTTGTGTTGCGCGCTCCAACTCCATATAAAGGAAGTATCTGCCGTAAAGTCGCAATGCCAAACTGCTATCAACATATCTGTCAAAGTGCATTCCTTTAATAGCAAAATCAATAACCTTGCTAAAATCCCTACGCTCCAATGCTTTGATTTTAACCTCCATTAATTTGACACCTCATTTCCGCATAAACCTGCAATTTCTTGTTTAATAATTTGGCCGAGATTTTCAGCCGTTTCAACGAGAACAGCACAAACATCATCGCCAAGAATAGCAAGAACTCTATCCTCAAACAGTCGTGTTTCTTCAAGTACTTTAAAAAAGTGTTTAACACCTTTTGTGGTGAAAACAACAATTTTCTCTTTCTTATTGCTACCTATCATAAACATGATATATTCCAGATTTATAAAGTCCAATAAAATACTATGAACGGTGGATTTAGGAAGATGGAGTGCATCACAAATCTGTTTTTGCGTCACATTTTTCTTTTCATCAATCAAACAGACCATCATTAAGGCATTGAAGGTCAGTCCGTGTTTTTTTGCTATGACAGTATAAGCCAAATCAATATTGTTAAGTGCATTATTCAGGCGCGACATTGTTTCTCTGTAATTCATTTGGTATCCTCCTTAGAATAGTGCGGATTCGCACTATTTGCATAATAGTACGAAATTGCACTATTTGTCAAGCGGTATTTCACTTTCCATGCGACTCTAAAGACTGCACTTACTTCGGGTCAACTTGACCCGAAGTAAGCTATCCGTAAGCGCAAAAAAAGGCCGGGCAAGGGATTTATCTCTACCCGGCCATTTACGCACCTGTAAACTCGCATGGATACAGGCTTTTTGTGGTGCTAATCCATGACGTTTCCGCCATTGTTTTTGCGGTACTTCCGCGCCCGCTTCGCGTCCTTCGCTCTTTGTCCCTGTTCTCGGCACTTGTCGGAGCAGTACGCCTTTCGCCCTGCCACCGGGAAGTACCTGCCGCTCACCGCGCAGGGCGGCGGCTCCCCCTTCAAGGCCCGTTCCGATATGGGATTGGCCGGGAGGACGGAGTTTTCAAAGTAGTGGCACAGACTGCCTGTCCACCAATTGTTGAACATGTAGCACTCGCAGTCCAGCGGCAAGCAGCCGTATTCGCTGTCATAGCTGGCGAACAGGGTTGTCACCAAGCGACGGATTTCCCGGTGAAGGTTGGCTGTCAGTTCCCATGGTGTGGGTTTTGTCATTTAGCCTCTCCCTTCTTTTGCCCAGCCTGTTTCTCCTTCCATTCCGCAAACTCCTGCTTGCCCTTCTCGCTCTCAAAGAACGCCTGATGGTGAGGAGCAGGAGCCGCGCAAGGCTCTCTATCTCTTGCCGGGGTATCCCAGTGCCGTAGTCCTTAGTTTTTTTAGCCACTGGTGACGCCCCTCCATATTCAGTTGTCAAAGCGCAAATGACCGTATTATTGAATGTAGCCGTTCTTTCCACTCTGTTGGCGCTGCATATTTTGTAACTGTTGTTTCAGTTCCATCGGGATACCATCCACAAACCGCTGCAACTCCCGCAAATTGCTTTGCAGCTTGCCGATCGAACAGGCCTTTGTTGAAAATTTTCTGGATATTATTCTTCTGTATTTTAATTTTAATGTGGAAGAAAGTGGGGTTGGAATTGGCATGAAAAAGATGGTACGTACACTTCTGGAGATAGACCATGGAGCTGTTTCCGGCGCGGGGCGTCGCCTGCGCTAATGGGAAAAGCACGCATAAACCTTGTTGACTACTAAAGCGCTTGTACCGGCATATCGAATTGTTTTAAGAAGTATAGTTTAATTCTCAGCCTTGATATTGGCAGTGTGTTATATTTTGGAGCCGTCAGCGAAATACAAGCATATATTAATCTATATACGTTTTTATTAGGAGGTGAAAAAAATGATCATGGTTGCAACCGTGCGCGAGGTTCGGGCAAACAGCTTGCTTGTTATAGACCGTGCTACCGGCCAAAACATTGTTGTTAATACGAATAATGCGAGATGCTACTCTCGCGGCGATAAAATCTTCATCTGGCACAACGGCGTTATGGCTCAAAGCTTTCCGCCACAGATTTCGGCCATCCGCATCCGTCGCATATTTCCGTCGGGCGGCTGCCTGTAATTGGCAGCATCACAATTATTTTAAAAAAATGTGGGCTGGATTACTCTTTACACTGAGTTTATTGCCAACCTTTTAAATGTCTTACGAGCTGGATCAAAGCTCGCTTTGTCCAGCCTGTTCTTTAAGCTTAGCCAGCGGATGGTTAATCAAAGTCGGCGAACAGCAGTGTACTTGTCGCCGTTTTTTAAAAGCAAGCGCCAAAACATAATAAGAGGGGATGAGCATGTATCCCGTAAGTAGAATGCCGGGCAATCGGAAGAAATGGCGGCTAGGCGGCTTGTTTGCCGCTGGAAATGGATCGAATAACCGGATAATCTATCCTCTTGACGAAGCAGGATATAGAGCGTAACGCCGATAATCCGTGGGGTGCCGGCCCCGCTCCATCATAAACGCCATTACAGTATTCACCTAAAGCTCCGCTTGAATTCTTAAATTTTTGTGTACAATTGGTATAGCTAACAAATTATACTTTATAATATGACGCTATATCGTCAGGTTTACTGTGTTATTATAAAGGAAATAAAGAAAGCGGTGATTTTCATGCAAAAACCATTAAAGGATTTGGCTGAACATTTAAAAAGTATAATACCCGCCGATATACCTGAAAATTATGACATTAATCCCGTGTTCAATTATATTACCAGCGAGGAGAACATACGGGATGGCGTTCTTGCGTTTCGAGAATTTTTATATCAATTTTTTGATTACATCATAGCGGATGCGGATTTATATGACAAACCTAAGAAAAAAGCTGACAAAACGACAGATACCGTAAGCCTTGCGATTGAATATCCATTTCTAAGAGATATAGCGATGGTATTAATACACATAGGGATTCATGGTGAGTTGAGCAAAAGCGGTGATTCATTAATATTAAACGGTATCAAACTGTATACCGCTTTAAAGGGGGCGCGTGTATCTAAAATTCATGAGTACATGCGGCATTTATCCGATTGCGGCTTTTATTTTGCGGGTATTGATTTAGGCTTGAAAAAGCCTGATTTATCAAGGGTTGAAGAATTAGAGATTTCATATCCTGATAATCCTATTATGCTCATGGGTCTAAAGGCCATGGCGGATGCGCAGTTAAAAGCGGATAAAAGAGGCCTTAAGCCGGAAATGGGTTCGTATACTTCCAATGTCGATACAATATTTCTGCGCTGCGATTACAGGGCTTTAGGTGAAAAAAAGATTAAACCGGTTTTTGTTTTTGAGGAGATTATCAAAACTTTCCCGGTTGAAATGCAGGAATACTTGTTAAAACTACATCACCAATACATCAGCTTAGGATGCAAGTATGATACAAAGGATTTATGTTTACGAGTTAATTTCATTTATTCCCATAAAAGCAGAGGTACAATAGGGTCTATTAATATATCACCTGTTAATGGTTGTGTGATTAAAATTAATGCTGAGAATATTAATGATTATGTTGGCATGATAGAAAAATTCCCTTCAACAATAGTTAAAGCGATTGAAAACGGATATGATTGTGCCAAAAAAAATAATCCGATAGCATGCAATCCCAAGTGCCGCGGATATGAATTTTCAGTTAACGGGAAGCAATACTTCAAGTGTAAGCATTTAAACTTTTATATCCCACTGCCAGATTTAACTGATAGCCAAATTATCGAGGATTGGATAAATAAAGAGGCTTCATTTTGGGCGATAAATTAGGAGCTTCTTACACAAGCTGCCCGTTCTCGCGTTCGGCCAAGCTGAAGCGTGAGCGTGTCGAAGAAATGGCTGCGCCACGTTTTACGAGTTAACATGGAGCGCTTTACCTTTTTGCGCGGTTTGCGCCCATCCAGAAAGACCCTTGCTGCGCAAGGCATTTGGAATCTGACGGCATGTCGTCAGGTTCGATTGAAAGCCCTCCGCGCAACGCGGTCTCCGACTCCTAGGGGTTTTTAAAAAGGTCTGGGCTTCGGCTTGCCGTAGCGCTTTTGGGTATACGCTCGCTTCATTTTTTTGCGATAAAGGGCGGCGGGCCGTGTTCGCCGACTATCATTTGTGTGAAAGCATAAGGCATTTTTTGTATTCAAGCGTGCTAAAACGCGCCTATTCATATTAATCCGTATCATAAAGATAGAGATCCGTATGCGAGGAATCAATGAACTGCGACCATAACGCGCCCCGGCTATTATCGAACCACGTCATGCTTACCTTATGCAGATAATCTTGTTCTCCGCTGTCAAGAAGTGTGAACGTACGCTTTTCTAAATCATAAACGCCGAATTTTGTGATGTAATAATCCTCAATTTCGTGTTCATATTCGGCTAACAGGATTTTTGTTTCGGCGTCATTAACTTCTACGCTTAAATCGTCTTCCTGAATAGGTGAAACCTTTGATGATTCTTAGCTTTTCGGTCTTATAATCAATTACGTATGTATCACCATTCTCCTCAACATAAACGCCATACCTTGAATTTGAGGGGATGAGGCCATATCCAGACTGGTAAAATGCCGGATAATCGGAAAAAACAGCTGCGTATTTACCGCTGGACATGGATACGCAATAAGCGGATAGTCTATCCTCTTGAGAATGATAAAAGCAGAGCATAGTGTCGTCGTCGATAATCCGCGCGCTGCTCACATTCATCGGCGCCATAGAGTTGACATTCGTTACGGTATTTGCCTTCACGTCGTAATAATAGTAACTACAAATTTCATCATAGGCTTCACAGGTGATAAGCGCCTTGGATAAATCCGACGTAAACTCAGTGCTGACGATATGGCCCGATTGGGAAACGTCAATGTCCGCCAAAACATCCGTTATCTCTTGCGTTTTTAAATTGAGTATTACGGTATATTGTTTATAATCAGCCTGCCGACCCTGAGTAAAAACAAGCTGAACGACATCGGTACGCCCTTCTAAGAAGGAGGCATGCCAATATGCTTCGCTGGCCGCTCTATTGTCGTAAGCATAGGTATAGATCGTTCCGTTCGCCTCACACCAAATAAAGCGGACGTTATAGCTGATATCGTTCCAAACGTAGGTTAGTGACGTTTCGTGTTTCTCCAACTCTATAAGTTTATCGCCCTTGAGCGCATAGAACGTACAACCCCCGACGTCTTCAATAATTTTAATCACGCCGCGGTAAAAACCATTTGAACCGTCTATCCGAATATGCTTGACGTTTGCCTTGCCTTCCATATCCGATATATCGATCCGTTCAAGGCTCGAGAGGGCTGGTTCGGGACTGGTGCAGGTTGGTTCCGGGCTGGGGAAGTGCGGTTTTGGAGCTTCGCTCAATAAGGGGGAGGTATCGGGCGCAGCGCTATGGATATTCGTAGTTGCCCCACCTGAAAAATTGTTGTTGCACGCGATTGCGTAAAATACGGAGCCGAGCAGGATTATCGCGGCTGGCAGAAGGATCGCCGCCCTGATTTTTAGGTATTTTATTCCGTGTTTCGTTTGTATCGCACATTCATCCGAGTCCAGCTCGGAGGCTGACGGCGTTATTTGCGATTTCATAGTTTACCCCTTCATTTTATAAGATTGCTTCCTTTTCAGACAGTCCTGTCTTTTGTTTTATGCTGCGAAGCTTTGCGAACCCTTTATGAATCAAACCTGGGGACCGCGCTGGGTTTCTTTTAAACCAATCGGTTTCTTCCGTAATAGAGCGTGTTGTTTATGTCTTCTTAATTCCATGAAATCCGAACGACGGAAAACTGGAGGTTTTGATTATTATCATACATGGCTTTGCTCACAATGGCAATAATCAAAGAAAAATCGTAACCCGTGAGCAAAATTCCTGCAGCGGTGAAATAGGCTTACCGGAGGGATCAAGGAAGTGTGAACCTTAGGCGAGGCTGACGGAAATGGGCGAAAGATGAGCTTTATAGTCTGAATTTAGAAAATAATGACAGGCATAGGCTTTGAGCCTTTAATAAACAAGGTTAAGCCCCGTGCTTTTGAAAAGCTTTCTCTATATTATAAGTAAACTTTTATATCATTAAAAAATGATATGATATGGATACGAAGGAAACCGATTTAAAGAGCATCCGAGTCGAGTAAACCACGCCGGTATATTCCAGTGTTCTAAAATCACGAATCTGATGGAGCTTCACCCAGTCTTACCATAAACGACGCATATTGTATCCCTATATTACCGCCTAAGCGAATGTGACGCGGGAGATTGGTTGAGGCATGCATGCTTTTGAAAGCGGGCGCTTACTACCGCGCATATATCTATGAGAATATAACAGAAGCGTCTGGAATATATGAGCGAAACGGTTCTGGATAAATACGGTATCAATATAAATATCATACCTCAAATGCTCAATAGCGGAAAAAGGTTTGGTTTTATATTCTCAATTAAGGCTTAAGGCATTAAACAGTACGATTTACATGTTGAGAGTTAGAGGACGCGGCCGAATGATTTCACGGCCGATAATGGATCACCCGAACAAAAGCGCGTTCATGTCATCCTAAAACTCAATTAGCAGTATTCTATATTTTATATAATATTAATAATTGGCATAAAAATATAAAGCTAAATAGTTCATTACATTCCATGAAAAAGTAGTAAAGCGACATAAGCATATCGACAATTCAATGCGCTTATGGTATGCTGTGATAAAACTTATGGGGGAGGCGCTTAATATGGTTTTTGGAATAGATGAAGCTCCATGCAAGGCTTGATGATGGACGGGGATTGCATGGAGCGGTAGCGGAAACTGCCGTCCGGATCAGGCTTTGCATTTCGATTTTTATAAAGAATTGAAGGAGCAAAGCCATGAAAATAAATCATACTTTTTCGGGCCTGAGGGATTTTCTTATCCTTTGGGGCTCTCAATCCGTATCCACATTGGGTACGGCCATGACCAATTATGCCCTAATCGTTTGGGTGTACGGGCAAAAGGGTACCGCCTCAAGCATAACGCTGTTATCGGTTTGCTCATTTTTGCCTTCCATTCTATTTTGCTTTATTGCAGGTGCAATTGCCGACCGGTGGGATAAAAAGCGCGTCATGCTTCTTTCCGACCTGGCCGCCGCTCTGGGGACGGTTGCGGTTCTGACGCTTTACCTTACGTCATCCCTTAAAATAGGGCATCTTTATATCATTAATTTCCTGCTCAGCTTTATGAACGCTTTTCAGGCACCGGCGTCCTACGTGGCGACAAGCCTGCTTGTTCCAAGCAAGCATTATGTCAGGGTAAGCGCGCTTCAGGCGCTATCAAGCTCTATCGTTACCATACTGGCGCCGGCTTTAGGAAGCGCGCTGCTTGCTTTCGGCGGGCTTACGACTGTGTTAACGGTCGACCTTATAAGCTTTGCTTTCGCGTTCATGATATTGCTGTTTTATATTAAGATCCCGGCGATGGAACGCGAAACGGATAGATTAAAAGAATCGTTCGTTAAAACATGTATGGAAGGGATAAGGTACCTTAAAACCCATTCCGCGCTTTTACGCATCATCGTGTTCTTTGCGTTCATTAATTTAATCGCGAAGATGGGCGGGTACGGCATGATGCCTGCGTTGATTTTGAGCAGGACAGGCAACGATCAGGTTTCGCTCGGCATGGTGGAAGCCGCAGTGGGGCTGGGTACGCTGGTGGGGAGCGTTATAGTTACGCTGATGAAGCCGGCTAAAAGTAAAGTTAGGACTGTTTTTCTCGCCTGCGGCCTCTCCTTTGTGCTGGGCGATGTAGGGCAAAGCTTAACGCGCGCTTTACCTTTTTGGATAGCCGCCGCATTCGTCTCCAACATACCTATGGCGTTCTTGAACGCAAACTTAACCGCAATTATGCGCTCCAACGTGCCGATTGAGATGCAGGGGCGCGTGTTTTCCGCCCGGGATACGATCCAATACGGAACCATACCGATTGGGCTGTTTCTTGGCGGCGCGCTGGCGGATTATGTGTTCGAGCCGTTTATGGCGGCCGAGTCGCCGCTTCAGGGCGTTTTGTCTATGCTTTTCGGTACCGGAAAGGGTTCCGGTATTGCCGTGATGTTTTTCATCGTGGGCGTCACCGGTTTTATAACAAGCCTTTTATGCCTTAGGAACAAAGCGTATAAGAAACTGGATGAAACCCCATAGTGAATGAGCATCCGCGGTTTGGCCCGTAGCAAGCGGGAGACGGGCTGAAAAATCGAATTAAAAGCAGACCGGCCTGTTAAATTATTGTAGCTTATTGATAAGAATTAAACAGGCTGCAAAGAATTTAATTTAAAGGCGACGGCTTATATACGCTTGATTATTTTTAATCGAAAGAATGATATATCACATTATATCAATGAGGTTGAGTTTTGAAAAAATGGATTGCAAGCAAAATTATAATTTATTGCTCCAGAACCATCATTTTTCTTTGCTTAACGGAAACCTAAATCGCGGGCGAGGCGGGATACAAGGCGAGTAATCAGGCAGCGCGCATCCTTGCGCGCTGCCTGCGGTTTAGTGCGTTGCACGCGCACTGCAAAGGGACGCGTAGTTCAATCTGCCTACGCGATGATATTTTATTGTCGCTAACCAGGTTTTATTGCTATAATGTATTTCATGCTTAATCCATAAGGATTTGCTTGGGGGTAAGAGTTGATGCCAACAAAGTATTTTGAAGAGGAGAAAATTGAAAATATAAAGCTTGAGGACGAAGTTTTGGATGATTATGAGTTTGTAGAATGCGTTTTTAATCATTGTGTCATTGAAAACTGTAAGCTGCGCAACTGCTCTTTTTCTGGGTGTACATTTATGAGGTGCCGCGTGATGAATCTTGAAGCGGAGCATTCACAAATGAAATACTCACAATTCATAGAGTGCAATATAGCGGGGGTGGATTGGAGCGATCTGCTATCAGGCGCGAAGTTTGCGGGACCTATCAGTAAGCTTAGTGATTGCCATTTAAAATATAACACCTTTTCAGGTATGCTCTTGAAGAAGTTCGATTTTTCCGGTTCGGAAATCTTAAGCTCCATGTTCGCGGAATGCGATATGACGGAGAGTAACTTTCAAAAATGCAAGCTTGAAAAAACCGAGTTTCTCAAATGTGATATACGAAAATGTGACTTTCGTGAGGCCACAGGTTACCAAATCAATATTATGGAAAATAAACTCAGGGGCGCAAGGTTTTCCTACCCGGACGTTATGAGTTTATTGAGTGTTTTAGAGATAAAAATCGATTAGCGTTCAAGAAGAAAAGCTATGAACTGCCCCAATGTTCGTCAAAACTGTCTCTGCAATATATCGATCGATTTTATAAGGTTGTCACGGTAAATAATTCGGCTACTTGATGGAAAGCCTATGTAGAGTTTGGTTCCGCGCGCATCTGGGCG
>UQWD01000027.1 GCA_900544555.1 uncultured Eubacteriales bacterium
AGATTCGGTTGAAAGCCTATGGGGGCTGCGGCTCCGACCCTACCCCGGGTTTTTTTGACAGGCTGAGGCCGCCGAATGTATTCGGCGGCCCAATATACGCTGCTTAGCGGCTTGAATTGTTGATTTTTGCCTGCGCGGCGGCCAATCTTGCGATTGGTACGCGGAAGGGTGAGCAGGAAACGTAGTTGAGACCCACGCGGTGGCAGAAATCAATCGTGGAGGGATCGCCGCCATGTTCGCCGCAAATGCCAAGCTTAATGTCCGGGCGCGTACGCTTGCCAAGCTCAACGGCTGTTTCAACCAGCCTTCCAACGCCTGTTTGGTCAAGCCGCTCAAAGGGATCGAACTCGAAGATCTTCTTCTTATAATATTCATCGAGGAATTTACCCGCGTCGTCGCGGCTGAAGCCGAAGGTCATTTGCGTCAGGTCGTTCGTGCCGAATGAGAAGAACTCGGCGCTCTTGGCCACTTCGTCCGCAGTCAGAGCGGCGCGCGGGATTTCGATCATCGTGCCGACCAGGTAAGTAACCTTGGCTCCCTTTTCCCGCATAACGGCCTCTGCCGTCCTATCTACAACCTCCTTAACGAACTCAAGCTCCTTAACCTCGCCGACCAGCGGGATCATAATTTCTGGGACGATATTCAGGCCGGTTTCATTGCGAACGTTTATGGCGGCCTCAATAACCGCGCGCGTCTGCATCTCGGCGATCTCGGGGTAAGTTACGGCAAGGCGGCAGCCGCGGTGGCCCATCATGGGGTTGAACTCATGCAAGCCTTCCACCGTATGCTTGAGCTTTTCATAGGTCAGGCCCATCTCCGCGGCGAGCGAACGGATATCCTCATCTTTCTGGGGAAGGAACTCATGCAGGGGTGGATCCAGGAACCGGATGGTTACCGGGCGCTCGCCCATGGCCTTGTAAATCCCCTCAAAATCGCTTCTCTGCATGGGGAGCAGCTTGTCCAGCGCTCGGCGGCGGGTAGCCTCGTCCTTGGCTACTATCATCTCGCGCACGGCCGGGATGCGATCCTCCTCAAAGAACATATGCTCGGTGCGGCAAAGGCCGATACCCTCGGCGCCGAACTCAACCGCAACCGCCGAATCATGGGGATTGTCGGCATTGGTGCGGACTTTAAGCGTGCGTACGGAATCCGCCCATTCCATGATGGTGGCGAAGTTGCCCGAAAGCTTGGCCTCTTGCGTTGCTATAGCGAACCCGTAAATATTGCCCGTCGAACCGTCGAGGCTCATCCAATCCCCTTCTTTATAAACATGCCCGTCGGGGGCGGTGATGGTTTTATTGGTTTCCGATATGGCGATTTCGGAGCAGCCCGCTACGCAGCAGGTACCCATGCCGCGTGCCACAACCGCCGCGTGCGAGGTCATCCCGCCGCGGGCGGTAAGTATGCCCTGCGATGCGTACATTCCCTCGATATCCTCCGGGCTTGTTTCCATACGCGCCAGCACGACCTTCTCGCCGCGGCTCGCCGCCGCAATCGCGTCCTCCGCAGTGAAATACACGCGCCCGCAAGCGGCCCCGGGCGACGCGGGAAGCCCCTTCGCCATAGGCTCGGCCTTTTTAAGCGCGGCCGGCTCAAACGTGGGGTGAAGAAGAGAATCAAGGCTCTTGGGTTCAACCTTTAAGAGCGCCTCTTCCTTTGTAAGCATCCCCTCGGCTACCAGGTCAACCGCTATCTGTAATGCGGCGGCGGCTGTGCGCTTGCCGTTGCGCGTTTGCAGCATGAACAGGCGGCCGCGCTCGATGGTAAACTCCATATCCTGCATGTCCCTGTAATGATCCTCGAGGATCTTAGCGATGTTTACGAATTCAGCATAAACCTCGGGCTGACTTTTCTCCAGCTCGGAAATGGGGGAGGGGGTTCGGATGCCGGCAACAACGTCCTCGCCCTGGGCGTTCATCAAAAATTCGCCGTACAGTTTCTTTTCACCGGTAGACGGGTTGCGCGTAAACGCGACGCCGGTACCGCAGTCGCTGCCCATATTGCCGAACACCATGCTCTGCACGTTAACGGCCGTACCCCAGGAGGCGGGGATGTCGTTTTTGCGGCGGTATATGATGGCGCGTGGATTGTCCCAACTGCGAAAAACAGCCTTGATTGCCTCCATAAGCTGCGCCTTGGGATCCTGAGGGAACGGCTCGCCCTTTTCCTTAAGATACATGGCCTTGTAGCGTTCCACAATTTCCTTTAAATCTTCAGCCGTCAGATCCGTGTCGAGCTTGCAGCCGTTTTTCTCCTTGGCTTCATCAAATATCGCGTCGAACTTCGCCTTTTCAACTTCCATAACAACGTCTGAGAACATCTGGATAAACCGGCGGTAGCTGTCAAAAGCGAAGCGCTCGTTGCTGGTCAGCTTGGCAAGGCCAAGCACGGTTTCATCGTTTAAGCCCAGGTTCAGGATGGTGTCCATCATGCCGGGCATGGAAGCGCGCGCGCCGGAACGGACGGATACCAGGAAGGGATTCTTCGCGTCGCCGAACTTTTTGCCCGCCTTTTGCTCGGTAACGGACAGCGCTTCAAAAATCTGGCCGGTTATCTCTTCGGAAATGGTTTTTCCATCGTCGTAATATTTAGTGCACGCCTCGGTGGAAACCGTAAAGCCAAACGGCACCGGCAGACCCAGGGTAGTCATTTCGGCCAGGTTCGCGCCTTTGCCGCCGAGCAGGTTTTTCATGCCGGCGTTACCCTCGCTGAACAGGTAAACGTACTTCTTTGACATTAACAATACCTCCATATAGTATTTCGTCTTTAGACTTGCTGAAGACCCCATCATTCATAATAGAACAACTTATTATATACGCTTTTTCCCCGTCATTCAAACATTTTTCTCAAAAAAAGCGGCCGCAGCGCCGCAATATATTATGTATTTATTTTGAGCGAAAAAGATATGGCGTAAGCTTACACGAACATGGGCGCCGGCAAGCTTTTTTCAGCGGTATGGCAAGCATACTCGTGCAGGCATCGCATAAGCTCCCCGCGCGCCTGTTCTGGCAGACGCGCGCGATAAATTTCAGCGTCGTCAAGCAGCAGTATCCTTCTAAGCGCCTCCATGCTTAATGTGGAAACGGCGGGGGAATGCCCCCTGCATTGCGCGCAGAGCGCGCCCCCGGCCTGAGGGGAAAAACCAAGGCCTGCCGACTTGCGCAGATCGGCCCCGCATGAAGCGCAGGCGGTTATGGTGGGCTGGTACCCGCAAATCTTTAGATATTTGGCAAGAAAGCATATGGAGACGTCCGCGTGATGCTGTTGGGAATATGCCAGAAAGCTCAGGCAGTGATATAACAGCGAGTACAAATCGGGGTTGGGCGCGTCCGGACGGACGCCCTCAAGCGTCCGCGCCGAGATATAAGAAGCCGCGCTCAGGCGGTTTACGTCGTTGCGTATGGGATAAAAGGTTTCTATGGGGCTGCATGCGTTAACCGTATATTTGTCCCTGTTTTTAAACACGATAAACTCGCCGCAGAAAAACAGCTCCGAGCAGGGTAAAAGCTGGCTCTTAGGCTTGCGGCAGCCGCGCGCCGTCGCGTCAACCCTTCCTCGCTCTTTTGTGAAAAGCGTCAATATTCTATCGTTATCCCGGTAATCACAATACCGTATTACAATGCCGTTTACCGCCGAAAGGGACATCCCTCGCCTCCAAGCCAGTTTTTGTTACGCATTTCGCGCTTTCAAGGTGGAATACTAACCCTATCACCTGAAAAAGGAGAGCCTATTCTATGAACACTTATACCGATCGATCCGATTCAAAAAAGCTATGGAAGGAGTTCTCACAAACGGGTAAAATAGGGGCGTATCTGCTCTATCGCGCTGTAAAGCACAATCAGGAACAATAGCGGCCGGAAGCACCGGCTATGTGAATTGCCGGGTTTGCAATTGCGAATTCCGCGGCCCGTGTTAGCCGCTAAATAATTCTTCATGATTATGCCGCGCCCGCCGTCCAAGGGAGTGAAAAGCGATAACGGATAAACTATGCGCATTCACAACAGCGGAAGGCGGGCGCGCCCATGCCCCCCGTTTTTATTCGTACCCAAGTTCGCGTATGACGGAAGGGCTGTTGCGCCATCCGTCTTTAACCTTTACCCATAGCTTCAGGTTGATTTTTGAGCCTATCATCCATTCCATGTCTTTTCTCGCTTCACTGCCGATTAGCTTGAGCATAGAGCCACCTTTTCCTATAATTATTCCCTTATGGCTTTCTCTTTCGCAATAAATTACGGCGGCGATATCGTAAAGGCCGCCGTCGCGGGCCGCCATCTTCTCTATATCCACGCCCATACCGTGCGGTATTTCATCCTGAAGGTGATTGAGCGCCTTCTCGCGTATAATTTCAGCGCATAACACCCGCTCGGGCTGATCCGTCGGCATATCTTCAGGGAAATACTGCGGGCCCTCAGGCATCAATCCACTCAAGGCGATTAAAAGCTCCTCAACGCCGTTACCGTTGAGCGCCGATAACCTGTGAACCATTCTAAAACAGCCTGCTGAATTAAGCCGCTGCTCACAATCCTGTACATTGGCCAAGCTTGCAGAGTCCGTTTTGTTGATAACGGCGATAACGGGGGATTTGGCATGCTTAAGCCGCCCGATAAGCGCTTCATCCTTTTCGCCCATACCGCGTATGGCGTCGACCAAAAACAAAACCGCGTCAACCTCGTTGAGCGATTCGTAAGCTACTTTAAGCATATATTCGCCCAGCCGGTTTTTCGGCGTGGTAACGCCCGGCGTATCCAAAAAAACCATTTGAACGCCGGCGCGCGAGACAATGCCCATTATTCGGTTTCGCGTCGTCTGCGCTTTTTGGCTTACGATGGAAACCTTTTGCCCGACCATACGGTTCATCAACGTGGATTTGCCGACGTTAGGCGAGCCTATGATGGAAACAAACCCGGATAAATACGTCATTTTCCTTCAACACCCATATCGGAGGGGAGGAAAGCGTAGGGCAGCAGCTCAGAAAGCTCTAAAAGCTTGTACTTCCCGGTCCGGTTCGCGCAAATTACCGGCATATCCGGCTCACAGAACTCCGCGAGCACCTGACGGCATACGCCGCAGGGGACGGTGTAGTTCTCGCTGTCGGATATGATGGCTATCGCGTCGAAGCCCCGCTCCCCTTCATAAACCGCTTTAAACATCGCTGTGCGCTCAGCGCAGTTCGTCGGCGTGTAGGAAGCGTTTTCAATATTACACCCCAGATAATACGCGCCGGAAGACGCCTTCAGGCACGCGCCCACCCGGAAACCGGAATAAGGCACATAAGCCCTGTCCAAAGCGTCCGCGGCCATGCGCAGCATGTTCTTCACCTCAAAATCATGTATCGGTTTCATCTGTTTAACCCCATCTCATTTAAAATTGTTTCCTGCAAAGCGGACATTTCCGTTTCATCCTCGGCTTTAACATGATCGTATCCGAGCAGGTGCAGCGTGCCGTGTACGGTTAAAAACGCCAGCTCGCGCGCGAGGGAGTGGCCGTACGTATTAGCCTGCTCCTGCGCCTTTGGCAGGGAAATCGCAATATCGCCCAGAAAGCCGTCTGGCGCCGTATAGATCTCATAACCTTCCCACGCAGGGAAACTCAGCACGTCCGTAGGCTGGTCCACTTCACGGTATTCCCTGTTCATGCGCTGAATCTCCGAATCATCCACCAGCGCGATATTGATATCGCCCTGCCGCCCCTCATGGCTGAGCGCCGCTGCCGCGGCATGGCGGATTACGGCAATCAACTCGTCGCCTGCGCCCCGCGCCTGAATAATCAATTCAACCATGCTTCATCCTCCTTGCTTTCGCGCCGGGCCTGCGTCGTCAGGCTCACGGCGGCTGATTTCGGGATACTCGATCCGTTCATGAAGGAGCCCAAAAAGCGTTTTGAGAAAACTCCGCTCAATTTTAGCAAGCTCCTGCAGCGTAATGGGGGCTGCGTTCAATTGCCCGTCATCCATTTTACCCCGTATTACCTTGTGCACCATTTCCTCCATTGATTCACGCGTGGTATCGCCTAAGGAACGAACCGCGGCCTCGGAGGAATCGGCGAGCATGACGATAGCGCTTTCCCTTGTGGAGGGCTTGCATCCGGGGTAGCGGAACGCCTTCGGGTTCGGAGGCTGCGCGCCGGCCTCCTTAGTAGCCTTGTGATAGAAATAGGCCATCATAGTATTGCCGTGATGCTCGGCTGCTATCTGGACGACTGCTGAGGGCAATTTGAATTTATTCAACAGGGTAACGCCGTCGCGCTGATGAGATATAATAACCGACGCGCTATCCGCAGCCGACATGGCGTCGTGAATATTTTCTCCGGATTTTTGGTTTTCTTTAAAGTATAACGGGCGCCTCAGCTTGCCCGCATCGTGATAATACGCGCCTACACGCGCCAAAAGCGGGTTGGCGCCAACCGCCTCCGCCGCCCCCTCGGCGAGGGCTGCGACCATAACGGAGTGTTGATAAGTGCCGGGAGCTTCCGTCATGAGCTGCTTGAGCAAAGGGTGGTTGGTATTGAGCAGCTCGTTTAAGCGCGCGTCCGTCGCGATGTCGAACAAATTCTCCCATATGGAAAGCGTGCCTACGCAAAATACGGCGGAAAATATACAGCTGCCCGCCGCCCATGCCGCGTCCTCCAATACGACCCAAACGCCCTTTCCCACCATGACGTAGATACCGATTATCACCACGGCGGCGGCGGCGCCGCCAACCGCGCCGGAAAGGACAATGGTCCCGCGCTTTTTAGAGAACCTGAGCATGAACACCGCGGCCACGCCGGCGGCGATGGAGGATGCGGTCATGGTCATGGAATCAAGCTGCATCATGGCCGCGCCGCGGCCGCCCGCTACAAGCCCGATGGAAGCCGCCATAACAAGACAAACGGCGAGGGCCGGGCTTTCGCCTACCAAAAGGGCGGTCAACAGCACTGCCATAAGCCCAAGGGTTAAATGGTTGCTGACAGGGTTCGTAAGAAGAAGCGAGAGCATGACGATAACGACGGCCGCGCAAATGATGAGCATGCTCTTTATGTTTTCAAGAACCTGTTTTTTACACAACAGCAGATAAACTAAAAACAGCGCGTATACCGCCAGCAGATAAACAATAACGCCCATAGCCAAGAGCAAATCCGATTCATCCGAGCGTACCAGATCAAGCTCCCTCAACAGCGCCATTTGCGCTTCCGAGATCTCGGAGCCAGCGCTTACAATTACGTCGCCCCTGTTTATCATCACAGGCTCTACCGCGGCGGCGGCTGATTCGCGCGACTGGGAAGTCTTCTGCTCATCCACTACATATGTGGGCTGCATATAAGCGCCCAATACGGATACCCCGATATCCTTGAGCGCGTCGCTCAAGGTTGTGGCGCGCAACTCCTGAACGCTGGCGTTCTTAACGCGGTCAAGCGCGTCGGCGCTCAGCCCGTTTGATAGGGCGGTCGTCAGTTTTGGCGTTAGGATATCCCTTAAGAGCGTGATCTCAGCGTCGTCCGAGGATAGCATTTGGTAAAGAAGCTGTTCCGTAAGGCGCGGATCCGTCATCAATAGAAGGTTTGCCGTCTCTTCCGCAGTAAGAAGTTCGCTCCAGCCCTGAGCGGACAGGTTCGCGCCCGGTATGCCGCCGCCCGCCTGCCTTATGGCTTGAGCGCCGGTCCGAATTTGCTCCAGGCCGTTAAAAAACGCTGTTACAGAATCGCTAAGGGTCTTTACGGCTTCTTCATCAATACGGTAAGTCGGGACAGTAGCGTCCCTTGCGCGCTGCTTAAGGAGCTCGGTCGCGTGCTGATCCTCTATTGAGCGCGTGGCTAAGATAGCGTCCTGCGAAACCGCGCCGGCGCTCACATGATAACGCTTGGGCGTTAAAAGGAGGATGGCGACGAAGCATGAAACCGTAAAGGCCACGCCCAGCATCGCGATAGAGATTACCTGTTTTGAACGGGCGTTCGTGCGCGCCCTGATCTTATCCCGATTCGCCAATTTCGCCACCCCCCTGTAAAAATCAGAACTGCCTGTCCTTTTGTGCCGAACGGTCGTAAGCGCGAATTATGCGCTGTACCATCTCATGCCGGACGACGTCCCGATGAGTTAAATAGATCTCCGAGATACCTTCAACGTCTTTAAGCACGCTCAGCGCGTGCACAAGCCCGCTCCTGCGTTCGCGCGGGAGATCGATTTGCGTGATATCCCCGGTAACGACTACGCGGGAGCCCTCCCCAAACCGCGTAAGGAACATTTTCATCTGTTCAACGGTACAGTTTTGCGCCTCGTCAAGTATGATATAGGCGTCGCTCAATGTCCGGCCCCGCATATAAGCCAACGGCGCCACCTCGATAACGCCGCGCTCGGAAAGTGCCTTAAAGCTCTCGGCGCCGAGGAAATCATACAGCGCGTCGTACAAAGGGCGAAGATAGGGGTCTACCTTATTTTGCAAATCCCCCGGCAAAAAACCCAGCTTTTCTCCCGCTTCAACCGCGGGGCGGGTCAAAATTATTTTGCCTACCTCCTTGTTTTTAAAAGCAAGTACGGCCATCGCTACCGCTAAATACGTTTTTCCAGTTCCGGCAGGCCCAACCCCGAAAACGACCGTATGGCGCTTAAGCGCGTTAACGTACCGTTTCTGGCCGACGGTTTTGCATTTTATCTGCCTGCCCTTATGCGTAAAGGCGACAACATCGTCTATCAGCTCCTCAATAAGGTCGGCGTTTCCCTCTTTCGCCAGATCGATGGCGTACCGGATACGCCCGCGATCCACGGCTTCGCCCCGGCGGAGCATGAT
This sequence comes from uncultured Eubacteriales bacterium, assembly GCA_900544555.1. Lineage (GTDB taxonomy): Bacteria > Bacillota > Clostridia > Christensenellales > CAG-138 > UMGS693. The sequence continues at coordinate 8,763 of UQWD01000027.1, forward strand.
AAGCAGCTTGTCCACAACCGTATGGGCGAGCGCGGCTTGTTCCGGGCCGCCCTGTATCTGTATAGCGTCTGCCGCCGCGCTTATGCGCGCGCCGGTTTCCGCCTCAATAATGTGCATATTCTCGTCGAAAACGCCGAAAAGGCGTATCACTTCATCCATAGAATCGACCGGAATCTTTAGTTCCTGCGCCGCGCCCATGGGCATGGCGTTTTGTTCTTCCATATCCTTGTTCTTTCCTCTTACGTATTAAAAATTAATAGTTACGCCGATAGGCCCAACCGCCTGTACGGTGATTACAGCCTCGACGGAACCATCCTCAAGAACCCTCGTTTCGCTTGTTTTAGAAACGATGAGCATTTTCTTTGGAAGCTGCTCCATAAGCTTTGCCTCCGCCTCCGCCATGGCCACCTTGGCCAGCTCCTCTTCAGACGCCGGAAGCTTCTCGATCTTCAGCTCGTGATAGCTTCCGCTGATAAAGCGTATCGGCAAAAAGAAACGGTTTAACCGCGTGCTTTTTTCCTCCTTAGCTTCATACAGGCTGAAATCGGGTGTGTTCTCCAAACGCCTGCCAAAAAGCTCGATTGCGCGGTAGGGCGCTTTAACGCCCGTGCGCGACTCACGCTCGATTGAAGGGCCTGCGGACGCGGTAAAAGCAAACAGTACCCGGGCCTGCACATCCCCTCTTGCGCGCACATACAGTTCGGGAACCTCCTCCGTGCTCAAGTTGCCGGAGATAAGCAAATCCCCCTTCTTTACGGCGTCCCCTCCCTTTACCATCGCATGCCCGTTCAGGGCGGTGATGGATTGGATCACGCCGTCGTAAGCGGCATAGATATTGGCCGGGGTCGTATTATCCACAATCTCAGGTTCCCGCCCGGCTTCGATAAGCTCCACATGAAGCACCACGCCGTTGAGCTGCGCGCCGGCCCACGCAATACGCTGCTCCCGCTCCATCAGCTCAGCGCCTATCTCAGATATATTCAGGCCGCTTGAACGGCTGCCCGTGGATATATCGATTTTACCCAGCAGGGCGATCACTTCCTCACGCGTAAGCTCGTAACACCCGTCAACCTGGATAAACCAGATAAAGCGCGATAACGCAATGAGCACCGCCGCCGCCAACAGCCAGCCAAAGAGCATCACCGGCCTTAAACGCATACGCGTGAACAGGAAGGGCAGCCCGTATTTGCGCCGGATACGGACGCGGCAGCGCATCTTACGCAACATCAAGTGAAGGCGGTGAAAATCCTTGGCGCTGATATAAGCGCTTATGGAGGTCCTGTTCACCCTCCTCACATCCCAGATATCAATGCCCTCGGCCAACGCCATGTTGACAAACCGCTCAAGGTACAAACCTTCAACGTATATCATAACATATCCGGAAAAATAATTCCATATTGCCGTGAACATCGTACGCTCCTTTAATGATCTTTACGTTTCGTATCCCGCCGTATCGATACGCCCGCTGATATAAAGGCGCTCTACGGATAATTCCTTCATCCTCAGTTCCTCTCCGCCGATACAGAGTATGCCCTCGGTAGTTATCAGGCGTATCCTGTCTGCGGCGTATTCAAATATACCCTGATGGTTTTCCACCAGCATGTTTTCCCTTCCGAGCAGTGTAACCTTTGGAAGGCCGCCCAGCGCCTCCTCCGGTAAATCGAGGGACTGCATTACGCGCCTTCCAAGGGTTTTAAGCCTTTTATGCTTTTTCTTTTTTGCCATTTTCAAACACCGCGCGTCCGTAAAACGGACGATATTTTATAAGCTCAGGGGCGAAGAGCCGTTTTAAGCGCTAAGCCCTAAAAGCCCTGTGCTAGTGTATGCGCTATAATTTGTTCTCACGACACGCCGTGAAGAATCATGAAACGATAGTTATGGCGTGAAACTGGTTTTTTACATGGCCAAATAGCGAGGCGTAAACGGATTGTAGTTTAATGTATATAAAAGGCGCCGCCGCTTTGAGGTTTATCAAAATGCGGCCTCGCCATTTTTTGCCGAGTAATCTCGCCGACGCCCTGGCTTTTTTTGCGGCTCCGCTAATATACAAGCCGGAACGAATTGAAATATAAGCTTTCGTTCTTTATACGGTGCTTAATCAGGCAGTCCGGCTTACATAAGCCCGTTTAATAAACGAAAGAAAGAGAAGCTATTCTACACATATTTTTTCATATGTTTTAGCGCGCTTTTTTCGAGCCGGGAGACCTGCGCCTGGGATATACCGATTTCGTCCGCGACCTCCACCTGGGTTTTTCCGTCAAAAAAGCGCAGGCGGATAATCCTCTGCTCACGGTCGTTAAGCCGCCCAAGGCCGTCCTCGATTGCGATGCTGTCCAGCCACAGATCGTCGGAGCTGCTCTCGTCCCTTACCTGATCCATAACGAATATCGCGTCGCCGTCGTCATGATAGATAGGCTCAAAAAGGGATATGGGGTCCTGAATGGCCTCAAGGGCAAACACCACATCCTCTTCCTTGAGATCAAGAGCCTTGGCTATATCGCCGATGGTCGGCTCTTTAACCTGCTCCTCCATAAGCCTCGTACGCGTTTGGAGCGCTTTATACGCAATATCCCTAAGCGAACGGCTGACTCTGAGCGCGTTATTATCCCTCAGGTAACGCCTCAGCTCGCCGATTATCATGGGTACGGCGTAAGTTGAAAATTTAACATTATGAGAAAGATCAAAGTTATCCAGCGCCTTAATCAGCCCGATACAGCCTACCTGAAACAGATCGTCCATCTGTTCGCCCCGGTTTGAAAATCGTTGAATTACGCTCAGCACAAGTCTAAGATTTCCGCGTATAAACTCCTCGCGCGCGCCGTCGTTGCCGCCCTTAATATCGAGCAGCAGCTCATGGCTGCGCTTCGCGTTCATCATAGGCAGCTTGGAAGTATCCACGCCGCAGATTTCTACCTTATTGATGGCCATCGTCCGCTCCCCCTTTTCGCTCGTAGCGTTAGCATTGCCAAGGAAAAAAGTTTTTATCCGAAGGTAAAAAAGGGCGATTGTGTACGATTGAGCGCGAAAATTGAAAAAAACAAGTACAAATAAAAGCGTGATGAACCGATAATATGGGTTTATTTGTTCAGTGATTTGCCGCGGTCATGTTTGCCCGCCCGCGCACATAGATATGATTATGCTTGTTCGGGGGTGATTCCATGCATAGTTATATTGAGGAGCGCGTCCTCAGCGTGGCGGGTTATATCATTGACAGTGAAGCGACGGTTCGTCAGGCGGCAAAGGTGTTTAAGATAAGCAAATCCACCGTGCACAAGGATATGCAAGACCGCTTAAAGCATCTTGATCCTGTTCTGGCCGGGCAGGTACACGCCGTGTTGAAAAAGAACAAAGCTGAAAGGCATATACGCGGGGGCCGGGCTACATACCTGAAATATAAGGGAAACCCTACATAATTTTGAGGGGGCGGTAACACGCGCAAACCGCGTATACCCTGTAAGCGCCCGCATTTTTTATTTCCTTTGCACATGCGGCGAGCGTGCTGCCCGTGGTACATACGTCGTCAACGAGCGCAATGCGCGCGCCGACGACCCCGGATGCGCAGAACGCTCCATGAACGTTGCGCGCTCGCTGGGCGGCCGAATTATGCGTTTGTGTTCCGGTATCCCGGGTCCTTTTCAGGCAGCCCTCTATTATCTCAATACCGTCCCTTCTGGAAAGCGCTTTGGCAATAAGCGCGCTCTGGTTATAGCCGCGCTTTTTTTCCTTGCTTATATGAAGCGGTACCGGTACAAGCGCCTGTACGCGCCATGAAGGATCAATGCGCATAAACCCGGCGAAGAAAGGCGCGAGATAGCGCGCGCCCTCGTATTTAAGCCGCCCCATGGCCGATGCGACAGCGCCCCCGTATACCAGCGCGGCGTCAAGCCCGTCTATGTATGGAAGCTGAGGCGTTTGAGCCGGCGCGATTAATTCCGGGGCGCAGGAGGCGCATATCCCTAAGGCGTTGAGCGCGGCCTCCTCGCCACAAAGGGCGCAAGCTACATTATCAGGATAGACGGCGTTAATCAGGGTTTTAAGCATAGCTTTCCATGCACTCCTTCAAAAAAATGCTAAGGGCGGAGTAACGCCTGCGTACGGAGGCGTTGTTCACCATGTCCGTCAGGCATTTCCTAGCGCCGATAACATATACCTGGCTCTGGGCGCGCGTTACGGCTGTATATAGCAGGTTGCGCGTCAGCAGCATGGGCGCGCCGCCCAAAAGCGGCAGGACGACGGCGGGGAACTCGCTGCCCTGGCTCTTATGTATGGAGATGCAATAAGCAAGCTCCAGCTCTTCAAGCTGGGTAAAATCGTACGAAACAGCGCGCTCGTCGTCGAAGATCACCTCCAGGGTATGCTGCTCAGCGTCAATATTCGTGATTACGCCCATATCGCCGTTGAATACGCCGATTCCCGTTTCAGGCGCATTACCCAGGGTTTTGCGCATCCACTCCATTCGATAGTTGTTCTTGATCTGCATGACCTTATCGCCTTCGCGGAATATCCTATCGCCAAACGGACGTTCGCGCTTTGCGGGCGACGGCGGATTGAGCGCGGCCTGCATGACCTGATTGAGGTTTTTTACACCCAACAGCCCTTTCTTCATCGGCGCAAGCGCCTGCGCGTCCTTGATCGGATCGTCCGCAAAAAGCAGCCGGACGCGCCGTGTAAAAAGCGCAAGCATCCTATTTATTATCGATTGAGGGTCCGTCGTCTGCTCGAATAAGAAATCTGAAGAACTGTTGTCTAAAAGCGGCTCTTCGCCCCTGTTGATACGGTGGGCGTTTGTGACTATCATGCTTCGACGCGCCTGTCTAAAAACCTCGTTGAGGCGTATCACGGGAACGGCGCCTGCGGCGATAATATCCTTTAGCGCATTGCCGGCGCCAACGGGGGGCAGCTGGTCCGCGTCGCCTACCATGATAAGCCGAGTGCCTGGGGAAAGGGACCTTAGCAGCGCATGCATAAGCGGCACGTCCACCATGGACATCTCGTCCACGATAACCATATCCGTATATAGCGGGTTTTCCTCGTTTCGTACAAAACCCTCCGAGGCGAAGCCGTACTCCAGCAGCCGGTGTATGGTACGGCTTTCATGGCCTGTGGCCTCGCTCATACGCTTTGCCGCTCGGCCGGTGGGGGCGCAAAGTTCAAAATCCAGGCTGAGTTTTTCCATCAGCCGGATGATGAAGCGCAGTATTGTTGTTTTTCCCGTGCCCGGCCCCCCGGTTATGACCATCGCGCCGCTCTTAAGCGCCGTCGTCACGGCCATGCGCTGTTCATCCGCCAACATAACGCCCCACTGCCGCTCCATCATGCTTATCTGCTTTTCAAGATCCATGAAGGCGCTTTCGGGCTCGGTGCGCATTAGCTGCGTAAGGCGTAGTGCGCAGTCTTTCTCCTGATAAAACATGTGCGAGGTAAATACCGCGTCCATTCCATCGACTAACCGGCATACCAAACGGCCTTCGATTATCATTTCATCCAGCGCGCGCTCCATCGGCGCAATATCCATGTTAAGCAGCTCGCACGCTACAGCTATAAGCCGCTCCCTGGGAAGGAAGGTATGTCCTTCCGATTTTGCCCAGGAGAGTGTGTAGTGCAGCCCTGCCTTGAGCCGAAAGCCTGAGTCGGGGGCTATTCCAGCTTTCGCGGCGATGCGGTCTGCGGTTTTAAAACCGATGCTTTCAATATCCTCAATGAGCCTGTAGGGGTTCTCCTCAATGCGCGCAAGGCACAGCGGCCCGTAAAGCTTATAAATTTTAACCGCCTGCGCAATGCTCACGCCAAGGCTTTGAAGCGAAAGCATAACGTCGCGCATTTCCCTTTGCTGCATATATGAATCGACGATTGCGCCCGCGCGCATGCGTCCAATGCCCGGCACCTCGCACAGGCGTTCGGGATAGTTTTCTATTATAGACAGCGTATCCATGCCGAAGGTGTTGACGATTGCCTGGGCCGTGGGCAGCCCAACGCCACGGATAAGCCCGCTTGAAAGATAATTGATGAGCGCGCTTATGTCGGAGGGCGCGAGCGTTTCACATGAATCCGCCTTGAATTGGCGGCCGTACGCGCGGTGCTCAGTCCATTCGCCGCTGAGCCGGACCCGCTCGCCGGCCTGAGCGAGCGCGATAGGGCCTACCGCCGTGATTTCATCCCCGGAAGCGTCCGTAAGCTCCAAAACGGTGAACCCGTTGTCCGCGTTGCGGTAAACGATGGTTTTAATCTCGCCGGTTAATTCCATTAAGCTCCTCCATATAAAGCGGGTAGTTGGGCGGGCGCGCCAAGCTAAGCGGCCAGTCATAAATATTGTACCATACGTATTTACGGTAATTGAATATGTTTTTAACACGCGGTGGCAAGCTGGCCGTAATCGGCGCATATACTTAACGAGACATAGATAGGGAGGCGGATACCTTGCGCATTTTTGTTATAACAAAGAAAACACTCATTTTAATCGGGTTGATCTCGCTTCTGATAACGGCCGTGTTCCTTCTGCTTGCGCTTACCGGCGGCGAAGGATCGCAAAAAACGGGTGCTTTACCGTATGTGGACGAGTACGAGCTGGAGGTTATGGCCGGAAAAAAGAAGGAATTACCCGTTTACAGCGTACAGAGAGAGGATAAAAAAATCGCCCTCACCATCGACGCGGCCTGGGAGGATGACAAAACGCCGTTCATACTGGAAGAGCTGGCTAAAAACAATATCAAGGCCACGTTTTACCTGTGCGGGTTCTGGGTGGAAAAGTATCCTGAGCATGTCAAAGCCATCCACGCGGCAGGGCATGAAATTGGAAACCACAGCGCGACGCATCCGCATATGAACCAGCTTAACGCGGGAAAAATCAACGATGAGCTTAAAATCTATGACGATATGATAGAAAAGCTTACGGGCGTGCGCAGCAAAACCTTCCGCGCGCCATACGGGGAATATAACGATAACGTTATACTTACCGTGAGAGGCGCGGGGTATGTTCCGGTGCAGTGGTCGATTGACACCATTGACTGGAAGCCGGAGCGGAGCGCGCAGACGATACTGGATACCGTCATTCCCAAGCTCGCGCCGGGGTGTATCATATTGTGCCATAACAATGGGTTCAAGATACAGGAATACCTGCCGCAGCTTATCAAAACGGCGCTGGATAAGGGATATGAGTTCGTTACGGTCAGCCAGCTTCTGCTTGAGGGTGAAACCATTATCGACGTTAACGGGGTGCAAAAGCCCGCGACTCAGACGGGAACAGGCTCTGCGGATTAATTAAGGACAATATCTGCCGAGTCGCAAATAATACGCTTAGCGCTAAATTGAATCCCCGGGCAGCCGACGGCGATGTTTAAAGCCGGCAGTCGCACCGGGGTTTTTTTCGGTTTCAAAAACCGCGCTCGGCGCCGAACCCTAACGGATACATGAAATGGCCGTTGGTACAGCGCCGCAACAACTTCCTTTTATTATTAGAGAAAATCAGCTAAAATAAAGATAGACCGTTGCAGCCGGCACGAGTGAAAACGGCTGGGCGTGCATTGGCCGCAGGCTGCGGGAACAGAATTCGCGGCCGGCGCATGGGTTTTGCAGAGGGAAGCATTGCATATAGGGGTTTCCCCGCATTGGTCGCCCTTACGCGCCGCACGCTAAAGCGGCTATGAAACCTCGAAATTGCATTTAGCCGTTTTCAACACGCCCAAAAGCGGCTTAAGCCGCCGAAGTGTGTTGAAAAAGCGGCTATGCCACGTTTTTTGGGTTAACACGGAGCGCTTAAACATTGACTCGGTCAGCGCCCGTGCAAAGAAACCCTTGCTGCTCAAGGAATTCCGAATCTGACGCACATGTCGTCAGGTTCGGTTAAAAGCCTATGGGGGTTGCGGCTCCGACCCTACCCCGGGTTTTTTTGACAGGCTGAAGCGGCTTAAGCCGGAAGGTACCGGCGGGGTATTTTAGAAAGGAGCGATAAGCTATGCAGCAAACCCTTTTCGGCGGGCGGATGGACAACCCTCTTGCCAGCCGCCTGCGCCCAACCACGCTGGAAGGCTTCGCCGGGCAGCGACACCTTCTGGGAGAGGGTATGGTGCTCAGGCAGCTTATCGATCAGGACCGCGTTTCGTCCATGATTTTCTGGGGTCCGCCGGGCGTGGGTAAAACAACTCTCGCTTCCATCATCGCGGGAGCTACCAAAGCCAGCTTCATCGATTTTAGCGCGGTAACAAGCGGTATCAAGGAGATCAAGGAAGTAATGGCGAGGGCCGAAAGGGGCAGGGCTATAGGCGAGAAGACCATATTGTTTGTGGATGAGATTCACCGCTTTAATAAAGCGCAGCAGGATGCGTTTTTGCCCTATGTGGAGCGCGGCAGCATTATACTTATAGGAGCCACCACGGAAAACCCGTCTTTTGAGATTAATTCAGCGCTTCTGTCAAGATGCAAGGTGTTTGTGCTTCACGCTTTAACGGCGGACGAGCTGACCGAGCTTTTGGTTAACGCGTTAAAAAACCCCCTTGGCTTTGGGAAAGAACGCGTAAACATTTCAGACGGAATGCTGCGGGTTATAGCCGGGTTTGCGAACGGCGACGCGCGCGTGGCGCTCAACACCCTTGAGATGGTGGTTCTCAATGGGGAGAAGCGGGACGGCGAAATCACGGTGACGGAATCGATACTGGAGCAATGCATCAGCAAGAAATCGCTGCTGTACGATAAAGACGGGGAAGAGCATTATAATATCATCTCAGCACTGCATAAATCCATGCGCAACAGCGATGTGCACGCTTCGGTTTACTGGCTTGCGCGCATGCTTGAGGCGGGGGAGGATCCGCTGTACGTGGCCAGGCGGCTCGTACGCTTCGCGAGCGAGGACATCGGCATGGCGGACAGCCGCGCGCTTGAAATTACGGTGGCCGCGTATCAGGCATGCCATTTTCTCGGCATGCCGGAATGCAACGTACACCTTACACACGCGGTCGTGTATCTTTCCCTCGCGCCAAAATCCAACGCGCTAGACGCGGCGTATTCCATGGCGAGGGAGGACGCGGCCCGCATGATAGCGGAGCCGGTGCCGCTGCAAATACGCAACGCTCCGACAAAGCTGATGAAAGAGCTTCAATACGGTGAGGGATATATTTACGCGCATGATACCAAGGAAAAGATAAGCGCGATGAAATGCCTGCCCGACTCGCTTTTGGACAGGAAGTATTACGTACCAACCACGCAGGGCTCGGAGGCGAAGGTCAAGGAACGGCTGGAGCAAATAGAGGCATGGCGTGAAAAAAACAGTTAAGCGCTTCGTCGTTTAGTTTAAGAGGCAGCCAAAAAACATGGCGGCAGTGCGCCGTCGGCTCGGCAAGCTATGGTGCTCATGAACTTAAACCGCAGTCGGGCGCGCGGCCAAAGAATAGGGAATACTGAAGCATGCTGGATATTCCTGTGTTTTTACATCCATGCTCGTTTGCGCCTTCGCCTTTATCCAAGGAAGAATGGCCCTGCCGCCAATGCAAAACATGTCGATCCACCGCTAAGCGCGGCAGGTAAGCTTGAATCCTTACTGGAGAAAACGTTTTTTCCTTATTAAAGGATGTAGTAACGCTCTGTGATATGATATAGTAATTTAGAAATGTATTTTCAGAAAGGTGTTCTATGAAGAAAATCGCGATGTTCACTATGGGAACCAGAGGCGATGTACAGCCTTACATTTACTTAGCGCGCGCGCTGAAGAATCGGGGCTATAAAGTCGTTCTTGGCTCGCATCCTTGCTGGAAAAGCCTTATTGAGGAAGCGGATATTGAATTCGCGCCTATCGGCCCTGATATAGATATTGAAAAGGAAACGACAATAATCAGAGGTAAAAACCCAAATGTCGCTATGAGCATGATAAAAACAATGAAGTTTGTTTTTAGAATTATTAAAATTTCAACAAACGACGTGTATGAAATCTGCCAAGGCTGCGACCTTATTATCGTAACGCATAGTCAAATAGGCGCGACAGAGGCAGCGGCGCTTAACAAGCCTACTGTAAATGTAACGCTGCAAACACAAATGATACCGCAAAAATTAAAGCGGGAAAAACCGCTGGAAAAAATAATCGGCACTTTAATTTCAGCCCAAACAGCGAAACCGTTTAACAGAATCAGAAAAATTTACGATCTGCCCAAATTGAGGCCTTCAGATGATATTATTTCAAAGCGGCTCAATTTGATTCCAGCGAGTAAATATGTGCTTGAAAGAAATCCATATTGGGAAGAACAGCATGTGATTACCGGCTATTGGTATGAGGATCAGCCGGATTACGCGCCGGACAAGGCGCTGACAGATTTCCTCGATAAAGGAGCTAAACCGATTATATTAGCTCTGGGAGCAATGTCCTTTGAAACCCGAAGCGATAAAGAAAAGCTTAATATGTTTGTAAGCGCTTTTCAAAGAACCGGAATGAGAGCAGTGATTCAAGGCTTTGAAAAAACGATGTCGGATTACACATTGCCTGAAACAATGATACACTGCGGTTCTGTCCCGCACAGCTGGCTTTTCAGACAAGGCTGGTGCGCTGTACATCACTGCGGCTTTGGTACGGCTTCAGCGTCATTGATTTACGCAATACCGTCAATTCCCATACCGCATGTACTTGATCAATATGGTTTCGCACAGCAGCTGGTAAACTGTCAAACAGCCGTTGAACCCATTATGGCAAAAGCTTTGAATGAAGAACGCATTGTTCAGGCGGTTGAGGAAATGAAAAAAACCTATTTCGAGAAGAAGGATAAGGCAGATGAAATCTCTGAAAAAATCCGTTCTGAAAACGGCTTGGAATATGCTGTTGATTTAATAGAGAAAGTGTTAAAGGAAAGGGGCGATGGAATATAAAATGAGCCAACCGGCTGATATAGCACGGTATGTAAAGTCATGATGTATGACGTGCCTTACGGCCAAACCGGTTTATCGTTTACATTCGCTTCTTTTCAGAAACGAGTACAAAAAACGCCATAGGTTGTTAGTCCTACAGCGCTCAATGACGCAACCGAGTCAATACTCGGTTGTTAAAACAAGCGGGAATGCATTGATTATGGAACAATGGTTACCCGGCTGGAGCACGACGCGTCTCCGGTCCACATGTGAAGCGTAATATTTTCGCCGCCAAACGGGGAATAAATGTACTGATAGCGAACCGCCCCGTAAGCCTTCATCGTACAAAGGGTATCGGTGGCTACGCTTGAGTCGAACCTGTAATAGGCGCGCACGGAGCCGCCGGCCGCGTTGCTGTAATAACCGTCCATCATATCAGGGTTCCATCCGATGGTTTTAAAAACCTTCCAATTTACAATATTGTTATCGTAAACCGCTCCGCTCGATACGCCCCTGTAGCTTACACGGGCGCTCGTCAAATTTAAGGGAACGCCCAGCGTGCGGCTGCCGGCACCCGGGATATAGGCCGAATAGGTGAGGTTTACGGACGATGCGTTGTTGGCGGGCACGGCGCTGCCGGTGTGATGAAGGTATTTGTTCGCGGCGGCTATCTCTACCTCATATGAATCGGGGTTTACTAAGAGGCTGCTTGCCCACGTCCCAAACCCTTTCTCGTTTATCAGGTAATCCCTGAATTGTGCGGTATGGGAGTTCACCTTCGCGTACGTCAGCATGGAGGATCGGCTTTTTAATTCATTGGCGTGGTACAGTGAGATGGAGGCGACCGGATAGCCGGAAGCGTTTTTGGTGTTCGTCGCCTGATAGCGGTTCGTGGTATCAACGGCGTTTGCGGTTGCTGCCGCTTCGTAACCGCTATCCTTCATGGCCGCATGAGACGCCTGAATATGCGCTTCGCTCAGCTTTCCAATGGCCGGGCTGAGCTCGCCGAAGAAAAGGATCTGCTGTTCTTCGTCGCCCGCGCAGCCGATGGTGACCGCGGTGAAATTCTCGTTTTTGTTCTGATACATTAGATCGAGCGTGATGCGCTCTGCGCGGCCGTTAATCTCGACATAGCCGTCGAACACGCCCGCGCAGCCGTTATCGTACTGGTTCAAGCATCCAAGCGCTTCCGCCGTTAAAACGCCGCCGTCAATGATAAGGCTTATTGTTGCCTTAAGCTCCTCCCCCCGCCGTAAATCACCGCTGACCGCGAAAGCGATGCGCGAGATATTCGGGGCCTGCGGCCCTTTAACGATGGCGGCTGACTTTTCCGCGGCATATTGTATGCCGTAATGCCCGGCCGCCGCCGCGGCGGGCATAAGCGCGGCGGTGAATAAAAGGATCATCGTAATCAGGGAAATAACCTTTTTCATATATATAACCTCTCCTATCATCATTTTTGCACGCGGGAGCTTGCTTTAAACCGCCTGCCTTACGCTCTCCCGCGGGTTATGAAGCGCAAGGCGGCGGTGCTCGAAGATAATCACCTGCAATATAATGACGTACCGGGTTTTTGATACTCTAAACATTTATGCGTACATGCCTGGCTAAGAGGCTTACGTAATCAGAAATAATTTGCCTGCCAAACGGCGTTAGTGAATAAGTACGCCGTAGACGGCGCCCCACAATCATTTGCGATGAGGCGATATAGCCCGCTTTTTCCAAGTATCTTAATTGATTGCTTAAATTGCCTTCGGTTAAATTAAGCATTTCATCAAGGTGGCGGAACTCCTTGTCGCGCTTATACAACGCGACAAGGATGGTGATTCGGCTTTGGGTATTCAGCTCCTGTGGTATAGAATCGAAATCCATGGTGAACTCCTTGGTTAGATTCTATGAAAGCTCTCCCTGCTTCTTTATCCTGCCAAGCAGAACCGAAAGAATAAAAAATCCTGCAGGAACGAATATATAATAAACCGCGCCTGTGGCATAACTGCATAAAGCAGATATTGCATGGTAGCTATCGTTAAGTATTGAGGGGTCCGCTAATAATGTGGTTAGCGTGATTCCGGCTGCGATCAAAATTATCGCCGAAACCGCGCTAAACCAAATAGCGCATAACTTAATTTTGCGATCATGGAGCAGGGCGCCGCTCAAGTACATGCAAATGCCTGCGCAGATTACCATTAAAAAGTCGGCATAACTGTTATTAATTATGGTAGCTGAAGATACAACAGCAGCGACACAGTAGGTTACTATAGTCAATGCGGCAAGCTCAAACAGCAACATGCTATCATTGTAGTTACCCTCTTTACTTTTTCTTTTGTAGTATAGGGTAATGATGATAATTGGAATAGTAATAACGATTCTGATACAACATTCAATTAACTTGTGATCCAATGTATTTCCTAAGAAGCCACCGCTAAGCTCAATTTTGTTATACAAATAAAAACGCGCTATCCATTTAGCGATGTTGGCCAGCATCAGGTATATAGCTGAAACGCGAAAATATCGGATGGTTATCGGAAGTGCATACTGGGATGCGTGTATTATGTAGATTAAATGTTTAATATCTTTTTTTAGCTCACTAGTATCCATATATCCACCCATAAAACGTCTATTAGTAGGAGTATACTTTTTTGTAATAATCTAGTCAAGTTTTATTTGAGCGCCTTAGTTTTTGGTGTATTCACAGTTTTTGGTGTGGCCTTAGTTTTTGGTGTATTCACAATTTTTGGTGTATATCTTTTTCTTTCATTTTCATTTATTGCGTTGTTTTATATTGTATCTCTCTTTTAAGCCGTCATAACTTATATCATATAGTTTTTCATTGTTATAGATTGTTTTATATCCCCTTGTTAGGCTAATCAATAATCCCATTTATGTCACGAAAGGAGAACCCAATGTATAAGCCTGGACTATCACAAAAAAAATTGCTGGCAGCCATCTTGCTGCTTGCAACCCTGCTCACCTCATTTATGGGCTTTACTGAAAGCCTGGCCGCCGGCGGCCGGGAACCAAAACCGGAACCGCCGGATTCGGACGTCATCGTACTGAGGAGCGCATACTCCAAAACCTATATTTTGCCGGACAATACTTACGAAACTGTGGTATCCGCGGAGCCCGTCCATTATCAGGCTGCGGACGGCTATTTTAAGGACATCGAGAACACAATCGTTGATGAAACTAAAACGCTTAAGAACACGTCTTATAAGCACAGAAACGCGGCGAACGCGTATACGGCCCGGTTCGGGGATATGAGCGGAGATCTGCCGGTGCTGATGGAGTACGGCGGTAATTCCGTGGGCTTCCGGCCGGTCGGCGCGCGTGACGCGGCCGCGCAGAAAGGACGGGCAACAAACGCGCTTAAAAGCGTTGTGCCGGATGAAAACGCCGTAACCTATTACGATGTGTACCCCGGTGTGGATATGGTGTATGAATCAGCAATTTCAGGGCTAAAGGAATACATCGTGCTCAAGGAGCCGGGGACGCCGAACGATTTTGAGTTTGAGCTGGAATTAAATGGGTTGCGTATACAGAATGAAGCCGGTATAATCAAGTTAGAAGATGAGACTGGTACAGAATTGCTTGAACTATCAGGGCTGATGGCGTTTGACGCGAACGGGGAGGCGACGGACAAGGTGGGCTGCGAGGTGATGGAGAGCGAAGGAACGTATCGCCTCTGCGTAACGCTGGACGAGGAGTACCTTGCGGCAAAAGAGCGCGCGTACCCGGTGGTGATCGACCCCTCCGTGATGATTACCGGGAGCAACAGCACGTTCGATACGTTTGTGAGCAGCGCAAAGCCGAACACGAATTACTACATGAACAATTATCTGCGCCTTGGGTATGACTCGACGTATGGCAAACAATGGATGCTGATTAAATTTAATTTGCCAACAAATATACGTGACACGAATGTAACATCTGCTAAGCTTCGGGTAAAAAAGTACAGCGGCACTAATACGAGCTTGAAAGCTTACCGCATAACCTCGGACTGGACGCCAAAAACCGCAACGTGGAATAAAAAGCCGACAATGCAAAGCACTACGACTATGATGACTCCAGTCAGTGATGGCGGCGCATGGTATTACTATTCCGCAACAGCTCAGGTGAAACGGTGGCTGAATGGGTCGGATAAAAACTATGGATTGGGAATAAAAACCACCAGCGAAACGGGCAGCACGGTCGTATACTATTCCTCCGACGCGCCGTCGCCAAACAAGCCGGAGTTGATTATCAACCACACAACAAACGTATACAACGGGTGCAGACCCTATTTTCCTTGCCCAAAAGGAGATCACTACAACTGTTTTGGGTACGCAGTAAATTATAAGAAATTTATAGGCGCGAAAGAAATGGGGTTGCAACCTTTTGAGGTGGATGGCAAAAACATCGATCAGCTGCTTCAAGTCATCAAAGAGCACAGTGAAGCCTACATGCGGAAGAAGGGAATCAAATATAGACAAGTGTCGTCATGTGATTCGTACATTAACCAAAACGAGTATTTGGTTGTCATGCGGGCTGCGTTCTACGACCGTGAGGGCCCCAATGGAATACCCAAAAAGGATGGGCTCGTGCGTTGCACAGATTTCACGTATCTCGATTCTGAAATAGACGAATGTCCAACCTATCACTGGTGGTATAGAACCACCGATGGCACTTGGGCCGAAAAAAAAGGTGGTAACGCGGCAAATCTCATCCCCGGTATTGTTAATCCCAAGGACGGGAAGTGGTTTGGAGCGGATGCCACAAAAAGCAAGCTCGTTTACTACGCGATTACATACAGCAAAGCTATGTGATGATAGTAGGGCTGAGTAATAATAAGTATGATGGAGGAATGAAAATGGAAAAAAGACTTATCCGTATTTTGACGTTGACAGTATGCGCTTGCTTGCTTATATCGGGGTGTGCTGCTGTAGATCCATCTTCAACTGGAAATATTGGCAATATGGGGAACGCGGGCAAGGAGACGCAATCGCCGGACGCGACGCCCGAGGCGACGCCGTTAAGCCGAAACCCCGATAAAACAAATGATGATATGCCTTTAAGCTTTCCAGATGAAATTCAGGCAAAAATCAATCTTGCCGCTCAAAAAGATGCGGAACGCGCGCTGAACGTACCGGTGTATTGGCAGGATGCTTTAATCTATTCCAACCCGAATGAAGATTTTTTGGCTCTGTCATTCGGCAGGGATTACGGATATTCCACCGCCGAACACTCGGATTACGGGGTTGGAATCGTATCCGATATATTATACCGGCTGCCGACGGACGCCATAAGGGTAATGAATTCCGGCGACTATATCTATTTTATGTACGATACGGATCAGGGTCAGCGCGTTTATCTATTCTCCAACAGGTTAGACGGTCGCGAGGACAAATATTATGGTCGACTGTCCGGCCTTCCAGTAATCATGGAAAAAACACTTGCGTATAAGGATTATGCCGGTGTTGAAAAGGGGATGGAGATAAGCGAATTGGCGCAAATTGACCCGGTTATGGCTACATATAGCGATTTCTTCTACGATACTTTTTCATCAAAACACCCTGCATCATGGAAGAAGTATGGCATACCGGTTACAACCATAAGTATCTTAAAAGACGGCGCGCTGAAAATAACATTCGACTACGTTGATGAAAAATTTGTTGTCGATACCATTGAGTTCAGCGAGGATTTCACGTTCGAGGGCTATTATGAAACCATCTGCTATCGCATAGCGGAAGTGGATTATAAGGGTTAACGGTTTGAAATATAGGGGCGGCTTCCATAGCATAGTCAGTGATAAAAAGACAGAGTCGCCGCCCTCTTTACCTACATTATCTCGAAATCGACAGCCTGAAAAGGGGGAGAAAAGTTATGAAAAAGAGAGCCGTTCGTTTACTGTTGCTGACGCTCTGCTTATGCCTGCTGATGGGCTGCGCGGCGACGGGGCCTGCAACCAGCCCGAACGCGTCCCCGTCTTTTGGCATTGGCAATATGGGGAACGCGGGCAAGGAAACCCCAGCCGCGCCTACCCCGGAACCAGCTCCGGAGGCCACGCCGTTGAGCCGTAATCCCGACACGTTGTTAGAAAAAAGGCCAGAATACTTCTACGATGAAGCAATGGCGAAGCTGGCCAACATTGCGAAACGGTGCGATTTAGTAAAAAGGAATGTGCCTGTCTATTGGCTGGACGAGCTTATAATGGCTAAAAGCGGTGAATCTATTATCAATCCGGGGCGGGATTACGGGTATATGACAGCTGAATATCCCGAAACTGGAGCAGGTAGAATTGATGTTCTTATGTATCGATTGCCCACAGAGGCAATACGCGGCATGGAAAATGGCGATTACATCTATTTTATGTACGATACGGATGAGGGGCATCGCGTTTATCTGTTCGCCAACCGGAAGGATGGCGGCGCAACGCATTACTATTATGGCCGATTGTCCGGCCTGCTGGTAATCATGGCGAAAACACTTTCGCATAAGGATTACGCCGGAGTGGAAAAGGGGAAGGAAATCAGCGAATTGGCGCGGTTTGATCCGGCAATGCAGGTTTACAGCAATTATTTTTATGCGAAGCACGCGAAGAATGAAGGCGTAGCGTCATGGAAAGATTATGGCATACCGCCGACAACCATGAGCATTTTAAAAGACGGCGCGCTGAAAATAACATTCGACTACATTGATGAAAAATTTGTTGTCGATACGATTGAGTTCAGCGAGGATTTCACGTTCGAGGGCTATTATGAAACCATCTGTTATCGCATAGCGGAAGTGGATTATAAGGGTTAACGGTTTGAAATATTGGGCGGCTTCCATAACATAGGCAGTGATAAAAAAACAGAGTTGCCGCCCTCTCAACCTCCATTATCTCAAAATCAATATTGCCTGAAAAGGGGGAAAAATGTTATGAAAAAGAAAGCCGTTCGTTTACTGTTGCTGACGACTACATCTATTTCATGTACGATACGGATGAGGGGCATCGCGTTTATTTGTTCGCTAATCGGAAGGATGGCGGCGCTACGCATTACTATTATGGCCGATTGTCCGGCTTACCGGTAATTATGGCAAAGACGCTATCATATGAGGATTATGCCGGAGTTGAAAAGGGGATGGAAATCAGCGGTTTGGCGCGGTTTGACCCGGCAATGCAGGTTTTCAGTGATTATTTTTATGCGAAGCACGCGAAGGAGGAAGGCGTAGCGTCATGGAAAGATTATGGCATACCGGTTACAACCATAAGTATCTTAAAAGACGGCGCGCTGAAAATAACATTCGACTACGTTGATGAAAAATTTGTTGTCGATACCATTGAGTTCAGCGAGGATTTCACGTTCGAGGGCTATTATGAAACCATCTGCTATCGCATAGCGGAAGTGGATTATAAGGGTTAACGGTTTGAAATATAGGGGCGGCTTCCATAGCATAGTCAGTGATAAAAAGACAGAGTCGCCGCCCTCTTTACCTACATTATCTCGAAATCGACAGCCTGAAAAGGGGGAGAAAAGTTATGAAAAAGAGAGCCGTTCGTTTACTGTTGCTGACGCTCTGCGCATGCCTGCTGATGGGCTGCGCGGCGACGGGGCCTGCAACCAACCCGGACGCGTCCCCGTCCTCCGGCATTGGCAATATGGGGAATGCGGGCAAGGAAACACCAGCCGCGCCTACCCCGGAACCAGCTCCGGTGGCCACGCCGTTGAGCAGGATACCCGAAGATAAACTTGTTTCTCAAAAGTATCAAAAGGATGAACTCATGGCAAAGATAGCGTTCTCCACTCAAAAGGGTGAGGACCAAGAAATTGACGTTCCTGTGTATTATTTGGATTCCATTGTCAGCCAAGGTAACGATGAAGATGAATTCATGGTGATACTCTTCGGAAGAGATAACGGATACTCAACCAAGCATTTTAATGAACGGGGTCATGGGTTGCTGCAGAAGATAACTAGGAGGCTGCCGACAGACGCTATACGCAGTATGGAGGGCGGGAAGTATATCTACATCATGTACGATACGGATCAAG
>UQWD01000028.1 GCA_900544555.1 uncultured Eubacteriales bacterium
AATACCGCTGGCAGACATTCGTGCAGGAACACGAGCTTGTCTGTTCGTAGGGTGACAGACCACCCTCCGCCGGTAAGCCGGACCCAGCGGCATGAATATAGTTTAGCATACTGTTTTACCGCTTTTCAAGCGGTAGCTTCTGCTTAAATATTTCTGCCGCGCGGTTAATGGTGACTGGTTGGCAGCGGATATTGCCTTTTGTGCGATATGCCGCGTAGGGTTATTGGGGCTATCCCCTCATTTCCTTCGCGGCGTTTTGTTTTAGCGGGGGTTCCGGGTTACGCGTTCGCTCCCCGCTTAAGCGGGGGGCGGGCGTGGTAATCACGGAGCCTTCAACCATATCGCATGGGAGGTTTATATATTATGTCATTATCACACAGTCAGCCCCGCCCGGCGAACCCGGAGTTTACAATGCCCGTTCAGCCCAACCCGGCTGAATCGGGTTGTTCGATATCCGCTCAGCCTGATTCGGCCGTTTCGGAAACGCCGGAGCGCCGCCAACACAATTTGCTGATCCAGATTTATAAAAGGTTAACACTGTTGTACGGCGTTTCGCCGTCGCGCCTTCACAGCGCGGCGGCCGCTGCCATCGACGCTTCCTGGCGCGCGGGCGATCCCCGCGAGCGGGAAAGCTTTCGCGCGCTGTTCAATCATGCCATTCCGGATGTGGATAGATATTTTCTCACCCTCTGCCGGTATGCGGATAAGTGGCCTCCGGCTCTGCCGCTGCCGCTTTCCGCGCGCGTCCCATGGGACGTTCCGCTCTATCCAGAAACGTGCCTTTACGGTTCGGATGAATTGTTTGATGTTTTCAAAACCGAAATTGAAGTATATCCCGTTGAGTCCGCGCCCGGCGCTACGCCAGAGCCGAAGGCTTCTCCGCCGCGCGACTTAGAGGTTACGGATGCGGATGCATCCGATCGCCGCATGTCTGCCTGCCCAAGCGACGCGGAACCTGCCATATTAAATGGTAACGTAAACGAGCCCGGCGTTCCAGCTGATCCCCCGGCCTTGCAGCCGCGCGGTTCAAAAAGCGCTAAATAAATCGACTATTGCTTCCTCCTACCCCGGGGCCGCGTCTCCGCCTTTCCACGGAGATAAACCGAGCGGATTTCCTCCCTCGCATAACACCTCCCGGCCCGGGTTTTTTACGCCGCATACTTCGTACGCGCCGTATAGAAAGCATCCCTTGCTTGCCCCTGCCCCGGGGCCGTGCCTCAACCTATATCGGAGGAAAGCGGAAAGGATATTTTTGCCCGTATCCTGACGCCCGGTTCCGGGGATTAATTCAAACGTTGCCGTCAGCCCGAAGGCGGATAAAGAACGCGCCTGTGGTCGGTATGTTTACCGAACCGTAGCCCTCATGCCCGGGCGATACGGAATCCTCAATATTTAAAAAGTCAGCGTTAAACTAAAGACGCTCCCGGCTTCCATAGGCCGCAGTGTAACAGCCACGCGGTTAGCAGATCGTTAAAATACCTGCTCGCTCTCCTCTTTCCTCGGGGCCGTTCCCTCCACGGCGATAAACCGAGCGGATTCCTCCGCTCGAATAATACCTCCCGGCCCCGGGGGTTTTACTTTAGCGAGAAACCGGGCCTGATGGGAATCACCCTTCTAATTCGGTGAATAAGCGGGGGACGCTTACGCGTCCCCTCAGCCGGTCAAAAAAACCCGGAGTTGATTCGGAGCCGCATCCCCCATAGGCTTTCAACCGAATCTGACGACATGTGCGTCAGATTCTCAATGCCTTGCGCAGCAAGGGTTTCTTTGCACGGGGCGCTGACCGCGCCAATATGCAAGCGCTCCGTGTTAACTCGAAAAACGTGGCGCAGCCACTTTTTCGATACACTGAGGGGGACGCTTACGCGCTGTGAATTAAACTCCGGGATATATTCCAGGGGTTCTATAACGATCGCAGTATTTGCAGGCATAATAGCCTTGCATCTGCGTTACTTGGATAAAAACATAATCATGCGGGCCGCTGCGGGAAGTTCCCTCCACAGAAACGTAAACAAATTTGCCACACCATGAATTTGTACATATATATTTTTGTTCTAATACCGTAGTACATCCATCTGCGTCGGAAGACCATACTTGGGTTATATACTCATCGGTTGGCTTAAACATACAATAATGGTTTTGCTGCGTTTCTCCCACCGCCATAGCGGATAACGAGAACGAGGCGAAAACAATAACAAGAATCGCTGAAACTAAGATTTTTACAATGCGTGACATATTAATACCCCTTTCAAATAAACACTAAATTTAAGTTCTGACTAAACGGACGGGCAACGGGCAATATTTTACCACAATGGAATCACCACCCTAATCTCCTAACATATTATGGTATATTGTGGCATAAATCACGTGTAAAATCAATGATTTTATTACAAAAAGTAATAACATTATATCAATACGTATGTAACAGCTAAATGTCATAAAATGTATTTCATTTTAATAGTTGCGCCCTATGCGGGATAAAGAGGATAATGCTTGCGATGGCACAACAAAGTTGATGATAAAATCCAAATTTACAGCGATTTCCTCCCATATGCAAGATGTTAATCGAATGAATAGCTGAGCCTTCGCAGCATTGGAGAGAAGGAGATAGCCGCAATAAAGTAATAAAGCGGCCCCCCTGAGATTGAGGCGGGCCGCTTAAAGCTTCATCGATCAGCGTTCAAAGTCATAACCTTTCATAAACGCGTTTTGGTTTATCTGAACAAATTTAGGCTTTACGTTTTTCTCTATCGCGTCCATCCAATCCTCCTTCGCAAAGGGGAGGTAATGGGCCAGAACGCCTAATAGCACAACGTTCGCAGCGCGGTATGTGCCGCACGCGTGCGCCAGCCCCGTCGCGTCAAGCTCAACCGTTTTGACAGCCTTGCGCACGCGCTCAAGGCAGTCCGCCGGGTATTGCGCCGCGCCCACGATAACGGGCATGGGGAGTATTTCCTGCGTGTTCACTATCATAACGCCGCCGTCCTTCACGTACGGGAGCGCTCGCACCGCTTCAAGCGATTCAAACGCCAAAACCACGTCGGCCTGCTCTTGCTCTACGATAGTGGAATATATCCGCTCCTTATCACTCATGCGGACGTAAGTTACAACGCTCCCCCCGCGCTGGCTCATACCGTGAACCTCGCTCACACGCACGTCGTAATTATTTTTCAGGGCCAGGTAGCCCAATATTTTGCTGGCAAGGAGCGTACCCTGCCCGCCTACGCCAACGATTACCATGTTGATCATACGGGTCACTCTCCTTTCACTTTCAGCGCGCCGAAGGGACATACGTTCGCGCACATGCCGCAGCCGACGCATTGCGTTGGGTCAACACGCACGCCGGATTCCGTTTTAATGATTGCGGGGCAGCCGATTTTCATGCACAGGCCGCAGTTCCTGCACGCGCTTTCATCGCAGTTAAACGGTACGCCGGGCTGCTTCACGATAAGCGCGCAGGGTCGGCGGCTGATGACTACGGAAAGCTCATCGCGCGCTGTCTCTTCCTTAAGCACCTTCTCAAGCTCTTTAACGTTAAACGGATCGACTACGCGCACATGCTCGATGCCCATGGATTCGCAGAGCTTTTCAAGATTTAGCTGCGGCGCGGGGTTTCCGTAAATATCAAAGCCGGTAGACGGGTTGTGCTGGTGCCCGGTCATGCCGGTAATGGAGTTATCCGCTATAATCACCGTTCCCACGGAACGGTTGTACATCATATTCAAAAGCCCCGTGATCCCGCTGTGGCAGAAGGTGGAATCGCCAAGAACCGCAACGGTTTTTTGTGCCTGGGCTGCTCCGCGCGCCTTTTCCATGCCGTGAGCCATGCCGATGGAAGCGCCCATACAGACGCAGGTATCCACCGCGCCGAGCGGCGGCAGCGCGCCCAGCGTATAGCAGCCGATGTCGGAACAGACGGTTAGCTTGAGCTTGTTCAGCACGTGGTAAAGCCCCCGGTGCGGGCAGCCGGGGCAAAGCACGGGCGGGCGAACCGGGATGCCCTGCGTGTTCATGGGCCCGGGCTCCGCCTGGCCCATAAAGCGCGATGCGATTTTACGCACGAATAGCTCGCCCTGAACGCCGGTTTTATCCTTGCCCGAGCAGGGGATTCCCCAGCTCTTAATCGTTTCCTCATAGAACGGCTCCATATCCTCGATAATGAACAGCTCGTCAACGCCCTCGGCAAATTCGCGTATGAGCTTTTCAGGCAGGGGATAGGCCATCCCGAGCTTGAGGACGGAGTATTCCGGCATGGCTTCCTTAACATAATTATAAGCCGCGCCCGAGGTGATAACTCCGTAGCGGCGGTCGTTCCATTCAATGCGGTTGATGGGGAGGGCGTTCGCGTCCTCGCGCAACCGGTTCTCGCGCTCTTCAACCCAAAGGTGCCGTTTTATCATGTTCGCGGGCATGGAAATATACTTGCCGGGGTTCTTTACATAATCCCGCAGCCCGGTTTCCTCGCGCTCGCCAAGCTCGACCGGCGTCCTCGCGTGCGCGATGCGCGTGGTGAGCCGCACGATTACGGGCGTGTCGTATTTTTCGCTGATTTCATAAGCCAGCTTCATGAAATCCTTGCACTCCTGGCTGTCGGAAGGATCCAGACACGGCGCGTGCGACGCTTTGGCGAGCATGCGCGTATCCTGCTCGTTCTGCGAAGAATGCATTCCCGGATCGTCCGCGACTACAACGACCATGCCCGCGTTAATGCCGGTGTAAGTCGCCGTGAAGAAGGGATCCGCCGCCACGTTGAGGCCCACGTGCTTCATGCACGCCATGCTGCGCGCGCCGGCTACAGCCGCGCCTAACGCAACCTCTACGGCTACTTTTTCATTAGGAGCCCATTCCGCGTATACATCGGGATAGGTCGCCACGTTTTCGTTGATTTCTGTACTTGGCGTGCCGGGATACGCGCTGGTTACGCGTACGCCGGCTTCATAAACGCCGCGCGCGATGGCCTCGTTTCCAAGCATGAGCTGTTTCAATGCTTTCAACCTCCTGTTTCTCATTCCCGATTCCCGGGATGGTACATCTATTTCATTATAGAACACCGCGAGGGGCAAAAAAAGGCGGCTTGAAATATATATAGAATATAACTGCAAACGGCGCCTGGCCGCATAGGGCGGCAGACACTTGCCTTTACGCCCGGCGTTCTTTTAAAAGAATAATGCCGGCGGACCGTTTTTATGACGGCGGGCAGCGGATGCGGATTATATAAAACGCGCTGTCCGAAGGCGCTAATGCACTTCGTGACAGCGCGCGTTTTTTGGGGCGGGCGGCTTAGTAAGCCAGCTCACCCGTAAAACGGCGTATGCCGGTAAGGTTCATATACTGGAGGCTTGTGATTTTCACCACATCGCCGGGCTTGGGCGAGTGGATGAACTTGCCGTTGCCAATATATATCCCCACATGGTCGACCGGGGAGTTAAACGCTACCAGGTCGCCGGGGCGTATCTGACTGCGCGGCACGGATTTTCCGGCCTTGGCCTGATCCTTGCTCACGCGCGGTATGTTGATGCCTGCGGCCTTGGAGTACACATATTTAGTAAAGCCCGAACAGTCGAACCCTTCCGCGGGGGTGTTCCCGCCGTATTTATAAGGAAGGCCCAGATAGCTTTGCGACACGTTCAGTATGGCGTTAAGCGATAGAACCTCGGGCTGTATTTTCGCCTGCGTCCTCGAACCGGCGATGCCGTCGGCGGTCAGGCCGTTCCTCTGCTGGTAACGGCGTACGGCGGCCTCGGTTTTGCTGCCGAACACGCCGTCGGCCTTATCGTTGAGGTACCCAAGGTAAATCAGGTTACCCTGTAGCTGCTTGACCTGCGCACCCTTGCTTCCGCGCCGCAGAAGCCCGCCTCCGTTGTTCGATTTCGCCACGGAAACGTAATCCTTGCTCACGTACCCGCTCTTTTTGTTGACTTCAACCTTGTACCATCCGTTGGTCTCGCCGGTAACTTCCAGCTTATCGCCTTTATGTAAAGAGGCTATCCTCGAATAAGAGGTGCCCGGGCCCGTTCTCAAATTGAGCGTGTTGGCCGTTACGACGCCTTCGTCCGCCAGCGCAAGAGCCGCGGGTACGGATAAAGCTATCATCAGCGCAAGCGCCGCGGCAACATTTCTCAGTGTTCTCATTATCATCTTCTCCTTTGTTTATTTGGTGTTTTGCACCACGAGAAATACTATATCATATATTCAGTGACAATGAAACACTTTTTTAATTATACATATATTTTCTAAAAAATTGTAAATTTTTTCATTTATTAATGTAAGATACGAACGCTTGAAGCGTCTTCATTTCTTAGCGCGATTACAGCGCCGCGAATGAGATAAGCCGCCGGGTTTCCCGATGGGCTTTTGAACAGGCACTTTACGCCCGTACCTTCAGTCAGCCCGATATCGAGAAGCCGCCTTCTCATATTGCCCGAGTTGGTAAGCCCCGACACATATACCATATCGCCCACAGGTACGTTAGATAAATTATCCGATAGCATATTACTTTTCTCCTATTCATAATTTTTAGTCCAGGGAAACTGTGTTTCCATATACCAACTATATGTTGGAATAAAAAATGTGTGATAGCGGAGTGATATATTGAGCAAATTTCGTACGTTAACCGGTTATGACAGGGAGTCGAGCGAGAATATTACGCGCGCGATGGAGGATTACCTTGAAATGATTTGCCGCGACGCGGAGGATAACGGCTTTACCAGGGTCAGCCGCCTGGCCCGGCTTTTAAACGTTAAGCCTTCCTCATCCTCAAAAATGGTTGAGAACTTAAAGGAACTCGGCTATATCGAGTTTGAAAAATACGGAGTGATACGCCCGACAAAAAAGGGCAGCGCGACGGGGGATTATTTGCTGCACAGGCACGAGGTGCTGCACGATTTCCTCTGCCTGGTGAACGGTACGGACGATGAGCTTGAGCAGGTGGAAAAAATCGAGCACTTTTTTGATAAAAAAACGGTAGATAACCTTGAAAAGCTGACCGTTGAATTGCGGAATAAAAGGGATTAGGGCTTTAATATCCGGAGGTGAGCTGGCTAACGCACGCGCAGGCTAAAATACAGCCATGTTAAACCGGCTCATATCCCATCGCCGTATTTAAAAGATGCTTACCCGCCCGAGTCTTACCCATAAATACCGTATGCGCATAACTATTTAAGTGAAAGCTTTTTGATTGAAAATAAAATGAACCTATATATCCCCGTTATACCGTTATTTTTCATCCTTCCTCTTCAAGCGCCCGGCATTGCGTGCTAAGCGCGGCGCGGTACGCATCCTCCCCATGCCACGTAAGCTCGTGCGTAAGGTACGCGGGCTTTATCCGTTCCGCTATCCGGCGGGCCGCGCCGGTTTCAAACGGCAGGTGCGGGTCGATGCGGCTCAAGTGCGCATACGCCTGCGCATAGCGGGCGAAGTACTCACGCTCCATCCTCGGCGGACTGGCTGCGGTCCGCATAGCGTATGCGCCGGTCAGCGAACGGTGCAGGTGCATGCCCCGGAACAGCGGCTTGAGCTCCCCGTGCGCCTCAAAGACGTTTTCGATGTAATTTGCCGCTTCCCGCTCGGTTTTCAGCGCGGGGTTGGTTATCATCATATGCCCGGTATCAAACATAAACCCCTTTTTTTCAAACTTAACGCCCTCGATGAGCGCACGGGCCGCGCGCGGGCGCGTCAGCGTTAGGCCGCCGCCCCATACATTTTCAAACAAAAGCTCAAACCCATATGCGCGCCCTTGTGTTATCGCGTTTACAAGCTCGCAGGTTTCAAAAACGATCTCATCCTCAGCGCGGCTGAAACGCATGGTGAAATACTCCTCAAGCGCAGCGTCACTAACGTGAAAAACCACATATTCAACGCCAAGCGCCTCCGCCGCGTCAAAATCATGCCGGAACCGCGCGATGAGCCCAGCCCGGTCCTTTACGCCGAAAAAACGCTCCCAGCACGCCCTTTCCCCAAATTCCATCTTGAGCCGCGCGTAATCCCCGCGCCATAGATCGATCCAGCCGGGATAAAACACCGCGTGAAGACCGCGCGCCATACGCCGCCTGATTTTGGCCGTATCCAGCTCGCCGCACAGTATCAGCTCAAGGCCGTCCAGCCCGAACGCGCGATAAAACGACTCAAGCTCCTTAGCGCCGCAATAGCGTGAGAGCGTATAAGCATCCGCCGGAAGGCTTACGCAAGCCAGCCTTTTGTTATTCATGCCCGGTAAAGAGATCGCAAGATAAATAGCGTTCACCCGTATCAGGAAGCAGCGCCACGATGGTTTTGCCGTAAAAGCGTGGTTCCCGCGCTGTTTGAACCGCCGCCCACAGCGCCGCGCCGGACGATATACCCGCCAAGAACCCCTCATGCCGCGCAAAGGCCCGCGCGGCCTCAATCGCCTGCTCGGATGTTACCGTAATTATCTTGTCGTAAATATCCGTATCTAGCGTATCGGGAATGAACCCGGCTCCTATCCCCTGCAGGCCGTGCGGCCCGCTTTGACCGCCCGAAAGCACAGGGGATTCGGCAGGCTCCACCGCTATGATTTCAATATCGGGCCTTCTCTCCTTCAAATATCCCCCCGCGCCGGAGATGGTTCCGCCCGTGCCTACGCCCGCGATAAAAGCGTGCGCCTCTCCTCCGGTATCCTCCCATATCTCCGGGCCGGTCGTGCGCGTATGCGCCGCCGGGTTCGCCATGTTATAAAACTGCCCCGCGAGAAATGCCCCGGGTATCTCGCGCGCCAGCTTCTCCGCCAGTTCGATAGCCCCTCGCATGCCCTGCTCCCCGGGCGTAAGCCTAAGCTGTGCGCCGTAGGCTAAAAGTATCTTGCGCCTTTCCGCGCTCATGCTGTCCGGCATGACCAGTATCGCCTTAAAGCCCATCGTGGCGGCGACGGCCGCAAGACCTATACCCATGTTGCCGCTCGTCGGCTCGATAATAACGGAGCCTTCCTTGAGCAGGCCGCGTGAAACCGCGTCCATGACGATGCCGTAGGCCGCGCGATCCTTCACGCTTCCCGTAGGGTTAAACGCCTCCAGCTTCGCCAGCACCCGCGCCTTGAGCCCATAGCAGCGGCCGAACCGCTCAAGCTCCAACAAGGGCGTGCGCCCGATTAATTGGGTTATGCTTTTATAAATCATATGCCTCCGCGCTTTATGGCCGCAAAGCCGTAAAATCTAAGCAAACGCGCCGAGCTGTCAAAAGGGCGGCGCGGCCGTTTAAGGGTTGCTTGGAGCGCTTGCGCCGCCGGTGCGTCATCGCACCATTTAGGAAAGCCTTTCGATACAAGAATTTCACGCGCGTGCCGCCGCTTACGATTAAATCCTTCGGGAACCGCTTTACCGGGCTGCCCAAGTGCTGTTTCACCATTCTCACGCGCATTATATACGCTCAGTTTCCACCTGTCAATCACAGCCCGAGCCAGCATAGGTCCGCGCCGCTGTCAACCCCTAGTCGGCAAATTGCGCCGTTTTTACAATTTGTTCACTATTTTATTCGCAAAAATGCGTTATTATTAATTGAATGCCCGGCAATAGAGTATGACGGGCGTAATTTATTTAAATATTTACACTTTAAGGAGTCGAACAATGGAGCACGAACAACCAAAGAAAAAGAAGATGTCTGCTCTGAAAAAAGTCGTTGTCAGCGCCGTTACCGTCGTTTTGGCGGGCGCTATCTGTATTGGCGCTTACGTGTGCATCCAGCTTTGGCGCATGCAGCAGGGCTCGATAGGCATTGTTGATCCGTCCGAAATTAATGATCCAGGCTCTACGGATCTCGCGCCCTCTACGCCCCAGCCGATTTATAAGAAGGATCCGCTGGATCAGGATGTTATCAATATACTCCTTGCCGGGTCGGATGCGCAGAAGGGCGAGGCTCACGGCCGTACGGATTCGATGATACTCCTTTCCTATAATAAAAAAGCGAATACGGCCAAGCTGGTATCCTTCATGCGGGACACCTGGCTGGAGATTCCCGGCCACGGGGAAGACCGGCTTAACACTGCGTCGCGCTTCGGCGGCATCGGCCTTACCATCAACGTAATAAACGATTATTACGACCTGGATATTCAAAACTACGTTATTGTCCGCTTCGAGGAGTTTGTCGAGATCGTCGATAAAATCGGCGGTATCGAGATTGAGCTGGATTCTTCGGAAATCGCGTTTATCAACAAAAAGGCGCACAATAGCGACAGGCTAAGCTCCCGCGCGGGAACCAAGACCCTAAACGGCGAACAGTCGCTATGGCATTGCCGCAACCGCACCGACCGCTCCGGCGATTTTGCGCGCACCCAGCGCCAGCGCGATGTGATGTTCATCATCTTTAATAAGCTTACTAAGGTGCGCAACCCCGTAACGCTTATGGATATACTGAATTTCTCCGCCGAGCATGTTGAAACCAATATCCCCGTGGATCAAATGCTCTCCATCGGTATGGACGCGCTCTCTTCCGACCTCACGCTCAGCGAAACCCGCGTGCCATTCGACGGCACGTATGAAATTACCGGGCATGACGGAAAAAAAGGCGTGTTCGACGTGGATTTTGAAGCGGCTACCCTGATGCTGCATGAGTTTCTGTACGGCTCCTATACCAGGATGGGGTACTAAACGCGCATTAGGATATAATGCCCTAAAAATCGCTCGGATGAGATATTTTAGAACGTTCGCAACAGGGTTTATAAAGCAATAAGAAGATAAATCGGCGCCGGCTTCAATGACGGCGCCGGCTTTATAAATATTCGTAACCTCAAAAGAGTTTTTATTAGAGCGGTATCATATCGAATCAAGAATATTAAACTGATTTTTTTGTTCGATCACGCGTATTTTCATAAAGCCGCGATGACGCGCGCTGTGTTAGCGCACTTTGAATAACCGGTAACAGTTAAAGCTAAACCCCATATATATCGGCCTTTAATCCCTGTTATTACCATGTGACAAACGGTCGGATTTCAGGATATATTTATACAAATCATCATTGGGGGGTTAATGAAATGCCGCTGGAGAAAAAAATCCGAAGATACCATATCATGAATCATTACCAAACGGCTGTGCGTAAAGGGGACTATTATACCGCGAAAAAGCTTTTATACTTATTAATCACCGGTCATTGCGTGTTGCTTGCGCGTCACTGGGCGGCCGAAATAATCCTTACCGAAAATGGCTGCGGTATAAGTATTGATAAATACGGCCTTCACCACGCGTACCTGTAAGTTTTATTATATGGTCTTTTTATTTGCCAGCGCCGGCTGCGTGCCTGAAAGCTTACAAATTGCGCACCCATTGTTATTGGGTAAAGGGCGTGCTTTACGCACGCCCCAGTGTGTCGAAAAAGTGGCTGCGCCACGTTTTTCGAGTGAACACGGATCGCTTGCGCATTGGCGCGGTCAGCGCCCCGTGCAAAGACACCCTTGCCGCGCAAGGCATTCCCAACCCGACGCACTTGTCGTCAGGTTCGGTTGAAAGCCTATAATAGTTGCGGCTCCGACCCAACCCCGTTTTTTTGACAGGCAGGGGCGTGCTTTACGCACGTCTCAAATGGATTTACCGGTTTCCCTATCGGTAAAGACCGCTTCATAATCATAATTGAGCGAATCCGCTATTTCCCTTAAATCCTGCTCGGTAAAATTATCGCGTTTCATTTTCACGCTCATCGTTGAGAGGTGTTTATTTAAACGTTTTGATAATTCCGTTAAGGTCAAATCTCGTTCAACCAAAAGGATTTTAATTTTTTTTGCGGCAGACAATTGATCACCCCGTTTTTCTTAATTATATGGTTTTTAACGTAATCAATCAAATGAAAAACAAATAAATATTTGAGAATAAACGAAATACGGGTTGACAATATTTGTTATTACGTATAGAATATTTATATAAACACAAATATTATTTGGTTTTTGGCTAATATAGTGCCATGTGAATATTTTATGACAATGCGAAAGCCAAACCAGAGAGGAGGTATAGCGTATGAGAGTTTAGCTGATGGGATAGTTCGCGTCCAAACCGCGGACAGAGAGCGTGTTCTTGATTAATGTCCGGTCAAGAGAATACAATCTCTTCTGAATACAAGATATTCACGCTAACAAATCGTTGCTGACCATCACTGAAAAAAAAGGTATAAACACTAAAGCCAAAAACTAGATGCAATGTATGAAGTCAAATTTATACCAATGTCACCTAAAAACTATTAAGAATCGGAGGAATTAAAAATGGTTATCAGGAAATTCAAGGAGAAGAATTGGGAACCCGCGTATGAACAGATCATCAAGCACGGCAGATCCGCGCCGCTATGCCTGCAATATGATTTAAACGTGAGCTGCAACGGAATCGATTATATTTTAAAGGTGCAGCCGGACGTGAAGAAATACCTCGCCGTTTTGCAGGCGACGCGCGTCAGCTACAATCAGGAGAACGGCGCTAAGGAATACGAACTAATTGAAAGCCAGGCTTTGATGTCCGCGCTCATCGAGATCATCATCTTCCAGGGTGCGGAAAAACGCGCAGCGTAAAAACTTTCCGCCTTAAGGCGGAATAATATAAGCGCTAAAAAAGCGGCCGCGCCGCACTCTTCCAGGCTTCATTGCTGTTGTGCACCGCGGCGCGGACTTCATCTTCTGGTGTTCTCCACTGCCGCGCAAAAAACTACAAAACCAGGGACACATGCCATAACGGGCTTTGTTTTATACATCAAAACAAGCCTATAAAAACCTGTTGCCGATCTAATAGGCGGTATATGCGTTAGCCCCCCTCATTTGTTTGAGGGGGGCTGAGACTGTCGAAAAACCACTGAGCATTTCGTATAAAGCGGTTCCCCGAGGCTTTATAGTAAGCAGCGCCATATGCGTCCCATGTAACCCTCAGAAAAGGGCGCCGCCCCTTTTTTTGACAGCCTATGCCCCTTAATCCTCAATCTCCAGCTTATCCCCAAACAACGCCGCCGCGCGCGCCGCCAAATCGCCGCCCTTTTTATCGGCAAGCCTGATTTCAAGCCGCATGCCCGGAAAGCTTAAATGAAGCATATCCTCAAGCGCCTTTTGGTTTTCCGGTTTGGTTAACGCGCGGTGAAACAGCTCGTTTTCGTATGCGATTGAAAGCATACCGTCCCGCACGCCACGTTCGGTGGACTTGAGCAGGAACGTATAGAGCGTCATATTCTGCTGCTTCGCCGTCTCCAGCAGGCGTGCGTATACGTCCCCCGCCTCTCCCGTATTGTGCCCGGCGGGGGCGGCATTTTCATTATTAGGCCCGCGTTCACCCGGCATGCCCTGAGCTATTCCGCCGAAATCCGCATGCGGGGACGGCTGCTCCGGTGGGGCCTGTGGGACCGGTGTGTCCTCCCATGGCGGCGTATCTTCCTCGCAGGTTCTAACCTCAGTCGCGGCGGGCGCGATAGCGGGCGCGTTTACAGCCGCATCCGCCGCGCCGCGCGGCTCTGGACGTATCATCCGTTCCATCCGTTCCAGCCTGTCGAGCAGCGCGTCGATGGATTCATCCCTTTCCGGGCGGCATATAAGTACCAGCGCGTTTTCAAAAAGCACCCTCGGCATAGGCGCCCATCTGTAGCTGTTCTGCGCTTTAGTCAGTTCATTGAGCATACGAAGGATACGCTCAACTCCGCTCTTTTGCGCCTGCTCTAGGTAACGGCGCATCGCGTCCTCAGTACAATCGAGTATATCGCTGCAAGGGCCGCAAGTTTTAGCGAGCAGCAGCGCGCGGGCATGCTGGATTAGGCCGCTGGTAAAAACGTTGATATCCCGCCCCCCGGCGATTACGCCGTTGAGCAGCCGCAGGGCGCGCGCCGCGTCGGATTCGAGAATTGCGTCCGCCATATCGAACATAAAATCCTGATCCATGCCGCCAAGCACGTTGTAAACATCCCTAGCCGTAACGTTGTTCCCACAAAAGGCCAGGCATTGATCCGCGAGGCTGAGTGCGTCGCGCATGCCGCCGTCCGCGCTGCGCGCGATAGCCATAAGCCCCTCGTCCTCAATTTGAG
This sequence comes from uncultured Eubacteriales bacterium, assembly GCA_900544555.1. GTDB lineage: Bacteria > Bacillota > Clostridia > Christensenellales > CAG-138 > UMGS693. Next base: position 13,984 of record UQWD01000028.1, read on the forward strand.
CCCCCGCCTCCGCCAACACCCGTTTCATGCTGCCCACCATCTCATCCACGGTAAACCGGCGAAAATCGTACCGCTGGCACCTTGAAATGATGGTCGCCGGGATGCGCTGCGGCTCCGTTGTGGCGAGTATGAACAGGATATGCGCGGGAGGCTCCTCCAGCGTTTTAAGCAGCGCGTTGCACGCGCTGTTGGAAAGCATGTGCGCCTCGTCGATAATATAAACCTTCATCCTCAGGCGAAGGGGTGTGTAATGCGCCTTTTCAAGCAGCGCCCGCATATCGTCCACGCCGGTGTTGGAGGCAGCGTCAAGTTCTACGATATCCACATTGTCGCTTTCCTTCAACAAACAGGCCGCGCATTTTCGGCACGGCTCGCCGTCCTCCGGCGCTTCACAGTTCACAGCCCTTGCCAGTATCTTCGCCGTGCTGGTCTTCCCCGTCCCCCGCGCGCCGCTGAACAGGTAGGCGTGCGCCGTCCTGCCGGATTTCACTTGGTTCTTCAAAATGGTTGTAATATGCCCCTGTCCGATAACCTCGCCGAACACCCTCGGCCTGTATCGCCTGTATAAAGCTTGATACGACACGTTCACGCTTCCGTTTCTATCATAATTTCGGGCCGCGAAAAAGCCTGCCTTTGCCGGACCCGTCTCTAGTTTAACATCCTATAGAACGGTTTGTCCATGCGCTAAGGCAGGCTTATATTTAAGGATACCATTATATCGTAATTTCGTATATTATTTTGCCATGCGGTAATCCTTTCCAGCGCTGAGCGCGATTCCTTTGGCCTCAAAAAGCTCGCTGACCGTCACAAGCTCAAAACCCCTGTTTATCAGCTCTGGAATTATGGTTTCGCAGGCCTCGGCCGTGGTGGCGTACAGATCGTGCATCAGGATAACATCCCCGTCCTTAACAAAGTTCAGCACCGCGTCAATGGTCTTTTGCGCGTTCCTGTGCTTCCAGTCCTCCGTATCAATGTTCCAAAGCATGAGCGGCATGCCCGCCTCGGCCCGGACATAGTCGTTTTTCGCGCCGTACGGCGGCCGCAGGAGGCGGGGCCTGACCCCCGTGACGGCTTCGACATGATTGTTGACCGTATCGATCTGGTAGCGCATATCCGTTACCGAAAGCTTGGTTAGATACTTATGGCCCTGCGTGTGGTTGCCGATTTCGCAGCCAAGCGCAACCTGTCGCTTTAACAGCTCCGGCAAAGCTTCCGCCATATTTCCCAGCACAAAGAATGTGGCCTTCACTTGATACCTCTCAAGCAGATCCAATATTTTCGCCGTAGCCGCCGCGCTCGGCCCGTCGTCAAACGTCAGCGCTACCTTGCCCCCGGTGGTTGCAGGGCCGCCCGTACCGTTGGGTTGCGGGGTAACGGCAGCGGTAGGCGCAGGAGCCTTTGTCGGCTCATCCGTGCCATTGGGCAGCGGTGCGGGGGTTATGGGCGGCGTGAGCTCGACAACGCCGTCGTCGGGAGTCTCTCCCGGCGTGGAAGTGCCGGAAAGGTCCGACGGCTTAAGCGTGCCGTCATGCGGGGGCGTGGGTACGGACGAGCTTGGCGTGCAGCTTTGAGCGGCCAATATAAAGCTTAACAGTAATAGGATGCTTATAACGCGTGTAAAGATATTTTTCATCATCTTCTCCCCTCGGCAGAGAATGTCACAATCCGCCAAAAACTACAATAAACATAGCAATTACAAAATGTAAAGTCAAGCGAATCACAGTTTGTTTAAAAATAGAATTGATACAGTCTGTTTTCAGTTATTATAAACGTATATATGCTTGATTACTGAGTGCCGCCGTCCTATAATCGGGATTACAACACCGTCAGTTCTACGCCGTACCAGCGGTTACTGCAGCTAAAAAAAGTTCCTGCCTTCCCCTTTGGAAGCATACGGGAAACGGAATAACCGCAGGCCGCAGCGCTTTAGGCTTACGCGAAATCGCGCGAAAAGTCCAGGTTATTCCGCTTAGCCTTTTCACCCGCTATCCTCTGGAATCAACCGACATGCCGGCGATCTGCCCTGCCGCTTTATCCAGGCTCAAGCCCCGACAGCGCCTCGGCCAGAGCGATAAGCCGCCTAGGTTCCACGGATTCCGCGCGCGCCTCCGGCTTTACGCCCGACTCCTTTAACGCGCTAAGCGCCTCAGAGCGGGGAATGCCCGCAGCCAAAAGGTTGTTGATAATGGTCTTGCGCCGCATGCGAAAGCACGCGCCGACTGTCTTTAACGCGGCTTTTGGATCAATACCGGGGACGTCCTCTGCGCGCACAAGGCGAACAACGGTTGAATCTACGCCGGGCTGGGGATAAAAGCATTCCGGCGGCAACTCCATCACGCAAGAAGCATCATACCATGACCGCGCCACGACGCTAAGCGGGCCGTAAACCTTATCCCCCGGCCCGGCGAAAAAACGCCGCGCCGCCTCCTTCTGCACCATAATGGTAATGGAACGGATGCGCCCCGCCTGCTCGAAAAGCTTGAGGCAGATGGGCGTGGTCGCATAATACGGCAGGTTGCCCGCCGCGATAAAATCCCCACCGTCCGGCGGGGCCATCTCCTTCCACGAAGCCTTTAAAAAATCCGCGTGCAGGATTCTCACATTGGCGTACTCCGACAGCCTCTCGCTCAGCGGCGCTATCATCGCGTTATCGATTTCAACCGCCACAACGCGCTCCGCCCGCCTGGCCAGCCCTTCGGTCAGCGCGCCCAGTCCCGGGCCAATCTCTAACACAAACTCGCCGCCCGCTTTAGCGGCGGCGAGTATCTTTTCTATCGCGTTGGCGTCGCAGAGAAAATTCTGCCCCAGCGCCCTGTTCGGCGTTATCCCGTATTGTTCGAGAAAGCCCTTATCTAAAGTCGTCAACGTGTTGGCCCGCCCATCCCTTTGGCTTGGATTTTAGGATATAGATTTTATACTTGCGCTTGCGCCCCCAGCGGCGGCATTCGGATGAGGAATTCATATAAAGGTCGATCTGGTTCTTATATCCATCCTCATAATTTCGGAAAGCCCCCGTATCGAGCGCCTGACCAAACCCGTAATTGGGTACGTATATCCACGAATAGTAGGGTATGCACCTCGGGTTGACCGCAATCGTGCCGAGCCGCGGGCGCGTGCCTTTCGCCGTCCTGTCCCCGGTGTAGTAGGCGGTTGCCTCAACGTACATCACCTCTTTAACGCGGGGATCGTCCGCACTTTTAACAGGCTCGATATACTCGCGCCATTCCCCTGCGCGATTGGTCTGATACCGTATTTTCGTGCCGATGCGGATAATCTCATCCACGGTCGGCCTTGTTATGACCTGATCCACGATTTCACGCGATACCTCGCGCCCATCCTTAACGACAACCCTCTGCGTTACCTGGCGTTCCCCGTTCCGGCCTTCCTGCACCATCTCGGACTGCCCGCGGTACATGCTGGAATCCTTCTCCGTCTTTTCATCATAGAACAACGTTTTGTAGATTGTGTCGTACTGGATTTCCACAGAGGTATGCCGTATCTGCATGCCCGCCTCGAGATCCTCAAAAAGCATGTGCGTCGTTTCATCGTTGACTGTATAATCGATATTCGCCATCTCAAGCGCGGAGCCGACCGTACCGGAAGTAACGTTTAAAAGCGTTACCGTATCGCCTGAGGCCACCGCCACGGGAAAGGCTCTCGTAACCGTAACCACCGCGCCCGCCTCAAGCTCGCTTGAGAGGGGCGGTGAAACCTCGTCCTCTTCCTTTAATTCCAAACCCGCCTCATCCAGAAATTCTTTAACCGTCGACGGGGCAACGTTATAAACCTGCCGGACGCCGTCCGCATCCAGCGTCACATCCAGCCGCCCGCCGTCCGAGCTTGCCGCGATAATCAGAAATATGGCCGAACCTACAACGGCCAAAAGCAGCAGCGCGTCCGCCGCTAAAATCAGCGGCCGAACAAAGCGTTTTTTCGGCGCGGGAACGGCCTCCAGCCCAGCGGCCTGAAGCCGCTTATGCCTAAGCTTAATCCTTCTGTTTTTTACGAGCGTTTCCACGCGCGCCTCCGCGCGTTTGACCGCCGCGCCGATAGCCCCCGCAATCCTGCTGAAGAATTGGCCCGTCGGCTTGCGCTTTGGTTTAAGTTCCATAAAAAACCTCCGTTTTTCTAATTACGGCTGGCATGTCCATGATTTTATATTATATCAACCGTTATCCAAAGTGTCAAATGAACGGGGTATGAACAGCCGGCCGCAATGGTTTACAAGCAAGCATTCCCATAATATAATGGAATGTATACTTTATTACCAACTTATGCGCATTCAGGCGGCGCGGTTACGCGCCTAAGCGCTGAGGCGTTCAGTATGGAAGGGTCGCAAAGTTATGAAGATTCGCCGATTAATAAAGCTTATTCTGTTTTTTTCAGCCTGTATATTACTTGTACTCCCGCTTAACTCATGCCAAAAGCTCACGGGCGGCGGCGCTTGCGAGAAGTTCATTGAATACCTTCGTGCCGGCGCGTATGAGGAAGCGTACGCGCTTTTAAGCAGCTCAAGCCGTAACGACGAGGAGAAGGAGCGGGCCAACCGCATACAGAAACAGGAGTTTGTGGACAAGCATACCGCTATATTCGACGCGCTGGAAATCGACTCTTTCAATATTTCCAACATCCGTAAAAACGAGGGCGAAATCATTACCACAATGGATTACACTCTTACGTTTCAATCCGGCATTATCGGGCAGATGAAGTACGATTACTCTATGGTCGCGCGCAGGGAGGATGGGAGCTGGCGCATAGAATGGTCCCCCGCGCTCATTTTCCCCATGTTGGAATGGGGGGACACGGTGCGCTTCGGCTCAATCGCCGCTAAACGCGGAGAGATTCTCGCGGACGGCTGCGCGCTGGCGCAGACGGTTGACGCGTTGAGCGTATACGCCTCCGTATCCGAGCTTGACGAGGCGGATGTAAGCCGTTTGGCAGGGCTGTTGGGTATGGAAACCGACGAGGTACAAAAGAAGCTGAATAAGGCCTATGACGATATCGCCATTATCCACGAGCTTTATCCAGACGAGATGCCAAACTCGCTGAGGGAACAGCTTTTAGGGATTAAAGGCGTGGGTATCGACGAGGGAAACTACGCCAAGCTTAGGGATTATCCCTATAAGGATACGCTCGCGCATTTCGTCGGGTACGTCGGGAACGCCACTAAGGAGGAGGCCGAAGCGCTCAACGCGGAGCTTGAGGATGGAAACGCCCTCTATACCACGGACTCCATAATAGGCAAGCTCGGGCTGGAAAAGCTCTATGAAAAGGAACTTCGCGGTGTGGACGGCTATCGCATCTTCGTTCGCACGGAAGAAGGGACCAACCGGCATACGCTGTTTATGCAGCCCGCTCAGGATGGGCTGGACGTGCAGCTCACCATCAATATGGATCTTCAGCTTCGCCTGAACGAGCTGATGGATCTGGTCCTATACGGGGACGATACGGCGGGGGCCGTGGTCGTGATGAACCCGGTCACGGGCGACATAGAGGCCATGACGTCTTACCCCTCGTATGACTTGAACCTGTTCGCGCGGGGGATGAGCAACGAAGCTTATCAGGCCTTGAAAGACGCAGGGAATACGCCGCTTTACAACCGTGTGACGCAGGGCCGTTATCCGCCCGGCTCGGTATTCAAAGCGTTTACCGCGGCGATGGCGCTTGAATACGGCGTGCTCGATCCCGACGAAGTGTTTACAGGCACGATTAAGGATGATCTATGGTTCCCAACGGGATACGGCTCCTGGATATGGCCAGGCATACGCCGCAACCGCATGCGCAACAGGGCCGAACCCCTGAACATGCATAACGCCATCGTTAACTCCGATAACATCTATTTTGCGGACGCAGCCCTGAAAATCGGAAAGGAGCGATTCATCGATTATTGCGCGAAGCTTGGTTTAGGCGAGGCCGTCGGCTTTGAGCTGGGCGCCGCGAAATCGCAGCTGATGAACGAGGGCACGGACTGGCATTATAAATTCCTAGCGGACAGCGGCTATGGGCAGGGCGAGATGCTCATTACGCCCCTTCAGCTTGCGGCCACGTTCTCCGCCTTCGCAAACGGCGGGGACGCGCCTGAGCCGCATCTGGTTCACAGCCTCTTTAAGACGGACGGGCGCGATTACAGCGCCGTTTGGACAAGGGAAATAAGCGTCTGGAAAGAGGGCGTGATTGAAGAATCCTCCATCCGCACCCTCACGCCCATGCTGGAGCATGTAACAAGCCCCGATTACAACGGCACGGGCCGGCCCTTGAAGGTAAACAGCTGCACCGTGGCCGCGAAAACCGGCACGGCGGAAATCGGCAGCGATAAAAGCCGCGAAATATCCTGGTTTGTGGGGTACAGGACGGGAGTTGAGCCGGAACAGGAGCGGCTCGTGATGGTTATGCTGGAAGTCCCCGCCAAGGATGAATACGGCGAGCTTAAATTTGAAATCGCGCGCCACCTCCTCAAGCTAAGCGCGCCGTAACCGCGCCCGGGATAATCGCCCCTATGCCGTAACCAGCGTCGAGCATAGACGAACGCCCTTGCTCAGCGGCAAGGGCCCCCGCGCGGCGGCTTGACACGGGGATTCCGCCGACGTTACAATAAACTTATACCCTTACATATTGTTTTAACTGTAAATTTATTATATGGAGGCAATGTATATGAATAAGCTTATGACGGCCGAGCAGGCGGTTCGCCGCGTGAAGGATCATGACGTTCTTCTGGTGGGCGGGTTTCTCGCGGGGGGGAGTCCAGAACGCCTGCTTGAGGCCCTGCTCGAAAGCAGCGAAGCGAGCGGGCTTACCATCGTAAACAACGATACCGGCTGGCAGTACCAGAACACCTATAAGCTCATGGAGCGGGGGCGCGTGGCCAAGGTGCACTCCACCTGGATAGGCGGAAACCCGCTGACCGGCCGGATGCTCATGGACAACCCCGAAAGCGTTGTATTAACGCCGCAGGGAACGCTTGCGGAGCAAATCCGCGCCGCTGGGTGCGGGATCCCCGCGTTTTTCACCCCGACGGGCGTTGGGACCGTCGTTGCGGAGGGGAAGGAAACCGTTGAAATGGACGGGCGCAAGTATCTTATGGAAAAGGCCCTGCATGGAGATGTAGCGCTGATACACGCAACTAAGGCGGACGCGTTTGGCAACTGCTATATGCGCGGCTCCACCAAGAATTTCAACGCCATCATGCCTATGGCGGCAAGGTACACCATTGTTGAGGCGGAGGAGATCGTGCCGGTCGGCGCAATCGATCCCGACCTTATCACGGTATCCGGTATCTTTGTCCACGCCATCGTACAGTTATAAAGGAGGAAATCAGCAATGGATAAAAAGGTTTTTATAGCAAAACGCGTGGCTAAGGAACTCAGGGACGGTGACGTGGTTAACCTCGGCATCGGCCTTCCGACCATGGTGGCAGATTATGTTCCCGACGGCATTAACGTTACGTTCCAATCAGAAAACGGCATTATCGGCCTAGGCCCGGCAGCGCAGGAAGGCAAGGAAGATAAGGATGTATTCAACGCGGGCGGCGGCTATGTTACCGCCGTACCCGGGGCGCAGTTTGTGAACAGCGCGGATTCATTCGGCGTTATACGCGGCGGGCATGTTAACGTCGCCGTGCTGGGCGCGCTTCAGGTGGATGAAAAGGGCAACCTGGCCAATTGGATGGTGCCGGGAAAAAAGGTCCCCGGAATGGGAGGCGCGATGGATTTGGTCGTCGGCGCTAAAGCCGTTATCATCGCTATGGAACATACGGCAAAGGGGAACCACAAGATACTCAAGGAGTGCACCTTCCCGCTGACCGGAGAAAAGGTGGTAAGCAAGATCATCACGGAGATGGCCGTGCTGGAGGTTACGGACGGCGGCCTTGTCCTGACGGAAATCGCCCCCGGCTTAACCGTTGAAGAGGTTCAAGCGGCCACCGGCGCGCCGATTAAGGTGAGCGAAGGGCTCAGGGAGATAGCGGTATCCGAATAAATCCCTGCCTCATTTGCGGATCGGGAAGTTTGCTCGGTTGGATACGCCGCTTTAGCTCATTTAGCTTATGCGTTCAAAAGTCGGCAGAGCTTCTGTGCGTGAGAACGCATTGTACGTGCAGGAGATTTACCGGCGGTAAACATGCGCATTATGGGCAAGGCTCCGTCCCCTAACGTTTTATAAAGATATTTGGGCGCGCGTTTGAAAAGGAGAGGATAGCATGAAGAAGTTGATGTTTGGCCTTTTGCTGCTGGCGCTTGGAATCCTGGCCGGGTGCGCGCAGACGGGCAGCGGGGATCCGATTGATTTTGACGCCGTTAAACTGGATTATGAGGAGCTGATGAGCCTATTAACCCCGGAACGTGTTGAATTCATTTCGGTTAACCATCAATCGCGCAAATTGGAGGTAGAAGACAGCCAAACCATTAAGGAAAAAACGGAGCATGCTTCAAAGCTCAAGCTTACTCAGCCTGTGAAAATGGAAAACGGACAATCCCCGTCGGGCTGCGCCGATACCTGAATCCGCTTTCATATGACTGATGGCCGGGAAATACGGCTGACGCTGCCCCGCGTGCTCGCTGCGGTTGACAAAGAGGATACCGACGTGTTTTTTTGGGCTGAAAACGACCTCGCTTTTCACGACTATATTCAAAGGCTTACCGGGGAATAATCCTTTAAAGCACGGCCGGGCGAATGCCCGGCCGTGCCAGTGTGTCGGAAAAAAGTGGCTGCGCCACATTTTTCGAGTTAACACGGAGCGCTTGCACATTGGCG
>UQWD01000029.1 GCA_900544555.1 uncultured Eubacteriales bacterium
TTTCGACTTTTTTTAAATGATTTCTACTTATTCCGATCTTTGTCAACTATTTTATACGGCGATGTTAGTCATTCACAGTAACATAAAAAGCTGTGCTGAATCATTCCGCTCCGTTAGTCGTTTAAAAGTTGAAAAAACGCTGGCGCAAGTCGTACTGCGCCAGCAGGGTAATCGATTCAGTGCTGCTTTAACCAATATACGTAATCCGGCATCATTCCCCAATAAGGAAATGCGTGATCATGATCCATCTCGGGGAATAGCGTAAGCTTTACTTCTTTCCCCAGCGCGGCCATGGCGTTAAACAGATCCTCCGAATGATGCACAAGGACAGTATTGTCGGCAGTGCCGTGCGCAATCCAAAGGGGCGTATTGATCTTTTCGGGCCAGCATACCGCGGATCTCGCCTCGTATTCAACCCGGTGCGTTTCCGGCGTTCCGCCAATCATTGTATTAAGCGGGCCTTGCATAAAAAAACCTTCCTGATATAATTTAGCTATATTTGTTGGCCCCGCCCCGGCTACGGCCGCGTCTATCCGGTCGTCGCGGCTCAGCACGATATAGGTTTGTGTTGCGCCGCGCGACCAGCCGAACATATAGATTTTACCGTTTGTAAAGGTGAACTCTTCCGCTAAATCGATCAGCTTAATCACGTCATTCACATCCTCGCCGCCAAACCCGTCCTTGCCGGTGCTGCCGAGCCCTCCTCCCCGGTATGTTGTAGCCAATATAATAAAACCGAATCGCGCGAAGTATTGTACATCCACGGATCGAAGCCCTCCATCAACTGCATGACCGCCCCGGTTATAAATCAGCACGGGGTATTTCTTTTCCAGATAATCCTTTGGCGCGCAGATATACCCGCCTATCTCCTCCTCTCCGCTTCGATAACGGATATGGTACCACAGCACCTCGTCCGCTGGAACGCTCGGATAGGATCGGGCGTTTTTATACTCTATATACTCATGGTAATCCGCCCGTACGCCAATGCTCCCATTCTCCATATCTCTCAGCTTGTCTACATACGCCTCATATTCCTGAAGGCTGATGACATCACCGTGCTGTGCCAGCTCATCCAGCGACTTGATTCCGCTTTCCTGTTCATGAACGCCGCATGAGGGCAAAAGCCACGTTAGGATTACCACGGATACTACTATAATTGCCGCAATGATTTTCAGTTTTTTTACGTTCATGCCTGTTCCCCTTTCCTAGAGCTCGGTTCTTAATGAAACTACATCAATTGCTGAACTTACCTGACGTTTTATGGCGGCGCCGGCCGCTTAATACAATACTTCTGATTACGTATATACTCCAGTATAAGTGAATTATATGCCATATATAGGCAACGGTCAATACCTTTGTTTGATTATATGGCGTTATTATGTGATTGATATAAATTACAAAATCATTCCTGCTTTTTACAGCTTTTTAGCACAGTGACTCTAAAAAGAGTATCTTCGTTCTCTACGAAAAAGCTTCAGAAACGATATTTTTGATAAATCAAAAGATATAAACCTGTCGTCAACAGCATTACAGGCTCGTTTGCAACAATATACGCAGATTAAATTGCACTTATTAATCAGTTCAAAGTAAACCTTAAGCGGAAACTGGAATATTGAATTGAACCGGATTCAACCAACATTTTAAATTTTATAATAATCGGAAATACGCGTACTTAAAAATTCATGTGAAGCTTCATTTTAGATATTATCAACTCGTATAATCTTGAAGCGTTCATTTCACATCTATTTACTTGTGTTCATCAGCATTTACGAGAATACGCTGCTCAAGCAGTTCAGTTATGACAAAACCCAATTGAGTACTGATTTGTTCCTCATCACTACCATCATATTTATTCTGCAGTTCGAATTCGATCTGCTTTTTCTGTTTTCCTGCTCTTATTACCATATTACCTAAGCAGTCGGGTAGACTATCCCGCCATACTAAGCTCGCTCTGCCCGCGTATTACCCTAAACCGACGGTTTTACAGCGGGGCACAAAGCTTAATTAGTTCCATTTCTATTGTTTTGGCATGAACATCAATTCGGGCTGCATGATTAATTGGCCTTAAGGCGCTTAAAGCCTTCTGCACTCAGACCGCCGGCCGCGCATCTGCTTTTTAAACTGGGTATAATATAAACATCCCGCCCGCAAAACGGCTAACGTCAGGCGGAAAAATCAACCTCCCGCGTCCGTTCATTTAACTTGACATATTATCTGGACGCGCCTAAGATGGGAATATTAATTAAAGAACGATGAAAGGTAGGGTTATGATGAAGAAAATTCTGGCAGGAATGATGCTTATGGCTTTATTGTTGAGCGGATGCTCAAAACAGCCCAATCCCGGAGAGCTTACGCAGCCCCCACAAACGCCGTCCGCAGCGCCAACAACGGATGCGACGGGTGAACCAACGCCGGATTTAAGCGTATACTCACCTACAACAGGCTTAGCGCTTAAAGAAGGCGCCGTATACAAACCCATTGCGGTAATGATCGAAAACGCTCCGGCCGCACGGCCTCAAACGGGGCTTCAGCAAGCGGATATTATATATGAAACTTGTGTGGAAAGCAGCGCTACGCGCATGATGTGCATATTTAATGATGAATATCCCGTTGTAGCCGGCCCGATGCGTTCGGTAAGGATATATTTTATTAATATTCAGCGCGAATGGGATTCGCCTCTCGTACACTTCGGCGGGCCGAGCAACGAGGAAAAGCCCGTATCATATGTATATGGCAAAAACGCGGAGCATATTAAGGTGCGCGTTGACGGCGTAAAGGGTAAATGGGAAAAATACTTTTGGCGCTCAAGCGATCGTAAAGCGCCGCATAACGCCTATACCAACGTACAGCGCATATATGACGAGCTGTATAACTACGAACCGCAGTATAACGGCCCGTTTGCTTTTAATGCAAATGTATCATACGATAGCGGCGCGGCATTCTCCAAGGTGGGGCTCTCCTTCCAGACGGATAACCCTGAGCATACCGAATTCAAGTATGACGCGGATTCAGGGAAGCTTATGCGATATGTGAACGGTAAAGAGTTTATGGTGCGTACTGTAACCAAGGATTCAACGGGAAAAGAGCATACGGAAACCTCTCAATTTCACGCTACCAACCTCATAGTACAGTACGCCAAGGAGTATATTATTCCGAATGATTATAGCGGTCGGCGTATGGTGGAGGTTGTCGGTTCAGGCAAATGCGATTATTTTGTCGCCGGCCGCCATATCACCGGAACATGGGAGCGCAAAAGCCTCGATGAACCAACGCGTTATTACCTGAGCAACGGCAGCCCGCTCGTTTTGCGCCCCGGCAATACCTGGGTAGCAATTCAGCCGGATGATGGCAAGGTCGCCATAAGCTGATAATAAATCAGATTCAAACCCCGGCTTTTACGGGCAAAGCAAACAACCCGTGCGTTCTGGTTAACAGCACGTTAAATCAGGCGGCGTCTCACGCGGCGAAAACTTCTAAGGGCTATACCCGACCGGCGCTCATGTAATCCAAACCGGATTGTGGCAGCGGTTGTGCTTTTCTAGCCATTTACAAAAAACAGGCTCCCCTCGGTTTTACCGATGGGAGCCTGTCTGTCTACCCCTGATTGTTAAGGTTTATCATCCTGCTGTTAACACGTTGCATACCCGCGCTGAAACTTCAGCTAACCGATAGCGCAATATTCATTACCAAGCGTGCGGTCGTCTCTAAATCGTCAACGGCAATATGCTCGGTTACGCTGTGAGCATCCTTCATGCCGATACCTATATTTACCGCCTCTATTCCATTCGCGTTGAGCCAGGTCGCGTCGCTGCCCCCAAAGGTTCTGTCCACGCAGCCTTCTACGCCAATGTCATTGAGCGCTTTTCGTATTAAGCAAATTAGCGAGCCGTTTTCCGGCACGTGAAGCACGCTTGAATGGCGTTCCGGTTCAAATGAATAACTCGCCCCATATAGATCGCAGGCGTCCTTGACAGCCTTCTCCGCCGCCTTCAAATGCTTATCCAAAGTTGCTTCGCTAAAAGAACGAATCTCCATATTGAAAGAAGCCAGTGACGGCACCACATTCGTCTTTCCGGGCGCGAGCATGTTCGCGATATTCATTACGCTCTCATCATCCACATACCCGCAGGGGATGGATGAGATTGCGGCGGCGGCGGCCTTTAAGGCATGCACGCCCTCGTTGGGCGCGATACCCGCGTGGGCGCTTTTGCCCGTTATCTTTACAAGTATGCGGATGTTGGCCGGCGCCCTGTTTATGATGCTCCCCACCGCTGGGCCTGAATCCAGCACAACTGCCTGACGGCTTGAGAATGCGGAGTAATCCGCATGCTTGGAGCCCATCAGACCCAGCTCCTCGCAGATCGTAAATAGCGCTTCAACGGGGCGGTGCGCTAAATCGTGTTCGGTCAGGCTTTCAAACGCTTCCATAATAGCCGCAACGCCCGCTTTATCATCCGCGCCCAGCACCGTATCCCCGCCGGAACGTATAACGCCTCCATCAAGCACGGGTTTTATTCCCTTCCCAGGGGACACGGTATCCAAATGTGCGCAAAAAAGTATGGGCTCTCCATGCCCCGGAAGGGAGGCGCGTATATTCCATCCGTTTGAACCGCATTTCTCCCCTGACTCATCGCGGTCCACCCGGACTCCCATCTCTTTAAGTTCGTCTTCGAGCATTAAGCAGAACTCCCGCTCATCCCTGGATTCGCTAGCGCATGTAACATACCTCAAAAACCGCTGCGTAAGCCGCTCTTTGTTCATGATACCTTCCCTTTCGTTCAGGCTGTTAATAAGGCGACGCACCCACATATTGACGGATGAACTCAGTGCTCGCTCACCCGAAAGTATATGGGGATAATCAAGCTCTTATAAAGCCTTCTCAATATATACTGTTATTTTATGAATTTTAGTTTGCCTATCAGGGGCAGTTCGGTTGCCTGGCCCTGAGCGGCATATACTATCCCGAGTATGGAAAACACGGCGAACCCAACATAACCCAGGCCCAATATAGCCTCCATTATCACGCCAAGCACAGGGCTTAGCGCCCAAAAAACTATTTTAATTATCGAATGGGCAACGCAGTATATCCCCTCAATTATCAAAAGGTTTGTTCCCTGCTTTGCATGGAACTGCGCGTATGGCGATTCCTTGCAGGCGAACAGGGGGATAAGTGCCAGCAGCGAGATGTATGAGAGTATCGCCATAGCCTTGTTTTGAACGATATCGTTTTCATCGTAGCCGCCCTCTTGCCGCGGTTTCGCGGCGCCGGAGCCAACCGGCCTTCCGCAAGTTGGGCAATAATTGACGTTATCATCAATTTTGGCCCCGCAATTTCCGCAAAAGCTCATGTTCATTACCTCCATATAAAACTAAGTCTTAAATCATTTTGGTTAGCATGTTCAAATACCGGCTGAGCGTATCCGCATAAACCACCACGAGTATGCCTAAAATCAGCACTATAACAACGGTTACAATCAATACGTAAAGCAGATAACCGCGAGCAAGCTTAACCTTGCTCTGTATGCCGGAGCCGCCGCATGCCCATACGATTGTTATAATCAGGCCAATCACGGGCAAGCCCATCAAGATCAGCGCGCCGAGATACCCGCCTGTCCCCAAAACCTTTGCCGGTTCCAGCTCGGGCTCTGCCGTCTCCTGCCGTACCGTTTCGGCATAAGCCGCATAATTGTTTGAATACACGCCATCTTCGCTGCCATAGCTGCTCTGACGCTGGGCGGCCGCCTGATGGCTGATCCGTCCGGGCTGCGCCCCGGCCTGAACGTTTATCGCTTTCATCGGGCTTTGCACATCGTTAGCTTCATGCGCCTCGTGCTGCATCGGCCGCGTATCTGTAACCGGCATTCCACAACTGGTACAATAGCTCATCCCATTCGGTATCGTTTCGCCGCATCGTTTGCAATCTATCATAGTACCCCCCCTTTAATTGATCCTTCTAAAAACGCCGCTAATAAGCATCCTATTTTAATAGGGGCTAAACTGCTTCAAACGCAAACGTTTTAATATCATTTTCCTGTTTATAATCACATTTTTTGCTTCCACAATCACAAGCAATATATTTATCCTAACATAACAACGGCTTACCGTAAACAATAACCTTCATGACGCTCTTAAAATAGAGAACGGCGGAGAGTTAACGTTAAAGTAAATCTTTTCATCATGGCGATTGATATAAAAAACTGTACGTATCCAGAATGGCAGCAATAGCGCTTAGGATAACAACGCAATAGATTCAAGCGGGGGGATTACGGCAGATACAAACAAGTGTTTTTCAGCTCTCCTGAGTTTCTACCACTTAAGAAGCACCTGAAGCAAACGATTATAGATAAATCCGCTCATATTACATCCTCTTGAATATGAACTAATCAATCAATAGATTCAACAATAACTTAGCAGCTTAAATCGCTTTGTGCCGAAGAAAATTGCACGCTAAATATAGTGTCTTTAGCGTTGCAGTTAAAAAGAAACGATGCGTTTCTTTAGATCTGCCTGTGATGTTTTTACTTGACTAAGTCGAGCTGCTTCAAGCAATGACTCACAGGGCGCAGAGCAGGGGGCTAAAAATAAACAGGATTTGAAGTTTTTAAGTTAAAGCACTATAATCTCACAAGCTAATGCAACAACAAAAATCCAACGGCGCAGGCGATGGTCTTTCATATGCGGCAAGCCTTAAAATAAGGCTCATGCAACGGATGGAAGCCGCAGAGGATTCACCTTATAAGGGTATTAGAATCCCTCAAATAACTTAGTCGTATGCCTTGGCTGATTGTATGAGCTCAAATATCCTTTGCAGTCTTTTTGGAATTTCCCCATCTATGTATACATCATATTTCCGGCGCAAAAGTTTTTTGACCGACTATATTGAACAGCGGGTTCTTCATAATATTCCAACTTACTGGCACGCCTATCTAGTGAGATTTCCATCAACATGCGCAAATAATCGGGTGCTTCTCAGATCCATGATTCTCTCTAATTACAAGCTTAAATCGCGATCGTCTCTCTTAGATATTGAACTCTAAATGAGCTTTAGTTAAACTTTTTATCAACCGTTCTTTTGTTATTTTGTTTATTTGATAAATCAGTAAAAATATCATGTGATAGATGTATATCATAATTTAAAATTACGTTTTTAAAATAACTCGAAACCTCTTCAACTATTTTAATTAATCCATGGAGAGAAATAGAGGAACAAACGGCAGTTAAATAAGATGATTACAAAACAGAAAGAATAACAAATCCCAGCATAGCCGGGGGATACAGCCTGTCAAGAAACCCGGGGGTTGGTTGATCCCAACCCCCATAGGCTTTCAGCCGAACCTGACGACATATGCGTCAGATTGGAATGCCTTGCGCAGCAAGGGTTTCTTTGCACGGGGCGCTGACCGCGCCAATATAAAAGCGCTCCGTGTTAACTCGAAAAACGTAGCGCAGCCACTTTTCAGACACACTGAAAATCCCCCGGCTATGTTGGTGGTATTTTATTATAAGGGTATAACCCTTTGATACTAGCCACGCCTCACGCGGCGTTGGTATGGCCTGACCTTTGCACAGGCTTGATACCTACGGCTCGTAAGCGGGTTAATTACTCATCGTTAGCTGCTCGCCCATCTTATGTTCTTCCAACTGCTTTGGTATGTATTCCGCAATCTTCATTGCATTCTTGCCCGCCGTGTCTACATAGTGCCCCCGGCGCCAAAACTCCCGGATTCTATACTTATACTTAAAGGCTGGAAACTGCTCGTATACCATCAGGCTGCTTTTTTGCCTTTGAGATACCTCATAAAGCTCGACACCGCCACTTTCGGCGGTATCTCCAGCAATATATGCACATGATACGGGCATATTTCCGCTTCGATTTATCTTTATATCCTTTTACTCACACAGCATTCTTAATATCTTTCCTACCTTCTACCCGTTTCTCTCCAAAGAATACTTTCCTCCTGAATTTCGGCGCAAATATTATGTGGTATTTACATTCCGCTTCGTATGCGATAGACTTTTTGTGCCGTTCATTCTTGGATGACCTCCTTTTGCTTTTAGGTTGCAGTTGTCAGGCGGCATCCCGATTTTAGCAAAAGGAGTTTCTTTATCCGCATCATCGCCAGGAGGCTTCTTTTGAATCACTCGCGTAGCGCATGGCTTTCTATTGGCAAAAAAGCACCCGCTTGCGAAGCGGGTGCGGTAGTAAACGGATTAATCCGGCAGCTTATGGCATAATTACCGGTATGTATTCCAATACGGCGGACGCTAGTTTTTCGGCTTTTTCCTCATGCAGCAGATGGCCGGCGTTGCGAATTACAGCAAACTGAGCGTTATGCAAGGCGGCGTGGAATAGCTGAGCGCTTTCCGGCAAATGCCATTTATCCTCGCTGCCCCATAGGATTAGTACCTCATTATCAATATTGCGCATCTCCTTAAGCAGTTCTTCATCGTCAAAACGGTGAAGCGACAGCCGAACCGCCCTTCGCGCCCTGGGC
Source organism: uncultured Eubacteriales bacterium (assembly GCA_900544555.1). Classification (GTDB taxonomy): domain Bacteria; phylum Bacillota; class Clostridia; order Christensenellales; family CAG-138; genus UMGS693. The sequence goes on from UQWD01000029.1 coordinate 8,496, forward strand.
TCTGATGCTGGCCGATAATACTCCTCTACGACTTCTTCAGTGATAATGGTTAAGTCAAATACGGCTTCGCGCAGCAGATTTCCAACCGTTTTATAGCTATAGAGCCTGCTTGCGATTCCTCCCACTAAAGAGCTGTCAATCATTCGGATATGAAGCGGCATTTCAGGCGTGATTCCGCCGGGCGCCAACAAAATAACACGCCCAACCCTTTCGGGCGTTTTACGCGCCAACTCAAGCACATAAGCCGCGCCCAATGAAAAACCGATAAAATGCGCTGATTGAATACCCAACGCATCCATGAATAAACGAAGAGAACGGGCGTGATCCTCAATGGAATAGTCAAAGGAGTCCGGCCTGTCCGAATAACCGTGGCCAAACAAATCAACCGCAATTACCCGGTAGCTTTGACTGAGGCGCTCAAAAACATTGCGCCAGGTATACAGTGATTGGCCAACGGTATGCACCAGAATGAGCGGCTCGCCGTTACCCGCCTCCATGTAGTGCATTTTTACCTGTTCATAGCCATTTGTTTCTTCCAGCTCCTGAGCTTTCTCATATTCCTGAGAATCCGGCGGCTCCGACATATTGTCATCCGACGCATCCGCTATCTCTGCCGACTCATCCGCGGCATTGAGAGCCTTATCGAACGCCACCGAAGCTTTGCGTACTTTTCTCATCCTCAGTTCAGGCAACTCTAATGGCAGAGCAATATGAGCATAGTCGCCCGTATGTTCTGAGTTAATAAATTTTTTCACTTGTAGGGAAAGAGCCACGGACATCCTCCTTAAGCATGTACTATCGCTAAAGTACATGGTACATGCATAATATCATTATTTATCATACAATCTTTCGTGTTTATTTGCAAGGTTTCGATAAGGAGAATAGGTATTATTTGCGTTTTTTTATGATTTGTTTACCAAATTTGTTTTTATTTAAGAGGCATACAGCGGCATTCTTGATTGATAACACAAAGCAGAACGATAAAATACTGTGGTTCCATGACTTTATGTTAGTCAGTATTCATTTACTTTAATAATTTCACATAAAAATCAAAGCCGCTTGCTTGTACTCTATAAAAAATTGTATCAATAGGATTACGCTGTACAAATTATCAAACTGGAGCTAAAAACAGGCGTGTCGGCGTCGGAATCTATATTCTACTTTCATCCGGCCGCATCTTCATCAAAACGCGACCGTGCTAAATATATACGTTTGGAGTACCGCGTTTCCCCGTAGAAATTTCGTTTATGATGCTGATTAAAAATAAAATCAAGCTTTATTTGGCTAGTTGAACGTTCCGTTTTTACCGCCTAAACTTAATCGTTTAATCCAGGCGGCGTATTTATTCCTCATCGCTGGATGAATTATCCTGCGGCGGCGCAGGAGTGGGATCTTCCCCATTATCCTGCTCAGGTTCACTCGCTTGCGCGTCCGTGTCCGTAGGGGCTGGTTCCCCGGACTTATCGTTTCCCGGCTGTGAAAGGTTATAGCGGATAGTAATATCCAACTCCGCGTTATCCTCAAGATAAGCCCCTGTATTGCGCGTTTGAACCGACAAAATCATGGCTGCGGCCACAAATATTACGAATGCCCGAAGTAAGCCTCGCAGATTCCATTTACGCATCTTATTTCACCTCTATAATTGATTCCGTCCCGTTCTTAGCCGGCTCAGCCGCCGTCAACGGCTCTTGTTCAGCGCCGTCGGCCTTACAATCCGCCTGCGCGCTTTCCCCGGACTTTTTCTCCCTGCGGTATTCCCCAATATGCTGCGCGAGCTGAAGGAGTTCCAGCAAAAATATTACCATGCAAGGTAAAAGGCATACCAGGAAAAAACCGAGCTTAGTCTTTAAAAAGTTTAATAAATATCCCAAAAGCGGTATATGAAAAACCACTTTTCCTATCACGTTCGCCGGAAGCGCCGCCGCCCCGTCCTTATCTTCATTGGCGTCGCCCTTGGTGATAAACATAACCGAATCCCGGTAATCCGCGATTTCAACGATTCTATGGGTTACAACCTTGCCAAAATAAAGCGGATCGTTGGATAAAAATGTTATGATATCCCCCTCGATAAGTTCAAGCGGTTCCTTATCCGCAACAATAACCACGCTGCCGGTAGGAATCGCGCCCTCCATGCTTCCGCTCATGACATTCAAAACGCGAATGCCGTTTAAAAACGGCAACTTTTGGCCGCGTGACCCAAGCAGCAGGAAGAACAATACAGCGATCAAAAGCGCGACTGCCGTCCATGCCGCGGCTTTGACCGTTTTTTTAACGATTGACCCGGCCCTACGCATCGCCCGCTTCTAATTGCAGCGCCCGAACTGTAATTGCAAAGCCCAACCCGTCTTCACCGGTTGCGTCCACCCCATTAACCAAGCCCGCATTGGATATAACCAGATTGCAGGCCAATCGCTCCCCTGCCTGCATAACCCTTCCATCCAGCTTTTCGCCATGCTCGTCCTTAAACTCATAGGCCATGCCGGCCAGCAATCTTTCGGCGCCCTGATCCGCTTGCCGGGCCTTGAGGCCGAGCTCGATACGGACCGGGATGCTTGAGCGGTTTACTACGGTAAAAGGCGCGGATATAGGATCCGAATTCTCGGAGAGCAATCTAGTGATATCCAGATCGATTTCACCCTCAAGCTCCACGTCAACGGTTGCAGACTCCACATTTACCGACATACTCTCCGACTCCAGGTTCCAGGCGACGGTGTACCCTATGGCTGTGGTTAAAAGTATAAGCAGCCCTATTAAAACTACTGTCCGCTTAAACAACTGGGACACTGACCCACACCTCCAAAAGTTTTTCTTTTTCCGCGCGGTTGCCGAGCAACCGCGCGGAATCTTGCACCCGCAATAAAATTTTACGGATTTTCCGGGCCGAACTCGGCGCCTTCATCCGTTTGAGCGGCAGCTACGTTAAGTACCGCATGATAGTGCTTAGCCTGGAACGCATTGCCTGCTTCAGCGTCAAGATACGCGCCAATGGCGTAAGTGCTTCCCGTCTCGCCGGCGTTCAAAATCAGGTCGTTTCCTTCCTCATCCTCAAGAATCTGGAGGAAGTCTGCCGCCGTAAACGAGTTCACCTTTTCATATTCGCCGTCCGCATTCTTTATCAAAAGAACAAGCCGCAAAGCTTCCATAAGGCTGTTATCACAATCCACCAGCGCGGGATCCCCAACCATTACGCCGCCAACGCCATTGTCGATAATATTATCTATCTGGCAGTCCTCGGGGATATCACCCTCTACTAGCTGGAGCTGAATCTTGACAGGAAGCGTGCCCGCGTTCGTAATGGCGAACTCCTGTACATAAACGGTCGGTTCGGCAAAACCGGCCTCAGGATAGTCGATATCGGAATTGATCTCGGCAAGGAACGCCTCTTCGCTGGCCATCGGGCGAAGGTTTTGGAACAAGAGCCCCTCGTTTTCGCCTATGGTGATATCCAGTATTCCCGCCTCAAACCGGGCGTCCGCACGCTCCGTATCCGTAAACCAAGCCAAAGTCGCCCCAACAAGCAGAGCCAGCACGCCAAGCGCGGTCACAACGGACAATGTAATCTTTTTCTTCGTACTCATTTTTATTTCCCCCTAAAAATTTGTATTTGCCGACCTATCGCGGATTGTTGATTAAATTCGGATATGCGCCGTTCTGGAACCTCCAGATAGCGGTATCGAAGCCGGCGAGTATAGCGCCGTCTGTTAAGGTATTGAGCCTCGTGCCAAAGCCCGACGCCGAGCTATAAGCATAGTAGGCGTTCGAGATGGTTCCTCCCTGGTTATAGCCGATGCAATCGCCGGCGGTATTGCCTGCGCCCGCGCCAATCGTCCATCCGCTTACCCTGCCGTAGGAGCTTGCGATGGTTGAATTCCTGTTCATACCGACCAGACCGCCCACATAACTGTGCGCGCAGATAGGCTGTGCGTACGCCCAGCAATTGCGGATAACGGAATTGCTGTCGTTATGCCCAACCAGGCCGCCGGCAAAGTACCAATTGCCGGATATCTGGGAACCCTGATACCAGCTTTTGTTAATGCCACCGTTCGCCCAGCTTTCCGTAATGGTTCCGCCATAGTTAATGCCGACCAGTCCGCCTAAGCACCCGCTGATAGCGTCCGATCCTTCATTGGTCGTATACGTGTTCGCGACATCTACTTTAGCGCTGCATTTTCCGATATTGCCGCCGTTTACGCCCACAAGCCCGCCGGTGAAGGAGCCCGTATAGGTCGGGCTGCTGCCTAGCGAAGCCAATGTGTAGCTCGTAGTCGTAACCGTGCCGCTGACATGGCAGTTTTCAATCGTACCAGCGTTCTGCCCGGCAAGTACTCCCGCAACCGCACCGGCCCGAATGTTCGCGTTAGCAATGGTTAAATCCTTTATCGTACCTTTGTTATACGCAAATAACCCGGCGCCTGCATAGGATGAGCTCAGATTAACCGTCAGGCCGGAAATGGTATGCCCGTCCCCGTTTATGGAGCCGGTAAACGGAACGTCGGAATCGTTCTGCGTAAGGCCCATGGGTATCCACGCGCCGCTCACGCTAAAGTCTTCTATTACGATATAATGGGCGTCCATCTTGTTTCGCACTGCGTCGAGAGTAGCCTGATTATAAATTTGATACGGGTTTTCAATGCTCCCGTCGGGCGTCGGCTCCGGCGTGGGTTCGGGGGTCGGTTCAGGAGTCGGCTCCGGCGTGGGTTCAGGGGTCGGTTCCGGCGTGGGTTCAGGCGTTTCTACCGGTGGCGTCGATTCGCCCGGGCCGCCGATATCCGATCCGTCGTCCGTCTGCCCAGCGCCAACGTAAATGTACGAGTGGTAATGCTTGGCCTGATAAGCGTTTAGCGTACCCTCGGGAAGATGTCCGCCGATAACATAAGTCGCGCTATCGCCCGCGCCGATAAAGCCGGCCGGCGCGTACATCGCGGTTTCGCCATCCTCAAGCGTCGCGGCATTGAGGTTTACGCCTTGTACGCGCGTCCACGTTTCATCAATAAGCTCATAAACATAAATTTTCAGTACGTCTTTAAGCTCGTTCGCGCAGTCGGCAGTGCCGTCCTGCAAAACGCCGCCGCCTCCATTATCCACAACGTTGGTCACAAGGCAGCCCTCAGGAACCGGCGCGTCAACGGCGGTAAGCTGTATGCGCGCGGGAAGCGTTCCCTCATTGGAGACAGTGAGCGGCTGGAAGTAGACGGGAACCGGGTCGAAACCCTCCGTGTTCCTGTTTGCGTAGCCCTCAGCAAGTTCATTGTCGAATTGTGCAAGCGTCAGCGGGCGCAGGTTTTTAAATTCCAGCGGGCTGGAATCGCCCAAATCAATATTGAGCACACCTGCCTCAAACCCGGCCGCCGCCTGTTCGTTATCCGTAAACCACGCGTACGTAGCGCCGGCCAGCAATGCCGCTACTACGAGCACGGAGAGCGCGGATAACCAGATCTTCCTGTGTTTGTTCATCATTTCTCCCCCCATCAAGTTTAACTATGTAAAGTTACAGGCGATGCCGTAAACTAAACATCATAAGCCTCTGCTTTAATATAGCGCGGGAGCTTTGCGGCCTAGCTCCCCATATTGTTTCTAAGCCGGGGATAACCGCCCGTGAAATCCCATATTCCGACGTCCCATCCGGAGTAGGTCGCGGCTGTTCGCATATCCTCTTCGCCGGCCCCGCCGCCGTTCAAATAGCTGCCGGAATAATCGTCCCAAATCGCGCTGGCCGTTCCTTTGACATGAAAGCGGCCTTTAAGGAAAATCACGTTAGATACCGTTCCCGTCCTGTGCCCGACTGCGGGCTGCGCGGTCCTGCCCGCGGCGGTCGCCGGGTTCACGTTGTTTTTGGCGTTTACGGTTGCAATGGTATAGCAGTAACGTACCTGCGCCAATGCGTCGCCCACGATTCCGCCCACGCCTCCGCTTTGCACGTGAGCGCCTTCCACATATCCACTAGACCAGCAGTTGCTCACCGAGCCGGAATTCCTCGCCGCCCCGGCGATGCCGCCTACGGCTGAGCTTGAGCTGATAACGGAGCCCGTAAAGAAGCATTCGGAAACGGGGATGTTCACATTTCCGACGATTCCCCCCGCCATGCCCGCGCTGGAGCTGATTTGCGCACTCGAGGAACAGCCCTTGATATGCCCGCCGTTTAAGCTTGAGTAGCTCGTCGAAAGCGTAGCGCCTGCAATGCCCCCGGCGCCCGGGCCTTTTGTTGTAAGCGTACCGGCGGTATGGCAGTTCTCAATCGACGCGCCGTAGCAAAAGCCGGCTATGATACCCGCGTGGTAGTTGGTTCCATTGGTGCTGACCGTAATATCCGCGTTTTCAACAACGATATTTTTGAGTTTAACCTCACCTCGGTTAGAGCTGTCGTAGACCGTGCCGAAAAGCCCGGTATAGGGTTGGTTGCCGTCAGCCGCCCTGTTGATTTTCAGGTTGGTTATTTTGAATCCGTTTCCGTCGAGCCCGCCCTTAAACCATCCGCTTGCCCAAACCACGCCGCCAATAGGCGACCAGCTCGCATACTGTGATAAATCAATATCCCTGCCCAGCTTGTAGTATTTATCAAGGCCATTTCGGACGTTGTTAAGATCCTCCGGCGTTAGGATGATAATGGCTTCATCCCACGACGAGCCGTCGCCGCTTGTTAAAACCTCGCGGTAGAACACCGTAAACACGTTCGCGCCTTCGTCCTCAACCATGAAAGAGTAATGAGAGTATTCCGGCTCATATGTCTTGCCTCCGAATTCCACGGGCGACATATCCGGATTGTATTGCATTAAGCCAGCCGGTGCGCTCCCTGTTTCGTCGGGCTTTACGCTCGTTCGGGTCCCTGTGATATAATGTTTAATCGTATAAGTATGCTGGCCGGGCTCAGGCGTTACGCTGCCGGCGGGCCCGCCAATTTCGGCCCCGTCATCCGTTTGGCCTGCTCCAACATATAATTTACCGTGAAAATGCTTGGCCTGATAATCGTTACCGGCCGTTTCTGGAAGATGTGCGGCAACAACATACTGAACCGACTCACCGGCCCCAATCGTATCGCCGGGCGCATATACGGCTTTTTCTCCTGAGTCCAGCGTTAATTCGTTGAGGTTAATGTTTTCTATCCGCTTCCATTGACCGCCGATCATTTGATATAAATAGATTTTGAGCGCGTCCTCCAGCTCGTTTCCGCAAGCGGCCTCGCCGTTTTGCTCAATTCCTCCCCGGCCGTCAGGGACCATGTTTTTTACCCGGCAGCCCGACGGCGCGCCTTGATTAACCACGCTTATAGTAATACGCGCGGGCAGCGTACCCGTGTTGTTGACAGTAACCGGCCGGAAATAAACCGGAGCCGGATCAAAGCCTTCGGTATTGACATTCTCGTAAGCGGCTCCAAATTCCGCCTCAAACTGCGCGAGCGAAAGGGGGCGTAAGTTTTGAAACTCAAGCCCGGCGCTCTGGCCCAGCTCAATATCCAGCATGCCCGCCTGAAAATCTGCGTCAATACGCTCCGTATCCATAAGCCATGCGAAGGTAACGCTTGCGAGCATAGCACCCGTTACGACAATGAGAATCAATAATATCCAAAAACTCTTGTTTTTCAAAACGCGCTCCCCCCGTCCGTCTCCGGTCGAAAAATACCCTGCACGAGGCTTTGTCATTAAAGCTCAAGGGCAGGGATAGTTTTAGAATTAAACGTTACGTCGCAAAGCCGCCAGCGTTTTTCGCCCCGCTCTTTCTTTCGATCGCTTCAAAAGAAACGACACACTATAAATAAGCTAATGATATGTAAACATTTAACATATTGAATATAATAAATGAATAGTTCTTTATTATATTTCATTAGCATATTTTACCATGAAACAAATGATATCACTATTACCAATATTTGTCAACATCCACAATAATTCTATTAACCGTCCGCTAATCGCAATTATTTTTGCCGATAAATCAGAGTATATTATTGTATAAAATGTACTGAACTCTTAAATCACGGTTGTTGAATACTTATGTCTTGTTTTTGCCGAAAGTAACCAGTGTACTTAACTAGTTCACCCAAACATTCTATAATAAATTTAAATAATCAAGTTATGATTATGCAATATTATTTCAAAACTCATTCCCCACGTCATACTCGGTTTATGCGCGTGCCAATGCGCGCGGCACGAAGCTGCAGCACTTGACGTTATCGCGATTTAAGCATAAACTGTCAGAGAAGAAAACGAAGGAGATGTTCCATGCATCAGTATATCGATCATACACTTTTAAAACCTGACGCCACGCGCTATGAGATAGACGCCTTATGCGGAGAAGCGATACGTTACCGATTTGCTTCCGTATGCGTTAACCCGATTTGGATAGGTCACGTCGCGACAAGGCTTGAGGGTTCCGGCGTCGCGCCCTGCTGCGTTATCGGCTTTCCTCTTGGCGCTACGCTGCCGGATGTCAAGGCTTATGAGGCGAAAGCCGCCATCGCGCTTGGGGCGGCGGAACTGGATATGGTTATCAATATCGGCGCCGCTAAAGAAGGGCGCTGGGCGGACGTCGAGGAAGATATACGCGCGGTTACGGAGGCAGCCTCTGGAAAAGCCCTTGTCAAAGTAATAATTGAGGCATGCCTCCTTACCGATGATGAGAAGAGTCAGGCTTGCCTGGCCGCCAAGCGGGCAGGCGCGGATTTCGTAAAGACGTCCACCGGTTTTTCATCCGGCGGGGCGGTCTGCGCGGACGTTCGGTTAATGCGCGAAGCGGTCGGGCCGCAGATGGGCGTTAAAGCCTCCGGCGGCATACGTACGCGCGAAGACGCTGAAAATATGCTCTCTGCCGGGGCAAACCGCCTCGGCGCGAGCGCTGGAATAAAGATTGTGGAGGGATAGATGGATTACGCGAAGGAATCTTTACGCCTGCATGAGGGTTGGAAAGGCAAAATTGAGGTTATCGCTTCCGTACCCGTAAAAACCAAGCGGGATCTCTCGCTTGCGTATACGCCGGGCGTAGCGCAGCCCTGCTTGGAGATTCAAAAGGATATCGAAAAGAGCTATGAACTCACGCGCAGGCATAACATGTGCCTTGTCGTAACGGATGGATCGGCCGTACTTGGCCTGGGCGATATCGGACCAGAGGCCGGAATGCCCGTTATGGAAGGGAAATGTGTGCTTTTTAAGGCGTTTGGCGGCGTAGACGCTTTTCCGCTGTGCATTAAATCCCATGACGTTGACGAGATCGTAAACGCTATCTACCTGATCTCCGGCAGCTTCGGGGGGATTAATCTGGAGGATATATCCGCCCCACGCTGTTTTGAAATCGAGCGCAAGCTCAAGGAAAAATGCGATATCCCCGTTTTTCACGACGATCAGCACGGCACGGCCATTGTAACGCTTGCCGGTCTTGTCAACGCCTTGAAGCTGGTAAACAAACAAAAGGAGAATGTGCGAGTGGTTATCAGCGGCGCCGGGGCCGCAGCCATATCCGTAACACGGTTAATGCTTGCGGATGGGTTCAGGCATATCATCCTCTGCGATCGGGCGGGTGCTATCTTTGAAGGGCGCGCACATGGAATGAACGCCATTAAAGAGGAGATGGCCGCCGTCACCAACAGGGAAAAGCGCCGAGGCTCCCTATCCGATATGCTTTGCGGGGCGGATGTGTTTATCGGCGTAAGCGCTCCCGGCATGGTCAGCGCCAGGATGGTTTCAACTATGGCGAGCGGCGCGATTGTTTTCGCCTGCGCCAACCCAACGCCGGAGATTTTTCCCGATGAAGCCCGCGCAGGCGGCGCTGCCGTCATCGCAACGGGCCGAAGTGACTTCCCCAACCAGATAAACAACGTGCTCGCGTTCCCCGGCGTTTTCCGCGGGGCGTTTGACGTGCGCGCGCGGGATATTAACGACGCGATGAAGCTTGCCGCGGCGTATAAGCTTGCAAGCCTGATTCCGGACGGCGATCTCAGCCCGGAGCTCATTATCCCGGAGGCCTTTGATCCGCGGGTAGGCAAAGCCGTGGCTGAAGCTGTGGCGGACGCGGCGCGTATGAGCGGCGTGGCACGTATATAACGGAGAAGCTCCGCCTTTTATTGCTTACTAATCAAGTGTTTGCAGCAAAGGGGCTGTTCTCTTTTGAGACAGCCCTATTTTGCTTTTAGTTGAGTACGCTAGATATAAGCAGAATAATGCAATCAACCTGTATACAAGCTGCTTATGATAAGATGAAGTTTTTTCAACATAGGCATAGACGGTTAACGTTATAGCATTGATTTAATTGTTCGTTCTGCTTCTCTTTTTAAGCTGATTTATCGTTTCATAGCAAAAAACCGGATAGCTATAACTTTCCGTCGGAGCCTGATGAGGCAGCAAGAATATTCAGGGTTAGAGCGGTAATCTAACTAGTTCATTGTGCGTGCGCGTAAAACAAATATACCCCTTGTACTCTTCGCGCTTGCCTTGTTATGTGGCTCAATACAGCGTTGCCGGCGTGGATAAATCTGAGCATCAGAATTTACCGCCAAATATTCTTGATATAATAACGGCATAGCGTTATGCTATGCCGCAAAATACAATTCGCCTTATGCATTTAAAGGTTCATGTAATAGTCGCCCCTCCGGTAGTCGAAGATGGCCCCGCCCTGGAACTTATCGTCCAGCTGCTCAAGCGATTTCCCTGTGCCTATCGCCACGCAGGATATGGGATCTTCCGCAATATAGCAGGGGACCTTGGTATGTTCGGATATAAACTTATCCATACCGTAAAGCAGCGCGCCGCCGCCCGTAAGGCATATTCCGCTTTCCGTAATATCGCTCGCCAGCTCCGGCGGCGTTTTTTCAAACAGATTCCTCACGCCCTCCAAAATCGCCTGAAGCGGCTCTTCAAGCGCGTCAACCATCTCGTTTGATCCAACCACGATAGCTTGCGGAAGCCCGGAAATCAGGTTCCTGCCCTTTACGTCCACAAAAAGCTGTTCTTTGCGGGGATAAGCCGAGCCAATGCGTATTTTCATCTCCTCAGCCGTACGCTCGCCGATCAGGAGGTTATGCTTTTTGCGCATGTAACGTACGATAGCCTCGTCAAATTTATCTCCCGCGACTTTTATGGAAGTTGATAGCACGGCGTAATTGAGGGAGATAATCGCGATGTCCGTCGTGCCCCCGCCTATATCGAGTATCATATTGCCCCGGGGCTGCGTAATATCCAACCCCGCGCCGATTGCGGCCGCGATAGGCTCTTCAATAAGAAAAGCCTGCCTGCTGCCCGCTTCCAGCGTAGCTTCAATTACTGAACGCTTTTCAACCTCGGTCACGCCGGAGGGTACACAAACCACCACCCGGGGCTTGAAAAAAATGTGGTTGCCCACTACCTTTTTCATAAAATGGTGCAGCAGCCTTTCGGTAATATCATAATTCGCTATAACGCCCTCGCGCAGCGGCCTAACCGCCGCTATCTTACCCGGCGTTCTTCCCAGCATGCGCCGCGCTTCCTCGCCTACCGCCTTAATATCGCCCGTAATCTTCTCAACCGCGACGACTGAAGGTTCGCGCAATACGATGCCTTTGCCCTGAACGTAAACAAGTACGCTTGAGGTGCCGAGATCTATTCCTACGTCTCTAAACTGAAACAGGCCCATATTTGTATCCCTTCTCTGTATCAAGTATTTCTTTTTGAGAAATAACTCATGTTCTAACGTCTTGTTTTACCAATATCATTATTCATTTTACCATTTTAGGGTTAAGCAAACAAGCCTGATATTCAACAAAATTATTAATAAATTGATAAACAATCGTATTTATTTAACATAACCCACATATCCTCCGGTTTGTATAACGAGAGCCTTGCGTATCTTTCGCCGTATCAGCCCGTTTCAATTTCGTTTTTTCGCCGATAAACGAAGAAGCCCTCGAATTAAGCCGTTTTTCCCACCTAAAGTTTAAAGGATGTAGCACAACGAAATATATCAGTGTGTCGAAAAAGTGGCTGCGCCACGTTTTTCGAGTTAACACGGAGCGCTTT
>UQWD01000030.1 GCA_900544555.1 uncultured Eubacteriales bacterium
GCAAGCGCTCCGTGTTAACTCGAAAAACGTGGCGCAGCCACTTTTTCGATACACTAAAAAGCGGCTTTGGCCGCTTTCATAAATATCAGGCGGCTTGCGCCGCCTGCATCCAAACTAATTTGACCAGAGTTACTTGATTTCCACCGTCGCGCCAACCGCCTTAAAGGTTTCGGAAATTTTTTCGCACTCTTCCTTGGAAACGCCTTCTTTAAGGGGCCTGGGCGCGTTGTCGACCAGCTCCTTGGCTTCTTTGAGCCCCAAACCGGTGAGCTCGCGAACGGCCTTAATAACCTTAATCTTCTCGGAGCCAACATCCTTAAGGATAGCGTCAAACTCCGTTTTCTCCTCGACTTCCTCAACAGCAGCCGCAGGGCCGGCTACCGCAACCGCGGTTGCCGCGGCGGAAACGCCAAATTCCTCTTCAAGCGCCTTAACCAGTTCGGCAAGCTCAAGCACGCTCAGTTCTTTGATATCGGCGATAAATTGCTCTTTATTCATTTTATTTTCCTCCTCATCGTTATTTCCAGTTGATATTTAGTCTGCCGCCTGCTCCGTCGCGGCCGGCGCTTCATTTTGCTTGGCTATCTGATCCAGCACGATAGCCAGGCCGGAAATGGGAGACATCATGCTGCCGAGCAGCCGTGCGAGCAGAACCTCGCGCGGGGGCAGATCAGCAAGCGCGTTCATCGCGTTAGCGTCGGATACGGCTCCGTTAATCAGGCCGCCCTTAATCTCGCACTTCTTATACTTTTTGATTGATTCCTTAAGCACCTTAGCCGGGGCCACCGCGTCCTCGTACCCAAATGCGAATGCCGAAGGGCCTTTGAGCATTTCATTAATGCTCTCGTCAATCCCCGCATCCTTTGCCGCGCGCTCAACTATGGAGTTTTTAAGAACAACATACTCTATGTTGGCTTTTCGCATCTCGTTGCGCAGGTTTGTAACTTCCTCAACCGTCATCCCACGGTAATCAAAAATAACGACGGACTGCGCCTTTAAGATCTTATCCCGGACCTCGAGGGCTTTTTGCGCTTTAATTTCAATGATCTTGGCGTTTCCCATGGTTTCACCTCCTTATAAATAAAATCCCCTGCCATAAGACAAGGGACAAAACAACGCACACGCTAGTATACGGTTTGTTACCTCGGCAGGAAATTAAGCGTAAATCGCGCCTGCTGTCTTAGGCAATATTCAATACCGTTGATGAGTGTACCACCTCGATCAACAGATTGTCAATCAATTTCTAAAATTTCGCTCCGTTAAACTTTACCCCGGGCCCCATGGTTGTTGAAAGCACTACGCTCTTAATATACGTACCCTTGGCCGCTGATGGCTTCGCCTTGATAACGGCCTCCATCAGCGTAGAAAGGTTCTCCTCCAGCTTTTCAACGCCAAAGGATACCTTGCCCACGGGAACGTGTACGATACTCGTTTTATCCACGCGATATTCGACCTTACCGGCCTTGATATCGGCGACGGCCTTTGCAACGTCCATCGTGACTGTTCCGCTCTTGGGGTTCGGCATGAGCCCCTTGGGGCCGAGCACGCGGCCGATGCGGCCGACTACGCCCATCATGTCGGGTGTCGCGACGCATACGTCGAACCCAAACCAGTTTTCGGTCTGGATCTTTTTCACCATATCCTCATCGCCAACAAAATCAGCCCCTGCCTCCTGCGCTTCACGCGCCTTATCGCCCTTGGCGAAAACGAGCACGCGTACGGTACGTCCGGTGCCGTGGGGCAGCACAACGGCTCCGCGTACCTGTTGATCCGCATGGCGCGGGTCAACGCCCAGACGGATAGACGCTTCCACCGTTTCATCAAATTTAGCCTTTGAGGTGGAAAGTACGGCCTCCAGCCCCTCGCGAACGTCGTAAAGCTTTTGCTTGTCAATCAGCTTCACGCTCTCAAGATATTTCTTACCATGCTTCATTCTAAAAATCCTCCCTGTGGTAATAGCGGCAATCGCCTCCCACTGTTCGCTTAATCTACTACGGTCACACCCATGGAGCGAGCGGTCCCGGCTAACATTCTCATTGCGGCTTCAACGCTTGCGGCGTTCAAGTCCGGCATTTTCAATTCAGCGATTTCCTTAAGCTGTGCCTTGGTAACAGTAGCGACCTTCTCCATGTTCGGCTTGCCGGAACCGCTTTCAATACCGCATGCTTTCTTGATTAGAACCGAGGCGGGCGGAGTTTTTGTGATAAAAGTGAAAGAACGATCCTGATATACCGTAATCACTACGGGAATAATCAACCCTGCCTGTTTGGCAGTTCTTTCATTAAACTCCTTGCAAAAGCCTACGATGTTTACGCCATGCTGACCAAGCGCGGGACCGACGGGCGGCGCGGGTGTGGCCTTGCCGGCGGGGATCTGCAGCTTTGCAAAGCCTGTGATCTTCTTCGCCATAACAATAATCCTCCTAAATATAATGTGGTGCGAGCGAAGCTAAGCGCTTCTCCCACTATGCAACCCCGCTTTAAAGGGGAAACATACTTAAACCGCGTTTATGCACACCGTAACACGCATAAACGCTCAGCCCTTGTCAGAGCTTTTGAACCTGAATAAAGTCCAGCTCAACAGGCGTGTTCCTGCCGAACATGGATACTGTCAGCTTTATTTTCTGTCGTTCGTGGTCAAGGTTCTCAACCGTGCCGATAAAGTTTTCCAGCGGCCCGGAGATGACGCGTACGGATTCGCCCACCGCGATATCCAGCACAATCGGTATACGCTCCATGCCCATTGCCGTAACTTCCTCATCCGAAAGCGGGATAGGCTTGGAGCCGGGGCCGACAAAGCCGGTCACCCCCCTGGTATTGCGAACGACATACCAGGTTTTATCGTTCATGATCATCTTGATCATCACGTAACCAGGCAGCAGCTTGCGCTGAACGGTTTTCCGCTTGCCGTCCTTAATTTCAAGCACATCCTCCGTTGGATACTTCACCTCAAGGATCATATCCTCAAGGTTCCGGTTCTCCACGGTTTTTTCCAGATCCTCCTTGACCTTGTTTTCGTAACCCGAATAGGTATGTACGACATACCATTTGGCTTCCTCGGTCATATGTTCCGTACTCCTTACAGTTTTGCCAGCAGACTGATACCCTGCGCAAACAGGAAATCAAGCGCCCCGATAATAACGGCCATAAGCGCTACAAAAGCCAAAACCGTCAGGGTGTAATTCACCATTTCCTTGGGCGTGGGCCACGAAACCTTTTTCAGCTCGGAAAAAAACTTGCCGGCCTTACGGCTCTTTGTTCTTTCCTTCTTGTCAGGCTTGGCCGCATCCTTCTTAACGATGTTTGCCATTTTTTAAACCCCCATGAACTTAATCGGTTGTTATTTTGATTCCCTGTGCAGGGTCTGCTTGCGGCAGAAGCGGCAATACTTGTTGAACTCCAAACGATCGGGATCGTTTTTCTTGTTCTTGAAGGTATTGTAATTCCTCTGCTTGCACTCAGTGCATGCCAGTGTAATCTTTACGCGCATAGTCTTCTCCTTCCGCCTTGCTTGCGAGACATCTAAATAAAGCCCCCATTCGGGGACACCTTAACTAATCTAGCATACATTTTAGCCTATGTCAACGTAAAATCAAAGGATATTGTACCCATTCTAATGTTTTTTTACACGCGCGCTGTAAGTAAAACGCGCTTCGCCAGTAAATCTATTTATCATAATAACCTGAATTTACTTTTTCGTCTACCGTTAAACGGCTTTCGCTTGGTTTATAGCTCTTTAATTTTAACTGGGAATACGCCGCGGTTATGGTAAAGCGTGACTTCATAGCTCCACTCTTTCATCCAACATCCGACTAAGCAATGCGCAGTTTGCTTCATTCGTTATCCTCAGGGGCACGGCCCGCCTCATTATAGCCGTCAAGAAAATGCCTCTTTATCCCATCCTTTTTATAACTTATAACCGTCGAAAGGTTGACGTTTTCTACGCTGCGGAAAATGTTGGCGTCAACGTTCGGGTTGGTTTTTTTCATTTCCCGTATAAGCTCCTTAATTTCACCGCGTTTGGAGGAGACATGGCCATTGTTCATTGCGGCGTTCTCGGTAAAACGGCACGCGCACTGCAAAAAGCTGAGCGAATGCGCCTTGCGCCAAGCGACAACGTCCTCCTCCCGCACAAGATACATCGGACGTATCAGCTCCATGCCCGGGAAATTCGCACTGTGAAGCTTGGGCATCATAGTCTGCACCTGCGCGCCGTACAGCATACCCATCAAAATGGTTTCCACCACATCGTTAAAATGATGGCCCAGGGCGATTTTGTTGCAGCCCAGCTCTTGGGCACGGTGATATAAAAAACCCCTGCGCATCCTTGCGCACAGATAACAGGGCGAATCCGAAACCTCTTCCACAATCCTGAAAATTTCCGATGTGAAAATCGTCAGCGGGATATTCATTTCAAGCGCGTTGTTGATGATTAAGCGCCTGTTCTCAAGCCGGTATCCGGGATCCATGGCGATATAAGAAGCCTCGAACGGAACGCCGCCGTGCCTTTGCAGCTCCTGAACGCACTTCGCCATCAGCATCGAATCCTTTCCGCCGGATATGCATACGGCTATCCTGTCTCCCGCTTCTATCAGGCGGTATTGGACAACGGCCGAAATGAAACGGCGCCAAATGCCGCCCCTAAACGTGGTTATAATGCTTTTTTCTATTTCCCGGTACCGTTCCATTATCCGACAGCCTCCGAAATTACCGTTTCTGATTATTACAATATCATATCACAGCAACGGCTCCTACGGTAGCGAGATAAAAACTTGCGCGCAGCAAGCCTGCGCCAAACATCGTTGGATTCGCAATTACAGTCAGCAAATAGCTTTAAGTGGTTGGTTCATCACGTAGCGGCGGATAAACCACAAGCTGTTGCGGTATTGCGGGCCGTTAACCGACCATATGCTGAATCAAAACATACCTATTGAAATTATCCGTTACGTGTCAACACCGTTTGCTGCAAACGTCGAATTTTTAGGTGGGAATTATCGGATATGACGATCAATTCTGAGCACAGGTAGGCGAAGGCGGCTTTTAGCGGGACGCTTTATTTGGTTCAAAGCGTTTGAATAGTTTATAAAAATGTCCTATGGTCTTCGGCGGCAATTTTACACTTTACCCGTATCATGAAATATTCCCGTGATGCTAAATGCACACCGCTTTTACTATTGCTACCTAGAGAAGAGCGCTCTCGCATTATATATTATCAAACCGCCTTCACAACCGCTTGACAGCCCGAAAGAAGTACTTTACACTTAAAAATGCAATATTAAGCAATATATAATGCTTAATATAACACATATGACGGCATCTAAAATCCTCTGCGCAAAACTCTCGTCAGAGCGTTCTGGTTCTTCCGACAATAAACGCCTCATGGCGTACTAATAAGACTTTAAAACTTAAGGAGGAACAGCGAATGAATCCAACAAACCGAAAAAGGCTCTGCCTCATCATCGCGCTTGCGCTGGTATGCCTAGCGTTGTCCGCCGTTGCAAGCGGTACTGAGGGGAACATGAACTACGACCAGCACGACGCCGACAGGCTCCGCGCCTTCCTAGAGCAGGACAGCGGAGACGGCGTATCCAACGGCCGTCAGATCTCCCCATCCTACCGCCCCGACGACCCGGCGACCTGGTCCGGAGTAAACTGGTCCGACAACGGGCGGGTTGCCTCCATCAACTGGGGCTGGTTTCTCAGTCTTGGCGGAGACTTAGATTTAAGCGGACTGGACGAGATGAGGACGCTTGATTGTTCTTATAACAATATAACCACACTGGATTTGACCGGTTGCGACAAGCTTTTCATGCTTAAATGCTCAAGCAACCAGCTGAACAAATTGGAATTGTCCGGCTGCGGATGGCTGTCCAATGTCTATTGCGATAATAACCTTCTGGAAGGCCTTGATTTAAGCGGAAAAACAGATTTACGCACTCTCCAGTGCCAAGTTAATCGCCTTACCGAGCTGGATTTAACAGGATGCGAGAAGCTTTCCTATTTTGACTGCTCTTCAAACAGCCTTACCGATTTGGATTTATCCGAGTTATCAAATTTGACGGAGCTTTATACCAGTAAGAACCTATTACGCACAATTTCAGTAAACTCCGAAAACCTGAGCCCATCCGCCGCTACCGTTATTGCGCAGGATGGGAACGCAATCGCGCTTGAAACCGTGCAGACCGAGGATGGTCTGAGGCTGCGCGCGATGGCGCGGGCGGGCGCGGGCTATGTGTTTACAGAGTGGTCAGATGATAACGGCGAACCCGCGTCGGGCATTCCCTTTCACCATATAACAGAGGAGACCCCGCACTTGGAGGCCCGCTTCCAACTTGCAGGGGATGAGTTAACTGAAATTGAGAAAATGCGCGCGTTTTTGGAGCAAACCGATGAGAATGGCGTAAAGAACGGTAATAAAATAAACCCGGATTATCATCCGCAGGATATATCAACATGGTGGGGAGTGGACTGGAGCGACGGATTTTTTAGAACATCAAACAATACCATAGCCGGTCTGCGGCTGGCTGATTATAATCTGGCAGGCGAACTGGATTTGAGCGGAAGCCTGGATTTACGCAATGTGGAGCTGCAAGGCAACAGCTTAACGTCGGTAAACGTAAGCGATGCTATATCGCTTGATTACATCAATATAGTCGGCAACGTTAATACGGCTGGCGACCGTACTCTGGATACAGTTCATATTGAGGGCTGTTACAGCTTAAAAACGCTCTATTGCGCCAGTAACAATATCCGAGATCTCTCTTTCACGGGCTGCGACTCCCTGGAGATATTAGAATGCGGCGAAAACCGCATCTCAAAGCTCGATTTGTCGGGTTTATCTACGCTTAAGGAGCTGAAATGCGACCGAAACGGCATGCAAAATCTGTATGTCTTCGGGTGTGTGTCGCTGGAAAAAATACTGTGTGAGAGTAACGCGTTGAGTGGGCTGGATCTGTCAGGATGCCCGTCGCTGCTAACCTTGTGGTGCGAGGATAACCCCGCCATTACAAACCTGGATGTTTCGGGCTGCCCGCAAATCGATTGGATAGATTGCGCGAACAATTCCATTGAGGAGCTCGACTTGAGCGGGAACCAGTCCATCAACAATATTGATTGCTCAAACAACGGCATGACAAGCTTGAAGCTGATGAACTGCCCCAATCTTGGAACCCTTCAATGCTATGATAATGAATTAGAGGAGCTTGATCTTGCGGGCTGTACGTTTTTAAGTATTTTATCATGTCACCACAACAAAATCGTGCGCCTGAACATAGAGGAAGACGCCAACCTGAGCATGCTTTCGATAAATGATAATCAGCTGTCGGGCACACTTGATATCCGCGACTATGGAGATTTGCGCGAAGTTGAATGCCAGAACAACAAGCTGGAGGAGCTATACGTCGGCGCGTCCTGCAGCATCTTAATCTGCAACGATAACCAGCTTAATATACTTGAAATAGACAACGGCCCTTTCTTGCGCGAGCTCAACGCCGAAAACAATCGTATCGAGCGCCTTGAACTGAGCGGCTGTCCCGATTTGTTCTCGCTGGTCACTTCGGGCAATCCCATGAAATTTATCTCCACCTCTTCCGAACGCCTTAACGCGTACCCTGTTACGGTATCCGCCAGAGAGAACGGCGTTGCGACGCTGGACAGGCGGCAGGTTTCCTTTATGATGCTTCCCCTGACCGCTCAAGCGGAGGCTAATGAAGGGTTCCGTTTTGTCGGCTGGTACGGGGAAGACGGCGTGCAGGTAACCGCGCAGAATCCATTTATAATGGAATCCGGCTCATATAGTCTCAGCGCGCGTTTTGTTGAGCGCGACGTTGCGGTTTTCACTGTCAAGTTCATAGACGGTCTCACGGGCGAGACGCTGCGCGAGGCGTCCGTTGCCGAGGGCGAAGACGCCGTACCGCCCGAGCCGCCCGTACATCGGGGCTATAATTTCATGGGCTGGCAGGGCGATTATACCAATATAACAGCAAATACAGTCATTACCGCTGTTTATGAGGAAAATACGGATCCGCGCTATAATATTACGTTTCTTGACGGAATTACCGGCGAGGTTCTCGACGAGCAGGTAGTTTTTGAGGGAGAGGACGCGGAGCCTCCATTTGCGCCCGCGCACGACGGCTATGATTTTATCGGCTGGGCCGGTGATTACAAAAACGTTACGGAAAGCCGCTCCGTTACCGCAGTATATGAGCGTTGTAGCCTTCTCCCAGGCCCGGAGGGGGAGGAGTCCGAAATCCTTTGGGAGGAGCAGTTCAGCGAGGCGAAAAGCGACTGGCGCGTAGGCGACGCGGACGGCGACCGGCTCGTATGGAACATTATTGTGGATGAGGCGAACGGCCATCTTGGCTATAATCAGCAGCCGGGCTTCGCGGCCTCTTATTCCGCGAATAACGGTACGCCCATCTATCCGGACAACTGGTTTGTTACCCCTTATACCGTAATGAACATTCCAGACGACGGCCGGCAGTATTACCTTAGATATTATGTATCATGCACAGAAATCAGCGGCGAGGAATACGGCGTGTATGTCGGGCCGCCTTTCTCCGGCGACGTGCGGGAATTCAGCGAAATCCGATCTGAACGATTGGAAAGCCTGAGTTACGAGCCGCGTACCGTCAGCCTGGCCAATTACGCGGGCGAGATGGTCAGCATCGCATGGCGGCATACAGGAGGAAGCAATATGATTCGGCTCGATAACGTACAGCTATATGCCATTGATTCGGAACTCGCCGCGCCTTCGCCTGAGCCCGTAACTCCCACCCCGGAACCCGTTACCCCAACGCCAGAGCCCGCAACTCCCACGCCAGAGCCCGCAACTCCCACGCCGGGGCTCGTATCTCCCACGCCGGAGCCCGTATTTCCCACGCCGGAGCCCGTCACCCCTATGCCGGAGCCAGTTACTCCTACGCCGGAACAAACCGTTGCGCCTACCCCCGGCCTTCCTACGCCAACGCCGGTGCAGCCGATCTTCACCGAGGAACCGGGGACGGAGGCCCCCGACAATCCGCCTAAAGCCGGAGCCGCCGGTATGGCTGTTTTCGGAGCTGTTTCGGCCGCCCTCGGGGTCATCTCCGCGGCGATCCGTAAACGGAGGAGATAACGCAGTTACCAATTCTAAAAAATGACTTCAACAGGCCGTCGATAAGAGCGGCCTGTTATACTATTTAAAACCTTTTAAGTTATGAACAAAGATATCCCCTAAAGCGTTATTTGTGCGCGGCGACATGCGCGCCGCCGCGAAAAGTGCGCGGCTGTTCTTTGCGAAGAAGAACTTAGCCCGAAAGGATTTTTTTTCGGTATGTGCGATTAAAGTCAATTCATTCGTACATGAATATACTTATGGGGCGTAATTGATGCTATCCGCTTTGGGTTGAACTTTCTTATGTGTGAATTTTCCGATGTTATCCGAATCATGGATGGTTTTACTCCGCGCGTGTGCCGTTTAAATGAGCTGGATTCTACAAGATTTTCAGGATGTACAGCGCGGCTCAGCCATAGCGTTTGCCCGTTAAAGAAGCTGGCCTATTGAGGTTGCCAGCTTCGCGCCATGAGTATACCAAACGGCTATGTTTAAACTTCGTCGTTACACCCGCTTTCATATAACGGCCGCTTTAGCGTGAGGGAGCTGATTGGCCGGTAAACTGGCAAACCGCGATAAATAAAAGATCATTCATAAATGTTTAAAATCTATATAAAACTTGCGCTTGCGTATGACAATTTGTGATATAATATCATGACATACTCAAGCAAGGAGCGCGCTTGTGCGCGGTTTTGGCATATGAACAAAGGACGTCATTTGAAACAGCCCATGGGTGGAGTAGCGATGTTTATAATAGATGCGCTGCTCATAGGCGTGGCTTTGGTTTTGTTTGCGCTTTACGATCACGTAATCCCAGGCTTTTTTCCATCTAAGCCTGTGTTTACCGCGCCGCCGACTATGGCTTCCCCCAGTCCTTTTCATACCGCTGAACCGTCTGTAAGCGCCTCTCCCGGTGAAACGCCCGAGCCCACGCCGTACATGGGCGCATTCGGCGCGGCGTTTCCCGACAAGTTTTTAAGCCAAGGCGAGCCTCAATGGAGCGAAAACTCTTATCGGAGCCGGAATGTGAGTATTACGGTAACCAAAGTGAACGATGGTAGAAGCACTTATTATGTAGCTGATATTTATATAAAGGATATTGAGAATTTTAAGACCGTGCTGGCGGATGATTCGTTTGGGCGCAGTCTGCGCGAGGAAATCCCCGCCATGGCAAAGAGGCATAATGCGCTGACGGCTATTACGGGTGATTTTTACAGCTTACATACTACCGGCTTGGTTATTCGCAACGGCGAACTGCTCAGGGATAAGCTCTCGTCCAACGACGTATGCGTTTTGTACAGAGACGGCGTGATGGAAACCTATCCGGGAGGCCAAGTCGATCTGCAGGCTATATTAGCGCGTGAACCATATCATGCTTGGAGTTTCGGCCCTTCGCTTTTGATAGACGGGCAGCCTGTGGAGGGCTTTGATTCAAGTATTGCCGCCAGTAATCCCCGTTCTGCAGTGGGTTACTATGAGCCGGGCCATTACTGCTTTGTTGTTGTGGACGGGCGGCAAGGCTCGTATTCGCATGGAATGACGCTTGACAAGCTTTCTAAGCTGATGTTCGATTTGGGTTGCAAATCCGCTTATAATCTGGACGGCGGTAAAAGCGCTATGATGACGCTTGGCGACTCAATTGTGAACAGGCCTTATGACGGCGGAAGAAAAACAAGCGATATACTAACCATTTGTGAGGTGGAGAAGCCGTGAAAAAGATTGTCCCGCATGTATCGATTATTTTATCCGGCATGTTTGTAACATTTTTGGTAATCTCCCTGTTCAATAATAATATGGATTTCATAGGGAGCCCACATGGCCGCCTGTTATTGCTTCTGTTGTGTATAAGCTCGGTATTAACTTCCACTTTTTACATTAGGCAGCAGCTAAAGGCAGCGCGCAGGCATTATGAACGCATGAAGGAGAGGATGACAAAGCAAAGCCCTCCCGTTTGATTTTATTGTGATTACGCGTAAAGCGCCCTAATATGACGAGCTGCTAAAAGAAAGGCGCGTTTTGCGGTTATTTGTTGGAACAGTACGAGCGTGTTTGCACAATCCATGCCCGTGTGGTATCCTACATTTAGGTAAATTGCCGTTATTAAGCAGCAAAGGGGGAAATCCATGGCCCAGGGCAATTATAAGGTAGCTAAACGCACAATATGGTATATTTCCGCCACGCTTATTGCGCTCGTGGCGCTTTTCGTCGCCATAATTTGCGTGGCGCTAACTTCCATGCATATCGGCAATGTTTACATAATTGCGACAGAAGGAATGGCGCTCAGGGCAAATTGCATACTTCAAGCCGGCAACAAATTAGAGCTGACGGAGTATTTTACGCAGTCTTTTATTGAGCAGGATGAGAAGCTTAGCGCTGATACATATCAGAATTATACCGTATCCAATTACGATTACCGCCTTGAGATCGAAGGAATCTCAGTGTCCGCCTGGTCGAATACCGCGACGCTACGGGTCGTTGAAAGGGTCGTGTCGCTTTCGGGCAGCATCAACTCCGTGCCTGAGGGCAAATCGAAAGAGGATTATCCGCCGCCGGAGTGGGCTGCTGGGCGTTACGAGCTTAAGCTTACCCAAGAAGACGGGAGATGGTATATCAGCGGATTCAAACTGATCGAGGCAAACCCATCGGAAAAGCCCCATGCCACGCCGGATATGAGCTTGCTTGAAGAACCCTAAGGGCGCATGCATAATTTAAAGCGAATGCCTGGCGAGTATCCTGTTGTACTCGCGCCGATGGCGGGCATTACCGACATAATATACAGGGAAATCTGCATGGAACGCGGGTGCAGCCTGACTTATACGGAGATGGTCAGCGCTAAGGGATTGTATTACGCCGGCTCGAATACGGGCGCGCTGTTGGCGACGTCGCAGAATGAAAGGCCGTGCGGCGTTCAGATTTTTGGCAGTGACCCGAAGATCATGGCCGAGATTGCGGGTATGCTCTGCTGCGAGCATAAGGGCAATTTTGCGCTCATAGATATCAACATGGGATGCCCGGTTCCCAAGATTACCGGCAATGGCGAGGGCAGCGCGCTTATGAAAAACCCGGCGCTGGCTTCGCGCATTATCAGGGCTGTTTCGGATGCAAGCTGCCTTCCCGTAACGGTTAAATTCCGGAAAGGCTGGGATGAAAACAGCGTGAACGCGGTTGAGTTTGCCCGTATGGCTGAGGATAGCGGAGCCTCAGCGTTAACGGTGCACGGTCGCACGCGTCGACAGATGTACAGCGGAAAGGCGGATTGGGACGTGATAGCAAGGGTTAAGCAAAGCGTCGCCATACCGGTTATTGGCAACGGCGACGTTTGTTCGGGCATTGACGCCTTGCGCATGCGGGATGAAACAGGGTGCGACGCAATTATGATAGGGCGCGGTGCGCAAGGCAATCCCTTTATTTTTGAGGAGGTGCGCGCGGCGTTAAGCAACGCGCCGTATTCGCCGCCGTCAGACAGGGAGCGGCTTGACGCGGCCGTAGAGCATGTTAAACGGCATGTAAATAAAAAGGGAGCAAGCGCGCTGCTTCAGATGCGCAGACATGTCGCGTGGTATGTTCGAGGTATGCACGGCTCCGCCGCCTTACGCGAGAAAGTCAACCATTGCGAAACGCAGGAGGAGCTTATTGAGCTGATTTATCGTTTTGCAGACGAATTGGATTCAAATTAAAAGCGATTCGTCTTTAACTCGAACGCAGTGACCGTTTCGCGAACAGGCACTATTCGGAACGAGAGTTGTTAGCCGCAATGCATAAGGGGATTCTCCGTTGCAGGTGAAACTAAAGCGGATGCGGACTCGTCTTTTTTCTTGACAATGATGAGCGGCTTACCTATAATAGCGTTCATGAATGGCCGGATTAAGGCGCATAATAAGGCGCGGATATCCCATGAGGCTGTATAAGCCCCCATTTGGAACCGGCGATCCAATATTTTGGAGGAATATAGAAATGGCTGAAATACGTCTTACCAAAGAAGGCATAGCGGAATATGAAGAACGCCTGGATTTTCTTAAAACAGTACGCCGGACGGAAATTGTGGAACAGATAAAAATCGCGCGCTCATTCGGCGACCTGAGTGAAAACGCGGAATATGACGCCGCAAAGTTGGAACAGGCCAGGAATGAGTACGAGATAGCGGAGGTTGAGAATATCCTCCGTAATGCCGTGGTTATTGATGAAGACGCGATTACTACCGACGTAGTAAGCGTTGGCTCATTGGTTAAAGTGAAGCTTTTAAGCATGAATACGGAGGCGGAATACCATATTGTCGGCTCAGCGGAGGCAAACCCGCTGAAAAACCGCATATCGGACGCATCGCCTGTGGGTAAAGCCCTGCTTGGCTGCGAAAGAGGGCAGGTGGTTGAGGTTCAGGCGCCGGGCGGCGTAATGAAAATCGAGATACTGGATATCGGGAAGTAAACACATACGTTACGGGAGATAAGAATGGAAAACAATCAGGAGCGGGAATATACGCAGACCGAACTAAACGAGTTGCTTCAGATACGCAGGGAGAAGCTCACGGCGCTTCAGCAGCAGGGAAACGATCCGTTTGAGATAGTTAAATATCATCAGCAGTATTTCAGCGCCGACATTATAAGCCGATTTGACACGCTTGAGGGCGAATCCGTTTCACTGGCCGGGCGGATAATGTCCAAGCGTATAATGGGCAAGGCCAGCTTTGCGCATATACAGGATTATAAGGGCGGAATACAAATTTATATACGCAGGGACGATGTTGGGATTGAAACATATCAGGCGTTTAAGAGCATGGATATCGGCGATATCCTCGGCGTGAAGGGCAGTGTATTTAAGACAAAGACAGGGGAGACTTCCATCCACGCGCAATCCGTTACGCTGCTCTCCAAATCGCTTCGTCCGCTTCCAGAGAAATATCATGGATTAAAGGATGCGGAGCTTCGTTACCGCCAGCGTTTCGTGGATTTAATCGTTAACCCTGAAGTGCGCGAGACATTCGTAAAGCGAAGCCGTATCATTTCGGAAATACGCGAACGCCTCAATGCAAACGGCTTTATTGAGGTAGAAACCCCCGTTCTTAATACGACTGCGAGCGGCGCGAGCGCGCGGCCGTTTATTACGCACCATAATACGCTGGATCTGGATATGTACCTGCGCATCGCTACGGAGCTTCATCTAAAAATGTGTATTGTCGGCGGGTTGGAGCGGGTTTATGAGATCGGCCGGTTATTTCGCAATGAGGGCATGGACGCAACGCATAACCCGGAGTTTACGACCATTGAGATTTATCAGGCGTATACGGATTATAACGGTATGATGGATTTGGCGGAGGATTTAATTTCCCACAGCTGTTCAGCGGTTAACGGAACAACGAGGGTAGCTTATCAGGGTACTGAGATCGATCTCACGCCGCCTTATAAGCGCTTATCCATGAATGAAGCCGTTAAAAGCTTTACCGGGGCGGATTTTTACGCCTGCGAAACGGATGCGGAGGCGCGCGCGCTGGCCGATAAGCTTGGCTTGAAAATTGAGGATAAAACGGCTACGCGCGGTATGGTTCTCGCAAAAGCGTTTGACGCATTTGTGGAGGATCACTTGATTCAGCCTACGTTCATAATCGATTATCCGGTTGAGGTATCCCCGCTCTCCAAACGTAAAAAGGGGAGCCCGCATATCACGGAGCGGTTTGAGCTGTTCATTGCCGGCCACGAGTACGCCAACGCGTTTTCCGAGTTAAACGATCCGATTGATCAAAGGGAGCGCTTTATGCAGCAGGCGCGCGAGCGCGCAAAGGGCGACGACGAGGCAATGATGATCAATGAGGATTTCTGCCTGGCTCTGGAGTACGGAATGCCTCCGACGGGCGGCATCGGAATTGGTATCGACCGGCTGGTTATGCTGCTGACGGACTCCGCCACTATCCGCGACGTGCTGCTTTTCCCCACGATGAAGCCTCAAAAATAAATATGCCGGCAGGTCGAAGCATTCGCCCTGCCGTTGTTTTTTACAAGGGCTTGGAGATGCTTTTATACGGGCAGCGACGCATTATAACAAGCGTGTGTGTATTCACGCCGGCGGAGGACCGTACACTGAACGCTTACCGCCCAGCCGCAACCATTCTTATTTTGGAAACCCAAATGCTCATATAAACGTTTCTATAATAATAGGAAAAAAGTTGCCGGGTACATAATCAAGCGCTCAATGCAATTTTGCGGGCGCGCATATATAACTCAGAAATGGAGGCTACTATGAAAAAAATTATAGCGTATTTTCTCATTATAATATCGGTTTGTGCCGCAGGATGTAAGCAGACTGATCCCGTGGATATCAACCCGTCCGCTCCAACGCCGACGCCTCAAATGAGCTTAGCGCTTATGGAACCGGATGGGCTTGGGATGATTGCGGCGGGCGATTACCATACGCTTGGACTAAGGTATGACGGTACGGTGATTTATTCAGGGAATAATACGCATGGTCAATGTAGGGTTTCCGATTGGAAGGGCATACGATTTATTGCCGCGAACGGCTCAACGAGCGTTGGCGTTAAAGACGATGGTACGCTAATTATCGCGGGCGAACATGCAGAGGCGTGGAAGGAAGCCGAAGGCTGGAACGGGGTGGTAAGCGTAGCCTTGGGCGATAAGCATTTAGCCGCGCTTTTTAACGACGGCGCCGTCAAAGTTACCGGCGAGGGTATACAGGGGCATGAGCAGGTTTTACAATGGAGCGGGGTCGTGCAAATTGCCGCGGCAGGCAGCCATACGGTCGGGCTCTTGTCCAACGGAACGGTAGTCGCTGCGGGCGATAACGGCAAAGGCCAATGCGACGTATCCCAGTGGCAGAGCATAGCTTATATCGCGGCGGGTTCGGAACATACGCTCGGCGTTACGGATAAGGGTTCTGTGAAATCAACGTCGGCTGGCGACGGAGCTTCTACATGGAAAGATGTTTCAGCGGTATACGCCGGTCCCGGGGGGCAATCGGCCGCGGTTAATAAAAAAGGCGAGCTGCTTGTCAATCAGGTTGATGGAGTTGAGGCCGCACAAAAAACAATTGTACAGGCGGCGTTTGGATTGAACCATATTGCCGTAATGTATCAGGACGGTTCGGTTGATGCATGGGGCGCTACCGAGAACCGTCAGTGCTCTGTGGAGTTTTGGCGGCTTAGACCCTATGTTGAGGGAGGATGGCTGCTTGGAATAGAGCAGGGGAGCCAAAAGGCTCAGATACAGGCCATACTTCAAAACATCTATCAGGATGATTCCATTGAGCTTCCTCTGGGTGACGAGGCTTTGGGCACGGGCGCTGTCGTTAGCCGTGCGGGCGAGGCATGGGCAAGCGTTGTGATCTTTGGTGATGTAAACGGGGATGGAACAGTCGCCGAAAGCGACGCCACGGCGATAGAGAAGCATATCGCCGGTGAATCTGCGCTTGAAGGCGCGTTCCTGAAAGCGGCAAACGTCGCAGACCGGCTTTCGGACCAAATCAATATAAAGGATGTAGAGATGATACGCGCTCAGACAGCGGGCAATGGCCGGGTGTGCCAGCTTGAGGACCCGAACGCCGTAAATCGGTACGCGGATAAGTTCTACGAATATTATAATAAAAACACGGATACGATTGGCTGGATTACCATTGAAGGGACGAATATCGACTATCCGGTTATGTATGGGGATAATTGGTATTACCACGAACGCACGCCCGAGAAAAAATCGGATACATCTGGCAGCATTTACACATACCATAACCAAATGACGATAAACACGCCCGTAACTGGCCACAACGCTCGCAGAAGCAAAACCAAATTCCATATGCTGCACGAGATACAAAACAACGCGCAGGATTTACTGGTCTATAAGAACCGCGTATGGGGGATACACCTATTTGATCAGTTCGCCTATTATGAGGTATTCGCCTTATATGAAACCAAAGCGGATGAACCGCGCCAGACAATTTTATATAATACGCAGACGATGAGCGGTGCGCCGGACAGCGAAATAAATGATTGGATCAATTATCAGCTCGAGCGATCAGAGATAGACTTAAATGTTGTACCGGATATTGACGATACGTTTATTACGTTGGTAACGTGTGGGGATAAACACGATTCGGATACCGCACAGTCCAGACTGTATTTATTCCTCCGCAAACTTAGGTGAACCGAAATAAGTATAGAATTTGGGCAGGCGCGAGCTTAGGCAGCGCTTGCCCTTTTTCCTTTATTATGAATGATTCACATGTTTGTGTTCATAAAAAATCCGTCAAAACCCGCACGATATAAATACATAAATAATTCATTTTATTTTTAAAACTGTTAGAATTACCGAGCTTAAATTAAATATTAAATAAACAAATTAGAAATTTTTAAATAAATCGATTTAAACGTGAATATTCAAGTATAAACGCAAATATAGCGTGTTATAAGGATTGTCAAACTACTCTCGTTTTGTTACAATAGCAAACGTGCCTCATGTGAAGCACAGCGGCACCTTGAGAACTGAAGAGTACTGAAAAGAAACGCAAGCGCAAAGGAG
>UQWD01000031.1 GCA_900544555.1 uncultured Eubacteriales bacterium
AACGCTCCGGCAAGCCCAACCCGCGCTATCAGGACGGCGAACGCTCCGGCAAGCCCAACCCGCGCTATCAGGACGGCGAACGCTCCGGCAAGCCCAACCCGCGCTATCAGGACGGCGAACGCTCCGGCAAGCCCAACCCGCGCTATCAGGACGGCGAACGCTCCGGCAAGCCCAACCCGCGCTATCAGGACGGCGAACGCTCCGGCAAGCCCAACCCGCGCTATCAGGACGGCGAACGCTCCGGCAAGCCTTACCCGCGCTATCAGGACGGCGAACGCTTGAGATACGAACGGGAAGCGGAGCCTCAACCATCTTCCATAAAACCCGCCGACGAACTGCCTAACCTCATTTACGGCCGCAACGCCGTACGAGAAGCTGTAAAAGGAGGCCGAAGTATCGACAGGATTTGGGTGGTAAAGGAACCGGACGGATCGCTCAGGGAAATCATACGCCTGGCAAGGGACAATCAAATACGCGTTGAAGAAACCTCTAAATTCAAGCTGGATGAATTATGTATGCCGTTTGGCCATGGAGTAAAACCCGGTAACCATCAGGGCATCGTAGCTCAGGTTCCCGGCATTGAATACTGCGAACTGAGCGATATACTGGATTACGCGCGGGACAGGGGCGAACATCCTTTTGTCCTACTCCTTGACGGTATGGAGGATCCTCACAATATGGGTTCCATCATACGCAGCGCTGAGTGCGCGGGCGTTCATGGCGTTATTATATCCAAACGCAGAAACGTCGGCGTTACGGCCGCTGTGGTAAAAGCCTCCGCCGGGGCGGTGGCGCATATGCGCGTGGCGCGCGTTCCAAATCTCTCTATGGCGCTTGAGCAGCTCAAGCAGGGCGGCATATGGTTAGCCGGCGCGGATATGGATGGCGAGCCGATGTCAAAAATTGATTTAAAAGGGCCTTTAGCGCTCGTAATCGGCGGTGAGGGCGGCGGCCTGTCGCGCCTCACGCGTGAAAAATGCGATTATCTTGCCGCTATTCCCATGTATGGGCAGGTCGGATCTCTTAACGCCTCGGTTGCCGCCGCAGTACTGATGTATGAGAAGAAAAGACAGGACGGCGAAAATTAACGGCTCATGGCGGATATTATGCTTGTAGACGGCTATAACGTCATTCACGCATCCCGAGTTCTATCGGGCATACCTGAGCTTGATTACGCGCGCGCCGCATTATGCGATATGTTAGCTGATTATGCCGGATACAGGGATCTGGAACTAATCATTGTTTTTGACGCACACCTTCAGCCTGACGCGGAGCATATGGAACGGGGCGCGGCCACGGTTGTTTACACTGGCGCGGGCGAAACGGCGGATATGTTCATTGAGCGCGCGGTACGCTCGTATTTTAGCGGCGGTCGAAGCGTATGCGTTGTAACCTCCGATGCGCTGGAGCAAATGATGGTGCTCGGTTATGCCTCGCGCATGAGCTCCCGCGAGCTCCTTATCGATGTGGAACGGGCGAAGGCGGAATATACAAGGCATTATATCAACGCAATACGCCCTAAAGAGGGTACTTTGGAAAGCAGGCTCAACGACGAGCATCGGAATGTATTTGAGAGGCTAAGGCGCGGCAAGAGCGGCGGCGGTGCGTAAAAGTGGCAGCCGTTTTGGCGTTGCGCGGCGATACGCGCCCCTCCCCTCCCTTGGCGTTATGACAATGCCGCCAGCGTTACGCCTGTTATTTATAGGAGTATAAAGCTAAATGGATAAAATGGATTATGAAACGCTTTCGGATGAAGAATTGGTCATATTAAGCCGCGCGGGCGACGCGTTGGCCGGCGAGCTTTTGTACGGCCGGTATAAAAATACCGTACGGGTAAAAGCCCGCCCTTATTTCCTTATCGGTGCGGATCGCGAGGATCTTATACAGGAGGGAATGATAGGCTTATATAAAGCTGTGCGCGATTATCAGCCCAACAAGCAGGCCGCGTTCCGCACATTTGCGGAAAAATGCATAGTAAGGCAGCTTATTACGGCGATAAAAGCCGCGACCCGCCAAAAGCATATTCCATTAAACTCATATGTATCGCTTTACAAACCAGTAAACGGCTCAGAGCAGGACAGGGCCCTTATCGATGTGCTGACCGGCATGAGCGTGAAGGATCCTGAAGAGCTTATTATCAGCCAGGAATCGGTCGAGCGTTTAAGGTGGGGTATGGAGCATCTGCTGTCCCCTCTGGAAAAGCAGGTATTGGCGCTTTTCCTTGAAGGAAAAAGCTATCAGTGTATCGCATATGAGCTTAAAAGGGGTATCAAAACCGTTGATAACGCCTTGCAGCGTATAAAGCGGAAATTTGAGCGCGAGCTTGCGGAACCGGAAATATAACGGCTAAGGGGGGCTCGGTATATGTGCGCGAACATTAATGTGTTAATTGTAGAGGACGATCCGGATATCAACGGCCTGCTGTACCGGCTTTTGCAGGCGGAAGGGTATGTTTGCCGGCAGGCTTATTCCGGAACCGAGGCGGAGCTGCTTGCTGCGCAGTATGAATACGACGTTATCCTGCTGGATTTAATGATACCCGGCATTACCGGCGAGGAACTGATTAAGCGCTTAAGATGCGGCAAAAGCGCGCCCATAATCGTATTATCGGCAAAAGCAAGCGTTGAAGATCGAATCGCAGTTTTGAAATTAGGAGCGGACGATTATATCACAAAACCCTTTGATACCCGTGAAGTTCTTGCCAGAGTACAAGCACAGCTTCGCCGTGCGCAAATCGGATCATACGGCCCGCGTAATTTGCTCACATACGGCGAACTGGTATTAAACCGCGAAGAGCATACCGCCACGTTGGGCGAATACCCGCTCAATCTTACGGCGCGTGAATTCGACATACTCGCTATGTTTATGGAAAACCCGAAGCGCGTTTTTACGCGGGAGCAGATATATGCTCGGATTTGGAACGAACCGTATTATGGCGAAGATAATACCGTAAACGTGCATATCAGTAATTTGCGTTCCAAACTGAACAAGCTAATGCCTGATGCGGAATATATTCGGACCATTTGGGGGATTGGCTTTAAGCTTGTTGACTAACTCTCTTGGATTTTATTGAATCAAGCCGCTTTCCTTATGCGCGCAGCGTTAGATTGACCTTTGCTATTCCCCCGCATGAATGTACCGGCTGCGCGCGGCCTCCGCGCTTGTTCTTCGATCTATATTAGCCGTTAGGTGCATAAACGCCAAGATCGTGCGCGAATAAGCCTGCGGTGGCACTTATTTGCTTAAGATAAAAAGAACGCGGTCTTTATACTTTTTTTATAAACGCTTAAGCCTGTTTTGGCTTTTTTACCTTACAATTCAATTAATGTTAAATGAAAGGTTGGGATATGCATGGCTAAAACGGTATTAGCTACTCAGGCGCTTACGAAACGTTATTCTAAGCGCACTGTAGTAAATCAGGTAAACTTCGCCGTACAAAAAGGCCAGGTTTACGGGCTTATTGGAAAAAACGGGGCGGGTAAAACAACGCTCCTTCGCATGCTCACAGGGCAATCCGTGCCGGATGGCGGCCAGGTCGAGTTGTTCTGTGAAACGACAAATCGCGGGCTTCAAAAGGCGCGGCGGCGCACGGGTGCAATCGTGGAAACGCCGGGATTCTATCCGTTTTTGAGCGCGGCGGAGAATTTGGAGTATTACAGGCTTCAGCGGGGCGTACCGGGTAAATCCTGCGTGTACGAAGCCCTTGAGCTCGTAGATCTTGCCGGCGCGGGTAAGAAGAAGTTCAAAAACTTTTCGCTTGGCATGAAGCAGCGGCTCGGCCTGGCTTTGGCGTTGATGAGCCAGCCCGAACTCCTGCTGCTTGACGAGCCTATAAACGGGTTGGATCCTCAGGGAATCGCCCATTTCAGATCGCTCATGCAGAGGCTGAACCGCGAGCGTGGTATTACCGTGCTAATATCAAGCCACATTCTTTCAGAGTTATCCGCAATCGCGACCAACTACGGCTTTTTGCATGAGGGTATAATGCTTGAACAGATTTCCGCCCAGTCGCTCAGGGAAAAATGCAGGGAATGCCTGGATATATCCGTGGATGAACCCGCAAAAGCTGTTTTGATACTGGAAAGCCGGCTGAACATCGCCGATTACGAAGTCCTCCCCGGCGGTATGCTGCGGATATATGAGAAGCTTAATGAACCGCAGGTAATAACCGCGGCCCTCGTATCGTCGGGCATCGCGGTAACCGGCATTCAGCTCAGGAAATCGGAGCTCGAGGATTATTTCCTCTCATTGATCGGGGGTGGAAAGCGTGCTTAATTATTTGCGAAGCGAGTTGTACAAAACCCTTAAACGCAAGTACACTTATATATTCACTGGGGTTTTGGTGTTTTTCAGTTTCGTTCTCATTATGTTGATTTATGGGCCGGGACCGGAGCTTTATGCGGATACAATGTTCATGCTGCTCATAAGTATGCTTCCATTTCTTGTGGTAATGGGCATAGCGGTTGTAGACATTGTGTTCTCGGACGAGTACAAGAATAATACCATCCGAAACAGCGTGTCGTTCGGAATCAGCCGCAGCGCTGTCTACACCGGAAAGCTGCTCGCGGGCTTAATCTCCGCCATCGTTATAGCGGCCGTCATATACGCGGCGTATATCCTGTTCTCCCTCGCCGTTCTCGGCGTGGGTGAGGATACCTGGAGCACGCTCTACAAGCTTGGCGAAAGAACGCTTGCAGCGCTTCCGCTTTGGATTGCCGGCCTGGCCCTGTCGACCTGTATCTTCTTCATTTTTAAGAATGGCGTTATCGTGGGCATTGTTACGGCGTCTATACTTTTTGTGCTCCCGCAATTCCTTAAAGTGCTGGAGGTAACGGTATCGCCGGTATTCAGGGTAGTGTATGACTGGCAGATCGTAGCGCTGCTGGATGTTACCGCATCGGAGGCAATGCCCGCGGGTACAATGCTTAAATGTTACGCCGCCGGCGCTATCCATACGGGTTTGTTTACCCTAATCGGCATGCTGACCTTTAATCGCAGGGAGATTCAATAATTGTTTTATGCCGCGGGCGGGGTTTGTACCCCGGCCCGCGAGCGAAATTTAGGCGGCAGGGTCAATAAAATCGCATACGAGCTTTAGTGCGCGGCTCGCTCCGCGCAGTTTCCAATATATATAGGCTTTTGTGGCCGCCCGTTTCACAGGAGGTTGAAAGATGGTAATAGCTGTTTTAGTTCTTTCCCTTGCCCTTGCTTACACAGCGTTTAGGCTTATCTTGCTCAGGAGAGGCATACGCCATGCGGCACGGCAGCTCAGGGCTTACAATGCGGGCCGCGTACTGGCCGCAGCGCCCGATTCTGCGCTGGAGGAGCTGCTTAAAGAACTTAACCGTCTGCTGGAGAGGATGCAGGAAGCGGAGCGCGCATACAGGCAAAAGGATCATCTGTTTCGGCAGCAAATCGCTAATATCTCACATGATTTACGCACGCCTCTCACATCAATTTTGGGTTATATACAGCTTTTGGCCGGCCAGAAATGTTCGGGCGCCGAGCGGCTTGAATATACCGCCATTATTCAAAAACGCGCCCAGGGTTTGGAGACGCTCATAGCCGATTTTTATGAGCTATCCAGGCTTGAGTCAGGCGAATATCCGCTTAATCCCGAGCCGGTAGTGCTCAATGCCGTATTATCGGAGCAGCTTGCCGCATATTATGGGCTGTTAAAGGAACAGGGCCTGGTAATACAAACCGAGCTCGAAAACGGTCTATCGTCGATCTGGGCGGACAAGACGGGCGTAAGCCGTATATTCTCCAATTTGATCAGCAACGCGATAAAGCACGGGAGCGGATGCCTTAGCATCCGCCAATATTCGAACGGCAGCCAGATAATCACCGCGTTCTCCAATCCTGCTCCCAGCCTTTGTTTTGAAGATGCGCAGCGGCTGTTTGACCGCTCGTTTACCGGCGACAAAACGCGCTCCGGGCGCAATACCGGGCTTGGGTTGGCAATTGTAAAGGCGTTAGCGGAAAAAATGGGGCACTCCGCATCAGCCCGGATGGAAGCGGGCAATCTCATTATCGAGGTCGCATGGCGTTTATAGACAGTATACTAATGCATTAAAGATTTACCACAATGTGAACTTGGGAACGGCATGAGCTTAGCTGCGCGATACTCTATATTCACGTTGCCTCATGAATAATTGTATTGACATCATCTCTTTCTTATAACCCTCGTATTCGCGCTTCAACAACGCGCCCAACGATCTCGACGTCCCCGCTTTGTATAACCATCGGCTCATATTTGGGATTGGCTGGTATGAGCACCATATGGCTCTGAGCCCATTTTACGCTGCGCAAAAGAACCTCGTCTTCCACGCGGATTACAGCAATTTGCCCGTTGTCCACGCGTGGCTGTATTCGTACAAGAATCAAAGAGCCCTCAGGAATATGCGCGTTTTCCATGCAGTCCCCCTCCACCTCCATAAAGAAATAATCCCCCGAGGCAATTTCGCCGGATTGTACTGGAATGTATTCGCTGATGTTTTCATCCGCCAGTATGGGCGTACCGGCATGCACGCGCCCCACAAGCGGAACGCCGACCACGTTTGCCGCCGGCTCAATGAAGGGCTGTGATTTCGCCTTCCATATTGGGGTGGCTTCATGAGAAGCGGGCCGCCCAAGCAAATAATCGGCGGACACGAGAAAATAATCGCAGATTCTCAGCAGCATTTCCGGGGGCAAGGTTACCCGCCCGGACTCATATTTGGATATAGCCGCCTTTTTTACGCCAATCAAGGAGCCTAACTCTTCCTGCGTCATCCCTCTTTCGCAGCGTAGTTCGCGCAAACGGTTCATACTCAACCTCCGCATCGTATTCGTATTATTGTATCCTATGCGGAAACAAAATGCAACAAACCTCTTGACAGTTTCCGGGTGGGATACTAAAATGAAGTAAATGAACCATAAATCCGTTTAAGTTATTACGGGTAAGCGGAGACGAGCGAGCATAGGCGATTTTTTTGCCTATTGGGTTTCCTGTCAGGAAACCCGCGCTGAGATTACCGGGGGAGGGTTTTATGAATTATTTCGGATTGTTTTTCTCATTTATGTTACCGGGCGTAATTATCGGGCTGATTACCGCAGCATGCATAATGGAAAGGTTTACAGCCGGGCAAGCACGGCGCAAGCGCCCGCAGCTCAAAGAGAAGAACCCGGAAAAAGCAAGGCTGTATGTTTACAGCCTTGCGGATGATACCGGCCAGCCGGCCGCTTAACGCGGAGAGGACGCAATGTATATATTCTTTTGCGCTGCGCGCGCGGCGCAGGGATTTAAACCGCGTATTGATTTTTTTAATTACGATTAACATAGCAGCATGGCAAAGGGCGGGTCTGGGCCTAAGTATACCGCTCCAAAATCCGCCCTGTCGCCAATTCCTTGAAGTTTCAGATACTTGATTTATTTGCTTTTCCTGTTCAAACTTTGCAAAGCAAACGTATGCTCTTACGGCGTTCTGTTTACACTATTGTTATGAACAATAATCTCAATAAAATCATACGCATTTTTGCCTCTTTGCTGGGCCAGCAGCAAAAGCGCGAGACTCGATTTGCTCCAACCGAGGGATATGATGAATATCTCAGCGCGCAAGAGGAGGCGTATGCCAGTATGAACGATAGAAAACCGGATTGGGAACTGTTGCCTTTTTTTTCTGTAATCCTGCTCTATAAAGGAAATAAGGCCTCTCTTAACCGTACGATAAACAGCCTGCAAAACCAATCCTATGATAATTGGGAACTGATAATCTGCGCTCAAACAAAAGTTATCTGCGGATTAAAGGACATGGAAAAAGACCATATCCGATTATGCGGGCTGGATTCAACGGACGAAGCTATTTTGCATGCCGCCGTAGCAAAATCGCACGGCCACTACCTCTGGTTTGCGCAGGCGGGAGACGAGTTTACGAAAGACGCGCTTTATTGCATGGCGGAGAATGCCGCAAAGCATAAGGATGTCGGGATGATATATGGCGACGAAGATCATATCGGACCCTCAGGTCAACGCGAACGGCCGATATTCAAGCCGGACTTCAGTCCTGAAACGCTTTTCAGCCATCCGTACATAGGTCGCGCGTTTGCGGTAAGCCGATTAGCTTATAACAACGCGGACGGCCTGGCTTCATACAGCGCGGCCGACATTTACGCTTTTCAGCTAAAATGCGCGAAAAACGGTTTTGTTAAACATATTCCAAAGGTAATTTTTTCATCCGCGCAAAGCAACTGTCCCCTTTCACCCCGTGAGGGAAGGGATTGCCTGGATAAGTTTATAAAAAGCCATTACAAAAACGGTTATTCCGTCTCCGGCCTTTATACGGGAAGCTTCAGAGTGCGTTATGGGTTTAAGGATAATTTGAGCATAGCCATCATAATTCCCCATCGGGATCAGACGGACGCGCTTCGCGCATGCCTTGAATCAATCGAGGATATTTCCACGTATGAGCGTTATCAGTTCATCATTGTGGATTATGGTTCTCAAAAGCCCATTTCACAGAAGTATTTAAATATCCTTGAGAAAAACCGCGCCGCAAAGGTCATTAGGTATGATGGGAAGTTTAACCTATCAAAAATCAACAATATCGGCGCGGCAAACGCGCTGACCGATTACCTGACGTTCCTCAGCCCGTATTGCCGGCCCATAACTCCCGATTGGCTTGAATCCATGCTTGAGTTGGCGCAGCTTAAAGATACTGGCATCGTCGGCGCAAAGCTGCTATTTCCAAGCGGACAAATCTGGCACGGAGGCGTAGTCGTGGGAATTGGCGGATGGTTCGGTAACGTCTATTCGGGTGATGCGGACGATACGGATGAAACGCGCCGCAACCATTTCGTGCAGACGCTCCGCAATACAACCGCTGTTAGTGGAAACTGCCTTATGGTGAAAAACGATAAATTCTTTCACGCAGGCTGCTTTGATGAAACGCTTGAAGCGTACGGCTATGACGTTGAGCTATGCATGCGCATGAGAAACTTTGGCTGGAGAAACATTTATACGCCGTTTTCCACATTGGAATACCACGGCGGAAAAGTCAGCTCAAAGGACGCCGCACAGCCGGATTTGGTGC
This sequence comes from uncultured Eubacteriales bacterium, assembly GCA_900544555.1. GTDB lineage: Bacteria > Bacillota > Clostridia > Christensenellales > CAG-138 > UMGS693. The sequence continues at coordinate 9,072 of UQWD01000031.1, forward strand.
GCTGTTACGATGCCATGCGAAAAATGTTGCTTAAAGGCGACCCATATTATAATCCCAATTTCGATTATGCCAAGATTATACCCGTCGTCGCTCCTAAGCCCTATCCCGCTATTTTGCTTAACCCGAATACGGCCAAGTAGCTGTTTGCCGCTTTGCGTTAAGGGCTTAATTTTCTTTGTCGTTTCAATCGTACAATATACCTATTCCCTTTGTTAATTACCACGTCTATTTTTTTATTTTATATTGCCGGAACAGCGGCCGAACCGTATAATTGTATTCATCAAACTGCCTTTATATGGGGGGACTTTGTTTTGAAGATCGGGCTTTGTACGGATACCCTGTTACCTATTGTGGATGGCGTTGGGCGCGTGGTTCATCAATACGCGCTGACATTAAGCGATATGGGGCACGAATGCTACGTCATCACGCCGATGGCGGATACGGGATACCGCGGCGGGTACCCGTTTGAGCTGGTGGATTTTTGCAGCGCTTCATTGCCGCGTTCGCCGCAATATAAAATGGGTATACCCATTTGGGATCATCATTATAATGAAAGAATGAAGCACATCAAGCTGGATATACTGCATGCGCACAGCCCGTTTATTGCCGGGCAGGAGGCTATCCGTTTATCGAACAAAAGAAAAATCCCCCTGATAGGCACGTTTCATTCAAAATATTATGACGATTTTCTCAAAATTACTAAGCAGGAGCATCTTGCTCAGCTGGGGGTAAAATTTGTAGTCGACTTTTATCAAAAATGCGACGAGGTGTGGGCTGTAAGCAAAACAACCGCGGACGTATTATGGGATTACGGATATACCGGAACGATACAGGTGATGCCGAACGGGGCGCAGATACGTGCGCCCCAAAAGGGTTTAGAAGCAAAAATAAACGGACTTTTTGCGCTGGATGATTCGCAGATCCTTTTATATGTAGGTCAGTTGAACTGGAAAAAGAACATCCTGCTTATTCTTAAAGCTTGCGCCCTGCTCAAAAATGAAGGAGTGCGCTTCAAGCTTGTTATGGCCGGGCAGGGACCTGATTCAGACGATATAAAGGAAAAGGCGGCCGAGCTCGGCCTGGAGCAATCAATCGTCTTTACCGGCCATATTTCTCAGATGGAGGCGCTCGACGGGCTTTATCAGAGGGCCTCGCTGTTCGTATTCCCCTCGCTTTATGATAATGCGCCTATGGTTGTACGCGAGGCTGCCATTATGGGAACTCCCTCCATATTAGCGCGTGGCAGCAGCGCGGCCGAGGTTATTGAGGACGGCAAAAACGGGCTGCTCTGCGGCGATGCCCCCGAGGATCTTTGTCGGGTAATTAAGAACGCGCTAGCCGACCCGGATCTCATTAGCGCGTTAGGCGAGAACGCCAAAAACACCATTCCGGTCAGTTGGTATGATATCATTTCCGACGTCGCCGTCCGTTACGAACAGCTGATCGAAAACTACCAGAGCGCGCAAGCAATAGGCGCGCGCATGCTTGATTGATTATAATTTACGAATATGGTTTTAGGAATTTACGATATAATTCCCTCGTATGCTTTGCCACTCTCACGCATAACATGTTAGGGAGGTGAGCGTATGGGATGCACGACTTTTTGTGAGCTAAGGCGCAAAGAGGTAATCAATATCTGCGATGGGGCGCGCCTTGGCTGTATTTGCGATCTCGAACTTGACGACTGCACCGGCTTAATCAGCGCCATCATCGTGCCGGGCCCAACAAAACTCTGGGGCCTTCTCAAAAGCGATGAGGAACTCGTTATCCCCTATTGTAAAATCAATAAAATTGGAGACGATGTTATATTGGTGGATATTATACCCTGACGGTAGTAAACAAATGGTCAATCATGTTATAATATCCCACATACCAAGGCTGAACAGGAGGCTTTTAAATGAAATGCCGGTATTGTTTAAGCAGCGACAGCAAAGTAATTGATTCACGTCCAACCGACGATGGCGCGGCAATTCGCCGCAGGCGTGAATGCATTAATTGCGGGAAGCGCTTTACCACCTACGAAAAAATCGAGGAGCTCCCCGTAATGGTGGTAAAAAAAGACGGAAGGCGCGAACCTTTCGACAGCGACAAAATTAGAGAAGGCGTACGAAAGGCATGTGAAAAAAGGCCCGTATCCGCTCAGGATCAGGATACGCTGGTGGACGATATCGTCCGTGAAGTATTCAATACGCTTGAGCAGGAGATTCCAAGCAATCGAATTGGCGCTCTGGTGATGGACAGGCTAAAAGCCCTTGATGAAGTTGCCTATGTGCGTTTCGCGTCCGTTTACAGGCAATTTAAGGATATCAATACTTTTATGACAGAATTAAAGCTCCTTCTCGGTGAGGAATAATATGGATTACGCCGAAGCATTAAGCGCCGTCCAGCGCGGCTATACGCTGGACTTTCAAAATGGCATTGGTTTATTTCGCGTCCCGATGCTTGAAGCCTATCCGAATCTCAGTCATGGGTTTACCGCGCGCGTTGGCGGCGTGAGCGCCGGCCCATACAGCTCGCTTAATTTGGGCTGGTCAAGAAATGAGCCGCGTGAAAATATCGAACGCAACTACCGTCTGTTATGCGGAGCGGCCGGGCTTAAATACGAGGATCTTATCCTCGTGTCCTATGACCACGGCGTTCAAATTGAGGCTGTAAACCGGTTGTCCCGCGGAAGAGGGTTTAGCCGCAGCCCATTGCCCTTGTGCGACGGACTGATTACAAACGATCCCTCAGCGGCGTTAATTACGCTTCATGCCGACTGTAGCGCCATTTATATCTATGATCCGGTCAATCATGCAATCGGGCTTGCGCATGCGGGCTGGAAGGGCGTGCTGGGCAGAATTGGCTCAGGCTTAGTAATAAGAATGGCTCAAGAGTATGGGTCAGAGCCGAGCGAGCTGATAGCCGCTGTCGGCCCTTTAATATGCGGGCGCTGCTTTGAGGTGGATGAGGAACTTGGCAATTCTTTTATCAAGGCTTTTCGTTATCAAAATTGCTGCCGGCCTGGCACGCGCCCGGGCAAGCTGTATCTGAATTTACAGGACGCAGCCTGTATTGATTTGCTGGATGCCGGGCTGCTTCCCGAACGCATTGCAGTTATGGACGCATGCACTTTTGAGATGGAAAGCATGCTTTTTTCTCATCGGCGGGATAACGGAAAAACGGGAGCGATGGCTGCGTATATACAGCTTGAAAAACGTGTATAGCTTCCAGCACTTTACACGAGCCGTACCGGATTTATTGGACAAGATAACATTATAACAGTATGAGAGGTTTTGTCCATGAGTCTAGGCGTAGTAATTTTAATATGTATGATTTTATTATCCGTCGCAGACGCACTGCCGGCGCTTGAGAGTTATTTCTCAATAAAAAGAGGGTATCTCATTTACCTTTCTTTTTGCATTTTGGTTTTAAGCCTGTTTAAAATTGGTAAGGAGCCGGAATTTCATCTCAATCCAGGTTCCGTTATCTTGGTTATGGTCCTGAGCGCGGCCGCAATCAACGCTGGTGAAAAGCGAAGGCTATTATGCCTTGCCTCAACACTGATTTGCGCTTCAATGGTCTGCTTACCTGAGTTCATTAATTTACCGGGTGAGGCCGGCGTTTTATGGGGCGCTATGATGAGCTTCGCTTCCCTTATCCTCTTAAAAGATCATTTGTTTTCTGCGCTTTTAAGCGTTGCTATCGCTCCTTTATTGGGTGAGGCCGCTCTTTCCGGCGTAGAATATTTGACGCAGGGCTTCGCTGAGGTTTCGCTCGGCGTTGGCGCCGCCTTTGACGCGCAGGTTTTCGGCCTCACGCTAACGCTGCTCATAAGCGCTCTGGCGCGTTACCGCCTTACCGCGGCGGCACGCCGCAGCGCATAAAACATTTAGACTGCAGATGACGCGAAAGGCGTGTTAATTGATTATAAGGCTTAAATAAACATATAACACTGATTTATTTCCATTTTATAATTTAATTAATTGCCTCGTGGCCAATGCATGCATATCTGCTCGTCTGTAAAGACTATGAAACATCTATGCAGTCCTGCCTAAAAAAACGATTTATCTGTTAAAATGTCGATACTAATTCTTGTTTTATTGCATCAAGTATGATATTGTTGTATCGGGATAATTATCCTAATTATTATAAAAGGCTTTTGATGAAAATATATTTTTGGCAAAATTCGATAAAGTTTTTAAAACGTGTTACATAAAACGCCAAATTTTGTTATTTTATAGATATTGTCCTAAAAATACTTTGGTGCTAAAGTCTATATGTATATAAGCTATTATAATAGATTGAGAGGCAATTACATGATAAATTAGTAATACTATATTTAAAAGAATAGAATGCGAATTAGTATGCTGATTATATTTAGCGATAAATGATACTGTTGTACGCGCCAATATGCGTTAAGCGTAAAATATTTATGCCGATAATTTGGGGAGCTTTCTTAGTATTAAAACGATTGAGTTTATTTATAACATAGGGCGCATAACAGTTAACAAGCATTACAGTATTGGAGGTTACTGCTATGAAAAAGAGAATCATTTCAGTTGCGCTGGCAGCGCTGTTCTTGGTGGCGGCTTCATCCCTTCCCGCAGGCGCAATTACACCGGGCGGCGAGGAGCATGTGAACGCGTGTAATCATGTGTGGGGGCAAATTCCGGACAATGTTCCTATTGGCAACACCTTATATCCTAAACCAGACGGCTGCCACAAGCAAAAAGCACATCTTTATAAGTGTACGAAATGCTCGGCAACGCACCTGGTCCCCACAAATGGTACAATCCGCGTTAGATCCCATTTGTACGATAATAAGACATATAATAATGGGCACGGCCCGGGGAATAAACATGGCTTCTATAAGGCATGCGCTTATTGCAAATATCGAAGCCATTATACCGTTACATGCTATGGGCCGCCGTGCAACCTTCCCGATTGAGTTCTGGCATATACCCAAGGCGTCAATCGCGGCGAATTTTTGAACCAATGAAATAGCATGCAGCATGCGCCCTATGTTCATTCATAAACAAAAGGAGGTTTTATCTATTGCAAACAAGCATAAAGCAGCTGATAAGGCGGCCCGTATTTATCATATCGTTCACACTGCTCATGGCGCTTGGCTGCGCATTCTTGTGCGTGAGCGCGGGGCTTTGGGCGAGCGCGAGGCTGAGCGCAAAGGGCGCGGACAGCCTGTTCACCACCATCGCCGCGCTCAACGCCGTAGAGTTCAGGCAGATGCAGTCAATGCATACCGATCCTCCTAAGCATAACCCGGAACTGTACGAACGGGCCAAGGAGGCGTCCGCACAATCCGAGCATGTACGCTATGCGCGGCAGGATGCGACCCTGCGTGCGTATTCGCCCGAGCTTAGCGCGGCAATCGACCCATACATAACGGATATGGGGCTGGATTATGCCTGCCGGTGCCTGGTCGCGGTCGCTGCGATGGAAAGCTTTGAGATAGAAGCGCCCGAATCAGGCGGTCTGTTAGAATACAACGCAACTTTTAAAATCGACCACGGATTATCCCCCGCCATCCACCCCGCTTACAGCAGCTACTCTTATCTCACCTGCAGAGGGACTTCATTCCTGAAAGATGGAGAAGTTCCATTTAAAATAGGGCAAAAATATATCATTTATTCGGATTGGTTTACTGATTTTGATAGCATCTATATTTTCTTCACCCCTGACCTGTTATATAGAAAGGGGTTTGCCGACGGCGCCAGTGAATCGGGCGGCCTTTTCGAGTATGATCCTGATACCGGCGAAGTGGGTAAACGAGTTTCATCGGAAAAATTATATGAGAGCTCATCTAAAAAAACCTACATTTCGATCTCTAGTCCGCCGGAAATCGCATCCTATCACGAGCTGGACGAAAGCCTTGAGGAATTCCTGTTAACGGAAAAGGGGGAGGTTTGGAACCGTCTGATAGAGGAATGCCGGATAAACCATCATTCCTCGCAGGTAATCGCCACGGACGATATGGAGAGCGGCCTGATGTTTCACCAGCAAAAGTCGCGGCTCGTCGAGGGCCGGTTCATCTCCGATAAGGAATATCGGGATGGAGCGCGGGTGTGCGTTTTGAGCGCGCGGCTGGCCGAGGAGAACGGCGTGAAGGTTGGCGATACCGTATCCCTGCAATTTTATAATAACGGCTATTTTTTGGAACCTATGGCGGTTGGAGATAATCTAATACCGCGAGGATACCAGGAATCGGACGGTTTTTTAGGCGGCGGGAAATTTGAGGTAATCGGCCTTTACGCGGAGCCGGAGGTTACCTACGCATCGTTTTCCGTGAACTATTTCCACCCGCTTCCCGACTTCATCTACGTTCCGAAAAACGCCGTCTCGCCCGATTGGTTTGAGGCGAATCTGCCGCCGCCCGACCCCGTGACCGGTGAGATTATGGATACAACGAGCTCTGTTATCTGGCTCATGCAGCCCGAGCTGCCTGGGATGTATACGCTGGTGTTAAATAACGGGAGCGCGGAGGCGTTCGAGGCGGAGATGGCGGCTAAAGGGCTGGGGGGGC
>UQWD01000032.1 GCA_900544555.1 uncultured Eubacteriales bacterium
GCTCCGTGTTAACTCGAAAAACGTGGCGCAGCCACTTTTTCGACACACTGGCCGCCCCCCGCGCGGGGGGCGGCCTCGTTAACTTACGAGCGTATTGCCGCATGCCCGCCAACACGTACGACGACGCCTTTGCCGGAATCATACAGGCGGGACAGGATCTGCGATGGGCGGCCCATCGCTTCTCCCTGAATAAAGAGGTTAAGCGCGTTCGGCTTTACAATACCCCGGTTATACAGATAAAAGGTCAGCGCTCCGTTTGAAGTGCCTGTGGCGGATTCCTCATTAATACCAAAGAGCGGCGCAAAATTGCGCGCATGCGCCGTAACCCCTTCTTCCCCAAGAGTAAAGGCATGCACGCCTGTAACGCCAAGCCTTTTGGAAAGCTCCTCAACCGCGGGAAAATCCGGCCTCAGATCCTTTAGCTCCGCCCGGCTCCCGAGCGGCATCATAATATCCGGCAGCCCGGTGTTGACGATGGCTGGGGCGAGCCCGCCCGCATCCGAAGCGCTAAGGCCAAACATGGCGTAAAGCGCCGCCGTATCCGCCCCGCTTAAAACGCCCGCCTCCATGGGAGGGGCCATATCCAGCCATACGGACCCATCCTCCCCGACGTCTACGTTCAGCGGCCCGGCCTGCGTCTTGGCCGTATACGCGCGCCCCGCCTCGACCAGCCCCCATTCCAGAAGGCCGCGAAACGATGCAACGGTCGCGTGGCCGCAAAGATCCACCTCGTCCGCAGGCGTAAAATAACGAAGCTCAACGGCTTGTCCGCTCATGGGGCGCACAAAAGCCGTTTCCGATAAATTAAGCTCCTTAGCCAGCGCCAGCATCTCCTCGTCCTTAGGATATTCTCCCGATATAAGCACTACGCCAGCGGCGTTACCGCCAAAGGGTACGGTGGTAAACGCATCAATTATATATGGTTTCATTTGAACCTCCCGCATTTAAAGCGCCTTAAACGATATCAACGAACGTTCCGATTTTCTTTTCCAGCGCGGCCCGGTATACCATAGCGGCCGTGTTGAGATCCAGTATGGAAAGCCCCGTCGTATCATAAAGCGTAATTTCATCCTCACGCGTGCGCCCGGGCTTTTGCCCAAGCAATATTTCGCCTATCTGAGCGTAAATATCTTCCTTTTTAATATAGCCGAGCCGGATAGGGTGCTGCGTTTCGCCGCGCAGCACGCATTCTTCAATACTGTCGTTCACGATCTTGGATACGCGCTTAAACACCGCCGGATCCCATTCCTGCTTGCCCGGCGTATCGCAGCCCACAGCGGTAAGATGCATGCCCGGCTCAACCCACTCCGCCCGAACCAGCGGCTCATGGCTCGCGGTGGCGGTAATAACGACGTCGCACCCGCGCACCGCTTCCTCCGCGCCGCCAAAAACTTGGAACGAAACGTTCGGCAAAAGCGCGCTCATTTCATCCCGGTATTTTTCGCTCCCTTCAATGCCCCAGATATTTACACGCTCGATGGGAAGCACCCTTAAAAGCGCGCGGATCTGCATGCGCGCCTGGCCGCCGGTCCCGATAATTGCCGCCTTCTTTGAGTTTTTGCGCGCCATCGCGCGGGCGGCTACCGCGCCGGCCGCGCCGGTGCGGATTCCGGTAATCAGCGCTCCGTCCATCACGCAAATCGGCACGCCGTTCTTACCATTAAAAAGGCAGATGAGTGCGACGCAGGAGGATAACCCATAATCCTTGGGGTTATCCCAGTAGCCGCCGGCGATTTTAATGCTGATTAAATCCTCCTCGCGTGAATAACCGGATTTAAAATCCATTTCGCCGTTATGCTCCGGAATATCGATAGAGGTTATGGGGGGCATGCTTGTTTTGCCGCCGCTGAAGGATTTATACGCGTTTTCTACCGCTTCTATAACAGCGTCCAGGGAAAGCAGTGACGCCACCTCCCCGCTTTTTAAAATCAATGTTTTATACTTCATAATTGCCTCCCCTTTCGTTATGTTTTCTTGAATAATTTTGAAACGAGCATTTAATTGCAAGTATACTGAATCAAAAGTTCTAAGTCAAGAGATGTAATTCCAATTTCGTTCATAATTTTATTTTTTTACTAAAATTATCCCGGTTGCTGTTTGTTCTTACGTTCGTATTAGTAATTATTTGTATTTATAGTACCATAAAATCAAAACTTAAGTTTGATTTACTCAATTTCAATCATGTATTTCTCGAAATAAATCACATATTGATCTTGACATGATTGTTTTACGATGCTATTATCTAAATATATTCTAAACACACTCAACGCACATTAAAGAAACGGAGGACATTATGAAAAGGATTATTGGATTGCTTGTGGTCGTATCTATGCTTCTCATGGTTGTCGTCGGCTGCCAGCAGACGTCTCCCAAGCCTTCGGAAAATCCCGGCGGCTCAGACATACAGCGCGGCGGCGTACTGTATGCGCGACGCATCGGGATAACGCCCATCAACCCGATGGAGACGATAGCCCCCACTATCGACAAGATGCTTTATGGCCTGTTCATGGAATCGCTGGTCGTTTCCGACGGAACGGACTATTCCGTTAAGGCGGGCCTCGCGGAAAACTGGTCCTTCTCCGACGACGGCCTCGTGCTTGAAATGATCCTGCGCGAAGGCATTTCCTTCCACGACGGCGACCCGATGAATGCCGAGGCGGTTGTTAAGACCTGGGAACTGTATCGCGATCCTCAAACCCCGCACATTCAGCTATCCCTTGCGGCCAGCGTTAAAAGCGTAGAAGCCGTAAGCGAGTACGTGGTCCGCTTCACCTTTACCCAGCCCGACAGCGGCTTCCTCAAAACCCTCACAACGCCCCTCGGCTACGTCCTTTCCCCGAGTTCCATTGAAAAGTACCGTGAAACAAAAGATCCTGAGATTTTCGCCCGCGAAGGCGGAACCGGCCCGTATGTTCTTGATGAAATGGTCGACGGCGAGTATTACAGCGCCGTGCGCTATGACAACTATTATGAAATGGGCGAGGACGGCAAGGCCCTCCCCTATCTGGACGGCGTCGTAATTCAGATCGTCGCGGATGAAACGGTACTCACAGCCAACCTTCAAAGCGGCGACATCCACGTTGCCGACGCTGTCGGAACAACGTCCCAGCTGGACATCCTGCGCGCGGACGATAACTGTGTGGTCGCCCCGCTGCCTCTTGGCTGCTGCTACTTCCTCTATATGAACATGACAAAAGCCCCGTTTGACAACAAGCTCGTGCGCGAAGCGCTCTGCTATGCGGTTGACCGCCAGGAAATCCTGGACGTTATCAATTTGGGCGTAGGCACCATGGTACCAAACATCGTTTGGGAGAGCCAGTCCTACTACAAGGATTACGATCTTTACACCTATAATCCTGAAAAGGCCAAGGAGCTGCTTGCCCAGGCGGGTTATCCGGACGGCGTGACCGTGGAGCTGTACTACGGAAACTACGGCGTAATGGAGGACGAGTGCGAACTGATTCAGGCGCAGGCCAAGGCCGCCGGCTTTAACATTGAGCTCAAGGGCGTTGACGGCGCTACCGTAAAACAAATCTGGGCGCTTGAAAACGAGGATACGCCCGCCGGCCTTCGCCTTCAGGATAACGGAACGCCCAAGGCCAGCCCGTATGTGCAGTTTGAGTACATCTTCGGAGGCAGCGCGCTTCAGAATTGTTCAAAATGGCTCAATCCCGAGTTCCAGGAGCTGCTTTCAAAAATCAACAGCGTTACCGACGAAGATGAGCAGCTTAAGATGATCCATCGCATGCAGGACTTGATTATGGAAGATATTCCAATCGTTCCTTTGCAGTCCGCGCCCGACTACACCGCCTATCGCGCGGAGGTTGAAGGGCTCTATTGGGACGGCGACGCCTCGCCTTACTTCGACAAAGCCTGGCTGAACAAATAAGTTAAGCCGGCAGCAACGCTGAAGCTGGACCTGAACTTTTAATGCGCTTCGGATGGCAGGTACAACGCTGCCTGCCATCCGTACACTGAGGGAGAAAATGATATCTTATATTATTAAAAGATGCATAAGAATCATTCCGCTGTTGCTCATCGTCAGCATGGTAATGTTTTTAGTTTTAAATCTCCTGCCCGGCAATGCGGTCACGCAGATATTATCCGACATGGGGACGATTGAGCAGAAGGAGGCGCTCGAAGAACGCTACGGCCTGAATCTGCCCGTCCCGGTTCAATACTGGAAATGGCTTACGAACTTCGTACAGGGGGATATGGGCAAGTCGTTCATGACGAGCAAGCCTGTAGCGGAAAAAATACTTGAGCGTATACCGGTTACGGCGGAAATGATACTGCTTGCGATTTTGCTTGCAATACTCATCGGTATACCAGCCGGTATTTACTGCGCGGTAAAGCGGGGAAAGGCGGCGGACTATATCCTTAGTACCGTCACGATGGTAGAGCTTTCCATGCCGCAGTTTTGGATAGGCATGCTGCTTATCATGCTTTTGGCGGTTAACCTTCAGGTGCTCCCCGCTTCCGGCTTTACGCGTTTTAGCGTAGACCCGTTAAGGAATCTGCGCAGCATGATAATGCCGACCATCACTCTTGGCATAAGCCTGGCCGCCGCGATTATCCGGCAAACGCGCAGCGCGATGCTGGACGCCATTCATCAGGACTTTGTTATCACAGCGCGCTCCAAGGGCGTAAAGGAAAGCAAAGTGTTCGTAAAACACGCGCTTCGCAACGCGCTGCTCCCCGTCATTACGGCTATTTCCTCTCAGATTAACGATATGATAGGCGGCGCGTTTGTAATAGAGACCCTGTTTCTGCTGCCGGGCATGGGAAAGATGATCGTGGATGCAATCTATCAGCGCGATTATCCTGTGGTAATGGCCGGGACTATGGTAGTCGTAGCATTTGTCGTTATCGTTAACCTCTGCGCCGATATTCTCAACACGATTATCGACCCGAGAATATCGCAAAAGACGCTTAATTCCTGAGGCGGATTTACCGCCCTCATGTGAATTTCAAACATTAAGTAGGAAATATGGGTTGGTTGATATGAAGAAAAAATCCAGCAACTTCTTAAAAGCTGTACGCAAGCTGTTCCGAAGGACGACCGCCGTTTTGGGGATAGCGGTCTTAGTCATGATGATCCTGCTGGCGTTATTCGGCAACGTGATAAGCGCTTACGATTTTGATGAGGTGGATACGGAGAACAAGCTTGCAGCGCCCTCAGCTCAGCACTGGTTCGGAACGGACGACCTTGGCCGCGACCTGTTTTCCCGAATAGCGTACGGCGCGCGAATCACGCTTACGGTAAGCATCGCATCCGTTTTGGTAGCGCTGGTATTGGGTACGTTAATCGGCGTTACGGCGGGGTTCATCGGCGGCAAGGTGGATGCGATGCTGTCCATGATTATTGAAGCAATCTGCGCGTTCCCTACTATACTCGTCGGCCTGACGCTGGCCACGGTGCTCGGCGCGGGCGTCACGAACATCGTATTCGCAATCGGCATCGCGAATACGCCGGCTTTCGCCCGGCTGCTCCGCAGCATGACGCTCTCGATTCGTGAGCGGGAGTATATCGAAAGCGCGGTAACCGTAGGGCTGTCCCGCGTTGAAATCATGTTCAAGCACGTATTTCCCAACCTGGTATCCGTGCTCATCGTGCAGACAACGATTGCCGCGGCGTCTGCAATCCTCTCCGAGTCGTCGCTCAGCTTCATGGGCCTTGGCATTCAGGCGCCCGCCGCGAGCTGGGGTACCATGCTGCGCACCGGGTACGACTATATTTCAAAAGCGCCGTGGATGAGCATCTTCCCCGGCGTGGCGATTATGTTGACGGTTCTAAGCCTGAATTACTTTGGAGACGGCCTGCGCGACGCTCTGGACGTGAAAATCCGCGTCGATTAAGCTGCAACGAAAATGAAGTGGTGATGATATGAAGGAAAAATTATTATCCGTTCAAGGTTTAAAAATCGCGTTCCCTTATGATGGAAAGTTGACGACAGTCGTTGATAACGTGTCGTTTGACATCTATAAGGGGGAAACGCTTGGCCTGGTCGGCGAATCCGGTTCCGGCAAAAGCGTAACCTCTAAGGCCGTGCTGCGGCTGATAGAGGATCCTCCGGGTAAGATTTTCGGCGGTAAGGTCCTGTTTGGGGGCAAGGATCTTCTCACGCTTCCCAATAAAGAGATGCGGGAGGTGCGCGGCGGAAAGATCTCCATGATATTTCAGGAGCCGATGACGTCCCTCAACCCCATCTATACTTGCGGAAATCAGATTATGGAATCCATTCTTCTGCACCGCAATGTGGACAAGGCTAAAGCCAAATCGATGGTTGTGGAGCTGCTGCGCATGGTAGGCGTGCAATCCCCGGAAACGCGCGTAAACGCTTACCCCTTCGAGCTTTCGGGCGGCATGCGGCAGCGCGTTATGATAGCCATGGCACTCAGCTCAGAGCCGGATATCCTGATAGCGGACGAGCCGACGACGGCACTGGACCCCACGATTCAGGCGCAGATTTTGCAGCTGATTCGAGACATTCAGGCGAAAATGGGCCTATCCGTGCTGTTTATTACGCACGACCTTGGCATCGTTGCTGAAATGTGCGACCGCGTGGCGGTCATGTACGCGGGCAAGATACTTGAGAGCGCCCCGGTGATGGATCTGTTTAAAAACCCTATGCACCCCTACACGAAAGGGCTCATAAACGCGGTTCCCCGGCTTGACCGTAAACAGGATATGCTCTATTCGATTAAAGGCTCGGTTCCATCCTTTACGGATCTTCCCAAAGGCTGCGCGTTTAAGCCCCGCTGCCCGGAGTGCACGGCGAAATGCGATACGCCGCCTCCAAATGTTCAGATTAATCAAGATTGGTCCGTTCGCTGCTGGCGCGCGGTTTCGGAAAAGGAGTGATGGCCATGAAGGAAAACGTCGTATTGGAAGTGCGGGATTTAAAAAAATATTTTCCCGTAAAGAAGGGTTTCTTCAAACGGGTCGTAGGGCATGTAAAGGCCGTGGACGGCGTAAGCTTTCGCATACATGAGGGAGAGACGTTCGGCCTTGTCGGAGAATCCGGCTGCGGAAAAACCACGGTGGGCAAGCTCGTGATGCACCTGCATGAAGCGGACTCGGGCGATATCATCCTGTTCGGGAAAAACATCAGCGGCATGAAGGAACGCGACCTGCGCAAGGAGCGGCGCCATTTTCAAATTATCTTTCAGGATCCCTACGGCTCGCTGGATCCGACCAAAACCGTAACCAGTATATTAAGCGAACCGCTAATTAAGTATAAGACGCTGCCCAAGAAAATGTTACAGGGCCGCGTTAAGGAGCTGCTCGAGTTGGTCGGCCTGAACGAGAATGACGCTACGAAATATCCGCACGAGTTCTCCGGCGGCCAGCGCCAGCGCATCGCCGTCGCGCGCGCCATAGCGCTTGAACCAAAGCTTATTGTCTGCGACGAATCCGTTTCGGCGCTTGATGTGTCCGTACAGGCTCAGGTGCTCAACCTGCTTAAGGAGTTGCAGACCCGGCTTGGGATATCGTACCTGTTCATCGCGCATGGTATGGCGGTTGTGAAGCATATTTCGCACCGAATCGGCGTTATGTATCTGGGCCAGCTCGTTGAGGTTGCCGACTCGGAAGAGCTGTTTAAGCGTCAGCTCCATCCCTATACCGAAACGCTTATTTCATCCATTCCGATCCCGGACCCGGCGTTTTGTTCCGAGCGCATTATCCTTGAGGGCGAGGTCCCTAGCCCCATCAACCCGCCAAGCGGCTGCCGCTTCCATCCGCGCTGCCCGTACGCGCGCAAAGAATGCAGCGAAAAGACGCCGTTGATGCGGGAGCTCGCGGCAGGCCATTACGTTGCCTGCCATTTCCCTCGGCCGCATTAAAATGCGCGGCGGCCGAGCGGCGGTTTTAACCTAGATACTTATAAACGGAGGGTTATGTATGACAAAAATCAACGAAATCACTCGAGAATCATGGATCTTGAGCACATTCCCTGAATGGGGGACGTGGCTGAACGAGGAAATAGAAGAAACTCAAGTCGAAAAAGGCTCCTTCTCCATGTGGTGGCTCGGCTGTACCGGCATCTGGCTCAAGTCCGAGGGCGACACCAACCTGTGCATCGATCTTTGGTGCGGAACCGGCAAAAAAACAAAGGCAGTCAGGCGCATCAAGCCGCAGCACCAGATGGCGCGCATGTGCGGGGGGCAAAACCTGCAGCCGAACCTAAGAAACGTCCCGTGCGTGCTCGATCCGTTCGCCATCCGCAGGATTGACGCGGTGCTCGCCACGCATTACCACAGCGATCATATCGATGTGAACGTTGCCGCGGCCGTCATGCAAAACTGCCCTGGCGTGCCGTTCATCGGTCCCGTTCACTGCGTTGAACTGTGGCGCAGCTGGGGCGTCCCTTCGGATCGCCTGATAACCATGAAGCCCGGCGATACCGTTACCATTGGCGACGTTAAGATAACCGCCGTCGAATCCTTTGACCGCACCGCCCTCATTACCGCGCCGCCGGAGGGCGACATCCGCGGCGTACTGCCGGACGATATGGGAGAAAAGGCGGTCAATTACGTAATCAGCACGCCGGGCGGCACGCTGTATCACAGCGGGGATTCGCATTATTCAAACCTGTACGCAAAGCACGGCAACGAGTTTAACATCGACGTGGCGCTTGGCTCGTATGGCGAGAACCCGCGCGGCGTAACCGATAAAATGACCGCCTCCGATATCCTTCGTATGGGCGAGGCGCTAAAAGCGAAGGTTATGATCCCGTTCCATCACGATATATGGACGAATTTTCAGGCTAACCCTTACGAGATCGCCATGCTGTATGATTTGAAGAAATACAGCCTCCAATATAAGTTTCAGCCGTTTATCTGGCAGGTTGGCGGCAAGTTCACCTTCCCGGCAGACGCGAATAAGCGCGAATACCACCATCCAAGGGGGTTTGACGACTGCTTCACCGTGGATACAAACCTTCCCTTCCCAAGCTTTCTGTAAAAAAGGCGAGGTGTAATGTTATGGCCGCTCGTAAAAAGAGAATCGCTCAGCTTACAAAATGCTATTGCGTAGCGCCCTTTCGCGACGCGCGCGGCGAGCATATTCTGGTCGCATCCGAAAAGGATTATCCCTGCCTGATGTTCGACCTTGCGGGGAATTATGAGGAAACGCTTTGGGAAACGCCGGGGGGCGTGATGAGCATGGCGCAGGCGCCGGGCGTTACGGATTGCCTGCTGACCACCAAGAAATTCTATTCGCCAAACGATTCAAAGTCCGCGTATATCGCCTCGGTTTTTAGGGAGGACGGCATATGGAAGGAGCATACGCTATGTGCGCTGCCCCATGCGCACCGTTTCGATATCATCAAGGTTGGCGAAGTGAACTATCTGTTCGCCGCAACGCTTCTCTCCCGGCGCGATGTAAAGGATGACTGGTCGTACCCCGGGAAGGTATACGCGGGCGTAATCCCGAAGGATCCGCGCAAGGGCGCAATCGAGCTTGAGGCGCTTCACGAAAACCTGCTTAAAAACCACGGCTATACCAGCATCGTTGTCGGCGGACAGAAAACGCCCGTCATCGCATCAGAATCCGGCGTTTTCGCCTATCATCCCGAAAAGGGCGCAGGACGGATAAGCTGGCGCGTTGAAATGCTCGCCTCGGAGCCGGCGAGCGAAGTTCGCTTCATCGATTTTGACGGCGACGGCAAGGATGAAATGGTAGTTCTCACGCCTTTTCACGGCGATACGCTGCTCGTTTACCGGCAGCGGTGCGGCCGGTGGGAGCGCGCGTTCGAGTACTCGGAAAAGCTCCCGTTCGCCCATGCGCTCTGCCCCTTGACCGTATCCGGCCGAAACGGCGCCGTCGTAGGGCACCGAGAGGGCGGTATGAAGCTGTTGTTTCTATATTATAAAGACGGCGAGTATTTAACCGACTTAATCGACGAAGGCGCCGGGAGCGCGAACGCGTTAGCGTTTGATACAGGCGGAGAACAAATCCTCATTAGCGCGAACCGGCAGACTAACGAAATCGCTCTTTATTCGTTCGACGGGCAATAAAGGACAGGAGGAATTCAAATGCCTAAATATGATTTCATGAGCTTCGGCGAGGCGGATATCCGATTGACCCCTCCCGGCCACGATCGCTTATGGCAGGCGGACAGCTTTCAGATAGGCATATCCGCCGCGGAGCTCAATTGCTGCGTAAATATATCCAACCTGAGCATGGAGCTGCTCAAGCCCACGCTTAAAACGGCATATATCACCAAGCTTGTGGACGCTTGGAGCGGGCGGTATATCATGCAGAACGCGCGGGCGAACGGCGTGGATATGTCCAACGTCGTCGTGGAGAAATACGACCGCATCGGCCGTACACGCAACGGCATCAATTTTATGGAGGTCGGCATAGGCCCGCGCGCGAGCGCGCAGACCTATGATCGCGGCCATACGGCGCTTAGTAAAATCCAGCCTGGCGAAATCGACTGGGAAGCTCTGCTTGATACGCGCTGGTTTCATTCCACCGGCATTGTAACGGCGCTTGGCGAGCACACGGCGAGCGAAGTACGCGCCGCGCTCATTGCCGCGAAGAAAAACGGCGCGGCGACCAGCTACGACCTCAATTACCGTTCAACGCTCTGGACTCGCGAGGATGCGCGGCGCGCGGCGAAGGATATTGTACCGCATGTGGACGTATTGTTCGGCAACGAGGAGGATTTTGAAGCGATGCTCGGCGTCCGGGCGGATGATACCGACGAAACCTTCTCCAGCATCGACCCGGAAAGCTACCGTACGGTGGCGGAAAAGGTGATGCGGATGTATCCCCACCTCAAAGCGGTGGCTACCTCCCTGCGGGAGGTAAAGAGCGCTTGTTTGAACAACTGGCAGGCCGTATATATGACGAAAAACGGCTTCTTTGTATCGAAAAAATACCGGGATATTGAGATAAACGACCGCGTCGGCGGGGGCGACAGCTTTGCGAGCGGCATGATTTACAGCATCCTCTCGGGCTTTAGCGAGCAGGATACCGTGGAGTTCGCAACCGCATTCTCCGCGCTGTGCCATACGATACGCAACGACTGGAACCTCGTCACGCGCGAGGAGGCGTTCGACCTGATGCGCGGCGGCAGCGCGCGCGTGAAGCGGTGATTCGTCGGCGGAGGGATTAAGATGTTAGGAAACCACCTGTTAGGGCTTTATGAAAAGGCGCTCAACCCACAGGATTCCTGGCCGGTCCGCTTGGGCAAGGCGAAGGCGTTGGGGTTCGATTTCATGGAGCTTTCCATCGACGAGGCGGACAGCCGCCTGGACCGATTGTACTGGCCAAAGGAAAAGCTCCGCGCGCTCAAGCGCGAATGCGAGCTTGCGGAGCTCCCGCTCATGAGCATGTGCCTTAGCGCGCACCGCCGCTTTCCCTTCGGAAGCAGGGATCTGGGTATCCGCTCGAAGGCGCACGAAATCATGGAGAGGGCAATCGGAGTGGCGGCTGAACTAGGGATACGAGTAATCCAGCTTGCGGGCTACGACGTTTACTACGAGCCGTCCACCAAGGAAAGCCGAGAGGCCTTTCTGGACGGCCTGAGCCGGGCGGCGGGGCTGGCGGCTCAGAGGCAGATCATGCTCGGGGTCGAAATCATGGATACGGCGTTCTATAATTCCATAACAAAGCATCTGTGGTTTGAGGAGCGGGTCGCGAGCCCCTGGCTGCGCGTGTATCCAGATATCGGCAACCTTACGGCCTGGGGGAATGACGTGCCCAACGAGCTGGAGCGCGGTATTTCCTCCATCGTGGGCGTGCACTTGAAGGATACGCTTGCCGTAACGCCTGTATACGCGGGCCGCTTTAAAGGGGTCCCCTTCGGCTCCGGGTGCGTCGATTTTCAAGCCTTTTTCCGCAGGATGGAGATGCTGGGCTATCGCGGCCCGTATCTCATTGAAATGTGGTTCGATCCCGCGCATGACGACGCTTGCCGCGCCGCTGAGGCTAAAGCGTTCATTGAGGGTCGGTACAAAATCGCCATGGCGGATTTAGAACAACCGCGTACAACGCGCACGTGAGGTGAATTGCTATGCTGGAAGAACTCAAACTTAACGTATTTCACGCGAACCTGGATCTCCCCCGCCATCAACTGGTCATGCTTACCTGGGGCAACGTCTCCGCGATAGACGGCACGCGGCAGTACATGGTCATAAAGCCCAGCGGGATGGAGTATGGCGAGATGGCGCCGGAGGACATGGTCGTGGTGGATATGGACGGCCGCGTTGTGGAAGGCCGCCTTCGGCCCTCTTCAGACACGCCGACACATCTTGCGCTTTATAAAAACTTCCCTCAAATTGGGGGCGTGGTACATACGCATTCCACTTACTCCACGGCTTACGCGCAGGCGGGCATGCCGCTAAATTGCTTCGGCACGACGCACGCGGATTATTTTTACGGCGACGTTCCCTGCACCCGCATGCTTACGGACAGCGAAATCAGGGCCGACTATGAATGGGAAACCGGAAAGGTTATCGTGGAAACGTTTCAAAAAGGAAAATATGATTACAATGCAACGCCCGCTGTTCTGGTCAACCGCCACGGGCCATTCTGCTGGGGCAAAAACGCCCACAAAGCCGTTGAGAACGCCGTTGTGCTGGAGGAATGCGCCAGGATGGCCATTTTGTCGCGGTCTTTAAACCCCGGCTCCGCGCCCGCGCCGAACCATCTTATGGACAAGCACTATTTCCGCAAGCACGGCGCGAACGCCTACTATGGGCAAAAAAAAGAGATGGATTAAGCGGTCTGCCTTAGTCGAATACCCGCTTATTCCCTTGCGCGCAGCTCCTTCCTATTCATTTAAACCGTTTAACCGGCCGGCGTAGGAGCTGGGCGAAGCAAAGCGGCGCTTATCGTATAAAAAGCGGTTGAAGAAAGCGTTTTTCAACGTTTATTTTTTATTTTCCATAAACCTATTGTACAGTTTAGCGTACAGCCCGTTTGCACGGATCAGTTCTTCATGTCCGCCCCGCTCGGTAATGCGCCCCCCGTTAAGCACGAGTATCTCATCCGCCAGCTCGCGCACGACGTTTAATTTATGGGATATAATTATGCCGCCGATACCGTTTAGGATTCTATTGTTAAAATCAACTTGTATAATATCGCTTTAAATAAAACTAAACTGTTAACTGGGTTAAATCGAGTAAAACTAAACCCAATATAAATACACTGGACGAATCGCGGAAATACTGATATAATATCCATCGAATATATTATCAAAGGAGAGTGGTTTTAGTCAATGGACGGCGACAGTATACCATCTATTATTGCGATTGTGATTCTTATCGCCCTTTCTGCGTATTTTTCCGCCACGGAAACAGCGTTTTCAACGATGAACCGCGTCCGGCTCAAGAGCCTTATAAAATCCGGGAACAAAAAAGCGGGGCTGGCGCTTCGGCTCGCAGACAATTATGATAAATTGTTGTCTACCATACTCGTGGGCAATAATATTGTAAATATTGCCACGGCGTCAATTTCCACGCTTTTGTTCGTGAACCTTTACGGGCCTTATGGCGCGACTATTTCGACCATAGTGATAACGGTTGTCGTATTGATCTTCGGCGAGATAACGCCTAAGGGCCTAGCGAAGGAATCGCCGGAAAAGTTCGCGATGTTCGCCTCCCCTATTATAAACGCGCTGGTTGTTATCCTCACGCCAATTAATTTCATATTTTCGCAGTGGAAAAAGCTTTTAAACAAGCTGTTCCGTTCGCCTGGCGGCAAGGGCATGACCGAGGAGGAACTGCTCACTATTGTCGAGGAAGCTGAACAGGACGGCGCCATAAATGAGGATGAAAGCGAGCTTATACACAGCGTTATTGATTTTACCGACCTAAAAGTTCGCGATATTATAACGCCGCGCGTCGACATCGTGGGCGTTGACAAAAATGCCGGCAGAGACGAGATTATACGCGCGTTTTCAAGCACCGGGTTTTCGCGCCTGCCTGTCTATGACGAGGATTGCGATCATATCATCGGCATACTGAACCAGAAGGACTTTTTTAATTTGGTAATGGCAGGCGATTACGCGGGCGCCGCCGCGACAATGAAGCCTCCCCTGTTTATACCGCCCGCCGCCAAAATAAGCGGCCTGCTTAAAGACCTTCAAAAGGCAAAAGTCCATATGGCCGTGGTATTGGATGAATACGGAGGCACGCTCGGCATCGTCACGATGGAGGATATCCTGGAAGAGCTTGTCGGCGAGATATGGGATGAGCACGACGAGGTTGTTGAGGACTTCATGGAGGTTGAGGATAATACATATCGAATAAACTGCGGCGCGGAACTCGATAAGCTATTTGACTATCTTAGCATAACCGGCGACACGGGCGCAACGACTGTGAGCGGATGGATAATGGAACGGCTTGAAAAAATACCGGAGCCCGGGGATTCTTTCCGGTATGGCAGCGTCACCGTTATTGTTGAAAAGGTTGAGGATAATCGGGTTATGGAGGCCGTTATCAACGTCGAGCCTGATGGCGAAGGTTCCCTTAGCCTGAGCGCGTAAGCGCCCCTTATCGCCGCGTCAAAACCCCGGCATACGAGGATAAAGCGGTTTCGGCGAAGACGGCAAAATAAAATCAATTAAGCCCGCGCCCCATGGCGCGGGCTATTTAAATTTCATCACATGAAATAGCCGTCTTACTACCCAAAGCTTTAATCCAGTGCGTCACGCTCTACAACCCGCGCGGCACATTCTAATTACTCATGCAACTATATTGTTGAAAATTCCTGACAGCAAAAAATATAGAATGCAGCTCTACGTATGTTAATTCCACGCTAAAAAAACCTTGCCAGGATATAGCAATTTTAAAAGAGTAAATTTTCTCCCGGTCAAAAGCGCATGGTAGTAAACGCGGTTAACAATGGCGAATTTATTTGAATAACCGCGAAAAAGATAGAAATTCCTATTGACACGTACCAAATTATGGTATATATTGGCGTTGGGTA
>UQWD01000033.1 GCA_900544555.1 uncultured Eubacteriales bacterium
CGTGGCCGTCGCCGTCCGCGTCAACCAGCGCCCAGTCCGTCGGATTCTCTTCAAAGTATTCTCCGAAGATGACGTTGCCGTCGCCCCCGCCGGGCGTCGGCGTGGGATCAGGCAGCCCGCCTTTTACGAGCTCCACATTGTCCACCCATGCCGTATCATCGTTGGTGTTGACGGAGTTATCCTTTGAATATGTCCAGGTGAACGTATACGTTCCCGCGGTTTCCGCGGTATACGAATACGTAGCCCAGTCTATCTTACCGGAGATGTTGCTTTGCGCTGTCCCGTTTACGGCGAATATGAGTTTGTCGTAATTGGTTTCGCTGCTCACCTTCCAGTCAAAACGAAGAGCGTCGCCTGCTTCCATCTCCACAACGGAGGTGATGACCGCGCTACTGCTCGCAACGCCCTGGTTGGTGGACTCAGCGACACCGCGGCTGCCCAGCACCACCGCCGTCCACGGATAGTCGGGATCGTTGGCGAACGAAAGACTGCCGCCCAATACGTTGAGCGCGTCGTCAAGGCTTTCCAGCTCGGATACGGTCACTTCACAGCTTGCCGCAAAATTTCCGTCAACCGTAGTCGCCGTGATGACAGCCGTTCCAGCGCTTACGCCGGTTACGAAGCCGCTATCCACCGTCGCCACCGAAGGGTCGCTCGTCGTCCATACAATATCTTTATTGGTTGCGTTAGCCGGCTCGATTGTGGCTGCAATCTCAACCGGAAGCGCGTTCGTAAAGGTCTGCAGCGCGGTCGGGTTCAGGCTTATGCCCGTTACCGCGAGAGGGCCGGGTACGTTAACCGTAGCGGTCGCCGTATACACGCCGCCCTCCAGGTTATCCCGAAGCGTTACGGTTATTGTGGCCGTTCCCTGCGCAACGCCCGTCACCAGGCCCGCGCCGTCAACCGTCGCGACCGCGGTGTTTGAGGACGACCACTCCAGCGTATAGTTGTTCGCGTTTTCGGGCGTGGTCGTTACGCCAAGCTGCGCCGTGTTGTTCACGTAAAGATCGTTGACAACCGCCGGGACGATCTCAACGCCCGTCGCCGGGGTCGGTTCGTTTTGAAGCACGATATCCCCGTCGCCGTCCCAGATAAGAACCGCGTTGCCGTACGTATCCACGGGCCCATGAATTTCCTTGGCTTTTTCACACGCTTCCTCCACCGTATAGTAGCGGGAAGGATCAGCGGGCGATTCGGTTACAAACAACTCATGGATGGTAGGCATCATCAGCCCGTCGTAATAGAAGGTGACGGACTCGGTATAGCCCATGACGAAGCCGCCGCCGTGCCGTAAAATCGGCGCGCTCAGGCCGTCCGTCTTCATTCCCTCGCAGATTCCGAGGTAAACGACGGTGTTATCGAGCTCATCGCAGTATTTTTCAAAAAAAGTACCGGTTACGCCAATCCAGCTTCCGCCGTTGAGCAGATTGCCTTCTGTAAAATCGGCGGTGTCGTACGCGCCCGGAGCCGGCACGCAAATCCAGGATTTGCCGCCGCTGGCAGTGCCGTGGCTGTCCACCAGCACCACGCCGAACTCGTCGAACCGCTTGAAGCTCTCAATACTCCCCTCGGCGCCGTAGAAGCTTGAAACGCTGCATGCTTCCTCGCCCAGCACTTCCTGCACTCCCTGCGCCGCCTCAAGGTAATTGAGCGTCATGTTGCCATCAAACCCGTAATAAGGGCTGTAAACGCCAATGTTGAGATTGGTGGCGGGTGTAACGCCTTTGCCGCCAAGCAGAGATTGCAGCTCATCCAGAGCCTCCGTGTTAACGGGTGCGGGAGCTTGAGCGCTTTGCATCTTCATTTCTATTCTGCGATCGTACGTACAGGGTATGCCGCCGACCGTTTCAAAATAGAAATGGTAATCGCTTTCGCGCTTTACCACCTCAACGTCCGCATGATTTTCAACAAATTCATAGAGCTTGTCAACGATGGCCTTGTCGGCCGTTTTCTCGCTTTCAAGCTTTTCCTCGACCTCGAAGATTTCATCCCAAACATCGTTAGATGTTTTGAACGCCGCTTCCGAAGAGATTTCGGGAGCGCCCTCAAGATCCAGAGCGGAGACGGCTGACGTTATGCTTGGGAGCACAAGAGCCATAACAAGCAAAACGCCTAGCATCTTCTTCCATGTCTGCTTCATGTGGTTACTTCCTTTCGTAGATAAATTAGACACCAGCCAATGTCCGGTTCAATTATAGCATATTTTTACATAGTTTCCACGCAGTGTGCCCAAAATTTAGCAATTAATATAATTTATATCAGACACACAAAGAAATTAGATGGAGTTTAATAAAATTATAAATTTACGATGTAAAAGTTAAAAACAGATAGCTTTGGAATTATAAAAATAAAGAATAATTATAAATAATTATTGCATATAAACGAATAATAATGTTATATACTGTATACTCGGCATAAGACTTAGAATATACATTAGTAAATGTGAAGCAATCTAATAAAATCATCGTTTAGTTTTGATTGATTATATACATAACTATTCAAACAAAAGCTTATTGCCAATAGGATTTTCAGCTCATATAATATTCTAATTGTCTCATATTAATTTCAGAAGCGCTGCATTTTTAATAGCAAACAACGTTTCATTTAAAAAAATAATATGGCTGTTGACAAATTGGTTTATACCACATATACTTAGTTACATAAGCAACTAACTAAGAAAGCTGGTGATAGGTTTGTTCGAGGCGGATGACGGCCGGCCTTTATTCCAGCAGATCGCGGATTGGATAGAGGAGGGTATAATGAGTGGAGCGTTTAAGGATGAGCAGCAGATACCGTCTACTACGGAGATTTCGGGCGCTTACGGTATTAACCCGGCAACGGTGCTAAAGGGCGTAAACATACTGGTTGAACGCCGGGTAATATACAAAAAACGCGGGCTGGGTATGTTCGTGCGTAACGGAGCCGCCGAGCTGGTGAAAAAAACGAGGCGGGAGCAGTTCTACGCTAAATTTATTCCATCTTTGATAAAAGAGGCGAAAAACCTTGGCGTTTCAAGGGAAGAGCTTTGCTTGATGATACAGAGAGGGTATGAGGTATGAAGATCACAGTTGAGGGGATAAGCAAACGGTTTGGTCAGTTATGGGCGCTTAAAGATATCAACCTTGAGTTTGGTGACAACAAAATATACGGCCTGCTTGGGCGCAATGGGGCGGGTAAAACGACGCTTCTTGATCTGATGGCTGGGCGCATATACCCCAATGACGGGGCGATTAAGTTAGATGGGATGAACACGGACGACGGCGTTACGGGCGAATTGTTTTATATGAGCGCCGCTACGCTTTATCCCGAAGGGATGCGGGTACGGGGCGCGATGGAGTTCGCGAACGCGCTTTACCCGGGTTACGACGCCGCATACGCAAAGGAGCTTTGCGAAAGGTTCAAGCTATCTACGCGCGCGAAGATAAAAGGTTTGTCGACGGGATATAAAACGATATGCAAATGCGTTATCGCGCTTGCAAGCAACGCCCCGTTTGTTGTATACGACGAGCCGGCGCTCGGCCTCGACGCAAACCATCGAATGCTGCTTTACCAATGTATGATCGAGAATTATGCTCAGCATCCAAAAACCATCATTATATCCACGCACCTCATAGAGGAGGCCGCCCATTTAATAGAAGAGGCAGTAATATTGGATAATGGGGCGGTGATTTATCATGCGCCGGTCGAAACGCTGCTTTCAACTGCTTGCGTTATATCTGGGCCGGCTGAAGCTGTGGATGGGTTTTGCTCGGGGTACGACGTATACGGGGAGGAAACGCTCGGCGGATTTAAAGCGAAATATCTGGCGCAAAAGCCGTCGGGGCAAGCGCCTGACGATGTGAAAATCGGAAGGCCGGAGCTGCAGAAGCTTTTTGTTCAAATGACGGGAAGCTCAGACTGGAGGAATAGATTATGAGAATTATACCAGCGCTCAAATATTATGCGAAACACTGGCTTAAAGGCATAGCGGGATTTTTCCCGATTTCCATTTTGGTGTGCCTTTGGATGATGTTCGGCGTCAGAAACCTGTTTGGCGGCGGATTCTCAGGAGACTTCTCCGTACATGGCTGGGATATGATAACGATGGTGTTCGTTTTCGTTACGTGCCTAAACGCTTTTAAGGAGCAGTTTCTGCTGTTTAATCAAAATGGGATCGGACGCAATTCCCAATACCTTGCTTTTGCTGTGAGCCTTATTGCTTTTTCAGTGATAATCGCGGCAATTGACATACTCTTACAGGCTGGTCTTAGAAGCATATCTCCGTACACGTCCGTGTTTGAGCAAATATTCAAGGCCGGACTTTCGGGAACGGCGGATAGCGGCATAAGCTTGATGTTGACTCAATTTCTTTGGGAGTTCTCCATATTTTTTATGGTGGGCGCAATCGGCTATACCCTGACAAGCTTTATGTACCGATTGAACAAGTGGGGGAAAATAGCATTTTGGTTGGGCGTGGTTTTCGTATTAAACCTCTGGCCTAGGCTTTTCGGGGTGACGTTTAAGTTTGGAACGCCCGGGCTTGCGGGCTATATTTGCGCGGCCATTCTCGTGGGCGCCGGGTTCTTGGCGCTGGCGTATGCCGTTACTTGGCGCATACCCGTTAAGCGCGAATCGGCCGTGGGCTGACGCGGACGCCGCGTTTAAATATCTATGGCGCGACTGGGTTTTGTGCATTATAATTAAGAAAAAGGCTGGCGGCGCTTCCGCCCGTTAACATCGGAGAGCGGCGCTGTCTAAGGAGGTTAGCAATGGGAGTTCCTACGCCGCATATCAACGCGAAGCCGGGTGATTTTGCAAAAACCGTTCTTATGCCGGGCGATCCGCTCCGCGCAAAGTACATTGCGGATAATTATTTTGACAATGCCTTGCTCGTAAATAATGTCCGGGGGGTACAGGGGTATACCGGCATGTACCGGGGCAAGCGCGTTTCCGTCATGGCCAGCGGCATGGGTATGCCGTCCATCGGAATTTATTCTTATGAGCTTTATCATGAGTACGGCGTTGAAAATATTATACGCGTTGGCTCCGCGGGCGCAATCCATCCGGATTTGAAACTGCGCTCCATCGTGCTGGGCATGGGCGCGTGCACCAATTCCAATTACGCCGCGCAGTTTGGTCTGCCGGGCGCGTTCGCGCCGATTGCCGGTTATTCGCTGCTAAAAAAAGCGGCGGAGGCCGCGGAGCGCATGGGCTTGCCCTTCATGGTAGGGAATCTTTATTCTACAGATACGTTTTACGACGATTCTCAAAGGCTGGGCGACTGGCGTAAAATGGGCGTGCTGGCGGTTGAGATGGAGAGCGCGGCGCTTTATATGAACGCGGCGCGCGCCAATAAGAACGCGCTATGCATATGTACCATATCGGACTGCCCGTTTACCGGGGAGGAGTTAAGCGCAGAGGAAAGGCAGAAAACCTTTACTCAGATGATGGAGCTCGCGCTGGAAATAGCGTGAATGTTAGATTATCCGCCGCTGATTTATACGGCCTAGAGCCGAGCGCGGCGCGGCTGGGATTCTAGCTCGTGAGAACCGCTCAAAGCGGCCGGATATGCGCTAAGAAAAAAAAGAGGATGCTCTGGCGCAAGAGTATCTGCGTCTGCCGAATTTAATTTTATCTTTCGTGGCTGTACGGTTGCTGCACGCGTGCCGATAAACGGGCCTGCTGACAAATGAACGGCGATATGCAGCTAGAAGGGAAGCGTATCGCCTTTTATTTCGTTGGAATCTAAAGGGGCGGCGCTCCTTTTGCAGCCGGCGCTGCGAAGTAAAGTGTAGAGCGATATACATCTGACAGCGCCGCCGTAATATCAAGGGCGTTTCGTGCGGATTTACGATGCATCGGCGGCCGTAAAGGAAAGCCCAATAGAGGCTGACAATATATACGAAATCTTCGTTTATCGTTCCTCTTGTAAGCTTCGGTGCATTTGTCACTAAGCGCGGCTAAAGTTCCGCTCCGCACCTCGGATGAGGCGGAGGTATAGAGATAGAGAAAACGAACCACATTTGAAAAGCGAGCCGAAATTTATGTTTGCATGTTTAGCCATAATGCAGGTCGAACGCCGCCCCTGTTATCCCCATTTAAAGGATGAAAACAAGAGGATATGTTGCATTTAAGGATATTGTTGCCCTGGATACCTATGTTGCCGTCGCCGTGGACGTATACGGCTTTGACATTATTACGGCCGGGTGACCGAAGCCACCACCACCATGAATAACCCTCTGACGTTGCCGCTCGTTTAATGTTGTTCTCATCTTTCCTTTGAAACCAATACATTTGATTCTTACCTCGGTTTAACAGCTTGGAGCTGCTGTCGCCAAAATACTTGCAAACCGCTTCTTCGATGCTTAACAAAAACACGCTGTCCCGCGTATCCTCTCCGCCCTCTGTCCCATACCAGGGGTTATCGGGGTTTTTGTTTATCACCGAGATGATTCTTGATTGGTCGGCTTCTCTAAATGCATCATAGAACGAGCCGTTAAGATATTTTCTTAACGCGCAGTATGCCCATGTCGTATCTCTGTAAACGTCATGGTAAGCTCTTAATTCTATTATACCTTCGGTAATTATTAAAGCCGCATTGTTCTTTATATCAAGAACGCGCCAATCATAACGGCCGAATGGCACTATTGAGCCAATATTAAGCCCTTTCATTGTCCCTCTCCTTAATCGGGAATAGTAAATCAAGCTGCAGGTCTTTCATTTGACCATACTGAACATAATTATAAAAATTCAATGTCTCTTCAAAACCTTGTCCCGCTACGGTTTCAGGCGACGTCCACCGGGGGGAACCCAAGTCATTTTCATATTTATCACTCGCGTTTACCCACGCGCCCAATAAACGCCAGTCTTCAAAATCCCACGACCTTAATACGTGCGCCGCATATAATCCGCCCTTGAAAACTCGTTTTATAAGCGGCGAAGGGATCTCCATATCGCTAGGAACGGACACCCACGTCTCATATATGTGCGAGGGTTCTCCAATTTCGGCCGTCCCCTGAGAGCAGTCGAAACCGAAGCACCGCGCGTCTGGCTTAATGTGTAGCAATCCGCTCTCATCTACAAACTGCTTAATCATGTCCGCCGTTTTGCCTTCGCAGCCTTCACCAGAGGCGTAGGCGGCTGCCACGGTCATGGGCGGAAGGTAAACTATCCGCACATCTTTGTCCTCAAGTTTACTTAATTTATTACTTGCCTGGTTAAGTTGTTCCATTGACTTTTCCTCCTTGAAATGAACTTTTGTGACAGTTAGTGAATCTACAACTTCCATTAAGCTTTCGTCGTCCGGCAGCGCAAACTTCGCGCCCATGAGGTTGAGCTTATCGATAAAAGCTTTGGTGACGCTGCGAATTGTGGACAGCGCGGTAATTTCGTCCTCAATGTCGGCAAGGCTCCGCTCGAAGGCTTCAATTGCAACGCGCGCGTTCGCGCTTTGCAGAACCTCGGCAATCTGTTTGAGCGGTATCCGCAGTTTGCGAAGAACGATAATCTGACGCAGACGCATGACGGCCTCGTTATCATATGCGCGGTATGCGGAATTTTCTTGTTTCGCTGGGGTTATCAACCCGATTTGCTCATAATACCTGAGTGTGCGGGTTGAGATAGAGAACAAATTTGATACCTGACTGATGGTTTGCAGTTCCATGAGTATTTTCTCCTTTAAGTATTTTCTCCTTTAAGGGTAGTATAAAGGTTGACGCGACGTCAAAGTCAAGAAACCATTACGAAATATTTCTGTTAAATGAACAGAAAAACAAGCTGCTGCTTGCCGTGTAGATAGTATGAATTTGCCGCGCCTTTTCATGTAAAGAATACTTCCTCTTATATTTGTATCCATTTTACCACATCGATCTAATCTTGTCAGTTTGGTTTTTCCTAGACCTCCGTTTGACAGGCATTTAAGGCTTAACCTGCTGAGAAAAAGGGGCAAGCTAATGCTGTACTTGGTTGGTAATGTTGTAATCACCGAGTTTCGTATAGTAAAGGAGAATGACGGTAGGGGGTAAGGGAGGTTATACTTGTAGATTATCCCTCTGCCTGCAAGTCCTATATGAGTTCCCCGGCGCGCTGGTGACGTCGATAGGCGTTGTGTGTCATCTTACATATTCTGTCATCATTCGATGGGGTTGGACGGAGCTCCATATCGCAAATGTACAGGAGGCTAAAGTATCTAAAATATATTTAAACAGCGGTTTTAAGAGTTGATTTAAGCGTAAAAAACGGCGCAGCTGTAAGCCGCGCCGTTTTCATGTTTTCGCTTCGCCCGTCGATGGCGGTTCATCCTAGATCTAATTCACCAATTTCCGCATCTTGCGGAGTAAAGGGGATTAGAAGCTCCTGCGAGCCTGGTAGCAAGCGTTGCAGTAAATAGGCTTGTCGTTCTTGGGTATAAAAGGAATCTTCGTGCTTGCGCCGCACTGAGCGCAAACGGCGTCGTACATTTCGCGCTCGCCTCCGCGCTGTGTTTTACGGTTGCTTCTGCACGCTCTGCAGCGGGTAGGCTCATTCTGGAAGCCTTTATCCGCGTAGAACTCCTGCTCGCCTGCCGTAAATACAAACTCCGCGCCGCAATCCTTGCATACCAATACTTTTTCCTGGAACATGTGTTGAATCCCCTTGTAAATAAATATTTTGTATTCCGCGCCTCGGCTGACCTGGTTTTTGCCCCCACACCCGCCGACTGGAAGTTTCGCTACCGAGCAAAATGCCTCCCACTACCGCTTCTCTCGGGACTTATGTTCGCAATGGATTGGGCTACATGACGCTACCTTGATAACCAAGACGTGATATGCTGCATAACCATTATCGCAAATATTCCCGGTCGGACTTACTTCTAAGCCGCACCATGCTCATCGGCCGATTAACCGACTTATGTGGATCGTTTCGCCTGCGACTGGCATCGATTTTCAACCACAGACCCGAAACTCGGTCTACGGGATTATTATACGCCGATAAATTTGAAAACGCAACTACATATTTTGGCGGAAAAGGTAGTAATCGTTTAAAAATTGCCATACGCGAAAGCCGCGGCGCGAGTTATTCATGAGCTCATGCGATTAAGGCGCTTGTAAAGACCGAAATTGCTAAGCGCTCAAAAGGCTCAATGGCTGGGCATCTCATCATATTGCGCGCGCGGCCCGCCGATATATTTAGGCCGTGTTCGCGCCATGGTTACGTTAGCTTCGCCGATCCGGCGGTTTTTAGCGTGTATGGGTACGACGACCGGCCGCATATGCATACCGATAAAGGTTCCGCCAATATCAATTCCGGCGCACGCCTGCCCTTTCAGGTCCTCTACGATTACCGGGTCGCTCAGAAGTTCGAGCGCGAGAGAGGCAAACGCGCCGCCCGCATGCGGGTGCGGGCGTACCCACACCTGAGTGAGGCCGTATTTATTCATACACTCCCGTTCGACAACAAGCGCCCTGTTTAAATGCTCGCAGCATTGGATCGCCAAATAAAGCCCGCGTTCCCGTATCAAGGGAAACACAGCGTCTATAATCGCGCTGGCCGCATCCGAATTGGAATAAGTGCCTATGCAGCGCCCCATTACCTCGCTTGTGGAGCATCCAATAACGACAATATCCTTTTCCCGCAGGGCGGAGGCAGAATCAAGAAGCTCCAGCATGGCCGCTTCAGCCTGTTCCATAATGCTATTCATTAACGTTAACACCTCTTTGTTTTATACTAGCAGCAGTATTATATTCCCCATAGAATGATTTTGCAACACGCAGTAGATATACAGATTCTTCAATTCGTCTTCTGTAAGCGCTATATACCGGCCATATATAACAATTAGAAAGATTGATGTCACATTTAACTGAAAGTGAGGATAAGGAGATCCCCATGCGCTTGACTTTATTACGGCGTATTAAGCGGGCTAAAGGCGGCTTTGGGCCGTTCAGTTAAAAATAGGGTGGAGAACAGACCGGCGGCCGCCATAATTTGAAGTGAGCGTTATGACACAAATCATTAAACGGCTGGTTTTACCGAACATAAATTTGCCGCTGATAAATATGTAAAACCGATTTCTCAAACATCCGCCCAGGCATCAGGCGAAGCCAATACGCAAGTTTTTGAACCTCCCCGGCGTATTGCAGATATTAGTTGAGCTGATAGGAATAGCTTCCAAAGGGTAATTTTTCACCTTAAGAAGATAAAACGTTCACATACGAAAAACATCCGTATGCTATAATAACCTATATTGAAGGCGGCTAAAATGGCTTAACTGGCTGCCGAAAAAGGGGGATGTTATGCACGTATGGTTTAGGATATTTTTAATCGTATTTGGGCTTTTTTTAATTTTAGATACGTTTTTTGCCGCCGGCCTGAGCAACATGAACCTCGGCGTAATCATGCCGCTTATCATTGGCTTTCCCCTACTGATTCTCGGAATATTCTACGGCCCTATTACAGGCTGGATGTCAGGCTATACGCTGGGTAAATGGATTAAATGGCTGATGGTGTCCGTATACGGGCTGTTCTTCATATGTTTCTTTATCTGCACATCTATACTTATTTACTATGGAAACGCCAAGCCGGATGAGAACGCGGACGTTATGATTGTGCTGGGGGCGGGGATACATGGCGAGCAGCTTACGCTGTCGCTTGCAGCTCGGCTTAATACGGCGGTGGAATATCTGGAGGCCAACCCTAAAACAACGGTTATTGTTTCGGGCGGGCAGGGGAGCGGAGAGGATATCTCGGAGGCGCTTGCGATGCAGCGTTATCTGCTTCGCCGCGGGGTTGCGGAAGAAAGGATTATAATGGAGGATGCTTCTACCAGTACGGTCGAAAACTTTCGCTTTTCCCGGGGAATTATAGAGGATATATATCCTGGCGATCCGCATATCGTGTTCGTTACAAGTGGATTCCATGTTTTGCGCGCTGGGCTTGTCGCGCGGGCGGAAGGCGTTGAGGCGCAGGGGTTGGGCGCGCCCAGCCTGTGGTACCTGTATTTAAACGATTATATGCGTGAGTTTGCGGCCATTGTTCAATACTGGATATCAGGCAAAATCTAACGCGCCCCAAAGATATGCGCATGCGTTTATCATAAAGGATTGAATTGATAGGCGATGAGTTGCCGTATTTTTGGATAGAAATCGTGTTTTTTCTCATTCCGAAAATTAATTGGATTTTTTATTGATTATTTAGGCAAAATGGTCTTATAAGCCTTTGTAAGTGTTTATAGAACACGCTCGAAGTGTCTTAAATCAAGGGCTTTCCGCAAATTTCTGTTTATTGTTTATATCTCTATATAAGGTTATATTGAAAAGTCGGGCACCATTTCAGCACCACAATTAAGAACAAACACATAAGCATAGGGCGACGTTACGACGCCTACAAGGACAGAATAGAACCATGCTGGATTTACGCTATTATGCTACGCAACAGGGTTCAATAGACCTTGCAAACAAAGGCTTTACAGGCACTAAAACTCATAGGGCAAGGCATTTCCTCGAAAAAAGCTCAGTACCGCGTAACATTTTTATGAGGGGAATACCATCCATTCCTTATTCCAAAACATTTCCATACAAAGCGTGGGCAAGTGAAAAAGTAAAGGAAATACCGCCGCATCCAATGAAATGTTACAAACAATCACAGTACAATGATGGGTGTAAAAATTCCGTAGCAAGCATAGAAAGAGGGTATCCTTTCCGTAAAATGCATTGTCTAAATCTCGTACCTTGTTCCATGTGAAAGTAACAGTCCATCTGTTAATTTCACACATATGATTATTGTATTCTCATCATCGAAATTATTATGTCCATTATCTATCCATTCAGAAAATACACTTTTCAACTTCTCGGCAATCATGTGATTTTCTTCTCTCCCAAAATAACCTAAATTGATACCTCTTCCATGTGCTGTAAACCACTCGGCAGCTATTCCAATAGTAGTATTGTTCTCCATATGTTTCATTTTATTTGAAAGTGCATGTGTAATAATATAAAATGCACCATTCTCATAATAGGCATTTACGTATCGCACATAAGGCACTTCGTTTTCTACTGTTGCCAATGCAATAATGGTATCTTTTCCAAAACGTTCAGTCATTATTTTTTCAGCTTTTTCACTCAAATTTTTCACAGGGTCATCTCCTTCGCAACTTAAATGTCTGGTTAAAATTATATCACTCAAGTATGCGGTTTCCTATCTTATTTGTACTCATTTCCTCGGAATAGCATAGCCAGCCTCCTTGCCAATGGTCGACATAAACGGGTTTCGCCCGCCGTTGACAAGTATGTCTGCCGCTGCTTATGCGGCAGAAAGAGAGCGGAAGTAACGAGTGCTTTCGCTCTTACATAGTATGGTATTTCTTTTTTTTCGCTTTTTTTTATAAACGCTTTTTTGAGTAATAGTGGAGCACCAATTTTACAGAATGTGACTAAAAAATAGCAGTTATGCATACATGGTTTATAGTTTTTAGCGTAAAAGCCTTCTAAGTATGCATAACCGTATTCGTTTCAGTTCCGATCATTTTTCACAATAGTTTATGACCAATCGAGTAAAAACATTTATTGAACGCCGTCAAAAACGCCTGTGAAGAGGATTTGGCCGCCGCCCGGGGTTGGCGCGTAAAGCACCAGCGCAAAAGGTTTATCGAAATATAGATCTTTTCCCCCTTTGTCAATTTTGGAAGAGCTTTCTCGGTCGGCGGACACGCTGTTTAATGCAGAACCGGTAACGCCAACCTCCAACGAGGCTGCGTGCAGAGCGCCGCTCAGGGCGGTTTTTTGACCAAGCAGGGTATTGGTGAGCGCCTCTTTATCAAAAAGCGAGTCCATTCCCAACGCGCGCAACGTATCCGCAAGGCTCGTCTTGGTGTTAAGCTTAAAGGAGGGGATATGCATTTTAAACGCACCGTTCTTAAGGTTGGAGGTTATATCGGCAAAGCGCGTAGCGTTCATACCGGACATCATTTTTGTTACGTCGCCGTCTTTGGGAAGCATTAGCATCAACCTGCCTCCGGTTAAATAATCCAGGCATAACGCCTGAAGCTCCCCATCCTCATAGTACGGCAAACTTGTGCTTGAGCGGACCATGAATTCCATCTCCTTGTCGCCGCTCGTTCCATGAAACGCCTTTTTCTCGACCAAACTCGGATCAAACGGCGTTTTCCATTGGTCTGAGAAATAGGCGCTGGACGCAAGAAGCAGGCTGGCGCTGGGATCCCATTCGTCAATTAAAGATGGCACGTAACCGTCCGTTTTTTTGTTTACCCATTTATTGATAGCGTCCGTACCTGATACGGCGGCGGCTGCGTTAATAATATCCATATGGTATTTCTCCGTCAGATCGCCGCCAACGCTTCTTCAGAACCCAAAACAAGGGCGTTCGCCATCTGTATGGAGCCGGATTTCTTTGAGAGCTTTATACTGTTAATTAAGCTGTTAAGGACGTTAAAATATCCGTATTCAGCGTCCTCTTCACTTTCAAATTTTAAGCTTTTGAGGATTTCCCCCCGCGTAAGCTCGTCCGCCCCGGCGATAATCGCGCGTACGGCGGAGAACACGGCATATGGCGAGGCGATATAGCTGCCTTCCCCTTGTCTTATAAGCTCAGCGTTAAGCAAAAACGCGAAATCGTTCGCAGCGTTAACGGCAGGTACGCTCTTATCATCAATTTCATATTTCGTTTGACCGCCAACGTATTTTTTCTTAGCGTCGGTAGACGGTCCGTTCTGCTGCTCCGGCGTCGGCTTTATTTCGCTATTGGCAGGCCCGCAGCCGGGCAATGTAACAGCGCACATCATTATGACCACAGCAAACAGAGCTATACGTCTGATTAATACTGAAAAACCTTTCATGTTACGGTAAAACCCCCTTTTGGACTAAAACAAGTATAGCATGCAGCGGATATTAAATCAATGAATGCGGGCCGGCCGCCCATAAGCATAAATAAGATAAAACGCGTTAACCGTAGGGAAGTCTTCAATCAACAAGCTTGTGGATGCCGGGTGTTTCGGTATTTTTCGCAAAACGGAGCCCCAGTTATTTTAATCGGGATACTTCAATATGGATGTTTTGTACGCTGAATATTGTTAGGTAAGGTTCACTCAGCCCATTTTCCCTGACAAGCGGGAAACATTTGGTTTTATATTCGATAGACGGTAAGTTCCGACAAACTAAAGCGCCGAAGTTCAGGCATAAAAAAAGGGCCTATTGGATAAAGGATTTCTTATCCAAAGCTGCCCGAATCTTGTGGAGGCGCCACCCAGAATCGAACTGGGGATGAAGGTTTTGCAGACCTCTGCCTTACCGCTTGGCTATGGCGCCGTGTGGAGCGGGAAACGGGGCTCGAACCCGCCACCTCCGCCTTGGCAAGGCGGCGCTCTACCGAATGAGCTATTCC
>UQWD01000034.1 GCA_900544555.1 uncultured Eubacteriales bacterium
AGAGAATTTCCTGAAGCTCCACGCGATCCATAAACACGGCGAGCATATACGCCCTACCGTCTTCGGTTACGATTAGATCCCCGGCATAATCGACGAACCCATCCTCCTTTTTATACTCATATAGACAGCGCGCGCCAATGAGCTTGCCGTTTTTATCAAGCTTTACAATGGCCTGTGTATCCCCCGAATCTCCGTAAAGTCTGCCGTAAAGATTGAGATTATTATCCACATAGAAGCTACTCTCTATAAACATATAGCCACCTATCTCATCAGATGAAATTGCCCACTGATGCCCAAGTTTATCATCATGGAACTCAATTATGGTATCAATATCCGAATCAGGCATATAATCGCCGTACTCCCTGGTATACCGGCTGAACGCTGGCAATGTGCGGGTATAATAGGAGCCATCCTCGGAGAAAACATAGTCGTGAAATTCGGGACGACCGCCACAGCTATAACGCAGCCTGCCGTCCCTATCCAGATACATCCGATCGTGGTAATTATGTTCAACGTCGTAATAATCATAGGTTTCAGCCAGCTTGCCCTCAAAATTGATGCTTATGAAATGGGAGAAATACTGTTCATTACTTAGCGTCATATAGAGCTTATCATGATATAATGCAAAGCAGACGATTCCGAGTGCTTTGCCTTCCGCTTCAGGATCATCTGTCAAATCCTCCGGGCGCACCTGAAATGGGATATTTCGGATCCATTTCCCATGTTCAAACCAAAGGAATTTTTTGTTTGCCCTGTCATAGATAATCAACGTGCGCCCGTCCGGGCTCATATAAAACGCAGAAGCTGTCTTGATATAGTCTCCATCCAGCCTATAACCAATTTCCTGTTCGCCGTCCCCGAGCGGTATGGTGAGCACGGGCTTGATATTGGCAAGCTCAATGTCTTCGGGGAACGAATCCTCAATATGATAAAGATCGAGATACCAATAGTAATCCGGCGTAGGAGCGGGCGTCAATTCCGGTGCGGCCGTAGGCGCGGGGGTATTATGAGGCTTTGGCGTCGGCTGCCCAGTCGCGGGGGTAGGCGCGCCGGGGGTGGTGTTTCCACCGATACCCGGCGCACAGCTCATGAAAAGCATCATCGCGGCGAGCAGCGCGCAGGCTGTTACGATACGAACAAAACGGTTGTTTTTCATAGTTTTTCTCCCTTCATATTAAACCGGCGTGTTTAAACGCGCAATACGGCTGATCACGGGCGGCGGGACAAGCGATAAGCGATTGCATACCGTACAGAAGTATCTTCCGCTTGCGGAAGGACTGCTCCATTTATGAACCCCCTTTGACGTAACTGAAATACAGCCGTCTATGCATTTACGCCAATGGTTTACCGCGTCGTGTGTATAAGAACTGACATAGCGGTGCCACGGCGTTTTTGCTTTATACTTATCGTAGTCTTTCTTTTCAATCAAGCGTCGGACGGTTTTATCTATGTCGTCCGTCGTCGCTTCATATACGTCATATTTTGCGCCGGATTTGCCGATAAACAGCATAACGTGGCCTTCCTTCACCAGCATATCCATGGGCTGGAGCTGGGAATGGGATATATTATGCCCTAAATCCGAAAGCAGGCCGCCTGTACCCCACTTTTTACTCAGCCCGTACGCGTAGCTGACAAAGCCGGAGCAGTCCAAACCCGCAGTACCGCTTTTGTAATTTCCACTGCCAAGGATATTTCCAGCAGAGTAAAGGTGCCCTTGATAAGGCTCCCTAATTATATCCAAAAATCGCTTTTTTGATCCAACGGCAGTCAGCCCGTTGAACCCGCCCCAGCAGTATGGGATGCCCGTCATGCGTGTACCTGGGGACGCATTTTTTATATAATCCGGTAATTTGGTTCCGCTAGGTGGCTCCTTATTCCCCGCCTGAAGCGTCCATGTCAGGCTTACCATATCCGCCGCGCGTTTGCGCACCTGATCCCGGGTGAGGCTGATGCTGTACTGCGTTCCCTTGGTCTGCCTGTTACGGCTCTCCTCGTCCATCTCACGGGCGCGCCGTGTTAATTCCGGCATGTTGGTCTCCATACTGGTTCCGAGCGTTAAGGTATACATACCCACGAACCCGTTTTCGCAGATTATCATCTGTATCCGCCCGTCCCCGTCAACGCGGAAGGTGCGCGAGGGCATGCAGAACCAATCCTCAAACGGCAGGATCGCGCTCCCTACTAAGCGGCCGTCTTTATCGTATTTGCGCAGCGTTGTTTCGACCAGAAGGGTGCTGTAATCATCCGTGCCCTCGCTCATCATTAGGTAAATGTTCCCCTTATCATCCGCGTGAACAAGGGATATGCTGCAATTTGGCGCGTCAATACGCCAGCTCCGTTCGCCAATATCAACGCGCGCCGTTCCGCCGCTGACCGAGGTGGAGTAAATCATAGGGCTTTTAACCAGCTTAGAACCCTCCACCGCGTACACGCTGTTGTCATTGAAATGAACGTAAGCGCCGCTTTCATCCGCGAATACATCGAATACGCAAATCGACGGCAGCTCCTCCGGCGTGGCGATGGCCGCGTATTTGCCGGTTTGGGCGTTTACCTCGAAGAGCCTGTCGGAATACGCGTCCAATACATAAAAGCTCCCGCCATAATAACAGAACAGATCGGGGTGGTTGACGAACTCCAAGCTAAGGTTCCGAACCCACGCGCCCCCCTCAAAAAACATGATGCGGCGGTTCACCGCATCCATAATACAAAGCTCCCCTTCGGGCGTGAACAGAAAATCCTCCGGGCCGCCCGACGATATCGCGTCCTGCCGGTAGCCGACCTGATATTGTTCATCGCCCGCCTCAATGCGCATCCATTGCGAAAAAACCGCTTCGCCCTCCTTAACGTTTTCAATCCGCGCGGATTGCGCTGCGGCGCCGGAAAACGCGGCGAACGTCGCTGCGCACAAAATAAACGCCGCCGTTTTTTTGAATATACCCTTCTTTGACATTGTATCCCCCTTTTGCTTATGGATACTACGATTTGTTTCTTATGTAAAACCATCATATAAACAGAATAGTGGCTATTCTGTGCTTTTATTATAATGCTAGTTACTCAGCTTGTAAAGTCTGGAAACAAAGTAAGAGCAAGGTAATTAATCACTATCCATATATCCCGCCGCACGGGTGTTTTGTTACGGGACTGTTTTAATGTGCATAGAAGTGGAAGTGCAAGAAAACACGGCTTAGGATACGCTCCGCGCATCTCATACCCCGGGGGCTGGCACGCACGTCAATTGTTGGCCGTTTGCACAGCGGATATGGATGCGGGTTTCAGAATAAATATATCGTAATCATCGTGATAGAACGCGCCTTAATGATTGATGGGTTACTGTAACAACCCGGCCGAAACGCGCGGTTTTCGTTAAGCCTGTTCCGAACCCAGCCCCGTTAAGCCAATATCAGCGTCAGCAGCGGCACCGCGGCAAAGCAGGCCAGCGTGGTGATGGTGATGCCGGAGGCCGCGAACCGCTCGTCCGCTCCCGCGTCCGCGGCGAGCACGACGGCCTGCGTCATCACGGGCATCGCCGATTCAATCACGAACACGTCACGAGGGAGGCCGGATATGCCCGCCGCCCCGCATATAAGGAGCATAGCCGCGGGCGCGAATAAGAACCGCATGGCCATTACCGCGGCCATCTGCCCGGACATCCGCATGCCTCTGAGCCCGGTTTCGCTGATGACAAAGCCCACGTATATGAGCCCGAGCGGGGTAACGAGCCCGCTCAGGTATGAGCACAGGCTGATAACCGGCTCGGGCGGCCTGAGCCCGATGAGCAGCGCGATTATGCTCAGTATAATCGCGATGAGCGGCGGCGTCGCCATGCGCTTTAATACCGATACCGGGCCCATACGCCCGTTTTGGCTTGAACCCGAGCGTTTGATGATGAGCGCCCCGACCGTCCAGAACAACGTGGTATTGCATAGGTACGCCAGCATGACGTAGTGTACGGCCTCCGGCCCGAACAGCTCCGTACACATCGGCAGGCCGACAAAGACCGTGTTGGCAAGCCCGCACATCACCGCGAACACGCCCCGCCGCTTTTTATCGACGCGCATTATTCGCGCCAGCAGTATAGAAGCGCCCAGCGTTAAAAGCATGGCTAAGAGGCATACGGCCAGAAGGAAGCCTGAGGACGCGAGCATATCGCGGCTGAAATACGTGAACACGTTGTTCACGCAAAGCGCGGGCATGCCCAAGTTTATAATCAGCTTGCTGATAAAGGGCTTGGAATCCGCCGTCAGCCAGCCTTTTTTACCCAGAAAAAAACCGACGCCGGACAAAAGCATAACCACCAGTACGGCGCTTAACGCGTGAAAAAGCTGTTCAATCATCAATCAACACCATGCCGTGCGGATAATCCGCTTATCAGGCAAAATCATAACGCGAGCCGGTATATCTCTTCTATCTGCGGCGTATCGAACTTTACAAACTGGCCGACGGTATTATCCGGGTTGCGCGCAACCTTTTTCGCCATCGCCGGGATATCCGCTTCGCGCGCGCCCAACTCTCGTAAGCTCACGGGCATGCCTATCGAGCGGAAAAAATCAACCGTCCGTCTGATACCCATCAGCGCCAGCTCCCCGCTCGCGCCGGTGTCCGGGCAGCCCCATACATGCACGGCAAAGCGCCTGAACCTTTCAAGATCGTGCCGGTAAACGTACCGCATCCACGCGGGAAAAATAACGGCGAGCCCCGCGCCGTGCGCAACGTCGTACAATGCGCTGAGCTCGTGCTCAATTTTATGCGACGCCCAGTCGCCCACGCGGCCGACGCCTAGGGTATCGTTATGCGCGATGTTCCCGGCCCACATCAGTTCTGCGCGGCTCGCGTAATCGTCCGGACGGGCTATGGCCACGGGAGCGTTATGGATTATTGTTTGAAGGGCGGCTTCGCAGAGGCGGTCGGTCAGCTCCACGTCTGGCTCGTTGGTAAAATAACGCTCCATGATATGCGCCATCATATCAACCGCCCCACACGCGGTTTGATATGCGGGGAGCGTATAGGTTAATTCGGGGTTCAGCATGGCGAAAAGCGGCCTTTGAAGCTCGGTATTGACACCCCGCTTATACATGCCGTCGTCGTTGGTGATAACGCTGCTGTTTGAGCTTTCGCTTCCCGACGCGGGGAGCGTTACCACCACGCCCATAGGCGTTATAGCACAAGGTACGGCCTTTGCGCAATAAAAATCCCATACGTCTCCGTCATAAGGCATACCGAGCGCGATGGCCTTGGCGGAATCCATCGCGCTGCCCCCGCCTACGGCCAGCACCACGTCCACCCTTTCGCGCCTGGCAAGCTCAATCCCCTCGTATACAAGCGACAGGCGAGGGTTAGGCGCGGCGCCGCCGAGTTCCACATAAGATAAGCCCTCATCCTCGAGCGTTTGGCGTATAAGGCCGAGCAAGCCCGAACGTTCCGCGCTCCCTCCGCCGTAATGGATTAAAACCTTTTTACCGTAAGCCGCGCATAATCTGCCCGCCTCAAGCTGAGCGCCGCGCCCGAAAACAAATTTCGTAGGGATATGCCACATAAAATTTTTCATTAAATAACCTCCGGAGCCGTGTAAATATAGCCTAACGCAGTATCGCGGCGTTCGCCGTAAATATAGTGTACCATATTGGCGTTTATGCGCAATCCTTTCCTTAATGCGCGCGCAAGCCGGCTTTCATTCCCCCTCGTTTGGGGAGCAATAATCGTGCCGGTATACTCCTCTTTTCTTAATGGCGTTTGGGTAATATTATCATTCTATTGTATCAAAAGCGTACCAACCCGCTTACAGGCTTATCTATGTCTGCGTTACGTACGAGGACGGCGTGGTTATCTTCTATCCGTCTATTTAATGAGTTTCTTTCTTTATTCAATATATTGTATTTCGTATTTGCTTAACCCGTTTTGTATGAATTGAGCAATAATCGCGTTCCTGCTTTTCCCTGTGGCGAGCGTGATTTTATCCAGGCGCTCTACGAAGGAAGCTGGAATTCGAACGGAAAAAACACTGTGTTCATCCTCGCCCCTTGTTCGTTGTGAGAAATAGATTTTATCGCGGGTCGTATCATCGCTTGCAATATCATATTTATCTAATCCATATTCAATGAACTGTAATATAAGAGCATTTCTGCTCCAGCCCGTATCTAATGCGATTTCATCCAGGCGAGTCACTAAGGATAACGGAATTCGGATTGAGAATATTTTATATTCATTATCGCCTCTGAACTTTTGTTTAAGATATATTGTATCGTTTGCCATTAAGCTCTCCTCCAATTAGAAATAACGTAATTACGTGTTATACAAAGATACCTTGACGCGCAACAGGTTTATATGTTATTTTGATGTTATAAAACGACAATATGAATACTGTATGATAAATGATGTATTGAGATTGGCAGTAAACCGATGTGCAAGCTGTTTTGATCCATTGCTTAAAAAGCCTGTTATTTCAGCTTTTTGCAGTCCGCGGAGGAGGCTTGTGTTGGAAACCTCTATGGGCTTGGCTCGTGGCTCCTCAAACGAATCCCTAGAGGGGGAAGAACCGATAATGTTTATACAGGACGGTAAAAAAACGCGCCACAAAATGTCTTAAATTTTTCTGAAAGCACTGCATAAGCGTATACGTACGATAATACCCTCTTTTAATTCAGGGTTATTCTCATTTGCGGATAATAATTATGCGGCAATCACGTGAGCCTGACGTCTGCTGATTCTCGGCGTAAACCTGCGAAAAACGGATTTCCAGGCTTTAAGATAACCATTTGGAATCAAGCGGAGAAACGATAAGGATACGTATATGGATGAAATTGCTTCGCAGTTTAGTATCTATATAATTCATATTGATAACAAAGCAATTATGACACGGCATTTTCACGCCATTCAAAAACAATCTACTGTCTCTTCCTCATAAACTTTTTGCCAGTACAAATACACGCGCTGCTTGTATGAATATAGAAACTATCAATATAAAACAAGCTTTTCTCTACGATAAATCACTCTATCTTATATTTAGGCGCACCGCAAACATATTGTACGGTCCCGATATGAATTAGGGAACCTCCAGCCCTATTGTCAGAAGCGACGTCAGTTTTCCGGTTGCCGTTCCCTCCACATTGTTGGAGGATAAAACCACAATCATGAGTGCAACCGCACAACCCTGAACAGCACCCACTATACTCAGAAAAAAGGCATCCGACATTTGAAGGCCTGTTATGTGGAACAGCACCGGCGCCAGCCCAGCATATTTAGCGGAATAGTCAATACTGTTGCGATACCGAGACGGGAAGCCAAAAAGCCGATTTTGCCAAGGTATGTCACCGGCAAATAGCGGATAATCCCATCATCGGATTCTTCCAGCATAATCAAGGCGGCGACAAAAGCTTGTTGGTGTGGGCGTCAAAAGGATAAGCAGAGCAGAGATAATTGATAGTAAGGCGCAATAATGCTAGGTACGGCGGAATACCGGCACTAC
This sequence comes from uncultured Eubacteriales bacterium, assembly GCA_900544555.1. Taxonomy (GTDB): domain Bacteria; phylum Bacillota; class Clostridia; order Christensenellales; family CAG-138; genus UMGS693. The sequence continues at coordinate 7,463 of UQWD01000034.1, forward strand.
CGCTGTTCCAGGGCTGGTACTACAAAGCGAAATACGGCTCCGGCCATCAACGGTACAAACGGCATGATGAATAGCATGAAACCTTTACGCATTTATATCAGCAGCGTTTGAAAAAACTCATTCGTATTGGCTATCTTCGCCCCTCCCAATGTACGCTGCATCTCGGAGCAGCATGGTGCGCGACGACTCTCAAGCCCTTACCTATTCGGATTTTTGAAGTGCCATTGCGCAGCAGTCAGCGTGGAACAGGATTGGTACGCCGAGAACATCTGCTATTCGTTCAATATATGACCATATTTTTTCATGAAAATCTCATTGGCTTTCATCAAATCATTATGGTATTTTTTATAAGTATCGCTTAATCTTTTCATGGCAGGGATGAAAATATCGTTGTACCCGCTTTCGGTCTGGAACTGTGTCAAAATTTCTTTTAACTTGTATTCTGGCGATTGCTTATATTCGTCGGATTTCTTGTACGCCAAATACAACTCAAACGTTTCCTTTCTGTCTGCTAAATACTGCTCTGGATTTCTGACGGCTTCGGAAAGGTTTTTAGACATTTCAGAAATATTTATTTTGCTGATGTTTTTTGCTGCTTCATCAAGAAAATCCTTCAGCTCATCTGGGATGACGAGATTAACCCCATCCAAATAGGCAATAATCGTTTCAAAGGCTTCTTGCTGTTGTGCTGTTGTGATTGGGCCATTGAGGTATGAAGCAAAATGCAAGCTGATATATTTGCCATAGTAGCCGGGGAATAAATTTAATAGCCTACGCAAAATTGATTGTTTCTTCTCGATAGATTCCAGCTGCACAAGGGCATTTTCCCAATCATTATCTTGCGAAAGTTTTTCTATCAAGGCTTGTTTCTCACGCAACTGAGAAAGCTCCATATCCTTTTCATAGGAAATCCTGCTTAACACTCCGCCGTCTTGACTATCCAATACTCTTTGAATATCGGAAACAGAAAGCCCCAGCCAGCGAAGTACGGCGATTTTCTTCATGCGCTCAATATCACTTTCAGAAAAATAACGGTATCCATTCTCTAAAATGGACGGGGATATTAACCCCTGTTCAGTGTAGTATTCAACGGCCTTTTTTGTTAAACGGCACTCTCTGCAAGCCTCATGTATTAGCATGTTTATCACCTCCAAGATTAGGATAAACCAACCCCCAAGGGGATAGTCAATAGGTTTAGAGAATAAATTTTTGCGCTCAACGACAACGGTACATTGCACCATCGCCACACACCCAAACGACAAGAGTATTGAGAAACCGCGGCGTTTCAGCTTCGATAACGCATTACAACTGACGACAGCATTACGATAGTGCCGACGGGAATCAACAAACGAAGGCTTTATGCAGAACTCAATGGTATGATGAGGAGCGAAAAACAATTTGGGGAATGATTACAGTGCTGAATAAAGATAAACCTTACCAGCGCATAGCACATGATACCATGCCCGCGTTTACCGGCCTTTTGCAAGATGCTTCCGTAAGCATCTTGCACACAAGGTCAGTTTTTTAGCCGGAATACCGCTTGTACTCGACAATAAACTCGCTATACCTGTGTGGTCTGTTAATCCATATAGGGACTTTTAGCCCACTGTGGCAGAGTAGCGAAACAAGGAAAAAGCAAAAAACGGCATAGCTATGCGCCACGCCGTTTCATTACTATTTTACAGCCCTCCCGAA
>UQWD01000035.1 GCA_900544555.1 uncultured Eubacteriales bacterium
ACGGGGCGCTGACCGCGCCAATGTGCAAGCGCTCCGTGTTAACTCGAAAAACGTGACGAAGCCACTTTTTCGACACACTGACGAAAGCGGATAACCGCTTTGGCTTCTACGCACAATGATAAAAACGCGTCGGGTTTGTAACAGCTTTAACCTCTTACTAAGGCGGCTGGGCGGTTAAGGCGAATGAGATGTTTTGTAGTTTAGCAGAGGTGAAAAAATGGCAAAAATAAAACTAACAATTACACAAAGCAATTGAAGGGGCGCATATTGCAGACAGGTAGATGAGTTTATAATTGAAGATTTATGTCCTCCGATATGCCACGAGCTATGGAATACGATATATCCGCTCGTATATGCCTTACACAATGGAGCGGAGTTGGATTACGACAATAGTCGCGCTAAGAAATTTAATGCAAAATGTCCTGATGGCGGAAGAGTGAGCGTACACGGGGAAGTAATATGCGAATAATATACAGAATGAAATACATACTCCTAAAAATAAAAGATCATAAGTTTTTATATGCTTAAAATTGATTGAGCAATCGATTTTTAGCGCTTAACAATTATTGTTTGCAATGCGTAGAAACTCATCGGTCATATCCTCGGGATCTTCTTTCATGCCGCCCTCCAGCCAGCAGATCATCATGTTATAAAACGCGCCTGAAAAATAGTAGAGCTCGTATTTTGATATGGAGTTAAAAGGCATATCGCCGAGCGCGTTAATCTCACAATCGGTGATGACATCCAACAGCGTAACCGCCGCCCAGGCATGATGAAAGGCCAAAACGAGTTTGGCGTTTTCCTGGTAGAACCGAAATTTATACAGCATCATCTCTCTGCTGTGAAAATCCTCGTCTTGGTATGTTTTCCCCTCATGGTAGCGTAAAGACATTCGATGAAGCCCATAGTTCATGATCTCTTCCACAGACTTAAAGTTTCGATAGAAGGACGCCCGTGCGACTCCTGCTTTTTTTATCAGTTCAGTTGCCGTTACCTTTGACCAGTCTTTTTCTCCCGCAAACTCAATCAAGGCGGAAAGCAAGCGATCTTTTACCTTTTCACTGGCTTGTTTTCTCTTGTCCATGATACAATTCTCCCCATTTTGTCTCAGGTTAGCCAATTGACATCAGGACCCTATATGATACAATATGTATCATATAGATCGTTCTAAATTTTGTCAAGGAGATGATCGCATGGTTTTATATTTTAGCGGTACTGGCAATAGCCAGTCTGTAGCGTTCCAAATAGCGAAAATAATCGATGATGACGAAATTATATCGATAAATCAATTTCTCAAAACAGGCAAGAAAGGTAAGATACAATCGAAACGGCCGTTGGTGTTTGTGGCTCCGACCTATTGCTGGCGGATACCCTCAGTCGTTGAACAGTGGATTTTGAAGACGAGCTTCCAGGGCAACCAAGACGCCTACTTTGTACTGACATGCGGAGGCGGTTGTGGTAACGCCGCGGTTTACGCAAAAAAACTTTGCTCAAAAAAAGGCCTTCAATTTCGCGGGCTTAACCAAGTAATCATGCCGGAAAACTACTTGGCTCTTTTCCCTACGCCCAGTGAAGCACAAAGCCGTACGATTATGGAAGATGCTCAGCCCGGCATCACAGCGATTGCGGAGCGGATTAAGGCAGGTCAAAGCTTACCCAAACCGCACGTATCCTTTGGTGATAAACTGAAAAGCGGACCGGTCAATCCATTATTTTACGCGTTTTTCGTACATGACAAGGGGTTTTCAGTATCCGATCGCTGCGTTTCCTGCGGGAAATGCGCCCTTCGTTGCTCACTGAATAATATTGTTATCGAGGATGGAAAGCCGATATGGAAGGGGAACTGTACACATTGTATGGCGTGTATTGGCGGCTGTCCAACTCAGGCGATTGAATACAAGTCTAAATCAAAGAATCAGCGCCGTCATTATATTATGAATGATTCCTTATGCTGGGTAGAGAGAGGGCAGAAACAATGAAGAATCAGCATTTTATCCAGATCGATACTGAAAAATGTGTTGGGTGCGGCCTATGCCGCAAGGACTGCCCCGCAAGCAACATTGTTTTTGAAAACACAAAGGCAAAGGTATTAACACAAGAATGTATTATGTGCGGGCATTGCGTTGCGGTTTGCCCAAGCGCCGCCGTTTCCATGACAGGTTTTGACGAGCCGCCGGAGGAAATTGAGAAACCGACGGCGCTGGACCCTCGATTGCTGATTGACGCAATTAAAACAAGAAGGAGCATCCGGCAATTTACATCGCGGCAGGTCGCGCCGGATTTGATTGCACAAATAATTGAAGCCGGCCGTTTAACCCCAACCGGCGGAAATGCTCAAGATGTATCTTTTATTGTGTTAAAGGACGGGATGGCTCGCTGTGAAAAAATAGCGGTACGGATGTTTAGGCGGCTGCTCCCATTGATAAAGCTGGTGAATCCAATCGCGAAACGAACGATTATCGATGATCATTTTTTCTTTAAGAAGGCCCCGGCCGCAATTATTATTGCTTCGCGGGATCAGGTGAACGGCGCGCTTGCAGCCGCAAATATGGAATTGATGGCAGAAGCTTGCGGATTAGGCGTGCTGTACAGCGGTTTCTTCTCAATGGCCGTTAACCACTCCCGCACACTGTGTAAAATGCTCGGATTAAAGCATGGGGATAAAGCTGTAACAACGCTGGTTATTGGCTATTCCAGCGCAACCTATTATCGAACCGTACAAAAGGAAGCGGCTTTAATCCGGCAAATTTAATAACGGCAGTATTTTACGTCATGAATCTATTGGTAAAGGCAAACCCTGAATATCTGCCGTTTGCTGTTTTAGGGTTTTGCCATACCTAATACCGCTCAGCTTTACAGTACTGCGGTAAACCATATTATACCGCTCTTATCATGAAGTTCCAATTCATATACCTTCCGCTATTATTCCACAGAGCGGTTTCTTATACGAAAACGAAATTTAGCCGCTTACCAGCCTGTCAAATAAACGGGGTTGGTGGGAGCCGCAACCCCCATAGGCTTTCAACCGAACCTGACGACATGTGCGTCAGATT